>NZ_OV350343.1:0-690427 GCF_923868895.1 Halomonas sp. TD01
TAAATATTGGTTTATTTGTTGTCCAGTTGTCGCTTAAGCCAGCGGTTAGCCGCTTGACGGCCTGCGTTGTTCTTTACGTGGGCGCGTTGTTCCTGCATGGCTGCCTGTTCCCAGGCGGCGCTATACCCTTCGGCAAGTCGCATTGCTTCGCTGTGCTGTTGGGTGGCCAGCCTCAGGCGAATAAAGCGACGATCCTCAGTCAGCAGGCCACACCGTTTCTCTATCAGCGCCAGCCATGGCTCGATGCGGGTGGTCACGTTGGCCCGCCGTGGGTGTTGTCGTGGGCGGTTGCCGGGCTTGCCTTGCGGCCGGGAAGCGCCAGCGCTGGCTTGTAGTTGGGCAATGCGGGCAAGTAAGGCGTCACCGTTCATACAAATACCCCCGGTGGAATATCAGCGAGTGACAGCTCCCCATCCAACAGCCAATCAAGAACCAGCTCACGGCCTTCCTCTATAGTGGCCCGCAAGCGCCCGCGCTCTTCATGCTCAAGGTGACGCCTAACCGATGCGCTGCGGTATTTTTCCGCGTCTATTGCTGCCTGCCGTTGAATGCTCTTTATTTGCTCACGCGGTAACGGTGGGTGCATTCGCCTAAACGACTCGGTTACATGCCACTCCCAATCATTAAGCGGGGTGGCGGGGGTGGACTGCGTACAGTTAATGACACCAGTCCAAGGCGCTGCGGCTTCGCCTACGCGCTTAAAATCAACCCCGGCAGCTTCACCCTTACGCTCAAACGTCCAGCGGTAGTACCGGGTAAGGTATTCCGTTTCGCCTAGCTGGCTGCTAACCACTAAGCCCCAGGTGCCCGCCATCGGTTCCCCGTAACGGCCAAGCGTGTCGCTTGACCATTCCCCGGTCATTGGGTTGATGTTGGCCGTGTCAACGGTTTGGCGTACCACACGCCATGGGCGAATGGGGGCAACGTCGCGGGGCTGCATCGGCCCGCCCATTAGGTGAAGGTACTTATCCCAAGCGCCAGCATTGGCCGCTTGGCGCAACCCTTCGAGGATCGCGGCGGCTTCCGGTTCTGGCCGTGTGGCCGCTTCCCAATCGGCTAGGCGCTTATCATCTTTGAGACGGCGCAGCTCACGCCACACCGTGACCGAAGGCAACCCAACAAACTGAAACTGACGAATACCCCAGCAGGCCGCCCACGCTTCAATGCGAGGGGCGCTGGTTTCTAGTGACTGGCCATAGTGGTCGAGGTTATCGCCCGGCACGCCTTGGCGGCTGTGCTGCTTACCGTTGATGTTTTTAGCCACGTACTTGGCCACATACCCGGCTGCACTTCCCTTGCTTCGATCAATGGCCACGGGCTTGAATCTAACGCTAGTGTTTCGCTTAACCTCACCCGGTGAATCTTCCAGCGAGTAGCGCCGCAATATGCTGGTTACCTTCGGTTCATCTTCGGGACGCATCCATACCAGCAAATGCCAGTGGGGCGTTCCATCATGGTGGGGCTCGGCAACACGGATCCCATAGATACCTAGACCGTCGCGCTTAAACTTGGCGCGGGCTTTAGCCCATAGGTTCTGCAAGTAGGCCTGTGCTTCACGCGGGTTAGCACCAGCATATTTATGGTTGATGCTGGCGTTCTTCCGTACCGGGTGAAAGCGGCTAGGGGTCGTGATGGTGTAGAACATCCCCCGGTGGCCTGCCCGGTCTGCTTCGCGCTCAGTGTCGGCAATGCGCAGCATTAGCTCTGCCCGCCTAAACTCTGGATTGGCTAAACCCAGCTCGGCCAGCTCTGCAAGGGTGTACTGGTCGCCGTCTTGGTTGGTGGCCGTGATGGCTTCAAGCAAGCGGGCGTTGCGCGTGGTTTGGTCAATGCGACGGCGGTAGCCTTCGTCACTAACGTAAATACCTGCCCGTTTCTGTGTGCGCCCTAAGATGCGTTGCCGCTGTTCACGGCGGCGGCTGGTAAGGCGTCGAAGCTGGCGACGCCACCACATAGGGCATGAAAGGCGTAATAGCTCCCCGGCGGTGCTATGTCCGGTGGGAAGGGGTAGACAATGCTTAGCTACCCGGCGGCGGGCGCGTTGCAGGGCGTAAACTAGATCGCCTAGGCTGGCGGCTTCCAGTTCAATGGCGCGGGCTTGCGCGGTGGCATGGTCGATCAATGCCTGGTCATCGCTTATGCAGTGCCATGGCCCACATTTCAGAAGCGAATCAGCAAGGGCTTGTCGATCAATAAAGGCGGCGTGGCTGGTCATACAGCCCCCTTGCCGCTTACCGTGCGTGACTTCTCAGCGCCAGCACCAACCCCAAAGGGTTGGCATTGATCGGCAAGGCATAGGCGCGCCCCATGCCGTGTGCTATTCTTAGGTTTAGCGTTTGCTTTGGTAGGCGGCGCGGAGAAGGCCCAGCCATTGTGCTGGGCTTTTTCATGGGTGCTAGTCAGCATCGCGGCCCCCTTCCTGCTTATCGTCGTCACCTTCGAGACTTTGCTCCAGCAGGTCTTGAGCCATATCAGCAGCACGTTTGCCCATGCACCGGAACGCTACCGACCAAGCCTCTGCTTGCTGCTCCGTAGTGCCTTGCCCCATGTAATTAACATCCCCCATAATTTCGGCTAGGCGCTCATGGGCTTGGGCAATGTCCCGGATCTCAGCCAATTGCTTTTCAAATTCTGCGCTTAGGTGTTTCATGAAATGGCTCTCCACTCATTGATGCTGAGAATTTCCAGGGACATATCTGCAAGGGGGATCGCGGCGGGCACAGCAAACCACTGCTTGGGGTCACCACCTCGCTTGCGGGCTGCGGCTTCCAGCTTTCGACGATCGACACGGCATAGGCCCGCTTGCTGGCACACTTCGCGCCATGTCAGCAGGCGGCTATCGTCGGCAGGTAAGGCAAAGCGGATGCAGCCAAACAGGTCGCGGTATTCCCAGAATTTGAGGTTCACCAGGGCGCTATCAGTACGGCAAGGCTTGGTAGCGGTGGGCTCCCAAAAGGGATGCGCTGAAAACCACACCACAGAATTTTCAACGTGGCCATCCATGTGGGGCAGCAGGTGGCCGCTGTTCAAAATAGGGGGCAGCTTTTGGACTAGGTTGGTGCAATGGATAACGTGACTCATGCAGCCACCACCCCAGGAAGCAGCGCTTCCAGATCGCGGGCAATCGCTTGTAGCTGTTCAAGTGCGTCATGCGGGGCACGTTGGCAAGGAGGCAGGTACACACTGTAGGTCTGAGAAACGGCGGTAGGGTTGTGCAGGTCGCTACGACGGCCAATGCTTACATTCAGTTGAAGCAGCATTCCCGAAAAATCAACGCTAACCCAATGACCACCTTGGCTGTGGGTGCTGACAGGCAGCGCCAGCGCTTGAATATGGGCGATGGCGTCCCGTTCGGCTTGGGGGATTTGGTAGTTGCTCACGAAAGCACCTCACTACGCACGCGGCGTAAGGCCAGCTCAATGGTGGGCTTGGTGATAGGGTCGGTACGGAAAGGCGCTAGTAGTTCAAGTAAGCGCTTTAGCTGGGGAGTGGTTAATTTCATGACACGGCCCCTACGCTGCGCTTGGCAGTCTCTAAGGCGCGGGCTTCTAGCTGTTGGGCTTTTTCAATGTGGTGGTTGTAACGCTTAAGGCGGGTGCGCGTGCTGGAATCGGCAAATAGAGCGGCTTTCGCCATTTGTCTATGCGCTTCGGCACGGCTGGATAAACTGCGGGTAATAAGATTGGATAGGCGTAATTGTGCCATGGGTGTGACTCCTATTTGATTGGAGTCCGCCAGATCACTTGCACATGATGGGTGGCGGACTGTACGCAGGTGTGCAAGACCGGACAAATAGGAATCCGGCAGGCCGAAGCCTCCCACGCACAGTCCACCATAATTGACGGGCATAAAAAAAACGCCGTCATGGTGGGCGCTGTTGCGCCTATTTGAATTCGGGCTTGCACACCCGGCTGACGATTTTGCGCCAGCTCTCTTTAGAGTAATTGCATAGGTTCGCATTAGCAAGCCTCCTGCTGGGATTTTTCCCATGCTTCGAGGTCGCTCAACTTCCAGCGAGTGCAATTACTGCCAAGTTTTATCGACTTTGGGAAGTTGCCTTCTTTTACCCAGCGATGAATTGTTGCTTTGTGAACACCATAACGGTCTGCACTTTGCTTATCGGTTAAAAACTCGCAGCCTTGGCGCGGTGTTGTCTGGGGTTTGGTGGTTGCAGCCATGCTTATAGCCTCGCTTGTGTGTACAAGGAGTAGCATGGTTGCTTTAACTTGAGGTTTGGCCCTAAACAACAGGGCTTAATTTAGGGTTACTCTTTTTGGCTTGACCGATGCATAAGCAAAGTTGAGGGATAGGCACTCTCCCTCCATTCTTTCTCAAGTGTCGCCTGACCTACGTTAAACATCTTTTCAGCACGCTCAAATACATTACCGTGCACAGCTTTACGGCTTAGTTTGTTTTGTTCCGGATCTTCTGAACACCAGTGATAAATCATAAACAACGCAGCACGAATTTTATCAAAGTTAGGCTTTACCTCACCTCGACCTTTATGGATTGCAAGGTCTTTTGCTCCGAACTCCCCTAAGTAGCGGTCTATCTTACGAACATACCTATCTGACGCACACGCTAATGTTTCAATGGCCCAGCGACTTAATGGAACCCTCATAGAACGGGCTCGATCTACTTCACTTAGCGCCGCGACAATGTGACCTTTTAAGTCTTCTTTTTCATTTCCATATTCTTCGTTGAAAAAGTCTTGGCTACTTTGTTGAGCACGCTGCACCGTATCGTTTAACAATATGGAACCGCCCAACTGTCGAGAGCCTTTTTTAGCCCTACCCCCTATAATATAGCTATACAACACAACGGCCATTTCTTCGTTACTATCATCATACCCAATAAGATGGTTTTCTAAACGATCTAATACAGCTTCTAAGTCGGCCTGAATTTTATCTAAGCTATCATCCATTGTTAGCCACCTCTCCCCGGATCGGAGCGACGTTCGCAGCGCCAACAGTTGCAGGCGTAGTAACAAAATCCGCCCACTGATTCATAACTCGGGCACGCTTGGCCAACATATCGCCGCGACGGTACGCAGCCTCAGCACCGTTTTTGATGGTGTGTGCCAGCGCCATCTCAGCAATATCGTGTGGGGTGCTAGTGCGCTCAGCCATCCAATCACGGAAGGTAGAACGGAAGCCATGAACCGTTGTGCGGTGACTTTCCCCCATGCGCTTAAGTAGTGCTGTCATGGCGGCGTCAGATAACGGCTTACCCTTAGGGCTAACAAATAAACGTTCTGTTTCTTTTGGCTGTGCCTCAAGCAGCTTAATAGCAGCCGGGGCCAACGGTACCCGATGCTCCTTACCTGCTTTCATTCTTTCAGCGGGTATTGTCCAGGTAGCGGCTTCGAGGTCGATTTCCTGCCAAGTGGCGCCACGGGCTTCGCCGGATCGGCAGCCCGTTAATATTGTGAACGCGAGGCAGTTGGCCGCATCGCCTGTGCGATTAGAAAGCGCTTTCCAAAAGGCGGGCATTTCGTCGATAGGTAAGGCGCGATGGTGCTCTACCTTCGCTACTTTGTTGGGTGAAGGCAGGATATTATCTAGGTTGCCTTTCCAGCGTGCCGGGTTGTCGCCGCTGCGGTGGCCATTAACGGTTGCCCAATTCAACACCGCTTCGACGCGTTGCCTAACGCGGGTTGCTGTTTCGGTTTTGGTTTCCCAAATCGGCTGCAACACTTCTTTAATGTGCACTAGCTCAATATCTGAAACAGCCATCTTACCCAGCTTGGGGTAGGCATAAGCGGCTAGGGTGCTTTCCCATTGTTTGCCGTGCTTTAGGTTGCGCGCTTCTGCCTGCTTAATCTTAATAACAGCGCTGGCGGCATCTTCAAAGGTGATAAGTGCTAATTCAGCAGCACGGCGGGCTTGGCTGGCGGCTCTGCGCTCGGTGACAGGATCGACGCCAGCATCTAGCTTTTCACGCACTAAGCGTGCTTTGTCTCTGGCTTGGGCCAAAGTGACGGATGGGTAGCTACCAAGGCCCATATCGCGCCGTACTTTGTAGGGCTTGCCGCTTGTGGCATATCGGTTTTCCCCGGTAGCGTAGCGAAGTATCCACGACCTGGCACCAGCAGACGTAACCCGCAGGTGCAAACCATCCACCTCCCCCACAGAATGAAGCCCAGGTTCACTAAGCCGCTTTACTTCGAGTGCAGATAGCACCTTTGATTTTTTCGGCATTTCTTCCCCCAACAGCAAAACCAACATCCTACCCAACATAGATTATGCGATTGCATACGATTCGATGCAAGCCCATAAAACACCATGCAAACGTAAGGCATTGTTTTCAGGGGAGCAAACACAAAAAAGCCCGCTGATAGCGGGCTTTTTCGAAGGATTCTGGCGGAGGGGGAGGGATTCGAACCCTCGAAGCCTTTCGACTTACACACTTTCCAGGCGTGCTCCTTCGACCACTCGGACACCCCTCCGCGTTTTTGCTCGATTGTTAAGGCGTTGCCTTTCCCAACAGAACGGCGCATATTCTATGGTCTAAGGCCTAAAATAGCAAGCCTTTTAAAGATTTAAGCAACAGGCAGTACAGCGTAGCGCCCGTTGGCTTCCAGGCAGAGCGTGTCGCCACAGTAGAGCTGCTGGGTGAGTGCAATGCTGCCCTTCCCCCGCGCGTTAAGCTTTTCCGCTAGCTGCTCAGGGCCTTGGGGATCGCTGGGGGTGCAAATAATGCGGTAGTCGCTAGTGACTGGCGCAAGAAAGCGCTGGCTGGCTTCGGCCACTACCACATCTTGCGCCCGCCCTTGGGCACGTAGCCATAGCGTTACCCAACACCAGCCCTGCAGCGTTGTTTGCGCCGTTAGCGCGCCGCCAAAACCTGTGCCTTTATCGTTTAGGTTCGGGTTAAGCGCCAGTTGCCACGTCAATGACCCGCCCTCTTGAGAGGTGCATTGGGACATACTCTGAATACCCAGTGCACCCACCATGGGAATCGCCTCCCCTAGCCACTGCTGAAAGGCGGCAAGGTCTTCATGAGCCTGAGGGAGTGGCAAACGGGGGTAAGGCATACCCGGTTGGCGTGGCTGGCTCATCACCTGCTCCTCGTTAATCCCAACGCTCTACAAAGTCAGCTTGATTATGCTGTGCTATTGGCTTGTGGCGACCTGCTAAGCTGCCCAGATAGATAAAGGCGACCACCTCGTCATTTTCATCTAGCGATAGGCCTTTACGCACTACGGGGTCAAAGGCGTACTTACCGCTGCGCCACATGGCACCTAATCCTAGCGCGTGGGCGGCCAGCAGAATACCGTGGGCGGCACATCCGGCTGAAATCACCTGCTCCATTTTCGGCACACCAGGAATATCCGGGGTGACCTTGGCGATCACGGCAATGATCATCGGCGCACGTAGCGGTTTTTTACGCGCAGAATTTAGCGTGTCGTCGCTGGCACTGGGGTCTTCTTGAAACTCTGCTTCTGCGAACAACTCACCCAGGCGCTCGCGCCCTTCACCGATAAATTCGATAAACCGCCAGGGGCGCAGCTCTTTATGGTCTGGGGCGCGCAGCGCGGCTTGGTAAATAGCGCTGAGCTGTTCGGCACTGGGCGCAGGCTCAGTGAGTTTCCCCATAGAGCTACGTTCGTGAAGCAGCGTGAGTGCGTCCATTATGACTCCCTTTTTATTGATCGTTGAGCGCTAGGTTAGCGCCGTTGCTACTGCCTTGCTAGGCGCAAGGGGCTGGGCGCCGTTAAACCAGGCGTTGCTCGCCATGGGCTGATATCTAGCCCACCACGGCGCACATAGCGTGCCAGCACCAGTAGCTCTTCAGGCTTGGCCAACTGCATCAGGTCGGTAAAAATATGTTCGACACAGTGTTCGTGAAAGTCCTGGTGCTGACGATAACCGATTAGATAGCGCAGCAGCCCTTCACGGTCGATTTTAGGGCCTTTGTAACGAATGAGAACACTGCCCCAATCGGGCTGGCCGGTCACCGGGCAGTTAGATTTAAGCAGGTGGGAGTACAGCGTCTCTTCGACGATCTCTTCGCCTACCACCAAATGCGCGGCGCTGGGGGTGTAATCACTGATGTCGATATCCAGATCATCCAGGCACTCGCCCGGTAGGCGCTGGGGGGTAAGCTCACTGTCGTCCACCGCCAATAGCTCTACGCTGACGCAAGCGCCCGCCGCGACGGCTAGATCGCGAATAAGCGTGCTTTGCACCTCTTCTTGGCTGACAAAGCGCGTTTGGTTAAGACTATTGAGATAGAGCTTCCAGGATTTGGACTCAATCAGGTTGGGCGAATCAGCGGGCAAGCGAAAACGTGCAACCGCCACGATGGGCTTACCACGGCCGTTCAGCCACGACACTTCAAAAGCGTGCCACTCATCTTCCCCCACAAACGGCAGCTTACTGTCTTCGATGCCCAATGGGGCACGGTTTGCAGCACGGGGAATAGGATACAAAAGTCCAGCGTCATATTGCTCTGGGTAAGCGGAATCGCGCCCCAGGGGCGCGTGTTCTAAGGTATCAGGGCGGTGGTGTGCCATTACTGGTTGCTCTCTTGATTAGTAGCGTGCCCTCTACTGGGCGTTATCACACGTTTAACTGCGAATGCCTTTGCCGCGGTCTAGCATGGTGAGTGCCACCATAAACAGCACAACGATAAAGGCAAAGATAGCGGTTAGCGCCCAGACGACCGGAATATCGGAAACGCCTAAAAAGCCGTAGCGGAAGACGTTCACCATATACAGTATTGGGTTAAGCATGGAGACGCCCTGCCAAAAATCGGGCAGCATCGAAATCGAGTAAAACACGCCGCCTAAATACGTCAGCGGAGTCAGAATAAACGTTGGCACGATGGAGATATCATCGAATTTATTAGCCAACAGTGCGTTAATAAAACCACCAATGGAAAACAGCGCCGAGGTCAGCACCACCACCAGCACCGTGAGCAGCGGATGCTCGACGGTTAAGCGGGTAAAGAATAGCGATACCAGCGTAACAATTAACCCAACCCCTAGGCCGCGGGCCATACCACCCAAGATAAAGCCGGATAAGACCACCCAATTGGGCATCGGCGAGACCATCATTTCTTCAATAGAGCGCTGAAACTTATTGGAAAAAAAGCTCGACGCCACGTTGGAGTAGCTATTGGTGATCACCGACATCATGATCAACCCTGGAACAATGAAGTCCATGTAGCTGAAGCCATCCATATCACCAATGCGCGAACCAATTAAGTTACCGAAGATGATGAAGTACATCGCCATGGTAATTGACGGCGGCAGCAAGGTTTGGGGCCAAATCCGCGTAAAGCGCTTGATCTCTTTAAGCACTAAAGTCCACAGCGCGATAAGGGTTTGCGTTGCATTCATGCCCGCGCCTCCTGCTGCTCACGTTGATCAATCGCTTGCTGGCTGCTTTCCACCATGGAAACAAACATCTCCTCTAAGCGGTTGGCGCGGTTGCGCATGGAAACTACGGTTAACCCCTGTTCGCTTAAGGCACTGAACACATCATTGAGCCGCTGCCCACGATGAATTACCAGCGCTAGCTGGGAAGGCTCGATCTGCTGAACTTCAAACCCTTCAATAACGGGTGCTTGCTCTACCGGCGCAGACAGGTCGAGCAGGAAGGTTTCAGTGTTCAGCTCTGTCAGCAGTTCACGCACGCTGGTGTTACGCACAATTTCGCCTTGATTGATAATGGCGATATTGCGGCACAGGCTCTCGGCTTCTTCGAGATAGTGTGTCGTGAGAATAATGGTGGTGCCTTCATCGCGGTTAATACGCCGCATGTATTCCCACATGCTGCGGCGCAGCTCAATGTCTACGCCTGCCGTTGGCTCATCAAGAATCAACAGCTTTGGGCGGTGCATCAGCGCACGGGCAATCATCAGGCGACGCTTCATACCGCCAGAAAGCATACGCGCACTGCCATTGCGCTTGTCCCACAACCCAAGGTCACTGAGCAGTTGCTTGGCACGAGGCAGCGCCTCTTTACGGGTCATTCCGTAGTAGCCAGCCTGAGCCAGAATGATATCAATGACCTTTTCAAACTGATTGAAATTGAATTCCTGGGGCACCACGCCAAGCTGGTACTTGGCTTTTGCGAAGTCTTTATCGATGTCGATACCAAAAATCGACACCTTGCCTGCTGATTTCTGCACCAGCGAGCAGACCACGCCGAGGGTGGTCGACTTACCCGCTCCGTTAGGCCCTAACAAAGCAAAAAAATCGCCCTGCTGGACGTCTAAATCAATACCTTTTAACGCTTGAAAGCCGTTGCCATACACTTTTGTGAGGCCACGGATAGACAATGCCGGTTCGGCCATGAATATGTCCTGTCAGCAAATGGGGAGCACAAGAAAAACGAGCTAGATAGAGGGATATCGGGGCATCCGTATATTTTTTCAAGTCGCCCGAATGACAGCCACGCAAAAATATCGCCGATTGATGTGCGATACAGTGTTCAAAAAAACAAAGGAAAACAAGCAAAAAGGAGGGATAAGAAAAAGTGTTTGCTTGGAGCGGGAAAAGAGATTGATCGGACTGGCGCTCCAGCTCTCGACCCTTGGCAAATATGTAAAACCGTTGTATGGAGCGGGAAAAGAGATTCGAACTCTCGACCCTCGCCTTGGCAAGGCGATGCTCTACCACTGAGCTATTCCCGCGTACAACAAACAGTGCTACAAAAAAGTGCGAGATGGCGTCCCATAGGGGGTTCGAACCCCTGTTACCGCCGTGAAAGGGCGGTGTCCTAGACCACTAGACGAATGGGACGCTGTAAGCATATTAAATGCTTGGAGCGGGAAAAGAGATTCGAACTCTCGACCCTCGCCTTGGCAAGGCGATGCTCTACCACTGAGCTATTCCCGCTTAATCTGTATTACTCGCAATCGGATTGGCGTCCCATAGGGGGTTCGAACCCCTGTTACCGCCGTGAAAGGGCGGTGTCCTAGACCACTAGACGAATGGGACACTGTAAGCATACTAAATGCTTGGAGCGGGAAAAGAGATTCGAACTCTCGACCCTCGCCTTGGCAAGGCGATGCTCTACCACTGAGCTATTCCCGCAATTCCGATACCTTAACGACTTTTTATCCTAAAAAACAAGTGGCGTCCCATAGGGGGTTCGAACCCCTGTTACCGCCGTGAAAGGGCGGTGTCCTAGACCACTAGACGAATGGGACGTTTCATTGCCTCGTCGAGGTGGCGCGTATATTACTCAGCCCTTTGCGGGCTGTCAAGCAGTCTGAAATCAAAACGTTTTACTGGGAGCGAATAACACCACCGAGGCGGTCGAATCTGGTGCACTGATTCATCAAAATGCTTCTTTTCAGTGCACTAGCTGGTTTTTCATGCACTTATCAAAGGCTATAAACGCCTTAAAAATCTTTCATCTATAATAAAATCGATTTTCTGGCATACGGCTTGCTACCTTATCAGCGATCACGGGTTTATTTGGCGATCTGGCGCCAATAGCTGGTGACCACAACTAAACAAGGAACTTGCAATGCTCCATACCCAACGTAGTTACGGCGGCAGCTGTGTAGCCCCTCATCATCTTGCCGCAAGCGCAGGGCGTGATGTGTTGAAACAAGGAGGCAACGCAGTAGAGGCTATGGTCGCTGCAGCAGCTGCGATTGCCGTGGTGTACCCGCACATGAACGCGCTAGGTGGCGACGGTTTCTGGCTCATTCACGAACCGGGCAAAGCCCCCGTTGCCATTGATGCCTGCGGCCCTGCTGCTCAGCTTGCTAACAGCGAATTTTATGCAGGTGCGACGCATATTCCTAAGCGTGGCCCAGAGGCCGCACTGACCATGGCGGGCACCATCAGTGGCTGGCAGGAAGCACTAGAGGTAGCCGCTAGTTGGGGAGATTCGCTGCCACTTTCTACACTGCTAAGCGATGCCATTCGCCATGCCGACGAGGGTGTGGCTGTTTCCCAGAGCCAGGAAACATTAACAGCCAAACACCTGGAGCGACTAAGCCAAAGCCCCGGTTTTAGGGATGCATTTCTGATTGACGGCCAAGTGCCCCGGGAAGGTCAACGCCTTCGCCAACCACGACTAGCGGCCACACTAAAACGATTGGCAAGCGCCGGACTGGATGATTTTTACCGAGGCGAACTTGCCATCAGCATGGCGCGCGACCTGGAAGCGCTGGGCAGCCCGCTTCGCTTAGACGACTTCCACGCCTACCACGCTCAGCAGGTCACTCCCCTTCATGTGCGTCTGCAAGATGCCACGCTATACAATCTGCCAGCCCCTACCCAGGGTATGGCATCGCTGATGATTCTGGGTATTTACGAACGTATTAAAGCTATCGAGCCGAACGGCTTTGACCATCTGCATGGCCTTATTGAAGCGACCAAGCGGGCCTTTATGTTGCGTGATCGCTACGTCACCGACCCTAGCCGCGTGCCTGCTCCCCTGCAACAGTTACTTAGTGAAGAACGCATTAGCGCAGAAGCCGCTGAAATCAATACCTCGCAGGCCCTCCCGTGGCCTCATGTACCCGCATCTGGCGATACCATTTGGATGGGAGCCGTTGATAGCGAGGGTCGTTCGGTCAGCTTTATTCAAAGCATCTACTGGGAATTCGGCAGTGGCGTAGTACTGCCGGAAAGCGGCGTGCTGTGGCAAAACCGAGGTATTAGCTTTTCACTTAACCAGGATGATTTACGTGGCCTTGCTCCTGGCCGGAAACCTTTCCATACGCTTAACCCTGCACTTGCTACCTTTAACGATGGGCGCACCATGGTTTACGGCACAATGGGAGGAGAAGGCCAGCCACAAACCCAGGCAGCAGTTTTTTCCCGCTATGCACTGCACGGAATGCCGCTTCAGCAAGCGGTCACTGCACCGCGCTGGCTATTGGGCCGCACCTGGGGAGAATCCAGCACCAACCTGAAGCTCGAAGACCGCTTCAGCGACCGTTTGGTCGCCGCACTTGCTACGGCTGGACACGATGTCGAAGTCATCCCTGAGGCATTCAGTGACACTATGGGCCATGCGGGCGGTATCGTACGGCATCCGGATGGCTTAATTGAAAGCGCCCACGATCCGCGCAGCAACGGCGGGGCAGCTAGCGTGTAAACACTATACTGGCGGTTTTCTTACCTTTCACACATGCTGAACCTGGGCGGGCTATCTACTGTCACTCTGCGTAGTGATACGCTAGCCTGCTTACATAAGCCTCTGCTTAACGGTAACCAGAGGGAGAGGAGACCCCCATGGCGAAAATAGAAAAATCCCCCGACGAATGGCGCAAGCAACTCACCCCGGAACAGTACCGTGTGGCGCGTGAAAAAGGCACTGAACGCCCGTTCACGGGTGATTATCAGGTCAGCGATGCCCAGGGCATTTACCACTGCGTGTGCTGCCATGCGCCGCTGTTTGAAAACGAGCATAAGTTTGATGCGGGCTGCGGCTGGCCGAGCTTTGATCGCCCACTGGGATCACGCTGCGTCGAAGAGCATAACGACGCCTCTCACGGCATGCGGCGAACTGAAGTCGTTTGCTCCCACTGCGATGCCCATCTAGGTCACGTATTTCCTGATGGCCCGCCAGACACGACCGGATTGCGTTATTGCATCAATTCGGTGTCGTTAGAATTCCATCCTGACGAGTAATCGTTACTAAACCCTCGATCAATACCAGAAAGGCGGGCGCCATCTGCTAGAATGGCAGCCCGCTTTTTTGTGCCCGCTTTT
Organism: Halomonas sp. TD01; assembly: GCF_923868895.1. Taxonomy (GTDB): domain Bacteria; phylum Pseudomonadota; class Gammaproteobacteria; order Pseudomonadales; family Halomonadaceae; genus Vreelandella. Next base: position 13,691 of record NZ_OV350343.1, read on the forward strand.
TGTGCTTGTATTTGTTTTGCGCTAATTAGGAGAAACTCATGCTCGGCTGGTTCCCCGGACATATGAATAAGGCCCGCCGCCAGATTAAGGATGCGCTGCCCGAAATTGATGTCGTTATTGAAGTACTTGACGCGCGCCTGCCCTACTCCAGCGCCAACCCGATGCTGGCCGAGCTGACTCGCCATAAGCCGGTATTGAAGATTTTGTCGCGAGCAGATCTTGCCGACCCTGAGCGCACCGCTGAGTGGGTGGCTTTTTTCGATGCTCAAGAGGATACCCGCGCCCTGGCGATTACCACTACCAATATCCGCGAACTTAAAAAAATCCCTAAACTGTGCCACGAATTGGCAGGCGCGGTACGCGCAGACAGGGATGTCCGCGTGATGGTGATGGGCATTCCCAACGTGGGAAAATCGACGCTAATCAACGGGCTTGCTGGCCGCAAAATTGCTAAGACCGGCAATGAACCCGCAGTCACCAAGCGCCAACAAAAGGTGCGTATTGATGGCCGCGTGGCACTGATCGACACCCCTGGGGTGCTATGGCCAAAAATTGAAGACCAAGCCAGCGCCTATCGTCTGGCTGCCAGCGGCGCGATTCGTGATACCGCAATTGAATATACCGATGTGGCCATCATCACCAGTGCAGAGCTTGCTAAGCGTTATCCTGCAGAGTTAACCGCCCGCTATAAGCTAAAAGCGCTGCCCACCTATGAAGCGCCAGTCGCGCAAGAGGTGGATGCTGATGGCCCGCAAAAGCCAGATTTCTTAGCCATTGCCGGTTTTGACGGCCACGCCATTTTGAAAGAAATTGCGAGTAAGCGCGGCGGCTTACGCCCCGGTGGCGAGGTCGACATACACCGCGGTGCCGAAGTACTGCTTCACGAGCTACGCGATGGCAAACTCGGTAGGCTTACCTTAGAAACCCCAGGTGATATTCCACCGCCGCCGATACAAAACGACGAAGACAGCCACCTACAATCCGACGCATAATGGGCTGATCATCAGCAGCACCCTCGGCCACAGGACATTTTGGATAATAAACCCCATGGACACCCCGCAGCCTACAGAATCACACACGCTGAAAAAATCGCACAAACTGCAAAACGTTTGCTACGACATTCGTGGCCCAGTACTCGACCATGCCAAGCGCCTGGAAGAAGAAGGCCAGCGAATTTTAAAGCTTAACATTGGCAACCCTGCGCCGTTTGGCTTTGAAGCGCCGGAAGAGATTCTCCAAGACGTGATGCGCAACTTGCCCACTGCCCAGGGCTACTGTGATTCCAAAGGCCTTTACTCGGCGCGTAAGGCGATTATGCAGGAGTGCCAGCGTAAACAGATCCCTGGGGTCGGCATTGAAGATATCTACATCGGCAACGGTGTTTCTGAGCTGATCGTGATGGCCATGCAGGCGCTGTTAAACGACGGTGATGAAGTACTGATCCCCGCCCCTGATTACCCGTTATGGACCGCCGCAGCGCATCTATCCGGTGGTCACGGTGTTCACTACCTATGCGATGAGCAGGCTGACTGGTCACCGGATATGGCAGATATTCGTGCCAAAGTTACCAGCCGTACCCGGGCTATTGTGATTATCAACCCGAATAACCCTACCGGCGCGGTCTACCCGCCTGAGGTAGTGCGGGAAGTATTGGATATTGCCAAAGAGCACAACTTGGTAGTGTTTTCTGATGAGATCTACGACAAGATTCTTTATGACGGCGTAGAACATACGGCCACGGGGGCATTGGCCGATGATGACCAGTTGGTTATCACCATGAACGGTCTGTCGAAGAGCTATCGCTGTGCGGGCTTTCGCTCAGGCTGGATGACCATTTCTGGTACGCTTGCCAAACAGCGCGCTAATGATTTCATTCAGGGCCTGACCATGCTGGCCTCGATGCGCCTGTGTGCCAACGTGCCTGCCCAGCACGCCATCCAGACCGCGCTGGGCGGTTACCAGTCAATCAATGATTTAATCCTGCCGGGCGGCCGGCTATTGGCTCAGCGAGATATTACGATAGAGAAGCTTAACGCCATCCCAGGGGTCTCTTGCGTGACGCCTAAAGGCGCGCTATATGCCTTTCCACGCTTAGATCCCAAGGTGTTTAACATTAAGGATGACCAACAGCTGGTGCTGGACTTATTGCTCCAGGAAAAGATCCTACTGGTGCAAGGCACCGCCTTCAACTGGCCAGAGCCTGATCACGTGCGCATTGTCACTCTGCCCTGGGCCGACCAACTGGGTGATGCACTTGATCGCTTTGCTAATTTCTTGTCCCGCTATCGTCAATAAAAACGGCGACTTGAAACTGACGTTAACAGCACGTATCTAAACTGTCATTCCACTAACGCTTTTTTAATGACCTTTGATGGAGAACCTGCACCATGATGCGAATTGTGCTGTTTTTAGCCACTAACTTAGCGGTGTTGCTGGTTGCCAGCTTAACGCTGCGACTGTTTGGGGTGGAAAGTTACCTAAGCAGTCAGGGCATCAACTTTACCAGCTTGCTAATCTTCTGCTTTATCTTCGGCATGGTCGGCTCGCTGATATCGCTGTTTATTTCCAAGTGGATGGCAAAGCGCTCGACCGGTACCGTGATTATCGAAACACCGTCAAATTCAACTGAGCAGTGGCTGTTGGATACGGTGGCCGAACTTTCCCGCGAAGCGGGCATTAAGACGCCGGAAGTAGGTATTTTTCCTGCTCAGCAGTCCAATGCATTTGCCACCGGTTGGAACAAAAACGATGCGTTAGTCGCGGTATCGGCGGGCCTACTCAACCGCATGCGTCCTGAAGAAGTGCGTGCGGTGCTGGCCCATGAAATCGGCCACGTAGCTAATGGCGACATGGTAACGCTGGCGCTGATTCAAGGCGTCGTGAATACCTTTGTTATGTTCTTTGCCCGAGTCGTGGCTCAGTTAGTCGATAACTTCTTAAAAAGCCGTAGCGACGGCGAGGGAGGCCTTGGTTTCATCGGTTATTTTGCCGTGGTTATCGTGGCAGAAATCGTCTTTGGTATTGTCGCTTCTGCAATCGTTGCTTGGTTCTCACGCTATCGTGAATACCGTGCCGATGAGGCAGGCGCACGCTTGGCGGGCACCGGCGCAATGGTGAATGCGCTAGCACGTCTTAAAGCGGAAACTGAAATGCCTGACCAGATGCCCGATACCCTCCGCGCGATGGCTATCACCAAAGGCCAAACCCGTTCTCTGTTAGAGCAGCTATTTGCCAGCCACCCGCCTCTGGACGATCGCATTCGCGCTTTGAAAGAAGCGGCTTACCGTCAGTAACGCATAGTTGCTAGTCGCATAACACACAAGGCCCGCAAATGCGGGCCTTGTGCTTTCTATATCACCTCACTACCAACACACCGTCACTACGCAACTAAACACACTGCACTTGAAAACCAGCCGCTAGCAATGGCGCTTCCAACATCGTTGCATCGCTCTCTAATAAAACGCGAAGCGTGGCAAACTCTCGACGCAGTGGGTAGTTGGATCGACAGTGATCAAAGCCCTTTTTGATTCCCTGGTGAAACACGTGCCGCTGCAGCGCATCGTGGTCACGGCGTACATCGTAAACCGCGCGCGCGCAAAGTCGAAGCGCTTCTTCTGTCGGCAAAGCTTGCTGCAGCGTTAACGCTGACAGCGCAGGTCGTGGGCAAAGTTCGTTAAAACCAATACTACTTGACCGCCCAATATGCTGGGCCAGCGCCTGCTGGATCATCCACGTACCGCGCAACTTGCCGTCAAGGCTATGCCCAGCAATATGCGGCGTCGCCAGCGCTACCAAGTCGCGCAGCCCTGCATCGATCTCCGGCTCATCTTCCCAAACATCCAGAATAGCCGTGATATCGCCTTTACCCGCTAAGCGGCTGCGTAGCGCCAAGCCGTCAATGCAATCACCCCGCCCTGCGTTTAGCAGCACTGTCCCAGGGGCTAGGTCATTAATACGCTCAGCATTAAGCAGTTGATACGTGGCATGAGGGCCTTCTTTCACTAGCGGGGTATGCAGGCAAACTACGTCGCAGTGTTCGATGACGCTATCCAGCGAGACAAACGGATTCGCCTCTTCTAGTGCTGCGTGATCTTTTCCAGCTCGCTCTTTTTCTGCTCGAGGCGGATCACACACCAAGGTTTCCACACCCAGTGCTTGCAGGCGCTGTTGCAAACGGCTGCCAACGTTACCAGCACCCACAATCCCCACCCTACGCGCTAGCAACGGCCCCCCTTCTCGCTCACTAATCAACAGTAGGCTACTAAGCACATAATCCACCACGGCGTCGGCATTGCAGCCAGGGGCACTAGCAAAGCCAATGCCGCGCTCACTTAATAGCGCGCGATCAATATGGTCGGTGCCAATGGTGCAGGTACCTACAAAACGCACTGAGCTTTGTGCCAGCAGTGTTTGGTTTACCTGAGTAATCGAACGCACTATCAGCGCGTCGGCATCGGCCACATCGGCGGGACGAATCTCACGCCCTGGCAAGCGCTGCAGCGTGCCAACGCGCCCAAAGCAGGCGTCAGCGGCGGGGATATTCGCGTCGATAACAAGTTTCATAGGCGTTTTCGTATCCGGGCTTTACAATACGCCCGCAACGGCTTGCTGTGCAGGCATGATCAAGAAGCAGTTAAGGAGATGGGTGTGATCGTACGCTGGGAAACCGACCATGACTATGTGTTGGTGCATATTCACCAGGATATGTTTGGCGACTGGATTTTCAGCCGCGCCTGGGGGCAAATAGGCACCCAATTTGGCGGACTAAAACACCAGCTGGCAGACACCCTGGAGCAAGCGCAAATGTGGATGGAAGATGAGGCCACCATCCAGACCTCACGAGGGTTTCGTAAGGTACTGGAGGCCGCCGATCATACGCCCGAAGGACAGGAAGCCATGCGGCAGTTATCGCTACTTGATGCGCTATAAGCGCATCAAATGCCAGCTCAGCGACCTCAAGAACTGTCTCAAGGGCTCTATCTCAAGGACTCTATCTCAAGGGCTATCCTAAGAAGCGCCGTCCGTTGCGCTGATGCGCGCCAACTGGCGGAGCATTTTCGGGCGGTGTGGTAAGTGCCGCAAGCGCAGCCTCATCCAGCCAGCCGCGCGCTTGCAGCCAAGCGCTTAGCCGCTCAAGATCAAAACCTCGGTCCAGCTCTTCTCCGCTCCCATCCATCAGAACCGGAATGCGTACGCCATAACGCTCCAATAGCGTATCGTCGTCGCTGATTTCAATGTGATGCAGCGATACCTCTTGGTTCGCCAACGTTACCACTAGCGCTTCTAACTGAGCGCATAAGTGGCAGCCTAACGTTGTATAAATCGATAGCTGAATCATAGCCGATCTCTTTTATGCCTTACGCTTTATGGCGTAGCAAAAACACATGATGCAAATTGGTCCGGCGCTGAAAATCCGGGTCAAAGGTACGCGACGTAATATCTTCCACTGCGTAGCGCTCACTGATCGCCTCGTCCAGCTTGAAGCGCCGCTGGTTGTTCGAGAATACCAGCGTGCCGCCGGGCGCAAGACGCGCCATAGCAAGCTCTATTAGCCGCGGGTGGTCACGCTGCACATCAAGGGTATCGCGCATTTTCTTGGAGTTAGAAAACGTTGGCGGATCCATAAAGATCAGGTCAAACTCGGCGTTAGCGGTTTCAAGCCAGCGGAAACAGTCATCCCGCACCACTCGGTGTAACCTTGGATCCAGCTTGTTCAGCGCAAAGTTGTCTCTCGCCCACTCAAGGTAGGTATTGGACATATCAACGCTAACACTGTCGCTTGCACCGCCCAAGGCTGCCTGCACGGTTGCCGTGGCGGTGTAGCAAAACAGGTTTAAGAAGCGCTTGCCGCTGGCCATCTCCTTAAGCAGGCGGCGCACTGGCCGATGATCCAAAAACAAGCCGGTATCCAAGTAGTCACGCAGGTTCACCCACAACCGAGCGTCACCTTCCTGCACTTCAAAGCGTTCGCCGCTGGCATCACGCTTTTGGTACTGGGCACTGCCAGTTTGCCGCTCACGGCGCTTTATATAAATCTTACTTGGATCAACGTCGAGGGCATCTGGCAGCACTTCCAGTGCATCAAACAGGCGCTTTTGAGCCTGAGCTGGGTTAATTGAGCTAGGCGCCGCATACTCTTGAACATGCACTCGGTCACCGTAACGGTCGACGGCCAGCGCGTATTCCGGCATATCGGCATCGTAAACACGGTAGCAAGCTTCACCGCTCTTCTTTAGCCACTTTTTCAGACGTTTTTGATTCTTCGTCAACCGGTTGGCAAACATCTGGGCATTTTCCGACACTACAGGCTTGGTACTGGCGCTGACATGCTGAGCCACTTCACCATCTTCTGAGGCAGATGAATCGCTATCATTATCTGGCTGGCTAGCCGTGTGATTGGCAATTTCCATCAGCAGCAACTTGGCATCCAACGCGCCATTTTTCAGCGCATACTGCTTGTGAGCACGCAGCCCCAGCCGGTGGCCAAGGTCGGGGTTGCCGGTAAACAGCGCCAGCGTCCAGCCAGGAAACAGCGCTTTCGCTTTTTCACCCAGCTGAGCGTATAAGCGCACCAGCTCGGGTAATTCGCCTAAGCGCTCGCCATAGGGTGGGTTAGTAATCAACAACCCACGCTCGGCAGTAATTGTTTCTGGCCTGGTTAGCTGACTAAGGCTTTGCCCGTGCAAGGTAATTAGCGCAGGAATGCCCGCACGCATGGCGTTGGATTTTGCTGCTGTCAATGCCGCAGGGCTTTGATCAAAGCCCACCAGCGCCGTTTTACAGCGTTTACGGCCTATCGATGCCCGCGCCTCGGCTTCGCGCTTTAACTCTTTCCACAGCGGCTCATTGTGCCCTGCCCAGCCTTGAAAACCGAAACGCTCCCGGTTGAGGTTAGGCGCTTGGTCGGCGGCCATTAGCGCCGCTTCAATCAACAACGTGCCTGCACCGCATAACGGATCTAGCAGTGGCTCACCGGCTTTTGCTCGTTCGGGCCAGCCTGCACGCACCAGCAGCGCAGCGGCTAAGTTCTCTTTCAGCGGCGCATGACCAACATCACGGCGGTAGCCACGGCGATGCAAACTTTCACCAGATAGATCAATACCCAGGCTTAAGTTAGCGCGATGTAGATGGGCATAGATGCGCAGATCAGGCGTTTTCGTATCAACATTGGGACGCTCTTGACCTGCCAGCTGCAGTGAGTCTACAACGCCATCTTTCACCGTTTGGGCACCAAACCGGGTGTGGCGGATGTGATCGCTACGGCCATGAAAATCTACTGCGAGGGTTTTGCCAGACGTTAAATGCTGCGTCCAGGGAAGTCGGGCAACCACGTCACGCACCTGCTCGGCGGTATCGATCATCGATTCCCGAGCCAGCAGCAAAATAATACGGTTAGCCAACCGCGACCACAGGCATATGCGATAGGCGGTTTCTAGCTTGGCGGAAAAATAAACGCCCGCCACGGTCGTTTTACCTGGCTCGGCTCCTAGCGCTGAAAGCTCATCAGCTAAAAGGCCTTCAATGCCTTTAGGGCAGGTTGCAAGGAGGTTTAGAGGGGCAGTTTGGCTCGACTCGGTCATGTTTATCGCCGCGCGTAAGAGCGCGATATTCCTATATATGGCAAATGAGTTTACGTCTTATGACAATTTGATGGTCGACAAGTGACCCCATCATGAGCTAACAATAAGAGTGTAGCTACTGAAAAACGCATGCGTTGTTTGTCAGGGTTCTATTAGCAACTTGCTTTCAAGACCCCTAATTTGTCGAGTCTGCCGCTTTGCCCGTTCAGCACGTGAGTGCTAGGCACTAGCGTTGAGTGGCGGCTTGCCAAAGTTAACTATCGAAATAGCACTGATGCAAATATAGCATTTTTGCCCAACGTGCTTTTCTTATCAAAGGCTTTCGTGAAAAGAGGTTAGCCAATGAAACGACAAAAACGTGATCGCTTCCAACGGGCTTATGTTCACGGCTATAAAGCGGGCATTACGGGTCGCTCCCGAGATGACTGCCCCAGTCAAGATGTCAATTTACGCGAATATTGGATGAGTGGTTGGCGTGAAGGTCGCGGTGATCAGTGGGACGGTATGACCGGTGTCTCCGGTATTCATAAAAACCCCATGGTGATGACCTAGTTTTTTTACCTTTTCAAACATTACATTTGGAGTACGGAGCCCGCTGGCAAGCGGGCTTTTTTATTGCTCAATTATTGCTGTTTCAATGCCTCGGCACACGCTTTCACTAACCCAGGGCCCTGGTAAATCAACCCTGAATAGAGCTGCACCAAGTCTGCGCCAGCGGCAATTTTAGCAGCAGCGGCCTCACCGCTATTAATCCCGCCCACGCCGATAATAGGCAGCGTTGGCAGTTGCGCGCGCAACAGGCGAATCACCCTATTCGATGCTTCAAAAACGGGTTTGCCTGAAAGGCCGCCAGCCTCTTCTGACTGAGGATCACTCTTCACGGCCTCGCGAGATACCGTGGTATTGGTCGCAATCACACCATCCAGTGCATTTCGAGCAATACTGTCGGCTACCAAGACAACCTCTTCTTCACTCATATCTGGGGCGATTTTAACCAGTAGCGGCACCTTGCGGCCTAACGCGTTGTCCAGCTCTTGGCTGCGCGATCGGATAGGCCCTAACAACGCATCCAGTTGCTCACCGAACTGCAATGTCCGTAGCCCAGGCGTATTGGGTGAGGAAATATTGACCGCAATATAATCAGCCACGCCGTGCACCGCTTCTAAACAGAGCAGGTAATCATCAAGCGCATTCTCCACAGAGGTGGCTAAGTTCTTACCAATATTGATACCCACCACCCCGTTGTAGTGGCGCTTTTTCACCTGAGCAACAAGGTGCTCAACCCCTTTGTTATTAAAACCAAAGCGGTTAATAATCGCCTCGTGACCTGCAAGGCGAAATAGGCGCGGCTTCGGATTGCCTGGCTGCGCTTTGGGCGTCACGGTGCCTACTTCTACAAACCCAAAGCCCAGCGCGCCCAGCGCATCCAAGTGATCGGCATTTTTATCCAGCCCTGCGGCAAGCCCTACCCGATTACTAAAACGCAGCCCCATCAGCTCAACAGGGTCACTCACAGGCTCACCATATACCCGCTGCACACCGCCAACCCGGTGCAGTGTATCTAACGCACCCAGCGCCAACCCATGAGATGTTTCTGGGTCGAGTCTAAACAGCAGCGAACGGGCGAAGTTATACATCAGCGAGGCTCTCCAGAGCAGTGGGCATAAAGCAGACGAGCGGACACGCTACATGTGGGCAAATAGACGACATAGCGCGCGGCGCGCAGAGTATAGCGTAAATCAAGTTATCTTCGCAGCGCTGAGCGGCGAGAAAGGCGATGCAGTGAAAAAGCGGCCACAAAAAACCGCGCCCTGATTCAGGGCGCGGTAGGTGGTGTTACTCATCGGGCAAGATAATCGCTAGCTTATGGCTTACGCTTCACTATCACTTTCAGCAAGATCGACCAGTTCACGCACGGCAACAGCAAATAATGCAAAGCCGCCTTCACTGCCACCGCGAACTTCATCAATCAAATGGCACCAGCGACGGTGTAGCTCGGCGTGCTGCTCAAGCCACTGGGCGACACGCTCTTGAGTGTCACGGCTACCCGCTTCCAGCTTAAGCACGCTGGTCGTTAGCGCCAGCTGCTGGCGATCAATGTCGTCACGGAAGGTTTCTCGCGCTTGTGCTTGCCACGCATCGCGCACTTCCAGCTGGGTCACCTGCTGGATCATCCAGGGGAGCTCTAGGCGGCTGCCAATTTCGTAGAACACCTCGGCCACACGCTGAGGCTTCTCATTGGTGATCCGCGCAGCTTGAATAATACCTAAGCCAGCGTAGAGACTTGGTGCGGCAGCCACTGTGGTCGCTAGCGCTTCAGGTACACCAGCATCTAGCAGCTCGTCACAACGCTTACGCCATGCGGCCTGCTCTTCTCCACTGAGCAGCTCACCGATACTTTCTTGCAGTTGAGCCAGACGTGGGCCGAAGTAATCGATGGCATCTTGAGTAGACAGCCCCAAATGCTGACGCAGGAACCAACGCGTGGCGCGGCGAATCATGCGCATCAAGTCGAGCATCATCGAGTACTGCACACGGTTCGGCACTTGGTTATCCAGCGCCTCGATCTGCTCCCACAGGGATGTGAGATTAAACGCATCACGAGCGACTACATAAGCGCGGGCAATATCGGCTCGACCTGCGCCAGTAGAGTCCATTAGGCGACGAACGAATACAATGCCCATGTGATCAACCAAATCGTTAGCTACCTGGGTAGCAACAATTTCACGCTTCAGGCGGTGGTCATACATTTCTGTTTGGTAACGTTCAGTCAACACCTCAGGGAACAAGCGTTCCAGGTGGCGATGAATGTAGAGGTCATCCGGCACATCAGAGTTGATCAAATCGCCTTTCAGGGTGCTCTTAGCGTAAGAAATCAGTACCGACAGTTCAGGTAATCGCATGCCTTGGTCGTGACTGGCACGCTCTTTAAGTACGTCATCAGCAGGCAAGAACTCTAGTTCACGATCAATTTGACCGGCTAACTCAAGCTCACTGATAAAGCGGCGGTATGGCCCCATGCCCTGGTGAGACAGTATTTCTGACAGGTCTAGCGCCTGGGTTTGGCGATAGTTATCAAGGATAACCAAGTTAGCAACTTCGTCGGTCATATCTGACAACAGCTGGTTACGCTGCTTGTCGGTCATGTCACCACGCTTAACCACTTCATCGATCAATATTTTGATATTGACCTCATGGTCGGAGCAGTTAACACCACCGGCGTTATCGATAAAGTCAGTATAAACGCGTACACCTTTAGCGGCCGCTTCCATTCGTCCACGCTGGGTCAAGCCCAAGTTACCGCCCTCACCGACTACACGGCAGTTCAACTCAGCGCCGTTAATACGCAGTGCGTCGTTAGCTTTGTCGCCCACGTCAGCATCGGTTTCATCGGAACTCTTCACATAGGTACCGATACCACCGTTCCACAACAGATCGATCTTGGCCTTCAGCATGGCGCGGATCAGGTCGTTGGGGGAAAGGCGCGTTTCTTCGATACCAAACACCTGCTGCATTTCCGGGGTAATCGGAATCGATTTAGCGCTGCGGCTAAAGACACCGCCACCCTGGGAAATCAGTTCAGCGCTGTAGTCTTCCCAGCTTGAACGGGGAAGGTTGAACATGCGCTTGCGCTCGGCGAAGGCAGCTTCTGCATCCGGATTCGGGTCGACAAAAATATGCAGGTGGTTAAACGCACCCACTAGCTGAATTTTATCCGACAGCAGCATGCCATTGCCGAAGACGTCGCCAGCCATATCGCCAATGCCCACTACCGTGAACAAATCTTGCTGGGTGTTTACGTCGAGGTTTTTGAAATGACGCTTGACGGATTCCCAGGCACCACGCGCGGTAATCGCCATTTTTTTATGGTCATAACCGTTAGCACCGCCGGAGGCAAAAGCATCGCCTAGCCAGTGGCCATACTCTATGGATATTTCGTTAGCAATATCCGAGAAGGTTGCAGTCCCTTTATCGGCAGCCACCACGAGGTAGCTATCGTCGCCATCATGGCGCACCACGTTTTGCGGCGGCACGACCTCACCACCCACCAGATTGTCAGTGACATCCAACAGCGCACGGATAAAGATTTTGTAGCAAGCGATACCTTCTTTCTGCTGGATTTCACGACCAGCGTTTTCTGGCATGCGTTTGCATACGAAACCGCCTTTAGCACCCACAGGCACGATAACCGCGTTTTTCACCTGCTGGGCTTTTACTAGACCCAACACTTCTGTGCGGTAGTCTTCATGGCGGTCTGACCAACGTAAGCCACCACGAGCGACTTTACCGCCACGCAGGTGAACACCCTCTACGCGAGGCGAACAAACAAAAATCTCAAACGCCGGGCGGGGTTTGGGCATGCCCGTGACTTTCGACGGCTCCAGTTTATAGGAGATGTAATCTTTAAAGCGGCCATCAGCAGCTTTCTGGTAGTAGTTAGTGCGCAGAGTCGCTTGAATAAGCTCCATAAAACGGCGCAGCAACTGGTCATCATTAAGGCTGGCGACACCTTCAAGGTGCTCGTTTAAGCGAACTATACAGTCATCTAAGCTGCTTGGCTGATGCTTGGGATCGAAGCGTAATCGGAAAAGCTCAACGAGTGTCTGGGTGATTGCCGGGTAATTAGCCAGGGTAGCTGCGATGTAGTCCTGCGACATACCAAAGCGTATCTGCTTAAGGTAACGGGCGTAACCACGCAGCATGGCCACTTCGCGCCAATCAAGGCCAGCACCAATAATCAGACGGTTAAAGGCATCGTTATCCGCCTCACCTGCCCATATACGCTTAAACGCTTCGCTGAAGGTGTCACGCATTTCGCTGAGGTTGACGCCTTCACGGCTATGCTCCAGCTCGAAGTCATGAATCCAGTAGCGCTGTTGCGGGGCATTGATGTCGTAGGGGCGCTCACCGATAACGCGCAGCCCCAGGTTTTCCATCATCGGTAGCACATCAGACAGTGGGATCTGCGTTTCACGATGGAAAAGCTTCAAATTCATACCGCCCGCTTGCTCTTCTAGGGGGCGGTAAAGTGACAGCGAGAGATCCTCACCGCTATCCAGGGTCAATAGATGCTGAACATCAAACACCGCGGTGCGGGCATTGAAATCTTCTCGATAACTGGCCGAGAACGCATCATGGAAGTGATCCATTTGGTGGTTAGCGCGCTCTTCACCAAAGCCCTCGATCATTGCTTCTTGAAGCTCATCACGCCAGCTGCGTGCCAAACGTGCCACTTTGCTTTCCAAACGCTTAAGGTCGTATTGGCTTGGCCCTTCACCGTTAAAGCGCAGAATAAGCTGAATACGGGCCAATACCGACTCTGACAAATAGGTATTAAAGTCGCCAAAGTGGGCGTCTAGCTCGTCACATAGCATCGTTTGTATACGCTGACGCAGGTCAGTAGAGAACACGTCTCTTGGTACAAATACTAAGCAGGAGTAGAACTTACCGCTAACGTCCGCGCGAATAAACAAGCGCACTTGGCGGCGTTCGCGGATATTGAGAATACCGAGTGCAGTGCTGGCCAGGGATTCCGTACTGATCTGAAACAGGTCATCACGAGGATACACTTCCAACACTTGCAACAGCTGTTTGCCGTTATGACCCTGGGGATTAAATCCAGCAATATCCATTACAGCTTTCAACTTGCGACGCAGCAACGGAATATTGCGTGGCGATTCGTTATAAACCGTGGCAGTGAACAGGCCAAAGAAGCGCCGTTCGCCAATCACATTGCCGTCGTCATCATAACGGTCAACGGTAATGTAGTCTGGATATGTAGGCCGATGCACCCGGGAGTGATGAGCGCTTTTAGCAAACGACAGTAGCTGAGGTACCAGCACGTAGTCGTCATTCTCATCAATACCTTCTTCAGTGCGAATACGCTCGCGGTAACGAGGCTGATCAAGGCGGAAAACCCCCAGAACACTATTGGGGTCACGTTGTAGCTCTTTACCTTCCAGCAGGTACTCGTCGTAACCCAGGAAAGTAAAGTTATCTTTGAGCAGCCACTCTAAAAACGCGATGGCTTCTTCATGATCGTCAGGATCAATTTGCGGCGGGCAGTTTTTCTCTAGCTCATGAATAGCCGACGTGATTTGACCGCACATCTCATCAAAGTCGCTGACCGCTGTTCTGACATCACGCAGCACTTCATGCAGCTTATTCTCAATTTTGGTCAGCGACTCAGGATCCGAATGGCGATCCACTTCAATGACCATCAACGATTCACGCGCTTCAGGCGCGTTTTCATCTCTTGGCGAAACGAGCTCTTTGAGCTGGTGCTGACCGTCACGAGCTACGGCAAATACAGCGTTCTGAATAGCGTGTACCGTTAGTCCGCGACGATTAAGTTCAATTCGTACCGAATCAACCAAAAATGGCATGTCTTCGTGCAAAACGGCAACGAAGGTATGAGTTGACTGCCAGCCGTGCTCTTCAAAGTCGGGGTTGAAGATGCGCACCTTGGGGCTTTTAGGATCGTGATGCTGTAAAAACTGCCAAATCGACAGCGTGGCCCCATACAAGTCGTCTAGGCGTCGGTCGACCAAGTCTTCCACGGGTACAGTGGCGTAGAAGTGGCGAGCAAAGGCTTCAACATCTGCCGCTCGCTCCGGCTCCAGTCGCGCATCCAATCGCTCTTGTAGCTGCTTCAAAAGATCCCGCCGACTCTCTTCAATCGCAACGTAATGCATCCATCACCTCGACTGCCTGGGGCCACTTTAGGCCAAAAAACGAAGGACAATAGGCCTTTAGGCCTTACTGTCTACTAGCTTACGCTACCGATGCTCGTCTCCCTAGCCATCTGACAGGTTATTCATGGTGTATGCCGCTTATGCATCATAAGCACTATTGACAAGACCTCTATAGCCCAGAGTTCTTTCGTGTGAGTAAGACACCGCATTCACAATGCTTGGTAAATGGGAACTGATCAAAAAGCGCGAACCGCTCAATATGATGCGTTTGAGTCAGTATGGTTAAGTTTTCAGCAAGCGTTGCCGGGTTGCATGAAATATAGACGATTTGAGCGTATTCGCTGATTTGATGACAGCTTTGAACGTCCAGACCTGATCTTGGCGGGTCTACCAACACGGTGGAAAACTCGTATGTGTCTAAGCCCATCTCCGTCACTCGACGACCTGTTTTCTCGCCTTTTAACGCCAGTGCGAACTCTTCAGCGGACATTCTTGCCACCTGAGCATTGGTCACGCCGTTAGCGTCCAGGTTGACGTTAGCGCTAGCAACCGAGGTACGGGAAATCTCAGTCGCCAATACACGGCGAAAGTTATCCGCTAGCGCAATGGTAAAATTGCCGTTACCACAATAAAGCTCCACCAAGTCTTCATGTTGATGATCGGCGGTGGCCTCTCTAGCCCAGCTAAGCATGGTCTGGCAGATATGCGCATTTGGCTGAGTAAAGCTGTTTTCGACCTGCTGATAAACCAACTCACGGCCATCAACGGTTAAGCGCTCCCACACATGATCCCGGGTTAGCACCAAACGCTGCTTGCGAGAGCGGCCAATAATCATGATGCCAAGCGTCTCTTCCAGTGCGCGGGCCTCGGCTTCCCAGGCCTCGCCTAGCGGACGATGGTAAATCAGCGTTACCAAGGCTTCGCCGGATAAGGTGGTTAAAAACTCCACTTGAAACAAGCGGCGGCGAAGCTCATCGCTAGCAAGAAACGCTTCCCGCAGACGCGGCATAAGCGCATTGATATGCTCACTGGCGACGGGAAACTGGTCCAAACGCACAATGCGCTTGTTTTTGGGATTGTCCGAATCGACCTCAAACATAGCGTAGAAGAGGTCATCGTCTTCATGCCAGATGCGAAACTCGCAGCGCTGCCGGTAATAGCTTGGCGGCGAGGGGTAGACTTCAAGCGTGGGCGTGGTGAACGCCGCAAAGGTCTTCTCCACGTAGGCTTGCTTTTCAGCGAGCTGTTCGGCATAGCGTTCTGGTTCTACAGTGGGGATCGCCAAGGTGGCTCCTCTTTGAAATAGATAACATCAATAGAAACAAACAACCTAACAGGGTGACTACACCACGTTAGGAATCGTTAATCGTTGTGGTGCTTGAAAGCCAAAGTGTGCCACCCCTTTAGTAAGTTGCGCCGCTGCAGCTGTCGTAAAGCAACGTCCATCTTGGGAGCTATTGACTAAGGTAGGTGCCACCTGCCCTACTCGGCGGGCAATTGCATCGCCAGAATCCACCCACACCAGAGGCACCGGCGACAGCCGGATTAACTCAGGTTTCAGCAGTGGAAAATGGGTACAACCCAGCACAACCGTATCGAGTGCTGGGTTAGCCTGGGTAGCCTGCCATAAAGGCGTCAGCGCTAGGTTTAATCGCTGTTCATCAATCGGTGTGCCTGATAACCAAGCTTCCGCTTCCGTGACCAGTGCATCCGCCGCCACCTTAGTGACGGTACAGTCACTCGCGAAGCTATTAATTAACGCCTGAGTATACGGCCTATTGACGGTCGCCGTCGTGGCGAGCAAACCAATATGCCGTGTCTGACTACTCAACGCAGCGGGCTTGATAGCAGGCACAGTTCCAACAACCGGGATATCAAGCGTTGCACGCAATCCTTCTAGTGCAAGGGTGCTGGCGGTATTACAGGCAACAACTAAGACACTCGCCTGACAGGCATCTACTGCCGCTTTGCATACCGCAACGATGCGCCTAGAGAGCGTTACATCATCGCGCAGACCATAAGGTAACCACGCATTATCACAGGCGTAGCACATTGCCAGATGCGGATAGTGCTGGCGAAGCGCATGGGCAACAGAAAGACCGCCCACGCCTGAATCAAACAGTAGTACAGGCCCTGACATCACTGTTGACCCATCCAATACGCTTTGTACACGCCAAACCTCTCAAGACGCCAATAAAAAACGGGACGCTAGTTTAACACGCCCCGTTACACCTTGAGTGATCCGCTTATACGCTACAGCGATGGCACTTCGGCACCGCGCAATTCAGCGTAAAGTTCGGGATATGCTTGCTGTAGGCGCTCTAGTTCTTTTTCAGCCCCTTCTGGCAGCGCTTGACGAAGTTCTTCCATATCCTCTTCACTGAAATGTTTATCTATCAGCGGAAACAGGCCCTCTCTCTCATGACGAAGGTAGGCACGGTGTGCATCAAGGTACGCTTTCAATGCCTCTGCAAAGCGATCCATGGGCAGCACGTTATCCATTAAAATCATGTCGATATCATTGGATAAGCGGGACAGACGCGGCTTCAATTTACGATAGTCGCTGGCCATTTGCTCCATCAATGGAAGGTGCTCAGGAGCCTGCTCCTGCAGACGTTCCACGCAAATTTTTTCCAGCGGAGAAGCAAAACCATCCATATAAGACAAAATGTAGTCCACCACCTCGCGCATCAACTGGAAGTCGGGCCGTTCACCACTCACGAGTGTTTTTTGTTTTAGCTGCAACACATGGAGCATTCGCGCCATGTTGGCATGATCTAGACGCAGTTGGTTTAACATCTTGCCGTCTCCTTTGTAAGTGCCTTACCTTTCGCCCATTGCCTATTAGCGCTTACGCGCATGGCATGAGCTGGGTTTAACTACACTGGTGTTAATCGTTACCATGCGCCTTTGACATTACCTAGGCAAGCAGACGCTTATCAGTCGGTTATGCCCAAAGGTAGCCCGACGTTACATTATTTACCACAGACACGTGTTAATCGTTGATTGTTCAATGGCAAGATTTACGATGGAAATTTATAGGGAACGTTTATATGGATCTTTTTGACCGCGCGTCCGTTACCACGAGCGAAGACGTGCCCCTTGCCTACCGTATGCGCCCACTAACCCTTAACGATTATGTCGGTCAGCAAGCATTAGTCGGGCCTGACAAACCTCTGCGCCGAATGGCGGAATCCGGTGTCGTGCGTTCAATGATTTTATGGGGACCGCCGGGCGTTGGCAAAACCACGCTAGCAGAGTTATTGGCACGCGCATCGGGCGCTCATCTTGAGCATTTAAGCGCTGTCATGGCCGGTGTAAAAGAAATTCGCTTGGCAGTAGAGCGAGCCCAGCAACGCACATCGCCTACTCTCCTATTCTTAGATGAAATCCACCGCCTGAACAAGAGTCAACAGGATGCGCTGCTACCCCATGTAGAATCGGGTCTGCTAACGCTGATCGGCGCAACGACAGAAAACCCCTCTTTTGAGGTTAACTCGGCGCTACTTTCCCGTGCTCGGGTTTATGTACTAAAACCGCTGAGCCATGAAGAACTTATCCAGGTGTTAACTCAGGCGTTAAACGACGCAGAGCACGGCTTGGGAAAGCGCTGCATTGAGATGGAAGAGGGCGTGTTAGAGGCACTTGCCCATGCCAGCGCAGGCGACGCACGTCGCGCGCTAGGACTGCTAGAAACGGCCTGCGACTTTACTGAGCGACACAGTGATAGAGAAGTGCTGCACAAAGCGGTGTTAGCCGATGTCGTTGGGCATCAATCAAGCGCCTTTGATAAACAGGGTGACGCTTACTACGATTTATTGTCGGCACTTCATAAATCGATTCGCTCATCCCGTCCTGACTCAGCCCTGCTTTATATGGCACGCTTCTTACAGGGCGGTGGCGACCCACTGGACATCGTGCGGCGCTTAACGGCGATCGCCTCAGAAGATGTCGGTAATGCTGACCCTCGGGCACTCCCCTTAGTCATTGCTGCCTGGGATGCCTATTTACGCTTAGGCAATTATGAAGGCCAGCGAGCGATTGCCCATGCCGCCATTCATTTGGCAGTTGCCCCCAAAAGTAATCGTATTGACCGTGCATGGAAGGCCGCACAACAGTATGTGCAGCAGCAACCACAGCTGGAAGTCCCCAGCTACCTCCGCAACGCCCCTACCAAATTGATGGAGCAATTGGGACATGGCCAAGGTTATCGCTACGCGCACAACGAAGCCCACGGCTACCCTGCTGGCAGCGCTCATGACTGCTGGCCAGACGATTTACCCAAAGCACGCTTTTATGAACCAAGCGACTTTGGTCAGGAAAAACGCTTTGGAGAGATAATGGCGTGGCGGGAACAGCGTGACCAAGAAGCAGATCAGGCACCCTAAGGTGCCTGATCTAATCATCGTGCGGAGTACATTATGGCGAGCAGTTAACAGCTCTGCTTGCAACGCTTCTTACAGTTCTTCGCGGATGACATCAGTGCCATCAGGAATATCAAAGTCGTACATGCTACGGTCAATATTGCCGTTACGGGTAATGTCGCTGAACGTAATCGCTGTGCGCTGACCAGTACTGTCCATCATCCACAGCTCGGTTAAGGTCTGATCGTCAAATACCATACTCAGCTCTTCGAATAACGTATCCGCTGAAATAGGGATCAACGTAAACACGTCATCACCGTCCTGCTGCTCATAAAATACGTCATAGCTGGCAGTTAAATCGTTTGCACTGCCCGACAGCAACAGCGCGGGGGTATGCGTGACCCGGTCATCCATCGCTTGGATGGTGACTTGCTCAAGATCAGGGTCGTAAAGATAAACATCATCGCCATCTGAGACGACGATTTGCGTATAAGGCGCATCGACTTCCCAACGTAGCATGCCAGGACGCGAGAGCCACATTTCCCCACGTGCGCTTTGTAATCGCTCGCCACCACCGTCCAAAATTTGCTGTTCAAACGTCGCTTGATAGTTCTCAAGCGGGTCAAGCCGCTCAGTAAGACGCTCCGCGGCGTCACTTGCCCACGCAATAGGCGCTGCAAAGGCTAACCCTAGCGCGCTGGCTGCTAACGCCAACGATGATGAGCGTCGAATATGTGTATCGCGCATTATTTTCTCCCTAGGCAGTCATTGCCGGATAGCGGACGAGGCAAGGAGCGTTAAGACGATCCATGTAGCCTCTCAGACGCAAAACGCGCCGCAGGGTTTCACCTACGGCGCGACTTTCACGCTTATTGCATTATTGAACCAAGCGCCAGGCACTCATTATATAGAATAAGTTAGTGGCCTATCGGAGGCGGTGCCAGCACTTCACGGGCGCCGTTAGAGCCCATAGACGTCACAACACCGGCACCTTCCATCGCTTCCACCAAGCGCGCCGCACGGTTATAGCCGATCTTGAAACGACGCTGAACGGCAGATATGGAGGCTTTGCGTGTTTCAGTAACAAACTGAACCGCCTCATCGTAAAGCGCATCCTGTTCTGCATCATCACCATCTACACCTTCAGCCTCAAGGCCAGCCAGCGCATCGGCAGTCACACCGCCTGACAAGATCTCTTCAATGTATTCAGGCGCGCCACGTCGTTTCCAATCATCCACTACCCGATGCACTTCGTCATCATCCACAAAGGCACCATGAATCCGGTTAGGCGGCCCTGAGCCGGCTGGCAGATAAAGCATATCGCCATGGCCCAACAAGCTCTCTGCGCCGCCCTGGTCCAGAATGGTGCGCGAATCAATCCGCGACGATACCTGGAAGGCCATCCGCGACGGAATATTCGCTTTAATCAGCCCCGTCACCACATCAACGGAGGGGCGCTGAGTAGCCAGAATCAGGTGGATACCTGCTGCACGCGCCTTTTGAGCCAAGCGGGCGATCAGTTCTTCAACTTTTTTCCCGACGATCATAAACATATCGGCGAATTCGTCGATCACCACGACGATATAGGGCAGCTTTTCAAGGATCGGCGGCGTTTGATGCATTTCCCAAGGCTGCGGCTCCCAAAGCGGATCGGCAACTTGTGCTCCTGCACTTTCAGCCTCATCTAAACGCCCATTAAAGCCTGCAATGTTACGCACCCCCATCGCCGCCATTAACTTGTAGCGGCGCTCCATCTCCGCAACACACCAGCGCAGGCTGTTAGCAGCTTCCTTCATATCAGTGACCACTGGTGCCAAAAGGTGTGGTATGCCGTCATAAACCGACAGCTCCAGCATTTTTGGGTCAACCATGATCAGCTTAAGCTCATCCGGTGTCGCCTTCAGTAGCATGGAAATCAGCATGGCGTTAACGCCCACTGACTTACCAGACCCCGTCGTACCTGCGACCAGCA
Source organism: Halomonas sp. TD01 (assembly GCF_923868895.1). Taxonomy (GTDB): domain Bacteria; phylum Pseudomonadota; class Gammaproteobacteria; order Pseudomonadales; family Halomonadaceae; genus Vreelandella. The sequence continues at coordinate 34,302 of NZ_OV350343.1, forward strand.
GATGGGGCATCTTACCTAGGTTAGCAACAACGGGGCCGCCGCCAATGTCTTGCCCCAATGCCATAGTCAGCGGCGAGCTTTCCTGTTGATAACGGTCAGAGTCAATGACCTCGCGCAGCCGAATCATTGCTCGATGGGGGTTAGGTATCTCAATGCCAACCGTTGGACGTCCAGGAATCACCTCAACCACACGCACACTCTTGACCATTAACGAGCGCGCCAGATCTTTGGCAAGGTTACTGATTTTAGAAACTTTCACCCCAGCCGCCGGTTTAATCTCAAACCGGGTAATAACCGGACCAGGCCATGTATCGACCACTTCCGCCTTAACGCCATACTCACGCAGCCGGACTTCCAAGAGCTCTGCCATATCAGCAAGCTGCTCGTCCGTGTAATTAGGCTCATGCGGTTCAGGAGGCGTCAGCAACTGAAGGCTTGGCACATCCCCTTCTGGCTCATCGAATGTTTCGAACGCCGGACGCTGGCTCTGCAGGTGCTCGACGGTCCACAGAGTAGGACCACTGTCTGGATCTTTCTCCTCGGAAGACGCCACGTCGGAAGACATTTCACTTGAAGTCATCGATCTAGAAGGCTCAGCCTGAGAAACGTCAGCCCTGGGTGCTTCAGTCCTGGGTACTTCAGCACCATATAACGTTGGCTCTTGGCGCGCTGCTGTAACGGTTGGCCGCGCTGTTGGAAAATCATCTTCCTCATCGTCCCATACTGGCTCCGGCACGACCTCGGGTACGCGTTCGGAACGGGGCTCAGGGGACGGCGCATGCACAGGGCGAGAGTAACCCTCATCTCGCGGCGTGATAGCAGGTGCCTCTTCGGGTTCAGGCATGCTTCTGGAAGCAGACGTCACCGCGCGTTCAACGTCGCCTTCCCACTTAATCGCATCATCCTGTTTTATTTCATGCTCTGTTGCATCACGTGATACGCCTGGCGATGAATAAAATGACTGCGCTGCTGCTGACTGGAAACCAGGAACAGAACGTGAAGATGACTTTTCAGGCTCAGACTCATCAAGCTCGGGCTCATCAAGAACTGGTTCATCGAAAGCAGGCTTTGCAACATTAGATTGATTGACATCAGGTTCATTGAGCTCAGATTTATCAAACCCAGGTTTATCAAATTCTGGCTCGGTTTCTTTAGTAGAGAGCGGTACCGAAGGCGCTGGTTCATTGTCTTCGTCATCAATACGCACCGCAAAGGCATCCTCGCGAGGCGCGCGGGGCGATTCTTCCTCGACGTTTTCTACAACGTCTTCCGCAACGTTTTCCACAACAGGCTCTATTTTAGGCTCTGTTTTAACTTCACGCCGCTCTTCAGCCACAGCGGCAGGCGTTGAAGGTTGGTCGTTAGGTTCAATATCCTTTTGGGCGTCCATCTCAGGAGCAGGCTGTTCAGGCGCCGCTGACGATGCACGCTTAGGCATATCTTCTGCTGGCAACGCACCGGAAAATGCAGCAGCTGCCCATGGAATGGAGGTATCCGTCGTGGTTGAAAAGCTCGGCTCACGACGAGCACGACTGTTTTCTCGGGCGGAATCCTGCTGCCGACTATCTTCTCTTGGACTTGGGCGTTGCAAGTCACTCTCTTGCTTAGCTGCTTTGAATTCAGTAAGAGGTTTCTCTTTTACTTTCTGAGACGCAGCTTTCGCTGCGGCACGCTGGGAACGCTTCTCACGCCCTTTAGCACGGCGAGCGCTGAACCAGCCCCCTACTTTGCACAGACGACGTCCAAGCTCATCAGCCACCTGTAACCACGACATGCCGCTAAACAGCGGAAAACCAATCAATATTAGCGCGGCAGAAATAAGCCCAACGCCACCACTACTAACCAGTGGCTTTAGGGTGCTTACTAACCCTTCGCCCAATATACCGCCAGAAGCGTAAGGCAAAATGCTGTCAGGATGATAAAAATGGAGCGCCCCCAGCATCGTCGTGCCGAAGATAAGCAGCACTAAGCCGCCGGTATGGACAGCAATCGCTACCGGATCGATCTCAAACCGTACTTGGCGAGATCTCATTAGCCACCAAGCAGCATAACCAAACATACCCGGCCACCATAAGGCGCTTGCCCCCAGCAGCGAATAAAGCACGTCCGCAAGCCAAGCACCGACAGGCCCCATCCAGTTTTGGACATCCGTTTCCGGCCCTTGATAAGACCAACCTGGGTCGGCAGGGTCATAACTAAACAGTGCCAATAACAAAAATACGCACAGCGCAAGCAGCACCACGACCACGCCTTCACGCGCTGAGCCCTGCAAGCGCAGACCAAACCGACGAGCTTTATCCTTTGCGGCTTTAACTCGCCCAGTAGAGGCCGTTGATGATGGTTGACGCGAGTTACGTTGCGTTCGCTTGTCTACCGCCTTATTTACTTTCAAGCGATTCTCCCTTTACACCTCAATGGTGTCTTTAATCCACTTGCGAGTTTGCATCATACCGAGCATCCTTTCGCCGTCACAGCGCTTCTATCGAAGTGTTCAGTAACAGGAGCAAACAATGCTACCTTGGCTTTCATCGCCACAGCCTATTTTCCCGTCTACCGACCTTGCCCTAGACTCACCTAATGGCCTTCTTGCCGCGGGCGGAGAACTCTCTCCACACTGGTTAATTCACGCCTACCGGAAAGGTATTTTTCCATGGTACAGCGATGATGAACCTATTTTGTGGTGGAGCCCCAATCCACGTATGGTATTGCAACCAGAACAGTTTAAACGACGTCGTAGCCTTGTTAAGCGATTACGTCATGGTGGCTTTATCGTCACCCTGGATCAACAGTTTGAAAACATTGTTAAAGCATGCGCTGCACCACGCCTTGGAGAACCCGGCACCTGGATCAATCAAGATATGCGTGACGCTTATCAACGACTACACGAGCTAGGCATCGCGCATAGCATTGAAGTACACCTTGAAGGCCAACTGGTTGGCGGACTTTATGGATTAGCAATGGGGCCTGTCTTCTTTGGTGAATCGATGTTTTCGAGAGTTCCCGATGCTTCCAAAGTAGCCCTTGCCCACTTAGCCCATGCTATGCAGCACCATGAGGGTAAACTTATCGATTGCCAGATGCATACACCTCACTTGGCAAGCCTTGGTGCGACAACAGTCGCTCGTAAGACGTTCATCAACTATCTTGAAAAGTGGTTGCCTAACAAGGCATTTAACTTAACGAATATGATTAATGAAGCGCCTACTGTACCTGGATCACCGTGGTTAGGTGCCATCGCCTCGACCAACCATCCAGAATGGTAAACGTATTTAGATTAACCAAGGAGGCAAGCCGTGAGTAGTAACGCTCCTCGCCGCCCTGTGCGGGATTTGCGCTTCTTCCTAACCGTTCCTCATGCCTGCAGCTACCTTCCTGGCAAAGAGGCAACCACTCTGTTTCTGGATCCTCAGGAATCTCCCGTTCCTGGCGTTTATGACTCACTTTCATTGCTAGGCTTTCGTCGCAGCGGTCGACATCTATACCGTCCTCACTGCGAGGGCTGCGATGCCTGCCGTTCAGTACGCATTCCTATCAGCGACTTTAGCGCTAATCGTACCCAACGCAAAATCCGGCGTCTCAATGCCGATATTTCTACACGCGTAATGCCTGCACATTATGAGGCAGATCATTATGCGCTCTATGCAGACTATATCCGTATACGCCACGCCGATGGTGACATGTATCCGCCAAGTCGAGAGCAGTATCGTACCTTTTTAACGCTTGAAGAACCCTATGCGCATCTTTTAGAAATGCGTTTGGATGGAAAGCTTGTCGCGGTAGCGGCATTTGATCAACTTGAGCATGGATTGTCGGCCATTTATACGTTTTTCAGTGTCGACAAGGCCCTGGAAAAGCGATCATTGGGAACCTTTGCTATTCTGAAGCTGATTGAACTGTGCGGTGAAAAATCGCTCCCCCATTTATACCTTGGGTATTGGATTGAGGAGTGTCGTAAGATGCGTTATAAACGCGCGTTCACTCCCATAGAGGTGCTCGACGGGCGCCATTGGCGGCCTTTAATTTGCTAAACTTGCCAGCTTTTTTGCCTTGATGGCAGGCTTACGGCACAATATAGCGCTGCTTACTGGGTAACCGTCACCTGACGACGCCCATTGAAGTGACTAATTAGACCAAACCATTACGTTAAATAAGTGAGGATCTGCCTATATGGCACGCGAAGATCATATTGAAATGGAAGGCGTTATTGTTGATACCCTTCCCAACACCATGTTCCGTGTTGAGCTGGAAAACGGCCATGTCGTTACCGCTCATATTTCAGGCAAGATGCGCAAAAACTACATCCGTATCCTGACAGGCGACAAGGTAAAAGTAGAGCTGACGCCCTACGATCTGTCAAAAGGCCGTATTGTTTATCGCTCGCGCTAAGCCTTGGTAACGCCTTCAAGCAAACACTGCCCGCGCATGCACGCATCATGACTGCAAATATAGCGTAAGTACGGCGCCGCTCTCTGGAAACGACAACGCCCCGTCGTATGACAGGGCGCTGTGCTTTAGTGAGGCATGGGTTGAGGACTTAGGCGTGAGATTTAGGTGTCCTTAGCGCCCTTTTCAGGGCGCATCCGCCATCTCTGACTCAGTTGACAAGTGCAGCTCGCCTTCTTCAAGGCTAACGTGCACGATGCCACCCTGATCAGCCAACTCGCCAAATAGAATCATCTCAGCCAACGGCTTCTTCAGTTTTTCCTGGATCAAGCGGGCCATCGGGCGCGCCCCCATATCCGGATCGTAACCTTTCTCCGCCAACCAGTCTCTCGCTGTATCATCGACTTCAAGCTGCACACGCTTTTCGTCTAGCTGTGCTTGTAGCTCGATCAGGAACTTATCGACAACGTTACGCACAACAGATGTTTGCAGCGCATGGAACTGGATAATACCGTCCAAGCGGTTGCGGAACTCAGGCGAGAAGGTACGGCGAATCACTTCCATCGCATCGGTTGAGTGGTCTTGGCTTTGGAAACCGATAGAGCGCCGTGATGCCTGCTCTGCCCCTGCGTTAGAGGTCATAATCAGGATAACGTGGCGGAAGTCCGCCTCGCGACCATTGTTGTCTGTCAAACGACCGTGATCCATAACCTGCAGTAGCAGGTTAAATACTTCAGGGTGCGCCTTTTCAATTTCATCTAGCAGCAACACACAATGCGGCTGTTTGGTAACGGCTTCGGTTAACAGACCGCCCTGGTCATAGCCCACATAGCCTGGTGGGGCACCAATCAAGCGTGAAACGGTATGACGTTCCATGTATTCCGACATATCAAAGCGGACTAGCTCGATACCCATGATATGCGCCAGCTGCTTAGCCACTTCGGTTTTACCAACGCCGGTTGGGCCAGCAAACAAGAAACTACCTACTGGCTTGTCCGGCGATTTCAGACCGGCACGGGAAAGCTTAATGGCAGCGGAAAGAGTATCGATGGCCTCATCTTGACCAAACACCAACATCTTCAAGTCGCGGTCGAGCTTCTCAAGCAACTTACGATCAGAACTTGAAACACTCTTCGGTGGAATACGTGCAATAGACGCCACTACCGCTTCTACCTGCTCAACATCAATGGTGTTAGCCCGCACTTCTGGCGGAAGCATACGCTGGTGCGCGCCTGCCTCATCAATCACGTCGATGGCCTTATCGGGCAGGTAACGGTCGTTGATGTAGCGGTCGGCCAAACGAGCGGCGCTTTCTAGCGCACCATCGGTGTACTTAAGCTCATGGTGTTCTTCAAAGCGCGAACGCAACCCTTTGAGGATTTTGATGGTGTCATCCACAGAAGGCGCTAGTACGTCCACTTTTTGGAACCGGCGAGCCAGGGCGCGATCTTTCTCAAAAATGCCGCGAAACTCTTGGAACGTTGTCGAACCGATACAACGCAACTCACCGGAAGATAGTAGTGGTTTCAACAAGTTAGACGCATCCATCACGCCGCCAGAGGCAGCACCCGCCCCTATTACGGTATGAATCTCGTCAATAAAGAGCACGGCGTTAGGCTGCTTGCGCAGTTCACTTAGCAAGCTTTTCAGGCGCTTTTCGAAATCGCCACGGTATTTAGTACCCGCTAACAACGCCCCCATATCAAGCGAGTAAACCACTGCATCGGCAATAACGTCAGGCACGTCTTCTTCAACAATGCGCTTTGCCAAACCTTCCGCAATAGCTGTTTTACCAACACCTGCTTCGCCGACCAGCAGCGGGTTATTCTTACGACGACGAGCAAGAATTTGTACAACGCGCTCAAGCTCATGGTCGCGGCCAATCAACGGATCTATTTTGCCTTGGCGCGCCTGCTCGTTCAGGTTGGTAGCGTAACCGGTTAATGGATGCGCAGCCCCTTCAGAACTACCCTCTTCAGCGTCTTCGCTCTCTTGAGAAGACGGTGATGGAGTAGGCCCATGACCCGACACTTTAGAAATACCGTGAGCGATGTAGTTAACCGCGTCTACCCGCGCAACACTCTGTTGTTTAAGGAAGTAGACGGCTTGGCTTTCCTGCTCAGAGAAAATAGCCACCAGCACATTGGCACCGGTGACTTCACTCTTTCCAGATGACTGCACGTGGAAGACCGCACGTTGCAATACGCGCTGAAACCCAAGCGTCGGTTGTGTTTCGCGATCCGCTTGGCTCTCAGGAATTAATGGCGTGGTCGAATTAATAAAATCCTGCAGATCGGACCGCAGCTTATCGAGATTCGCCCCACACGCCTTCAGCACGTCAACCGCTGACGCATTATCCAGCAACGCCAGGAGCAGGTGCTCAACGGTCATAAACTCGTGGCGCTTTGAGCGAGCCACGGTGAAGGCCGTGTTCAGGGTAAGTTCAAGTTCTTTGCTCAGCATGGCAGTCCCCTTTTCGCTACTACCTAGGGCGTGTCGCCACCTAGGGCTTGCGTCGGATCAGTTTAATCGACCGGCACTTTCAACATCGGGTACAAATGGCGCACTTGCAAGGCCCATCGCTAATTTTTTTCAACGCTTTCAGTCAGCAGCTTCGATATCACACATTAAAGGATGCTCGCATTCGCGGGCATATTCATTGACTTGGTAACTTTTCGTTTCCGCAATATCTCGTGTAAAGATACCGCACGTGGCTTTGCCTTGGGTATGTACCGCAAGCATCACCTGCACCGCTTGTTCACTATCCATGTTAAAAAATTCCTGTAATACCTCGACGACAAACTCCATCGGCGTGAAATCATCGTTATGAAGTATCACTTTGTACAACGGTGGCCGAGCAAGTTCGGGCTCAGCCGGCTGAACGGCTAGGTCATCATCATATTCAGGCGCATCAGGCCGAGTCATTCCTGCGTGCAGGGTAGCCACGATGTATAGGCTGTCTGTATTAGGCATAAGCAGCAAGGTTTATCGTCTCTTAGCTGGCGGGTGGTGTCTTACAGCGCTTGAATCATCCATCCTAGCTTGAATTGCTCTAAATTTAATTTCGCTAGATTTGATTACTCTGATTTTGCTCACCACAGTAGGACGCCCGTAACCAGCAAGGGTTCATGGAAAATACAAAATTAGCATACTAAATAAGACAAAAAACCCTCGCCCACCAAGGCGGGCGAGGGATATCACAGCGTTTTCATGCGCGTTGCCCAGCGGGCTGCACACAGACTGCTTGTAATTTAAGACCTTAACCGTTCGCGACCATCGCAAGCGCTTCGTTGAGCGTCTTACTCGGGCGCATAGTCTGGCTAGCCAACTCTCCGTTCGGGTGGTAGTAACCCTTGAGATCAACAGGCTGTCCTTGCACGCTGTTTAGCTCTTCAATGATCGTAGCTTCATTGGCTTTCAGCGTTTCTACCAAACGAGCAAAGCGTGTTTTCAGTTCAGCGTCTTGATCCTGCGCTGCCAATGCTTCTGCCCAATACAGCGCCAGATAGAAGTGGCTTCCACGGTTATCAAGCTCACCCACTTTGCGTGAAGGTGATTTATTGCTTTCAAGGAACTTGCCGTTAGCTTCATCCAACGCTTTCGCCAGCAGCTTAGCACGGTCATTACCAAAACGTTTGGCGAGGTGTTCCAAAGAAGCAACTAGAGCCAGGAACTCTCCAAGGCTGTCCCAACGTAGGTGGTTTTCTTCAAGCAACTGCTGAACGTGCTTGGGTGCGGAACCACCAGCGCCCGTTTCAAACAGACCACCGCCATCCATCAACGGCACGATGGAAAGCATTTTGGCACTAGTGCCCAGCTCGAGAATCGGAAATAGGTCGGTCAGGTAATCGCGGAGAATGTTACCTGTCACAGAGATCGTGTCGAGACCACGAATCACACGCTCAAGGGTGTAACGCATCGCCCGAACTTGAGACATGACGTGGATTTCAAGCCCATCAGTGTCGTGATCCTTGAGGTACGTTTTGACCTTCTTGATCAACTCGTTCTCGTGCGGGCGGTAAGGGTCGAGCCAGAATACCGTCGGCATACCAGAATCACGGCAGCGCTCAACCGCCAACTTCACCCAATCGCGAATCGGTGCATCTTTGACCTGACACATACGCCAGATATCGCCCTGCTCCACAGTCTGCGACAGCAGTACTTCGCCCGTGTCCAGGTCAGTGATGTTAGCAACACCATCTTCCGGCACCTCGAAGGTCTTATCGTGAGAGCCATACTCTTCGGCTTTCTGCGCCATCAGACCAACATTAGGAACGGTACCCATAGTGGCCGGATCAAACGCGCCGTGCCACTTACAGAAGTTGATCATCTCCTGATAGATACGCGCGAACGTCGACTCAGGCATGACGGCTTTGACGTCTTTGAGACGACCATCAGCACCGTACATCTTACCGCCAGCACGAATCATCGCCGGCATTGAAGCGTCAACAATTACATCGCTGGGTGAGTGGAAGTTGGTGATGCCGCGAGCCGAATCAACCATTGCTAGCTCTGGGCGCTTGTCATGGCACGCATGCAAGTCACTAATGACTTCATCACGTTGAGATTCTGGCAAGGTCGCAATTTTATCGTAGAGATTAGCGATGCCGTTGTTAACATCGACACCCAACTCTTTGAAGAGCTCACCGTGCTTCTCAAAGGCGTCCTTGTAGAAAATTTTGACGCAGTGCCCAAACACGATGGGGTGCGAGACCTTCATCATCGTCGCTTTTACGTGCAATGAGAACATCACACCGGTCTCACGCGCATCCTCGATTTCACGCTCGTAAAAATCCAGCAGCGCTTTCTTGCTCATAAACATGCTGTCGATGATTTCGCCTTCCAGCAGCTCGACCCGAGGCTTGAGCACCTTGGTTTCACCGCTGGCGGTGATCAGCTCCATCTTGACGTTGCGGGCGCGATCCAGGGTCATCGACTTCTCACCATGGTAGAAGTCGCCACTATGCATGTGCGAAACATGGGTACGTGACGCCTGGCTCCACTCCCCCATAGAGTGCGGATACTTGCGGGCGTACTCTTTCACGGCTTTCGGTGCGCGACGGTCGGAATTACCTTCACGCAATACAGGGTTAACTGCGCTGCCTTTGACTTTGTCGTAGCGCGCTCTGATATCTTTCTCTTCATCGCTGCTTGGGTCGTCCGGATACTCAGGCAGCTTGTACCCTTGTTCTTGCAGCTCTTTGATCACAGCACGCAGCTGCGGCATAGAGGCGCTGATATTCGGTAATTTGATGATATTGGCTTCAGGAACCTTGGCAAGTGCACCCAATTCGGCCAAGTGGTCTTCAATACGCTGCTCTTCAGTCAAGTAGTCTGGAAATAAAGAGAGAACGCGAGCCGCCAGGGAGATATCCCGGGTTTCCACCTCGATACCAGCAGCATCGGTGAAAGCGTCAATAATCGGTAGCAAAGAGTATGTCGCGAGCGCAGGCGCTTCGTCGGTGAGCGTGTAAATGATCTTCGGCGTTTTAGACATTTTGCGTTAACCTCTTTTTTTCTTTCGCTGTGATTATAAAGATCCTGAGCGGCGCGACTTCTTCAACGAGAGACCATGCCGCGAAGCAGGCGGGGCCATTTTATTTGGCTTTCCCGGTTATCAATCGGTGGTTTTTACGGTGGTTCTTTCAGTGATAACTACGACAACTCCAGCACGACGTAAACGCTATTCAAAGGCTGCTTTTCAAGAACTGCGTCTGAAGGATTAGCGTCAAAGTATACCAGCGCTGCATTTTAATCGCATGAGAGATTGTCGACAAATCAAGGACACCCCCCTGAAGAGATTATGAGTACTTTATATTTACTGCATAAACCCTATCGTATGCTCTCTCAGTTTACCGATAAACAAGGCCGTGCCACATTAGCCGATGTTATAGATGTGCCGGGCGTTTACGCCGCTGGGCGACTTGATTATGACTCGGAAGGCCTGCTGTTATTAAGCGATGACGGTAGTCTCATTCACCGTATCGCCCATCCTCGTCACAAGCAGCCCAAAACTTATTGGGTGCAGCTCGAAGGACATATTAATGATGAGGCGATTAACGCCCTGAAAAACGGCATCACCTTAAAAGATGGCCCAACCAAACCAGCAAAAGCGCGGCGCATTGAGCCACCCGCCATCGCGCAACACGACCCAAGGATTGATCCCAAACGCCACCCAACCACCAGTTGGTTAGAGCTAACGATTAGCGAAGGCCGCAACCGCCAAGTACGGCGCATGACCGCCCATGTAGGGTTTCCTACGTTGAGATTGGTACGCGCGGCGATTGGCACATGGCAACTTGGCGACTTGGCCCCAGGCGAGTGGCGCAAAGAAACACTACACGCTCCACGCCCAACTAAAGCGCCCAAGCGTAGCGGCGCTCCTCGGCACAGGCACTCCAAATGAGCAGTGAGATGATTAAAAACGCCATCATCAGAAGTACCGTTGCCTGCGTGATTCAGCGCAATGACCACTTTTTGATGGTGGAAGAAGCCCGCGGCGGTAGGCAAACCGTGTTTAACCAACCGGCTGGACATGTAGAGCCAGGCGAAGGCCCGATGGCAGCCATCTTGCGCGAAGTACAAGAAGAAACCGCTTGGCAGGTGACGCTAACCGACTACTTAGGCCTTTATGTCTTCCACACGCCAGAAGGCCTTACCTTTCATAGTCATGGTTTTATAGCGACACCAGACGTCATGCTGTCGTCACCCATTGATAGCGACATCACCGCCACTCACTGGCTCACCCTGAATGACATCAAAGCCCTCAGCGATGCCGGTCGGTTGCGTAGCCCCCTAGTGCTTAAGCGCATCGAACACGCCATTAACGGCCGCTGCTATCCCCTGACAGTGATTCACGAGTGAAGCACTCGAAGCATCAAGCCTCCATCGTGTATAATCAGCGCCCAATTGCACACCACTTCAACTGAGGATGCCAATGACATCCACCCATGGTACGTCTATCCCCGAAACCGTTGAGACCCAAAAAGTCATTGTTGGCATGTCGGGCGGCGTTGATTCGTCGGTTTCTGCTCTCCTTCTACTCCAACAGGGGTACGAAGTTGAGGGCTTGTTTATGAAGAATTGGGATGAAGACGACGGCACCGAATACTGCACGGCAAAAGAAGATCTAGCCGATGCCGAGGCCGTGTGTGCGAAGCTGGGTATTAAGCTGCATACAGCCAATTTCGCATCCGAGTATTGGGACAACGTCTTCGAGCACTTTTTAGCCGAATATAAAGCGGGCAGAACGCCCAATCCCGACATCCTGTGCAACCGCGAGATCAAATTTAAGGTCTTTCTTGAATACGCCGAAATGTTGGGCGCTGACAAAATCGCGACCGGACACTATGTTCGCCAAGGGATTCGTGAAGGTCGCCCGCGTCTGCTAAAAGGTGTGGATAGCAATAAAGATCAAAGCTATTTCCTTCACGCGGTGCCTGAAGCGGCGATTGCTCGCACCCTATTTCCTGTCGGTGAGCTGGAAAAACCAGCCGTTCGTGCACTGGCTGAACAGCACGACCTTATTACCGCCAAGAAAAAAGACTCTACTGGTATTTGTTTTATCGGCGAGCGCCGCTTCCGTGATTTTTTGCAGCAATACTTGCCCGCACAGCCCGGTAATATTGAAACGCCCGAAGGCGACACCATTGGCAAGCATATGGGGCTTATGTACTACACACTGGGGCAGCGTCAGGGGCTTGGCATTGGTGGCCTAGCCAACTATTCGGAAGACCCATGGTACGTAGCGGCCAAAGACCTGGAGCGCAATGTATTGATTGTCGTCCAGGGTAAGCTCCACCACCTACTGTTCACCAATGCTCTAGCCACTGAAAACATGGATTGGGTAGCAGGAGAACCGCCTGCCGCGCGGGGCCGTTACACCGCCAAAACCCGCTATCGTCAAAGCGACTGCCCGTGTGAAATCCGTGCGTTGCCCGATGGCACTGTTGAGGTGGTGTTTGATGATCCCCAATGGGCGGTGACACCTGGTCAGTCCTTGGTACTTTATGATGGTGATATTTGCTTAGGCGGCGGCGTTATTCGCGCCACTTGGAACACGACGGAGGCCGCTGCATGAGCGCTACCCCTATTCATCGCGCGCCGGATTCGCAAGCCGCCCGCCAAGCACTGGCACTGGCCGGCGTCTTTCAATCCGCTAGCTTAGTAGACGAACTCGCACGCACCGGGCAAGTAGACCCCCGCGCCTGGGAAACGCTGATCAATGCCACTGTAGACACCAACCCGGAAAGCTTTGAGGCTATCTACGGTGGCCACCCGAACAACCTACGCCGTGGGTTAGAAACACTCGAAGCCCTGGTCGGCCGCAAGCAAGCCAACCCGGTGGTACTCCGCTACGGTTTTTCGCTACTGCTGCTAATGAATAAACTTCGCACTGACCGCCATATGATGGATTTACTCGGTCAAAAGCTGTCCCATGTACAGGGGCAGGCGGAGCATTTCGGTAGCACACACGAGAATGTGGTTGCCAGTCTTGGCGACGCCTATCAAGAAACCATTTCGACGTTCAAAACCCGCATCGTGGTTCAGGGCGATCCCTCTTTACTGCAAACTCGCATGATGCCCGAAAGGGTGCGCGCCTGCTTAATGGCGGGAATTCGTTTTGCGCTGCTATGGCATCAGCAAGGCGGCCGTCGCTGGAAGCTTGTTTTCCAGCGCAAAGCGCTGAGACGCGCGCTTGATAGCCTTGGCTAACGCGCCTGCAGACCATTTAGGCACTTCGGCATATTGCGCTTCGACACATCGCACTTCGATTAATTGACTTCAGACCACCTTGGAAACCAAGCCATGCAACTCTCTGCTTTGACCGCCCTCTCCCCCGTTGATGGACGCTACGGCACAAAAGCCGCCGTACTACGGGAGCACTTCAGCGAATTCGGTCTTATCCGTGCTCGCGTGATTGTGGAAGTGCGCTGGCTGCAGCGCCTTGCGGACCACAGTCAAATTGTCGAAGTACCGCCGCTATCAGCGGAAGCGACTGCTTTTCTCGAGCAGTTGATTCGTGACTTTTCTGTCGAAGATGCCGAACGCATTAAAGAAATTGAGCGAACCACCAACCACGACGTCAAAGCGGTTGAGTACTTCTTGAAAGAGAAGATTGCTGGGCAATCCGAACTCAATGCGGTCACCGAATTTATTCACTTCGCCTGCACCAGCGAAGACATCAACAATCTATCCTACGGCGTCATGCTGGCAGATGGCCTAAAAGCCATTTTACCTACTCTAAATGAAGTAGCCGATGAGATTGCCAAATTGGCCATTGCCCATGCGGCCCAGCCAATGCTTTCGCGTACCCACGGGCAAACCGCCAGCCCCACAACGCTGGGCAAAGAAATGGCTAACGTGGCTTACCGTTTGAAGCGTCAGCTCAAGCAAATCGAACGCGTTGAGATTCTAGGTAAAATTAACGGTGCTGTGGGTAATTACAATGCCCACCTGACGACCTACCCAGACATTGACTGGGAAGCCAACGCACGCACCTTCGTGGAAGGTTTGGGCTTAAGCTTCAACCCTTACACCACGCAGATTGAGCCACATGACTATATTGCCGAGCTTTTCGATGCGGTGTGCCGTTTCAACACCATTTTGATCGATTTTGATCGCGACGTATGGGGCTATATTTCGCTGGGTTACTTCAAGCAGCGTACCGTTGAAGGCGAAATTGGTTCATCCACCATGCCGCACAAAGTTAACCCGATCGACTTTGAAAACTCGGAAGGTAACCTGGGCCTTGCTAATGCGGTGCTTGGTCATTTAGCACAGAAACTACCGATTTCCCGCTGGCAGCGCGATCTGACTGACTCCACTGTACTGCGTAACTTAGGTGTTGGCTTGGCTTACGGTCTGATTGGCTATCACGCCAGTCTCAAAGGCATCAGCAAACTGGAAGCTAATCCAGAACGCCTTGCAGAAGACCTGGATAACAGCTGGGAAGTGCTAGCTGAGCCAATCCAAACGGTCATGCGTCGCTATGGCATCGAAAAGCCCTACGAAAAGCTTAAAGAACTGACTCGAGGCAAGCGTATTGACCAAGCAGGTTTTGCTGCTTTTATTGATACGCTTGAGCTGCCTGAGTCAGTCAAAAATGAGCTGAAAGCCCTCTCTCCTGCCAGCTATATTGGTAATGCGAAGGCTCAAGCCGAAGCACTTAGCCAACGGCTTGCTGCACTCTAAACGACGCACTGCGCTCTTAGTAAAGCGCAGCGCTCATTTGAACTAGGATAACGTCATGAGCCAACACGATAAGCCACTCACATTGCTGGGCGATCTAACGCCCGAAGACTTCTTGGCCAATTACTGGCAACAGAAGCCGCTGCTGATTCGTGGCGCTATCCCCGACTTTATTAGCCCCATCGATCCTGATGAGCTTGCCGGACTTGCCTGCGAACCCGGCGTAGAAGCGCGGCTTGTAGAAGAAAATGGGCCTGACGGCCCCTGGCAGGTTTCCCACGGCCCATTTGACGACGCGACCTTTGAGCGGTTGCCAGAAGGCAACTGGAGCCTACTCGTTCAAGCCGTCGATCACTACGTACCGTCTATCGCTGCACTCATGGATGAATTTGATTTCCTACCCCGCTGGCGATTGGATGACATCATGGTTAGCTATGCGCCGCCCGGCGGTAGCGTCGGCCCGCATATCGACCAATACGATGTCTTTTTGCTACAGGCTAGCGGCCACCGTCGCTGGCAATTAGGTGGTAAGCAGCCAGACAACGCGCCCATTATCCAAGGAATCGATCTACGTATTCTTGAAACCTTTGAGATCGAAGCCGACTCCGACTGGACGCTGGCGCCGGGCGACATGCTTTATCTTCCTCCCGGCTGGGCGCACCACGGTGTTAGCCAAACCGACGACTGCATGACTATCTCGGTAGGATTTAGGGCCCCCTCAGCGGATGAAGCCATCACGTCTTATGCCGACTACCTCGGAGAGCAGCTTTCTGACTCTCATCGCTATAGTGATGCAGGCATGGCCCCTGCTAGCCTAGCCGGTGAACTAGATGATGCTGCCGTTGAGCGTATGCGTCAGTTTGTGCTTTCCACTTTGGATAATCCTGAACAAATAGCCCAGTGGTTTGGTCGCGTCATGACCCAACCGAAATATATTGACCAAGTAGTCCCCCTTGAAGAGCCAATGGGTGAAGCTGACCTTGTTGCGCAACTACAGGACGGTGAACCACTGTTTCATATGCCGGGCTCCCGCTTTGCCTGGCGTAGCGATGCCTCTGGCACCACACTGTTTGTCGACGGTGACGGGCATGTTTGTTCGCAAGAGCTTGCTAGGCGGCTTGCTGCCCCATCCCCAATGCACGAAGACGTACTTGCCATTGAAGGGGCGGCAGCGCTGATAACACAGTTGGTAAACACTGGAAGCTTGGGCTTCATGGGCGAAGAGGATGACGAGGAGTAGCTGTGTCGACTACAACGATCGTTAGCGGTGATTGGCATACGCTAAAAGACACTGCTTCCGAGATTCGTCGCGTAGTGTTTATCGAAGAGCAGTGCGTACCTCAAGAAGAGGAGTGGGATGGCCGTGACGACGAGAGCAGTCATTTCATTGCCTACTTTGAAGATCAAGCAGTGGGGACTGCTCGACTGCTGCCCGACGGTCATATTGGGCGCGTCGCGGTACTAGATAGCGCGCGTGGCGCTGGCATTGGCTATCAGCTCATGGAAGCTGCCATCCAGGCGGCCCGAGAAGCAGGCCATACGCATGTAGCGCTGAGCGCCCAGTTACACGCCCTCGCATTTTACGAGCGCTTGGGGTTTATAGCGCATGGAGGCACCTTTATGGATGCCGGAATACCTCATCGGGAGATGCTACTAACGCTGTAGCTCCCTTTTTTCACCACCATTGTGACCAATTAATGGGAGCGCCATTTACTATATGGCGCTTTTTTTTGCCCCTTTTCAGCTCATCTGACGAAAAACGACTACACAAACAGAGCGTTTTGCTACGCTCCTGTAGTCGAGTTACAACCCCTTCTGCCCCCAAGTGACAATTGTTGAACGCACTGTTCTCGTTGATAGTTATTGCACCGCAGCGTTATGGCGCAATATTCAACTTAGCCAAGCCGGAAACGCTGCAATTAAGGTCTCAACAACCATAACTCTCTAACCGCGACGTTTGACTAAGAGACGTTTTGCTCAGAGACAATTGGCGTAGAGACAGCGCAGCGAATTTCGATAATGCTGAACACATCTTCGCAGGTGCAGCATAAGAATAAGCTAACTTGCGAATAGCTATCATGACCCCGGAGGAAACAGCTATGTCAGGACTGCTCGACGATATCAAAGCAATGGCCCAACTGCGCGAAGCTCAAGGCGGCAAATGGGAAGCGATCAAACCTGAATACGCTGCACGCATGCGTGCTCAGAACCGTTTTCATACCGGTTTGGATATTGCACGCTACACAGCAAAAATCATGCGTGATGACATGGCGGCCTACGACGCCGACACGTCTAAATACACGCAGTCTCTGGGGTGCTGGCACGGTTTTATTGGTCAACAAAAACTGATTTCCATTAAAAAGCACTTTGGTACGACTAAGCGCAGCTATCTCTACCTGTCAGGCTGGATGGTGGCCGCCTTGCGCTCTGAGTTTGGCCCGCTACCCGATCAGTCTATGCATGAAAAAACATCGGTCGCTGATCTGATTGAAGAGCTCTACACCTTCTTAAAGCAGGCAGATGCATGGGAACTTAACCACCTATTCCGTGCCCTGGATGATGCCAAACAATCAGGCGATAGCGCTAAAGAACAAGAGCTGATCAGCAAAATCGATAACTACGAGACGCATATCGTACCGATCATCGCTGATATCGATGCTGGTTTTGGTAATGCTGAAGCAACTTATTTGCTGGCCAAAAAATTCATCCAAGCGGGCGCTTGCTGCATTCAGCTTGAAAACCAGGTTTCCGATGAGAAGCAGTGTGGCCACCAAGATGGCAAAGTCACCGTTCCCCACGAAGACTTCCTGGCAAAAATCAATGCGGTGCGTTATGCCTTCCTTGAGCTCGGCATCGAAGACGGCGTTATCGTAGCGCGCACCGACTCGCTGGGTGCAGGCCTGACCCAAAAAATCGCAGTGACTAATGAACCCGGCGACTTAGGCGACCAGTACAACAGCTTCCTAGATGGCGATGTCATTGAAAACGCTAACGACATCAATAATGGTGATGTGGTTATCAAACAAAACGGCAAACTGGTTAAGCCGAAGCGTTTGGCGTCGGGCCTCTACCAGTTCAAACCAGGTACTGGTGAAGACCGCGTTATACTTGACTGTATCACCAGCCTACAAAACGGTGCCGATCTGCTGTGGATTGAGACCGAGAAACCCCACGTCGGCCAAATTGCCAGCATGGTTAACCGCATCCGCGACGTAGTGCCCGATGCCAAGCTGGTTTACAACAACTCACCGTCATTTAACTGGACACTGAACTTCCGCCAGCAAGTATTTGATGCGTGGGAAAAGGAAGGCAAAGATGTATCCGCTTACCAGCGTGACAAGCTGATGGGTGTTGAATACGACAACACAGAGCTTGGCCAGCTAGCGGATGAGTGGACACGTAACTTCCAGCGCGATGGCGCTCGTGAAGCCGGTATTTTCCACCACTTAATCACCCTACCGACTTATCACACAGCGGCGCTGTCTACGGACAACCTGGCTAAAGGCTACTTTGGCGATGAAGGCATGCTGGCCTACGTCGCAGGAGTTCAGCGCCAGGAAATTCGCCAAGGCATCGCCACTGTACGCCACCAGGACATGGCCGGCTCTAACATTGGCGACGACCATAAAGAGTTTTTCCACGGAGACGCGGCACTTAAAGCCGGTGGTAAAGACAACACCATGAATCAGTTCGGCTAATCATTTAATTAGCAATACGCAACAGGGAGCTAAGGCTCCCTGTTTTTTTATAGAATCCTATCCCCTCCTTCTCAAGCATTGTGCACGCTTTTACACATTGCTTTCTTAATACTTGTCTACACTTTAAACCGTGATCTTTCTTGTTGATGGCTAGTCAAAACTAGCTGCTTAGGTTATCTTTGACGAACGCTGTTCTATAACTAGCTTACGTATTACCGCTGCTGCTTAGCAGCCATGCGGGCCAAGACACACTGGAGGTTTGAATGAAACGTTTACTACCTATTGCGGCATTGAGCATTCTCACGCTGGCAGGCTGTGCCAACACTGCGCCTTATTCAGGTGATGTGTACCGTGGCAATCAAGCGCAAACAGGCCAAAGCGTGACTTATGGCACCATCGTGGCGGTTCGTCCCGTACAAATCCAAGCAGATAGCCGTACAGGCAACCTACTGGGCGGTGGTGGCGGTGCGGTCATCGGCGGCCTGCTGGGCAGCCAAGTTGGCGGTGGTTCTGGTCGTCAGTTAGCGACCGTCGCTGGTGCATTGGGTGGCGCAGTTGCCGGTACCGCAGTGGAAGATCGCGCAAACCGCATTAACGCACTAGAAATGGAAATTCGCCGCGACGACGGCACTGATGTCATCGTGGTTCAGAGCGCTGACCGCCAGTATCAAGCAGGTCAACGTGTTCGCCTGATCGGTAGCGGCGCTAATTTGAGTGTAGCTCCCTACTAAGCACGCCTTACCAAGCGCTTCCTACCCAATAATGCAGGTAGCGCCGTAACAGAAAAAAATGCCCGACCAAGTTTACTTGGCCGGGCATTTTTGTCGCCTTCGTTAATGGCTAACAAGGCATAATTTAATGGGTGACTTTATTACTCGCCCAGTTTGCCAGCTTTGCAATAATTAAACCGATAATGGTCAACAGGATAACGACCAGAAGGATATCGACAGGACGAACTAGCGTGGTGGCACCCAATACGGCTAATGCTACCACCCATAAATAGCGGTTTTCACCATGAGTTTTTAATACCTCAGGCAGCATTTTATCCAGCCCCTGACTGACACTGCTATCCCAGCGTTTGTTCGCAAAGTAGGCGATTAGCACAAAGGCGATAACCCAAATCAAGAAGATCGTCATAACCAGCTCCAGTGAATGTTGTCTTAAGGGGGAAAAGAGGTTGTCGTAGGGTATCCCCGGTTACTCCGTGGCGCAATAGCGCCAAAGGAGTGAGAGGAGGAAAAAGCCTGCTTACCCCCTGACAAGCGAGCTCTCACGCGTTACCATGTTGGGACATGCACTCACCGAAAGGTTATTAAATGCAAATTGCGCAAAACTCGGTTGTCGCGTTCCACTACACCCTGACCAACGATGCAGGTGAAGTGCTAGACAGTTCCGAAGGCCGTGAGCCGCTGACGTATCTACACGGCGCTGGCAACATTATTCCGGGTCTGGAAAAAGAACTCGAAGGCCGTGCCGAAGGCGATAAGCTGAACGTAAAAGTAACCCCTGAAGAGGGCTACGGTGAAGTTCAAGAACAGCTGATGCAAGAAGTACCCCGCGATGCGTTCCAAGGTGTTGAAAGCATTGAGCCGGGCATGCAGTTCCAAGCCCAGACTCAAGGCGGCCCACTGATGGTTACCGTCAAGAAAGTTGAAGGCGATACGGTTGTGGTTGATGGCAACCACCCGCTAGCTGGCCAGCACCTTAACTTCGATGTTGAGATTGCAACCGTTCGTGAAGCGAGCCAGGAAGAAGTCGAGCACGGCCACGTGCACGGCGAAGGCGGCGTAGAGCACTAAGTTGCTTAACGCATGTCTATAGGGCGGCCCAGGGCCGCCCTTTTTAATGGGCGCTCCTCCACTTTCCCTCTTCACTCCTCAGGAATAATCACTAACTGTCCATAGCGCACGCTACGTGACGATGTCACTTCATCGGAAAACTGCTTCAACGCGCTACCCTGCCCCTTTAATAGCGCCACTTCCAGACAGCTATCATGATT
Organism: Halomonas sp. TD01; assembly: GCF_923868895.1. Lineage (GTDB taxonomy): Bacteria > Pseudomonadota > Gammaproteobacteria > Pseudomonadales > Halomonadaceae > Vreelandella. The sequence continues at coordinate 54,573 of NZ_OV350343.1, forward strand.
AATATGCACATGAAGCGTCGATAGCGTTAGATCGTGATGATCATGGGAGTGCCGGGTTAAGCGTTTCGATAAGTCCCGCGCTGCGTGATCGTACACATAGACTAGCGCTCCCATGCAGGGCGCTTCGGGCGCGACCTCCTCCTTGGCCTGTTTTAGCCCACTCCGTGTTAAATCGCGTATCGCCTCTGAGCGGTTTTGGTAGCCGCGTGCATGCATCAACTCATCGACCTCGCTCAACAGCTCCTCATCCAGCGTTACCGTTACCCGTTGCATATTCTCTCCTTTAACTAACTTCGCAAGCGTGGCGCTGCAGTGACTTCCAGCCCTGAAAGTATGATGTTATTGTAAAAACATCATACGGATGAACTAAGGGAGGGCTCATGCGTCGCACTATCTTACTGGGTCTGGTAGCTACGTGCGTCGCGTTTAGCTCCCCTGTCTTCAGCAAAGAGCAATTGGTCTTGGCAATAGGCGGCGAGCCCGAGCAGGGATTCGATCCACTACTTGGCTGGGGTCAGTACGGTAGCCCTCTTTTTCAATCGACACTGCTGACCCGCGGCCGTGACCTCACCCCAGAAGCCGGTTTGGCTACCGCGTGGACACTGTCAGAAGATCAGCTCACTTGGACACTCACCCTGCGCGGTGATGCCCGCTTTAGCGACGGCACACCGCTGACTGCCGAGGATGTTGCTTACACCTTTAATGCCGCAAAGCAAGCAGGCGGCCGGGCCGATTTAAGCGCACTGGACAAAGCGAGCGCCATCGATGATACAACCTTGGAACTCTCTTTAAGCGCGCCGCGTATTACCTTTATCGATCAGTTGATGACGCTTGGCATCGTTCCTGACGCCAGCAGAGAAAACGGTTATCGCGAAGGTTACGGCAGACAACCGATAGGCTCAGGCCCTTATCGCTTAGTTGAATGGCAAGAGGGTGAGCAACTAATCGTTGAGCGAAACCCTTTTTTTCATGACACCTTGCCGGCCTTTGAACGGCTGGTGTTTGTATTTACTGGCGAGGAGGCTACGTTAAGCGCGGCCCATGCCAGGCAGCTCGACCTTGCTGCCGTACCGCCAGCGCTAGCCACCAACCTACCTGCTCACATGCAGCGCATTGCGATGGAAAGCGTTGATAATCGTGGAATTTTGTTCCCTATGCAGCCTGCCACAGGCGAGCAGGCCCCATCCGGCGCTCCTATCGGCAACGATGTAACTGCCGATGGTGCGATTCGCCGGGCGGTTAACCTTATCCTGGATCGAGACACCCTCGTTGACGTCGCCCTTAATGGCTTTGGGCGTCCCGCGTTCGGCCCTGCCGATGGGCTACCTTGGAGCCTTGATGACGAAGCCTTTGCAGCGCCCGATAGTGAACGCGCCAATGCGCTACTTGATGCCGCAGGCTGGGAACGCCGTGCCGACGGGCTACGCTATAAAAACGACCAGCCCGCACGTTTTCGCTTAACCTACCCTGCCAGCGACACCACTCGCCAACTGCTCGCTCAGGTAAGCGCCGAAATGGTACGCCCCCTGGGCATTGAGATGCAGCCGACAGGGCGCCACTGGGACGAAATACAGCGTGAAGCATTGCACCAAGACGCCATTGTGTTCGGCTTTGGCAGTCACAGCCCACAAGAGGTGTACTACCTGTTTCATAGCCAGCACGCAGGATTTGGCTTCTATAACAGTGGCTACTACTCAAACGCGACGGTGGATAGCCACCTAGAAGCCGCTCAAGCGGCCGCAGGGGCAGAAGAAGCTAACCGCCATTGGCAAGCCGCCCAATGGGATGGCAATACGGGCTATGGATTTAGAGGCGATGCTAGTTGGGCATGGATGGTTAACCTCACCCATGTATATGCCGCCAACACTTGTCTGGATCTTGGAGAGTTAGGCATTGCTCCTCACGGCCACGGCTGGCCGATTACCGCCAACCTGCTTGAATGGCGCTGGACGTGCGATTGATTAAGACACTGGCCAGCCGTTTAGTACGGCTAGCATTGGTATTGCTGTGCGTTGCGATAGTGACGTTTGGGTTAGTCATGCTCTCACCTATTGATCCTGTGGATGCCTATCTTGGCCCTCAAATGGCGCAGGTAAGCCCCGAACAGCGCGCACTGATCGCAGAAAAATGGGGCTTTGACACCTCGCCTGCCGTTCAATTTGGTCATTGGCTAAGCCAATTGATAAGTGGCGATTTAGGCTGGAGCCATATCTACAATCAACCGGTTAACGAGGTTATCAGCCAGCGTTTCCAACGCTCTTTTATCTTGCTGGGTAGCGCTTGGCTAATGTCGTTGCTTGTCGGTTTTGCGCTGGGTGTTATCGCAGGTGCTAAAGAAGGCTCACTACTTGACCGGCTGATTAGTGGCTACGCCTATATAATCGCCTCAACACCTGCTTTTTGGCTTGGCATGCTGGCTGTACTACTGTTTTCCGTTCATCTCGGCTGGACGCCAACCTGCTGCGCCGGGCCTGTAGGAGTACTCAACCAAGACGTCAGCACGCTGACGCGATTACACCATTTGATACTACCGATAACGACACTGGCCCTGCTAGGCATCGCTACCGTCACCCTTCATACCCGCGCACGCATGATAGCGCTGATGAACTCCGACATCGCCCTTCACGCTTTTGCCCAAGGAGCCAGCCGATCAGATATCGCCTGGCGTCATGGCCTACGTCATGCCAGTCTCCCGGCACTAACGCTCGCTTTTGCTTCGCTGGGAGAGTTGTTTGGCGGCTCAATACTAATTGAGCAGGTATTTGCCTACCCCGGCCTTGGACAAGCCACTGTTGAAGCGGGACTACGTAGTGATGTTCCCTTACTTCTTGGGATAGCGCTGTTTACCGCGCTGTTTGTCAGTGTCGGCAATCTGATCGCAGATAGCCTGTATCCACTTATCGACCCACGTATGGCACAGGAACAACCATGAAGGTGGCGCAACCACGCTTAGCTGCCGCTGGCTATATTAGCCTACTACTCATCCTGTTGGTTGTGCTGATGAGCAGCTCATGGTGGTCGGGTAATAGCGCAGCACTAATGCAATTTGATGCTCGCCTTATGCCACCCAGTGCCAACCATTGGTTGGGCACCGATGCCCTGGGTCGCGAGTTGTGGGCGCGAACCCTTGCTGGGCTAAGGCTCAGCTTTTGGGTCGGGCTAAGCGCCGCGCTACTCGGCACACTGATTGCGTTAACGCTAGCGACGCTTGCCACTCTTTCAACCACGTTAGACACTCTCGTCAGCCTGCTAATTGACACGCTGTTAAGCGTACCGCATCTGATATTACTACTGCTGTTAGCTTTTGCTTTAGGCGGTGGTACACAGGCGGTGATTATTGCGGTGGCGCTGACCCACTGGCCAAGCTTAGCCAGAATACTGAGGGCGGAACTCTTATCCCTACGCCATGCCCCCTATGTCGCTATTTCTCAGGCACTAGGAAAAAGCCGCCGCTTTATTTTGGTACACCACTTACTCCCCCACTTACTCCCCCAGTGCATTGTTGGCGCGCTGCTACTGTTTCCTCACGCCATTTTGCATGAAGCCGCACTGACTTTTCTGGGCGTGGGTTTAGACCCTACCCAGCCCGCTATTGGGGTATTACTAGCCGATGCCATGCGTTACTTAACAGGGGGCTTTTGGTGGTTGGGGGTCTTTCCAGGTCTGGGGTTACTGCTGATGGTGCTATCGATTGATCGTTTAGCGGCGCAATTACGTCGCGCTCTATAACGGGAGGAAGCTAGCGTGCTGAATATAGAAAACCTAACCCTGCAATTGCCCTACTACAAGCAGTGGTGGCGACGAGAGTGGACCACCTGCGTTGATAACCTGTCGTTAAGCCTACAACCCGGTGAAATACATGCGGTGATTGGCGCCTCAGGTGCGGGGAAAAGCCTGCTAGCCTATACGATTATGGGGTTACTGCCGGAAGGGGCAAAAACTAGCGGTCAGCTATTTTTTAAAAATACACGGTTGACTACTGAGCGCCAACGCCAGCTAAGAGGCCGCCAGCTAGCGCTTATTCCGCAATCACTCAATGCCCTGGACCCCCTCGTTAGCAGCCAACGCCAAGTCAGCTGGGCGGCTCGCCGAGCAGGGCAAAGCAAAACAGTCGCTTGGCACAACGCAGAACGCGCACTACACCATTACCAGCTCAATCAACATGCCCAGCAGGCTTACCCCCATCAGCTTTCAGGCGGTATGGCGCGGCGCGTTTTAGCCGCCATGGCCCAGATAGGTAGCGCCAGCCTGATTATTGCCGACGAACCAAGCGTAGGGTTGGATCCTCAACAGCGCGACCGCGTATTGGCCTCTTTAAAGGCGCTTGCACTTGAGGGAAAGGCGGTCATGCTAATTACCCATGATTTGCGCAATGCGTTACCCATTGCCGACCACGTAACAATACTACGCCAAGGGCAGTGCATTGAAACCACCCACGCAAGCGCCTTTCAAGGCAACGGGGAACAGCTTAAAAGCCCCTATGCTAGCGCACTATGGAACGCTCTACCCGACAACGCCTTTAGCACTCATATGAGCGCCAATAAAAATGCCAACGAGCGCGCTACCCTTGCTGACGTCTCGGGCCTTGCTAAGGAGCCAATCATTGCTTGATGCGCGAAAACTCACCTTTGGGTTCCATTCACAAGTACCGCTATTAGCACAACTTTCACTACAGCTTGAACGAGGTGAATGGTTGGGGCTAAGCGGTGACTCAGGGGCGGGCAAGTCTACGCTCGGTAAACTCTTGGCTGGCTTACTGCCACCCCAACAGGGTGAGATTTACGCCGACGGTAAGCCATTGCCCACTTATGGGCTGCGGCCGGTACAGTGGTTACCGCAATCACCGGAACTTGCCGTCAACCCGCGCTGGCGAGTAAAGAAACTTCTCAGCGAAGCATGGTGTCCTTCCGAGTCATTGATGCAGGACTTTGGCATTCAGCCTGATTGGCTATCTCGCTTTCCAAGCGCCTTATCTGGCGGAGAATTACAGCGGGTATGTGTATTACGAGCGTTAGCCCCCGGCGTGCGCTATCTGATTGCAGATGAAATCTCAACCATGCTCGACCCTATCACCCAAGTGGAACTATGGCAGGCGGTGAGAAAAGTTGCCGACCGTCACCAACTTGGCGTGTTAGTGATCAGCCATGACACAGCGCTGCTAGCCCGATTATGCACTCAAAGACTCCATTTAGTGCAAGGCACGCTAGCGCCGCTCACGACCCTCGAAGCGCAATAAACCAATGCTAATGGCCAGCGTGACGCAAAGCAGTAACCAAGACCCCACCGCTACGCCCTGCCACTGCGCCCAGCGCCAAAATGGCTCTAACCAAAACCCACCAACACTTGCCCCAAGATAATAAAATACTAAGTAAAGCGCTGAGGCACTGCCCCGTGCACCTTGGGCATAGCGCCCTACCCAGCTAGAGGCCAGTGAGTGCGCTAAGAAAAAACCAAACGCGTTAATGGTTAAACCAACGATGATCAGCGGCAAAGAATTGGCCAGCGTTACCGCTGTGCCCAACATTAAAATAACAATGCCCGCGCTCATACAGCTCGCGGGTGAAAAGCGTCCTGCTAATCGGCCTGAAACCGTGGAACCAAACGTACCGCCCAGGTAAGTCAGGAAAATCAATCCTAAGCTGCTAGCCGCTAATTGATAGGGCTTATCAGCCAAGCGAAACGTAATATAGCTGTACTGATTGATAAAAATTAGAAAGTTAATTCCGCCCAGGCAATAAGCCGCCAATAACACCGGCGTGCGCAAATGCCCGAGCAGACCAGCAACCGCTTGCCGCAACTTGAAGCGCTTGGGTGTAAAGGCCCGACTATTGGGTAGCAAACGCCAAAAAACCGCGCACCCCACCACCGTCATAATCCCTACGGCTAAAAACGCCGCTGAGGGGCCACCTAAAGCCGCCGCGCCACCGCCTACAATTCGGCCACCAATACCGCCCAACGAATTGGCGCCAATATACAAGCCAACCGCACTAAGTAAGGCAGGTTTTTCAAACTCATCCCCCATCCAAGCAATGGCAACAGCAGGCAACCCTCCCAGCACAAAGCCCTGCAGTAACCGCAGTAGTAATAAGCTTTCAAACGTAGGTGCAAAGGCCAATGCGAGGGAGAACCCGCCTGCTAATAGCAACGTGATGCGCATAATAGCTTCACGACCAATCGCATCAGAAAGAGGGCCAAATACGAGTAGCGCGAAGGCAAGGGAGAGTGTTGATGCAGACATCAAGAAACTAACACCTAGGGTAGAAACCCCATAGGTGTCTTTCAGACCGGGCAGCAGCGGTTGCGGTACATACAAGTTGATAAAAACGAGGAACGACCCCAAGCAAAGAGCCGCTGTCGCGCGCCACCAGGCGCGCGTTCTAGCTTCAATCATGCGGTGTCCACGTTATACAAAACTAATAGCAGACATTTACTGCATATAGCGGCTACTAAGCTGGGCAAGGTTGGTCGGCTCTAGCGCGCGCCGAGACTGCCAATAATAGCGCTGCCAGTAGCTGTTATCCAAACGGGAGATCATTACCCCCTTGGAAGAGGAAGCGTGTAAAAAGCGGCCATCGCCTACATAAATGCCCACATGGTTGTATTGGCCAGGGGGACGGAAGAAGACCAGATCGCCCGCCTGCAGCTCTTGGCGGTCGATCGGGCGTCCCTCATGTACTTGATCATAGGTAGAGCGTGGCAGCTCTAAATTAAACGTGTCACGAAAAACATTTCTTACCAGAGCAGAACAATCAATGCCTTGCTCCGAGGTACCACCAATTCGGTACGGCGTCCCTGCCCATCGCTGATGCTGTTCTAAAAGCGCTTGGCGAATGATCGTAGGTGGCGGCGTCTGAAGGCTACGCAGTTGGCCAGTGGCGTTACTGACCGGAGACATTGCAAGGCTTTCACCTTTTGCCAATCCCGGCAGCGCCATTGAGAAATAATTCTCGGGTGGCTCCATGCCCTGGCGTGAGGCAGAGCCCGCACAACCAGCTAAAACAGCGACAACAGCACAAACACTTACAACACGGACAGCGGTCACAGCGGGGTGTGGCGACGCAACCATGCGATTAACCTCGTAACAATAGAAATGTTTATGGGAATGACGTTTGAAAAAACTCATTTTTTTCAAACCCTGGACTATAAGCTAATTACCCTATGCTTGGCGAGCTTCAATGTAATATCCGCTGATCGCCCGGTAACGTGTCGATATGCAGCGGCGCAAAGTGGCGCGGCTTATTGCCAGGAAAATCAAGGCTCGCCCAGGGTCCAGCCAGTATTGGCGCGCCACACAACCAAGCAACTAACGCCTGTCGAAACCCCGCCAAAAAACTTTCTCGCTCGGGTGTTTCGCCCATAAAAAACGAAAAACCGGCGTACATTCCCGCGGAATACTCTTGCCAGCCAGAATAGTGATCAGCCGCCAGCTTATAAGCACGATCCAGAACTTCAGCAAAAGCTTGCCGATCTAACCAACCAAGCTGGCGCGCAGCAATCGCGAGATCGACTAATTGAGCAATATCCCAGGCAGCCATATCCACGTCGTTACAGCCATCTTCATTGCTCTGTACCCGACGCAAGCGTAGCAGGTGATGATGCTCCTCTTCGGCACAATCACCCGACTCTAAAATAGCGATTTCGGCATCTAGGCGCTCAGGGTTAAGCGTGTAGGGCGCATAGTTGATCTGATACTCCTGACGATCCCCAGATTCGAGCATAAAGGTTAAAAATTCCTGCATGTCATCAGCACTGGTCAGATGATAATGGCTTTCCACCCATTCACGGATATCGGTGCACTCTCTGGAGCTTTCCACTTGCGGTTCACTCCACACAGCGCTGTTGAGAGGCCCAACCAGCGACATGGCAGTGAAGTGACTTAGCGTTGGCCGTTCGCCGGGTTCACACCACGCATCAGGGCGCCAATTCAACCAGTGAAAAAGACTGCCGGGGTCTTCTAGATGCCAAGCAATTTCGTTAATCAGTGAATCATGCTCAGGCTCTGGTAGGCAGCTCTCCCAGGCAAACCATGCTTCTAGCAGACGCTTTGGCGTGGCATAAAAGCGGCACAGGCAACTACGCAAAGCGCTGGCATGCGTCATTAGTGGCTCTCGCTCAAACAGGCTGCTATCCAGCGCCATATGCAAGTAGAACGCGAACTTCTCTGCCAGATGAATAGTGGCGGCATGGCGGCTAACTCCTTTTACCGCATTACGCTGTTTTAGCTCGTCAGGCGTAGGTTGGCCAAAAGGTGTCTGTGACGGTGGCATAACGCCGTGTACAGCATCTGCGGCAAGCTGATTAAGATGGTGCGCTTGAGCAGGCAGCCAATAGCGCGCTAGCGCTTGGTGCCCCTCGTCAGCATGCAGACCTAGCGAATCCTGAAGATAGACCGCCGCATCCGCGCGGCGCTGCTCCGAAATCGGCGCTGAGGGATTCAACTGACGTAGCATCACATCAGGCTCTCGCACGCTAGCCAGGGCCAGTAACCAATGATGGGAGGTGTTTCTCCACTGTTTAATACGCTCACGGGAGGCGCTGAGTGTTGACTCATCCAGCAGCGAGCTCAGCGGACATTTCCACGGACTATGAGGCGCCTGCATCAGCAGCTTATGGCGTGTACTCGGCGTCATACCACGCCGATCAACTCCTTCAAACAGGCTTTGGCCACGCATATAGGCTTTCAGCACCGCATACCAATCATGGTAACGGCGGCTTATTAAATCAGCTGCATGTGCTGCGAGATCATCAGCCTCCGCTTGGCTTAACCAACCACAGCAAGCGCCTGCCCACGCCAATTCCACCAGTCGTAGCCAGTCCCAGGCGGCCCACTCCAGTGGCTCGCCTTGGCTAACAAACGTAGTCAATACCGGTGCATAAGGGGCATCTGCAACAGCACTTCGTTGCCACTCTTGGCGCTGAGCATGATCCATGGTGAGTAGCTCACGAGCTTCGATATCCCAGCTCTGGCGCTCCCCCTGGGCACTTAACCACAACATCACTTCAAGCAACTGATCGCGGTCATGAACCTGCCAGATGCGTGCTAGCCACTGGGGGGCGTCCGGCCAGTCAGCACTACTTGCTGGATGGCTGATCAAAGAGCGAAACAGAGCACATAGACGCCATGGCTGTGCTGATGAGCCTTCTGGCCAGAGCGCCTGCGGGTCTGGCAATCGCGTCAATGCTGTCTCAAGAGCTTGCCAAGTGATGCCTTCGCCTTCGCTTTCTAAATCCGCTAACGCCTGGCAGGCATCAATAAAGCGGTCATCAGCGCCGGTTTCCCACCCTTTCACGCCCAGCGCCCGGCGCAAGTCGGAAAGCCAAGCGCGCAGGTCGCTGTAATCAGACGTAATACGACGCGTAATGTGGTGCGCCCACGTTTGCGCCTGGAATTGTGTCAGCCAGCCTGCCGCGCCTGCTAGCGCCGCCCATTCTAGCGCTCCCAATAATCGGTCAGCATCACCGGCTGGGGCATCCAGCGCAAAAAAGAGCTGATCAGCCAACTCGCCACGGTGCGCAATACCCAGCTGTAGCAGGCGTTGTTCGGCCGCTCCCGCATCCACCGTCAGCGGGTGCGGCGTAAAGGCCCAATCACACAGCACGAGCTGTTGAGCCCACCAGGCATTCAGTGCATCGGCCAAAAGACACCTCTAAGAAACAGGAAGCTATTAATAAAAACAAAAAAGAGTTGGCAGCCTACTAAGTGAGGCCGCCTAAAAGAGACGTCGTTACAATGACACCGTCAAAATGGCATTGCTAAAAGGACATAGTGTAACGGAAAGTGGCGCTAAGGCCGATAGAGAAGAAATGTAAAACGAGGCTAAAACCGAGCGCTTAAAACAGCGCTGCCCGGCACAAGGCCGGGCAGCAAATAATGCACTGGGCTGGCTACACTAAGCGCTTTTAACTTTACTGATTATCCATAACAACACGACTGCACCGACGGTTGCTGTCACCAACGAGCCGATAAAGCCACCCGCTTGAAGTCCTAACAGGCTAAATAAAAACCCGCCAAGCACCGCACCAACAACACCGACACCAATATTGCCCAAAATGCCAAAACCACCGCCACGCATGATGTTGCCAGCGATCCAGCCAGCCAAGCCACCAATGATCAACCACGCAATAAAGCCCATAGTGCCTCCTTGATTTTCACTTTAGTCAGGGTTTTACCTACAACGTTTTACCTACAACAGTTGCTTGTCCTACCATAGCACACGGCGCGACTGTTCTGCCCACTTGATGCCCTTCCGAACAAGGACCCCCTATGATTCCCGATTCTCTCAAGCAATTACTGTCCGATGTAGACGGCTACCAACAGATAAATTGGCAAGGGCGCGACATAGCGCTATTTAAGATGGCTTGGGGAGAAATGGCGATTAGCCTACAGGGCGCCCAAGTGCTGCATTTTCAACCCACTGACGACACTAGCTGGCTTTGGGTCACACCAACACCACAGGCGCTTCCTGGTGCGATTCGTGGCGGCATCCCCCTATGCTGGCCCTGGTTTGGCGACGAGCGCTATGCCGATGAAAGCCCTGATCGTAACGGCCCTTTCCACGGGCTTGCTCGTCACGCTCAGTGGCGCTTAGATGCGGTGGATGATCATGCTGAAGGTATTGAAGTTCATCTCTCTCCTGTTGATTCCCTGCATAGTCAACTATCCGCACGCGTGGTCATTCAAGCTAACGCACAACGCTTGAACGTCGAATTGATCAGCGAAAACATTGGCGAAGCACCCGTCAAAATCAGCGGTGCACTTCATACCTACCTAGCTGTTAATGATGTACACCAGTGCCGTCTGGAAGGGTTGGCAGGCGCACGCTATCTAGACAAACTGCGCGACTTTGCCGAAGACCAACAGCAAGGCACGCTGGCCATTCGCGGAGCCGTCGACCGTATCTATCACACCAACGAAGCCGTATTGTTGAGCGACGGCCAGCGTACGCTTCGTATTGCCAAACAATCCAGTGACTCTACCGTGGTGTGGCACCCAGATAGCGAGTTACCCAGCGATACGCCTGCCGACGCGGCACGCCACTTTTTTTGTGTCGAAGCTGCCAATACCCGCCTGGATCCAGTATGGCTAGTACCCGGTGCACAACACCTGTTAGGTACGACATTAAGCCGCGGTTAATCCTCGGTTCATCAACGCTTTGTTATCATCAAGGCAACCACTATTTTCAAGGGAGACACGATGGACCCACAGCAATGGCTGGAGGCTGCCACGCTTGCCTTTAACCTGATAGGCATGGTGGTATGCTTAGTTGGCTTAACACTTGCGCAGAAAATGCAGCGTCGCTGGCCAGGGTATAGCGTCGCCGTGGTCGGGTTTATCATCGCCACCCTCCCCATGCTTTCCCAGGTTGTATTAATAAGGAATTAATAGGATGCGCCAGCCGTTAAGTCGCGAACTGAGCAATTTATTAGAGCGAGGCCGTGATCGGCAATTAAGGCTGGCCGTAACTGGGCTGTCTCAAGCAGGGAAAACCGCGTTTCTAACGTCGTTGGTTAACCAGCTGCGCCACGCTGGAGTGGAGGCTCAACTAGACTTGCTACCGGCTGCCCGTGAAGGGCGCTTGCTAGGCGCACAACGGTTGAACCAGCCCGACCTTGGCGTGCCGCGGTTCCCCTATGACCCTGGCATGGCGGCGCTGCGTGATACTCCGCCACGCTGGCCAGAACCCACCCGTGGCATTAGCGAGCTGCGCTTGCAGCTACGCTACCGTCCTGCTCAACAGGGCTGGTTTACACCGGATATTGCCCACCTAACCCTCGACCTGTTCGATTACCCAGGGGAGTGGCTGCTGGATTTACCCCTGTTGCAGCACGACTTTTATAGCTGGTGCCAAGCGCAGTCACTCCATGAAGGGCCGCACCGGAAGGTATTGTTCAGCGAATGGCTAGCTGAGGCTGAACAACTAGACCCTGCCGCCGAGGCTGATGAAGCCAAACTGGCAGCCCTTGCTGATGCTTATGCCCAAGGTCTTCGCCGGGCCAAACAGGCAGGATTTTCCGATCTCCAGCCGGGCCGTTTTTTGCTTCCAGGTGAGCTAGATGGCGCGCCAGTACTGCAATTTTTTCCGCTGCCTGAATTAAAAGCACCAAAAGAAACCCTGGAAGCACTACCCGATACTAGTATTTACGCCACCTTGGCAGCACGCTTTCGGTACTACCAGCAGCAAGTGGTACGGCCCTTTTATCGTGATCACTTTCGCCGTTTTGATCGCCAGATTGTATTGGTAGATGTGCTCGGCGCACTTAATGCCGGGCCGGAACGCTTTGAAGACCTTTCCCAGGCGCTGCGCCAGTTGATGCTAAGCTTTGATTACGGCAAGCGCAGCCTTTTGACGCGCCTGTTTGCGCCGAAAATTGACCGTCTCGCCATCGCTGCGACCAAAGCTGACCACGTGACGCCTGATCAGCACGGCAATATTGTGCAACTGCTAGAGGCGTTACTTGCTGAGCCGCTTAAAGACCTGCGCTTTGCCGACATCCCGGTGAAGGCATTGTCACTGGCAGCCATACGCGCTACCGACGCCAGGGAAGTACTCCACGAAGGTAAGCGGACGCCCGCGCTAAAAGGCACCACGTTGGAAGGCGAAGACGTTCTGGTCTACCCAGGAGACGTGCCCAACCGACTACCGAAACCCGACTTTTGGCAGCATCAGGGCTTCGATTTCCCCAGCTTTCGCCCGATGTCCGTTGACAGCGAAGCGCTTTCGCACATCCGTATGGACGCTGCTATCGACTGGCTGATTGGAGATAAATTGACATGAGCAACCCTCAGCCGCGCCGGGATTTCCAGACGGATGAAACACCCGCCCCCAGCGCAGAACAGCTGCGTCAGCGTGAGAGCTTTGCAGCGACTGAATCGCATCAACCGCTGACCACCCAGGCAGACATCAAAGCACTGCCAGAAGCAAGCCTAGGTACACCCCGCAAACGCCGCTGGGGGTTGATGTTTGCCCTGGCGGGAGGCGCCACTTTAGGCACCGTGGAACTGGCCACCGGCATTCCGGACGCCTTTTCCCAGTCACAGTGGATGACCATGGCCTGGCAGCTGTTTGGCATTAGTTTGATTGGTTTAGGCGGACTGTCGTTGTTGAAAGAGCTTGGCCGTCTGCGCCGCTTGAAGCGCCACGACCGATTACGCCATGACTTAGCCGAACTGCCACAACGCTCTACCAAACAAGCCCAATCCATGGCAGAGCAGCTTAAGCGCCAGCTAAAACTGAGCGACGATGACCCGCATTGGCTGGCATTTCAACGCGCCTGCCAGTCTCACCACAGCGGTGAAGAGATACAAACGCTGCTGCGCTACCACCTACTGGCACCCCGCGACCGCGAAGCCCAACGGCTGATTACCCGTATGTCTGGTGAAACCGCCATTATGGTGGCTATCAGCCCGCTGACGTTAGTGGATATGGCACTGGTGGCCTGGCGTAGCCTTGCCATGGTCGACAGACTCTGCCGACTTTATGGATTGGAACTAGGCTATGCCAGTCGCTTGCGGCTTTTTCGCAATGTGCTGCACAACATGGCCTTTGCCGGAGCCAGCGAACTGGCCACCGATGCCAGTATGGATATGCTCTCACTTGACTTGGCAGGCAGGCTTTCCGCCCGTGCGGGCCAAGGCCTGGCAACCGGCTTGCTGAGCGCCCGTTTGGGGCTTCGCGCCCAGCGTCTATGTCGCCCTGTGGCTTTTACCCCAGAAGAACAGCCCAAACTGGCCGACCTCCGCCAAGATCTGTGGCGGCAAATCAAACGGCTGGATAAAGACACTGCCCCCGCCACGCGTCGTTAAAAGTAAGCGCATTTCGTAAGCGAACGCCCCCTCCCACAAAGTAGCGCTGAATGCCTTTGTGGGAGGCCGACTTATTTACGCCAAGCGCTGTTCAGTCTCGGCATCGAACAGCACTGCGCGGGCCATATCGACTCGCAGCGACAGGCGTTCGCCGGGGGCAATTGCGCATTTAGGCCCTACTCTGGCAGTGATTTCCTGCTCACCGAGCGGCAGGCGTAGCAGAATATCGGCACCGGTCGGCTCAACGACGCTTACCTTGGCCTCCATTAACGTCCCTTCCGCCTGCTCACTTAGCCGCACATCTTCTTCGCTGAAGTGTTCTGGTCGCAGACCGAGGATAATCGGCTTATTCAGCTGTTCAACGAGCCCCGCTGCGTTGCGTTCAGAGGGCCATGGCAGCAGAACATCGTCTTCGTCAGGGGTGGCAATCCGCAATGCATAGCCATCGCCCGCCGCTTCCAGCGTCGCACGAATAAAGTTCATCGATGGTGAGCCCATAAAGCCCGCGACGAACATATCGACTGGGTTGTTATACACCTCATCGGGACTGCCAAGCTGAAGAATATGACCATCGCGCATCACGGCAATACAGTCAGCCAGGGTCATTGCTTCAACTTGGTCATGGGTGACGTAAACAATCGTGGTGCCTAAGCGCTGGTGGAGCTTTTTAATCTCGGTGCGCATATCTACCCGTAGTTTTGCGTCCAGGTTTGATAGCGGTTCGTCAAATAGATACACCTTAGGCTCACGGGCCAGCGCCCGCCCCATCGCCACCCGCTGGCGCTGGCCACCGGAAAGTTGGGCAGGCTTACGTTCAAGCAGGTGAGAGATTTGCAGCAGGTCGGCCACGCGCTCTACGGCAGCGACACGCTCGGCTTTGGGCACCTTGCGCATTTCCAGGCCAAAGCTGATGTTTTGCCGTACGGTCATGCTGGGATAAAGCGCGTAGGACTGAAACACCATGGCAATATCCCGTTCAGCGGGCGTGCGCCAAGTGACGTCTTCGCCGTCGATATAGATATTGCCGCTAGTCACGGGCTCAAGCCCAGCGATGGCGTTCATCAAAGTAGATTTACCACAGCCAGATGGCCCCACCAAAATCAGGAACTCACCAGAATCAATCGAAATACTGACATCTTTCAGCACCCGCTCGCTGCCGAACTCTTTGCGCACATTGTGAATTTCTAACGCTGCCATAATGAAAATCCTATTGTAAAGCGACTGACAAACTCCACTTAGTTGGATCGGTCAAAAGCAGCCCGTAGCGGGGGTCTTTCGCCATGGATGGCGAAAGTAGCGCCCATGGATGGGTTCACAGCGCCCCCGCCGAGGGCTGCTTCTGACCGTCTAGAAATGGTTGCTGCCATTCACTTAGTTGTTATTAGCCTTTCACGGAGCCTGCCGTCAGCCCGCGCACGAAATACTTTCCGGCCAGCACATACACCACCAGCGTTGGCAGCGCAGCAATCATCGCCGCGGCCATATCGACGTTGTACTCACGCACACCGGTGGACGTATTCACCAGATTGTTGAGCGCCACCGTCACCGGCTGGGTGTTGTGGGCCGAAAACGCCACGCCGAACAGAAAGTCGTTCCAAATCTGGGTGAACTGCCAAATCACCGACACCACAATAATCGGCGCGGAAACCGGCAATAAAATGCGCCAAAAAATACGGAAAAACCCCGCGCCATCCAGCTTCGCTGCCGACACTAGTTCGTTAGGAATCCCGACATAAAAATTGCGGAAAAACAGCGTAGTGAAGGCGATGCCAAAGACCACATGAACCAAAATCAACCCTGCACGTGAGCTGGAAAGCCCTAACCAGCCCAGGGTTTGTGCCATCGGTAGCAGCACCACCTGAAACGGGATAAAGCAGCCAAACAGCATCAGCGCGAAGACCAACTCAGAGCCTTTAAAGCGCCATTTGGTCAATGCATAGCCGTTTAGCGCCCCGACCGTGGTGGAGATCAGCACCGCCGGAATCACAATCGCAAAGGAGTTCCAAAAATAGCCACCTACCCCTTCACAGCGCATACCGGTACACGCTTCTCCCCAGGCCTTCGTCCAGGGTTCAAGGGTTGGATTTTGCGGCAGTGACAGCAGCGTACCCGCGCTAATTTCACTCAACGGCTTGATAGAGGTCATCAGCATGACCACCAGCGGCAGGATATAAAACAGCCCCGCCACGATAAGTACGCCATAAAGCACGGCACGCAAAAGCCGCGCGGCGGGCGTTTGCCGACGAATCACGTTAGCCATGTTTACGGCTCCTTAATTCGGAATAGAGGTAAGGAATCAAAATAGCCAGAACGCCGCCGAGCATTAACATGGCGCTGGCGGAGCCAAGCCCGATCTGGGCACGGTTAAAGGCATGGGTGTACATAAAGGTGGCCGGTAGGTCGGTGGCGTAGCCAGGCCCGCCGCCGGTTAACGCTACCACTAAGTCAAAGCTCTTAATCGCAATATGGGCCAGAATCATCACCGCGCTGAACACTACCGGGCGCAGGCAAGGCATCACTACTCGCCAGTAAATGCGCGGCAGGCTAGCACCGTCTAACTGAGCCGCTTTGACGATGCTGTCATCGATACCCCGCAGCCCCGCCAAAAAGAGCGCCATCACAAAGCCAGATGCCTGCCAAACCGCAGCAATCACCAGGGTATAAATCGCCATATCCGGGTTAATGATCCAGTCAAAGCGAAACGACTCAAACCCCCAGCTTTGCACCATCGCCTGGATGCCCAACTGCGGGTTGAGTAGCCACTTCCACACCACACCGGTGACGATAAACGACAGCGCCATGGGGTAGAGATAAATCGTGCGCAACGCACCCTCTTGGCGAATTTTCTGATCCAATAAAATTGCCAGCAGTGCGCCAATCACCAGGCAAATCGCAATAAATAGAACGCCAAACACCATTAGATTGGTGGACGCTACCCACCAACGCTCGTTGGCCATCAGCCGCGAATACTGGCCAAAACCGACAAAGTCGTAGCTTGGCAGCATGCGCGAGCTGGTTAGAGAGAGCACAAAGGTCCACAGCATAAAGCCGTAAACAAAAAACAGAGACACCGCTACAGAAGGGGCTAGCACCAGGCGTGGTAGCCAAGCTTGCAGCCAGCCAGACGCCGTCGGTCGCACTGCAGTGCGCGTCGTGGGTTCGCTCATGAGATAATTCCTCGCCAGTCAACCGCTAGCGCCGTCGTTGCGGCGGCGCTAGTTACGTCACTTATAAAAAAGTACGCGGTGGCTTAAAAAGAGGCGGTTTCAGCCGCACTCACTAACCGTTGGGCGGCTTCTTCGGCAGGCATATCGGTATCGTTGAAGTAGTTGGTCACGACATCAAAGATTGCTCCCTGAACATCAGCGCGTACCGCCATGCCATGGGCCATGCTGGGAACTAAGCCCCCTTCATCAGCAGTGCGCTGGAAGTCGGCAAGCGACTGCTGGGCACAACTATCGAACTCACTCATATCCAGATCAGGCCGCGCTGGAATGGAACCTTTGGCGAGGTTAAAGGCTTCTTGGAAGGTCGGCTCTAAGACTAGGCGCGCCAGGGTTTGCTGGGCATCACGTTCAGCATCGTCGGTAACACGGAACATCGCCAGACTGTCGATATTAAACGTAAAGGCGTCTTCAGTACCTGGGGCGGCAGCACACAGATAGTCTTCACCAGCGGTAAGGCCTGCGGCGGTGAACTCCCCTTTAGCCCAGTCACCCATTAGCTGAAAACCTGCAACACCTTCAATCACCATCGCGGTAGCAATGTTCCAATCGCGGCCTGACATGCCTTGATCCATCAGCTCGCGCAGGCGCTTAAAGTCTTCAAGTGCCGTAATCATCTGCTCCCCGCCCAGCGCCTCAGGGTCTAGCTCCACCAGCGCCTGCTGGTAAAACTCGGTGCCTTGACTGCCCAACACGACACTCTCGAACACCGTCGCGTCTTGCCACGCTTGGCCGCCATGGGCTAGCGGTACAAAACCAGCTTCGCGAATGGCTTCACCGGCGGTAAATAGCTCTTCAAGCGTGGTAGGCATCTCAACGCCTGCGGCTTCTAGCACGTCAGGATTGGCCCACAGCCAATTAACTCGGTGAACGTTCGCTGGTACGGCAACGTACTGGCCGTCGTAACGCATAATATCGGCAACAATCTCAGGCAGCAGGTCGTTCCAGTCTTCAGCAGTGGCGACGTCGTCTAAATCACCCAACAGGCCAAGTTCGCCCCACTCTTGAATTTCAGGGCCTTTAATTTGCGCGGCGGAAGGCGGGTTGCCGGACATTGCACGAGATTTAAGTACAGTCATGGCGGTTTCACCACCGCCACCAGCCACGGCAAAATCCTGCCAGCCATAGCCTTCAGCTTCCATTAACTCTTTGAGAACGTTTGCCGCGCGGGCTTCACCGCCGGATGTCCACCAGTGCAGTACTTCAACTTCGTTAGCTTGGGCGGCGCTGGCCGCCATGGTGGTACCAGCCACCAGGGCTAACGCGAGTGCGGATTTTTTAAATGTGGGGACGTTAAAAACGGGCATATTGGTAATCGGCATGAATAGCTCCTGCTGTTGTTATTGTGCTGTTGTTTTTGTGCTTATGAGATGTCGTTGCTGATGATCGATTGAACGACTCACAGCAGAGTACGCCACCCAGGCACACAACGGGAGTTACCGAGTCCTGCATAGTCTTGGCAATTTATTAATAGTGTTAGGGTTTTATTACAAGTCAGTAACACTTGTTTGGCGCGGTAGCGTTAACGTGGCCACCAACCCACCAGACAAGTGGTTAGATAAGACAATATCGCCCCCGTGGGCACGAGCAATATGCCTGGCAATGCCAAGCCCCAGGCCGCTTCCACCAGTGTAACGGCTTCGAGAGGCTTCCAGGCGCACAAAAGGTGAAAACACCCGGGAAAGCTGCGCATCAGGAATGCCGGGGCCATTATCATGAATATGCAACGTCACGACACCCGCCTGCTCTTCCAGCGTTACGGTTGCTTTCTGGCCATAAAACACTGCGTTTTCAAGCAGGTTTGCCAAGCAGCGTTTCAGCGCCAGCGGCTTAACGGTCAGTGGTAACACAGTGCCATAGAGTGACACGTCGCCCCCGTGCAAACGCAGCCCTTCGGCAATTTCCAACAGCAGCGCGTTAAGATCCGTGGGCTGCGGATCTTCATGCAGGTCCAGCCCTTTTACCGAGGCCAGTGCGCCTTTGACCAGTTCGGTCAACTCGTCAAGCGAGGCACAAAAACGTTCGCGCTGAGCGGGGTCATCGAGCATTTCAGCCCGCAGTCGTAACCGTGTAATGGGGGTTTTAAGATCATGAGAAATCGCCGAAAACAGCCGCTCGCGCTCATCAATCTGTTCGCGAATACGCCGCTGCATACGATTAAAGGCCACCGCGGTGGCGGCCACTTCTTTAGGGCCGCTCTCTTTGAGTGGCGGGCTATCCAAGTCATCTCCCAGTTGTCGTGCCGCTTTTGAAAGCCGCGCCAACGGGCGGGTCACACTGGTAATGCCTAGCAGGGAAAGTGCTAACACACTGAGCACCAACAACACGCCAACTAATAAACGCTCTTCAGAAAGCCAACGATAGCCGCTAAAAATATCTGGCACGCCAAGCAGTGTGGCCACGTAAAGCCAGGTATCGGGGGCTAGTTCCAGTTGAACCACTAAGATAGGTGGAGACAGTGGCTCCATTAACAAACTGTGCTGCCCCCAACGAGGTGGTAAATCATAAAGCAGCACTTCATTGTTAAACACGCGCAAAGTGTCCGGGCGGGAAAACTCCACCACCACATCATCAATGGAGAGTTGTTGGGTCAAAATAGAGCGCACATTGTCCACCACGACCTCTTTTTCCGGGCCGCTGCCAATATCGTCGACAGGAATGCGCCGCTCATTCACGCTGACAAAAAAGCGCGTGCCGCCCATGCTACGCAGTTGATCCAGCACAATGTGCCGGTAATCTACCGGCAGCGAACGGAAAAACCGCATGGTCGAAGCAATGCTGAAGGCCATGTTGCTGGACAGCTCATCTAACTGTTCAAGCTGACTGGCCCGCACCTGGGAAGTCCACAGCGCATAGCTGGCCGCTTGAGCGGCCAGAACGCCCGCAATCATAATAATCACAAAGCGCCCGCGTAGACTGCTGGGTAACCAACGTGCGAGCTTGCGCTTTACGCCTTTCACGAAGTGGGTTCAACCTTGGCGGTCAGCACATAGCCAGCCCCGCGCACAGTACGAATCAGTTGAGAGTGCTGCGCGTCTTCCCCCAACCGCTGGCGCAAACGGCACACATGTACGTCAATCGAGCGATCCAACGGTGGTGCTTCACGTCCGCGGGTCAATGTGTAGAGATCATCCCGGGTAATGACCGTGGCAGGCCGCTCCAGAAACACTTGCAGTAGTTGAAAATCTGCGCCGGAAAGTGCGGTCCGAATACCTTCCTGATCAATCAGTTCGCGGGTCATGCGGTCAAGTTGCCAGTCACCAAAACGCACCCGGCGGGCCTCTTGGGCTGTCGCGACAGTTGCTGCAGCAGGACGGGCTCGGCGCAGCACCGCTTTAATCCGCGCCAGCAGCTCGCGAGGATTAAAGGGCTTAGCGATATAGTCGTCAGCACCCAATTCGAGTCCCAAAACACGGTCAGTATCATCAGCACTAGCGGTGAGCATAATAATCGGTATGTCGCTGGTTTTGCGCAGTTCTCGGCAGATGGTAAAACCGTCATCCCCCGGCATCATAACGTCAACAATCAACAAGTCTGGCGTTTGCTTGGCCAGTTGCTGATACAGCGAATCCGCTCCGTCGGCGGTCAGCACTTGATAACCGTGACGTCCTAAATAGTCTGCCAGTAGTTCGCGAATTTCCGAGTCGTCATCAACGACCATCAAGGTAGCAGGCGTGGTAGTCATGGTAGCAAAGCGCCCCTGGGTTAATATCACTCGTTATTATCGTTGTCGGGGCTAGATGATGGTGGAGTGGCCACCCTATCGCAAGCGGCCATCGACCAAGGTTGCAGCGCGAAGCGTTTTTTACAGCCCAAAGCGCTTTTGAAGCCACTTGGCAACAGCAGCTTCGCCGTGGTGGCCGATACGTTCAGCCCCCTCTATACGATCAAATAGTGCGGGGTGGGCATTGGCCATTACCTGGGCCTCCCCTGACAGGTTAAGCATTTCGGTATCATTCAGGTTATCGCCAAAGGCCAAGCACTCTGCCGGTGTCAGCTTTAACGTTTCCAGCAGCGCCGTTAAGGCCACACCTTTATTGACGCCTCCGGCCATGATTTCCAGAGCATCCGTGGTGGAGTAAGTAATATGTAAACTCTGCCCACATGCTTGATGGGCCTGCGCTTCCAGTTGCGCTAATGAATCTGGGTCGCCCAGATAGAGCACTTTACCAACACCCTTGGCATCCATCTCTTCCGGCGGCACGACCTCGTAAGTAAAGCCAGTCGATGCATGCAATGACAGTAGATGTGGTGCCTCGGCATCGACATGCCAACCGTTTTCACGGTAAAGGCTGAGCCGCACCTGGGGCGGGCGCGGCAGCTGAATAAGTGTTTCGGCATGGGCTGGTTCAAGATGCGTCGCGCTCAACAGCGTGCCAGCGGGGTCGTGGGTATACGCACCATTGGTGCTGATCAAATGGATCGGGATATCTAACTGATCGCGAAATACCCGCATGTCGTGGTAATGGCGACCAGAAGCCAGCGCAACATGATGGCCTTGCGTTACAAGAGCCCTTAGCACCTCAATAGTACTTTCGTGCAGTCGGTGGTCGCTGCCTAACAGCGTACCGTCAAGGTCGGAAACGATAAGGCGTGGTGTCATGGTGCACTCCTGATGATAGAACTTCTCAGCTTATCCGATTACGCTTGCCGCTCCCAGCCGGACAAAGCCCTCCAAGGCAACGCCGCCTTGAAGGGCTCCTCGCTATATTAACGGTGGTTAATTTAGCGTCACGACACGGCTATGCTGCTGACCGTTGGCACCGATGCTGCGTAATAGCACCGTGGTGTTTTCCACCTGGGGTGGCGCGCTGTCCTGATAGGACTGCCAGCTCACCCCATCGTCCAGGGAGTACTCAATAGCCACTCCTGGCAGAGCCACATTAGCTTCTAGCCTACCCGCTTCGATTCGAGCTCCTGGCAAGGGCAGACGATAAGCGATTCCATCCTGTTCCAAACGGGGAAGGATGCGTTGCCCTAGCAGGTTAGCAAAACGCTGCCAGTCCTCGGTCAACGTCTCATGGTCGACGAAGGACGTCTCGCCACCGACGAACACCTGACCAGGTCGATAACCGAGTTCCCACTCGGCTCGGTGCCAAGCTCGCTCGGCCAACGCCAGCAAGCGTGGAAAGATCATATACTCCATTTGGGCTTCACTGCGCACCGTCTCCCCCCAAGCCTGGCCGGAAATTCCCCGAGCGCCCTGCCACCCCTCAACGCTCTCGGCACGGAAGGTGTTGCCATCCCGGTCAACCGAGGTCTCGGCATTTTGTGCCAGATTATCGGGGGCAAAGGAGAACACCTTGCGGGTGTCGGTGAAGCGTGTTGCCCAGTAGTAACCCCGCTCGTAGGGATTCACCTCGTAGGGCATGTCGAAGTAGAGATAATCTGGGCTCGAAAGAATCACCTCATAGCCCCGCGACTGCCACTCCGCCACCGACTGACTGCCGCCCCAAAACAGCGGGTCCCAGAAATTGACCGCTACCTGCGGCGTAGCAAACTCTGCGGCGGATTCCACATGCTTAAGACCATCCTGCCAAGCCGACATGCGGGGTATCCCGTAAGCATTGGCGATGCGGTTAACCTGCAGGGCAAAACGGCTTGGTAGCTCTTCAACAGAAGCGACCTCTCCACTGGCAATGCGCTGCTGGCAAATCGGTGATGCTTCCCAGGGATGGTGCTGGTCACGCTGGTCGATGGTTCCTCGCCAGTCGACCGCTTCTTTGGCATCGATATCCTGAAAACCATGGCCCAGCAGGATATTTTTGGCCTCGTCACCACCAAAGTGCCAGTTCTCCAGCGTTTGGCCCGCCTCCTGATGCATCGATACCACTTCGCCCATTACCTTATCAACAAAGCGATGCGTTGACTCAAGGCAGGGGTTGAGATAACTGCGGCGGTCATAGAGCTGAACCGACAGCGTATTGGACATATCTTCGGGGTCGATTAACCGATATTCGTTGGCTGCCACACTATCGCCTTCTTCCAGCAGCCGATGGTGCCGCGCTTCCATAGCCACCACGGCGGCGCGAGCGTGAGCAGGCATATCAATCTCAGGTATTACCCGAATATGGCGTGCCTCGGCATAGCGCACGATATCGATATAATCTTCTCGGGTATAAAAACCGCTACCGGACGTGTCGGCCGCTGGCCCAGAGCCCAACTGGGGTAACAGGCAGTTCGTTTCATCCAGATCATGACAGCGCTTGCTGCCCACTTCGGTTAACTCCGCCAACCCCGGAATCTCCAGCCGCCACCCCTCATCATCGGTGAGATGGAAATGGAAACGATTGAGCTTGTAGGCGGCCATTTGGTCGAGCAAACGCAGCACTGAGGCCTTGTCTTTGAAGTTCCGCGCCACGTCCAGCATGACGCCGCGGTAGTCGTAACGCGGAGCATCATCAACGTCCATCGCTGGCACTAGCCCTGCTTCATCCGTGGCCGCTATAAGCGACTGTACAGCGTAGAAAGCCCCAGCGGCGTCAAAGGCCAGAATATCGGCACCTGACTCATCGAGCTGCAGGCGATAGCCCCCTTTCCTTGCCAGTGCGTCATCGAGGGCATCTGACTCGGAGACTAAACGGGCGCGAATCACCAGGCCGTTTTCACCTTCGTTGACGGGGATATCAAGCCGCTCGAAGCGCTCCCCCAGTGCAGCTATGCTGGCCTCGCTCAGCATTGGCATCACCAGGCTGACCCCTTCAGACAGATCGAGAGTAGCCTTTCCCAGGCGAGATGACTGCGGTGTTGGCACAATGGCTCCCCGCAATGCCTCGGCTGGTATTGCAGTGGCCGCTGCGTTCCGCTCGAAGCGTGTTTCGGCAGTCATCACCACATTGCGATCCTCCGGCGTGCGCATAAGTAACTCACCCTCGGGCACACCCACGAAGTCCGTCAGTAGCTCATCACGGGTATTATCAATAACCGCTGTTTCATCATCCACCGCCAGATACCAGTTGGGCATCACATCGGTCATGAATAGCTGCCAGTACTCACCCACGATGGGGATTTCCAGGCTCTCACCAGCACCCAGCCCGGTAAAGGCGTCATTAGGCTCGATCCGATGAAGGTCCCCAGTGATCCGTGTCAGCGTCAGCTCAGGGTGATCCATCTTCAGCAGGCGGCGAATACTCGAGAAATACAGGCCCCAGTCGCTCGCCTCAATGGCCTCGTCGGAGGTGTTGGTCAAAAGAATTGTAGCGGTAAAACAGGCAGCATAATCCGCCCCCAGCTTCTGGCAGTCGATATTATGCGCCTGGGGTTGGTTGGCAGTTATCGTGTACTGCACGTCCAGCCGCTGTGCCAAGTCATGGGCAGACGACACGCCAAGCTGTGTGGCTTCACTTGCCTGGGCAGCCACCGAGTTGATTGCGATCCCGACAGCCAGTGCCGTTAGGGCTTTCATTGTCAATTTTGTCATTGTTCTCACCTCAAGCATTACAGAATCGAGAAAGGGGCCACGACTGTGAACTTGATGTCGTGTTCATCCTGAAAGGCGTTTTTAAAACCGCCATCTCCCCAGGAGGCGTAGTCGGTGCGGTTGTCGTAGCGGGTGTAGTGCAGTTGAAAGCGCGTGCCCTCGGCCCAGCCATTCTGAACCTTGTAATGCACATCAAAGTTCCAGGCGGACTCACTAAAGCGGCGGCCGGGGTCCTCAAAACCTGAGTAGGGACGTGCATCCCAGCCATACGCATGAGCCACGCCCAGCGACCAGCCGGGCAAACGCCACCCCTCCAGGTCATAGGTGACACCGGCGTAGAGGGACTTCTCGCCATCGTGATTCCAGTCGGACCGGGCATCCCACCAGACGTCCATGCGGCCGTTAGACGATGCATAAGGGGTGGTCATTCGCGGCAGGAAGTAGCCCTGAGCACCCGGCGCATGCACCCAACTAAACTCAAGCCGCCAATCGAAGGCACCTTGACCATAGTGAGCGGTAAGCACCTGTTGCCAGGCAGTGCCGTCATAGACGTCGTTGGCTGAGCCATCGTCATGGCGATCACGAGCGGCATAGGCCTGGTAACTCAAACGCAGCGGGGAATCGTTCAACTGGGTGGCATAAGACACCTTACCGAACCCTTGATCCATATAACCCTGGGCTTGCCCAAACGCTGCCTCGACTACCAGATCATCGGTGACTTCATAGCGCGCTCCCAACGAGTGCAGGTAGTCGATTGTTTCTCCGTCAGCTTGGCGGAACTCGTAGAAGCTCTGATACCAGGGGGCTTTGTAACGGTCGGCATGAAAATAGCTCAGCGACAGGTCACCTATCCTGGCTCCGAGCTCACCACCGCGATAAGTGCCCGGTAGGAAAGACCAGTTCGGGGCGATGACACTGGTGCCTTGAGGCTGCAGATACCCCAGCCGCCCCCACATATCGCCAAATTTCAACTTGAGGGCAGCCCGGTAAAGGCTGGCGCCATTCGTCTCCTTGCCGTCCCAGCGCTCCTCCCAGAGCGTACTCGCTGGGCGGAAATTAAACTCCGTACCCTGGTGGCGGTTCTGAAAGTCATAGGCGGCAAAGGCGGCTAGATCCAGCCCCACAACTCCCCCCGCATAACCGCTCGAGAAGTCGACGGCCAGATTGGCGGTAGAGTGCTGCAGGTTGGAAGCGTAAGCCCCTGGACGGCCCTCACCAGCTGGCCCCATACCTCCCTGACGACGATCACGATCTCGGTAGATATAAAACAGAGTGGTCTGAAGACTGGCCTCTTCCATAAAGCCCTGTGGCTCACCTGCAGAGGACGTCAAAGGAACCAGAGATAAGGTGCCGACCAAGGCTAGTTGACCAAAGCGACCTAAAGGCTGCCCTTTTTGGGGCGTAAATATGCTTGATATCAGCATGGCATCGTACCCGCTTGTTGTTGATTTTTTATTGAGCTTTGCAGTGATATGCACGTTTTTAAGACGCGCGGGGTCTGTGGGGCAGCGCAACGCTGCCCCATAAACATGGGTCTATGACGTAGAAGTCTTGGCTAAATCGCCACGGCTCCCCGTTACTCAGCAGGTGCCGAGTAACGGGTATCGATTACGAGCGTTAGGTTCTTAGTGAATGCGCGATAGCAGCGGCTTGATCTCCGACGACCAGATGCCATGTATTACTGCTCAACGCCTGAATGCCTCTACACCCCAGTTGGTCAAGCGCCGCGCTGTCTAGACCAGCGCCATCGACTAGCTCCACTCGCAGGCGTGTCTGGGCCTGAACCTCCAACCGCTGCACGTTGGCATCGCCGCCTAAGGCCGCTATCCAGCGTTGAGCCACCTCGGTGGGCAATGCAGTCGGTTGAGAAGAGTTTGCGGGGCTGGCAGGGTTATGTCCCGAGGAGGTGTCGGAATCAAGCACCGCTCCACTTTGCTTGAGCGCTTGTCGAATCTCATCTGCAATACCATCTGCAATGGGGCCCATCACCACCTGGAGACCGCCACCCTGAAGACGCATGATCCCCCGAGAGCCCAATGACTTCAGGGCCGGTTCATCGATCGCCTCGGGATTCTCCAGCACCAAGCGCAACCGAGTGGTGCAGGCACCTACGCTTTGCAGGTTGCCGGCTCCACCTAACGCCGTGACAAAAGCGGGACCACGCTCGCCTAGCGGCGTTGGGGCTACTGCCGGCCCTGTACTCTCTGGCTCGCGCCCTGGAGTAGGCAAATTAAAGCGGACGATGGCCCAGCGAAATACCGTGTAGTAAAGGGCGAAATAGACGAGCCCCACAGGCAACATCAGCCAGCCATTGGTGGAGAGTCCGTAAGAGAGTGCGAAGTCGAAAGCCCCTGCAGAGAAGGTGAAGCCAAGCTTCACATCCAGCCAGTGCAGCAGTGCCATGGAAATGCCCGTTAGTACCGCGTGCATGCCATAAAGCAGCGGCGCCAGGAACATAAAGGTAAATTCGATGGGTTCGGTGACACCGGTCAGGAAAGCCGTCAACGCCAGCGAAAGTAGCAGGCCACCCACCTGGGCACGGCGACCTTTTGGTGCTGCATGGTACATAGCCAGCGCGGCTGCTGGTAAGCCAAACATCATTACTGGGAAGAAACCGGTCATAAAGCGCCCCGCTGCAGGGTCGCCAGCAAAGAAACGATTTAGGTCACCGTTAGCCACTACCCCAGAGGCTGTCTCGAAACTACCGAAAACAAACCACACCAGGCTATTCAACACGTGGTGCAGCCCAGTCACAATCAACAAACGATTGATCGTTCCGTAGACGAAAAGCCCCAGTTCGCCTGCGCTTATCAGCCACTGACCAAGGGAATCAATACCATGCTGGATAGGTGGCCAGATCAACCCAAAAGCGACGCCCAATGCCACCGCAGCTAGCCCTGTAGCAATAGGTACGAAGCGTCGCCCACCAAAAAAAGCCAAGTACTCAGGGAGTTGAATCGACTTGTAACGATTATAGAGCAGGCCTGCGACGCTGCCGGAAATAATCCCTGCCAGCACGCCCATATCGATCTCGGGGTTGAGAGCGGTAAGCACCGCATCCAGCACCAAGTAGCCGATCACCCCAGCCAAGCCAGCAGCGCCGTTGCTATCATCTGCGAAGCCTACGGCTAAGCCGATGGCAAAAATCAGTGCCAGATTGGCGAAAATAGCCTCACCAGCGCCAGCAATGAAGGCAATATCCAGCAGATCAGGTTGGCCAAGACGCAGCAATAGGCCTGCGATAGGCAGCACCGCGATAGGTAGCATTAGAGAGCGGCCAAGCCGCTGCAGCCCGCCCATCAGGCGGGAACCGAAGGTCATGGAAGACATTTCAGCACCTCTCAAGGGTCGTTGTTGTTATATCGGTATGGTTTGCCCGGGACAGCCACGTGCTTAAGTGCTGGCGTACAGCAACAGCATCGTCCAGGGCCAGTAATGCGGGGAGTTCAGCTGCCAGCGCGGTAGCATTAAGGCAACGCAGGGCGGCTTTCACCGCAGGTACACGCGCAGGTTCCACAGACAGTTCATTGACCCCCAGCGCAACCAGAAGCGCCGCCACTTTCTCATCGCCAGCCGCAGCACCGCACACTCCTACGGGGCAGTGCCCCTTCGCGCCATCTACGGTGGTCTGAATAAGCCACAGCACCGCAGGGTGCAGCACATCAGCTCGCGCCGAGAGGCTTGGGTCTTCTCGATCCATCGCCAGGGTGTACTGAGTCAGGTCATTGGTTCCGATGGACAGAAAATCTGCCTCAACCGCGAGGCTTCTTGCGCATAGCGCAGCACTCGGGACTTCAATCATGGCCCCCAGAAGCGGGCGCGCTGTCAGCCCCATCTCGCTGGCCAGTGCCTCCAGACGCTGACGTACATCACGTAGCTCACTCACTTCACTGACCATGGGCAGCATAATATGCAACGTTTCCAACGGTGTGACGCCAAGCAACGCCCGAAGCTGGGTCTCCAGCAATTCAGGGTGACTGGCCCACAAACGAGCACCCCGCACGCCCAGCGCCGGATTAGGCACTGAAGGCAAGCGCAGATAAGGAAGCTGCTTATCCGCACCAATATCCAGGGTACGAATAATCACAGGCTTGCCATCTAAGGCCTTCACAGCAGCCTGATACTCGTCACGCTGAGTCGCTTCACTGGGGGCACTATCTCGCTCAAGAAAAAGAAACTCACTGCGCAGTAGGCCTACACCATCAGCGCCCGACTCCGCCGCCAAACGCGCCTCTTCGGCTCCACCGATATTGGCGCATACCTCAATTTCTCGCCCGTCCAGCGTGATCGCTGGCTCATGCGCTAACGCCTGCGCTTTCTCAGCTTCATAACGGCGAGCATCAATGCGCTCTGCCACTTCCGCCCGTTGAGCCGGGCTAGGTGTCAGCGCCAAGCGCCCATTTTCCGCATCTAGGATGACGCTCTCGTTTGTGGCGCTATGAGCAGCGTCGATTAGGCTTGCCCCCATGGCCACGAGGCAGGGAATACCTCGGGCACGTGCCAAAATGGCCACATGGGAAGTAGTGCCGCCACCCGCGAGACAAAGCCCAGCAGGATGTTGGGTAGCAACGGCCACCAGCTCTGAGGGTGTCAGTTCATCAGCAACGACGATGGCCCCCTTGGGCAGTTCAGGAAGTGCCGCTTGCTGGTCGTCGCTTAGTTCCACCATCACACGGCGCTGCAAGTCGCGCAGATCAGCCACCCTGGCGGCAAGCAGCGTATTTCCGCTCGCTCCAAGCCGTGCGGCTTCGGTATCCAGCGCCTCACGCCAAGCTTGGCCAGCACTGCGCCCTTCACCAATGTGCTTCCCGGCTGCTGCAACCAAATCGGGATCTTCTAGCCAGGCACCATGAGCAGCAAAGATTTCCGCCTCGGCGCTCTGCCCCTGGCGCGTTGCTTGCGCTTCAGCGCTGGCTAGCGCCTCGCCAACGCTTAATAGCGCCTTTTTCAAGCGAGCTGTTTCAATGGCTTCGCCCTCGCCCATCAAGGGAACGGCGGGTAGCGGCAATTGATAAGAGACAAGCGAGCCGATGGCTAAACCAGGGCTAGCCACTAAGCCAGCCAGTTCTCCCTCTTTAAGTGTCACTGCGGTTAAAGTAGATGGAGCAGGCGCGCTGTGCTCCTCCGCCTCTGGAGTGGTCAACAGCCGCTCGGCGGCATCCAGCGCTGCCTCAGCAGCCTCTCCCTGGGCAGTCAGTTTTAACGTTGCGCCTTCGGCCAAGCTCAAGTTCATTAATGCGCTAAGACTATCCGCGCTAGCACTGTCAGTGTTATCAGTTGAACTCTCATGCTGTACCGTCAGGCTTACGCTATGCTTCCGAGCAATAGCGCGAAGTCGGGCAGCGGGTCGCGCATGCAGCCCCGCTGCTAAGGCTAAGATCACCCGGCGCTCAACTAACGGCCCATTAGCACGTGTATTGGCAAGCTCAACGGCAGTGCGGGTTAGCACCAGTAAGGGTTCACCAAGTGAAACCTGCTCACCCTCGCGGTGCTTCGACGGCAGTAATTGCCAGCCAGCCGCCTCGGTGATCACCAGTGGGGTAATCAGCGCACTTGCTCCCCGCGCTAAGGCATCGGCATCGAAGCGGCACAGCGGGTCGCCAGCGCGCACGTGATCACCTACAGCGACCAAAGGCTCAATACCTTTCCCTTTTAACTCAACCGTATCCAGGCCTAAGTGAAGCAGTAATTCAACACCAGCCTCGGTTCTCAAGGTGAACGCATGATGGGTACGAGCGCACTGCACCACTTCACCATCACAGGGAGCGTGCAGGCACTCGCCCAACGGATCGAGGGCAATGCCTTCTCCCAGAGTTAGGCTGGCGAAAACCGGATCAGGCACCGCTATTAGGGGTACCACACCCCCCGTCACGGGGGCCTGCAGTGTTAATGATTGACTAGAATCTGACATGGGAAGACTCCCAAGATTGTTGTTATACGTTTACAGGGTGCAGGTGACTTTATTGAGGTGCCGAGGGCGATCTGGATCGCTTCCCCGGGCCTCTGCAAGGCCAGCCACCATTTGATAAAAGCTCTGAATCACCGACAGTGGCTGCAGGGCCTCATGACCAGCATCTACCAAGGTCAAATTGCGCTGTACCACGCTTTTGTCGGCAGCAAGGACTACTCGGGCGCCGACACTGTTGAGCCATTCGGTTAACTCCAGCAAGCCTGCCTGCTCGGGTCCTGGTGGCGCGAATACCAGCACCGGATAATCAGGGCCAATCAGCGCCATCGGACCGTGGCGGACTTCGGCGCCGCTAAAGGATTCAGCTTGAATCGCACAGGTTTCTTTAAACTTGAGCGCGGCTTCCTGAGCGACAGCAAGACCCGCCCCACGACCAATCACCATCATTTTGTCGGCGTGTAGCAACGCCTCTATGGCAGGAGACCAATCCATTTCCAGAGCCTGAGTCAGCCGCTCTGGTAACTGTTCCAGAGCAGCGAGTAGCAAGCGGTCTTCCTGCCAGTGACCGATGAGCTGCGCCATGGCAGAAAGCGTGGCAAGGTAGCTTTTAGTGGCGGCCACACTCTTTTCCTCTCCCGCATAGAGAGGGATTTCACTATCGCTGGCTGCGCCCAGAGGCGACTGCGGCGTATTGACTAACGCTATCGTTCGAGCCCCGGCGGCAGCGAGCGACTGCTGCATAGCGACGAGGTCAGGGCTTTGCCCAGATTGGGAAACCGCCAAGGCCAGCTGCCCTGTTAGCCGCCAAGGCGCTTTAGCCAGTGTGGTTAGCGAAGGCGGCAGCGAGGCCACCGGAATGCCTTTGCGCTTCATGCACAGGTAAGCAAAGTAGCTGGCAGCGTGATCCGAACTGCCCCGTGCCACGGTGACCGCTGCAGTAGGTTCGGCGAGACGTAAACGCTCGCCTAGCGCTGCGAGCAACGGCGCATTGCGCTGCAGCTGACCGCGAATACGCTCGGGAGCGTTGCGGGTTTCTTCAAGCATCAGAGACATTAAGAGGCTCCTTGGACGTTTCCACAGACATGACGGCCCTCGACATAGACCGCTTGGAGTTGAAGTTGGGGATCAAGGACGACCAGATCAGCCAATGCGCCCTCTTGAAGGCGGCCGATGTCGCCGATTCCCAGAAAATCGGCAGGAAAACGTGACAGGCGGTTCGACGCATCCTCCAGGGAGAGGCCGAGACTAACGAAGTTACGTAAAGCTTGATCCATGGTCAGCGTGCTGCCTGCCAAGGTGCCGTCAGCCAAACGAACACCTCCCAGGCATTTGGTGACGGTCTGCTCACCTAGACGGTAATCACCGTCTGGCATGCCTGCCGCAGCGGTGGAATCGGTAACAGCATAGAGATTAGGGATGCAGCGTAAGGCAGTACGGATGGCACCGGGGTGTACATGCAGCAGATCAGGTATTAGTTCGGCGTACTGCGCATGAGCAAGCGCTGCGCCGACCATTCCAGGTTTGCGGTGATGTAGGCCGGTCATGGCATTGAACAAATGAGTAAATCCGCAGGCACCATGGGCCATTGCCTCCACACCTTCTTCATAGCTGCCAAGCGTATGCCCTAGCTGAACCCGCACGCCCCGCTCGCTGAGATGGCGAATTAATGCATAGTGGCCGGCTAACTCAGGGGCAAGTGTCAGCAAGCGGATGGGGGCCAAAGCACACAGCTCGTCCACCTCCTCAATCACACCATTACGCGCATGGGCGGGTTGAGCACCCAGCTTGCCGGGGTTGATATAAGGGCCTTCCAAATGAACGCCCAATACCCTAGCGGCGTCCGGCTCCTGCGCCTCCATATAGCTAGCGACGTCGCATAACACCTGACGAATCTGGGCATCTGGCGCCGTCATAGTGGTAGCAAGCAAACGGGTGGTTCCAAAACGCACGTGGGTACGCGCTAGCGTGGCAAGCGCCTCGCCGCCCTCCATGGTGTCGGCGCCACCACCGCCATGCACATGCAAATCTATAAAGCCGGGAACAATGCGTGGATGCTCGTTGGTAGCGGGGTCTACCGGATCGCCATCAATACGCCTGATACGCCCTTCTTCCCAATGGATCTCTCCCAGGCGCCAGCCCTCGGAGGTGAGGATATTGCCAAACTGCATAAAATCTCCTAGCGGGTCAGCTCGACCATAAAGTCGTAGTAGTCAGTGCGGCAGTAGGTAATGGTGAGTTCCGCTGAGGTGCCATCGGCGAGATACCCAAGTCGCGTGACTTTGAGCAGCGCCTGACCTTCTGGCACCTCAGCAAGCGTCGCTAATTCTTCGCCGGCGTTGATGGCAGTAACATGCTGCAAGGCGCGCGCAATCCCTTTCCCACTCGCTTCCAGCGTTGCATAGAGAGACGTCTCGACCGCCAGCGGATCAGGCAGCACCGAGACGGGCAGGCAACTTTCTTCCACCGCCATCACTACCCCATCGGCTAAACGCAAACGTTTAAGGCGGGCCACCTGGGCATCAGCTCCCAGACCAAGGCGCATACTTTCTTCTGCACTGGGGTTGGCCAGCTTGCGCTCCAACCAATGAGAGCTCGGTGTAAAGCCGCGTTGGGTCAGCAGCTCGGTAAAACTGGAAAGCCGTGACAGGGACTGATTGAGGCGAGGGGTAATAAAGGTGCCAGAACCACGACTTCGACGAATGAGTCCAAGCTCTGCTAAGCGATCTAACGCTTTACGGGCAGTAATGCGCGAAACCGCTAAGCTTTCGGCCAAATTGCGCTCAGAAGGCAGCGCCTCACCGGCTTGCCAAGCGCCAGTTTCAATTGCCTGTTCTAGCTGGCGCGCTAACTGCTGATAAAGCGGTGTTGCGCCCTGAGGGTCAAGGTGCAGTTGAGTAAAGCGTGAGTCCATGAGTATCTCCCCGTAGCGGCCATACCAATTAAATACCACTATAGACCCAATGAGATACCAATCAAATACCAATTAGCTACAACTATGGTTGAATAGTGACGTCAGTTTTACCCAAGAAGGTGATAACACACTTACAAAATTGAACGCAGATCGTTGATAGTTTGGGGCCAAAGCGAACTTCGGGGTAACCACGATTGGCGCAGCCTTTGGGAATCCGTATAGTGGCAGGCTACTCTCGCCAACTGATTGAACACATGCTGCAAAACAACTCATTGCTTGCCCAGCTCAAGCAACAGATCCGTGATACCACCCCACGCGCTGAAGGGGTGATTAAAGCCACCGAAAAAGGCTTCGGTTTTCTCGAAACCGATAGTGGTGAATCCTATTTCGTACCGCCCCCCGCCATGAAGCAGGTAATGCACGGCGATCGCGTCGAGGCGGTGATCCACGAAAACGGCGACAAAAAGTCTGTTGAGCCTGAAAAGCTGATCGAAGCTGGGCTTGACCGCTTTGTTGCCCGTGTGCAAAAGCGCGAAGACCGTTTAGCCGTTGTGCCCGACCACCCTTCGATTCGCAACGTGCTAAAGGCGCGCATTAAGAACAGCCTGGATGAATCCACCATTGCGGATGGTGACTGGGTTGTCGCGCGGCTGGTACGCCACCCACTGAAAGAGAACGATCGCGGTTTCTTCTCACAAATTGATGAACTGGTAGCTAAGTCCGACGACCCCGCTGTTCCGTGGCGCGTCACCCTCGCCCGCCATACACTGGAACAGGAGTGCCCGGATGCAGGTACCGAATGGCCACTGCATGATGAAGGTTTAACCCGTGAAGACCTCACGGCGCAGCCTTTCTTCACTATTGATGGCGAAAAAACCCGCGATATGGACGACGCGCTGCACGTGGAAGCGCTGGAAAGCGGCGGTTGGCGGCTAAGCGTTGCGATCGCTGACCCAACGGCCTACGTTGAAGAAGGCCATGCGGCCGATCTTGAAGCGCGTACGCGTGCCTTCACGGTCTACCTGCCCGGCCAAAACGTGACGATGCTGCCTGAACAGCTGGCAGATGACCTCTGCTCGCTATGGGAAGGCCAGACTCGCCCCGCCCTTGCCTGCTCGCTGGACATTAATGCCGATGGCAGCCTGGGTGATTACCGTTTCTTTGCTGCTAACGTGAAATCCCACGCCAAACTAGCCTATGACCGCGTTTCCGACTGGATTGACGGTCAAGGTGATTGGGCCCCCGCCGACAATGTCGCGGAGCAGTTGAAAGCGCTGCGTGATTTGACAGAGGCGCGGACCGCTTGGCGCAACGAACATGCCCTGGTGTTCAAAGATCGTCCTGACTACGTTTTCGACCTGGACGAGGCAGGCAACGTATTGGGAATTCGCACCGAAGATCGCCGCATCGCCAACCGTATGATTGAAGAGTCGATGATTGCCGCCAATGCTTGCTGTGCGGATTTCCTCGCCAAGCATATCGGCCACGGCATCTTTAATGTGCACCGCGCTTTTGAGCCTGAAAAAGCCGAATCTGCTCAAGAATTCTTGGCAACCCAGGAAATCGAGGTTGCCCAGGAAGCGCTGACCGAGCTAGCTCACTACAAAGAGCTAAAGCGCGCCCTCGAAAGCCGTGATGATGCCTGGTTGGACGCACGTCTGCGTCGCTTCCAAGGCTTCACCAGCATGTCAGCCCAACCTGGCCCGCACTTTGGCCTAGGGTTACCGGCTTATGCCACTTGGACGTCGCCGATTCGTAAATATGGTGATATGGTCAACCATCGCTTGATTAAGCGCGTGCTTAAAGGTGAACAGGCGCCTGCGGAAGCCAGCCAGCAGCTCACTGAGCAACTGACCGAGCGTCGCCGCCTGAACCGCATGGCAGAGCGTGACGTAAAAGATTGGCTCTACGTACGCTACTTAACGCCAGCCGCTCAGAATCAGGACACCTTCGACGCGGAGATCATGGCGATCAACCGTGGCGGTATGCGGGTTCGCCTACTGGAGAACGGTGCCACCGCCTTCGTACCCGCCCCGCTGATGCACAGTGATCGAGCCAAAGTGGTCATTGATGACAAAGAGGGCCGCATTCAGATTGAGGGCGAAGAGCGCTACAAGCTGGGCGACAGCCTGCGCGTTGCGCTAACGGAAGCCCGCGAAGAAACCCGTTCGCTGGTGGCAAAGCCCACGGCATAAAACCTTTTATATAAACCCTCTATATAAACCGGCTAAATAGACAACAACGGCGCCTTACATTACAGGCGCCGTTGTTATTTTTGTGCGGCAGTCACTTACTGCCTTTTGTTGGCCTGCTGATGCTGCATGAAAAAGCGCAGCATTTCCTGCGTGGCATCGGGGCCTTTGGGATCGGTATAGCTACCCCTCGCGCTTCCCCCTGACCAGGCATGCCCAGCTCCGTGTATTTTCCACTGCTCCAGGCATGGCTTACCCGCCGCATCATGATGCGTGGTACGCGTGTAAGCATGACCATTGGCAGCTTTTCCCTTCTCTACCGTTGGCTTGTTGGCACCGCCTGCGGGACGTGATGCATCATACTGAGCGGCAACACGATCTGCGTTATTGGGATGCACGGTCGCGTCGCGATCACCATGAAAGATAATCGCGGGCACTTCTGATGCCCACTCGGTTCCTGGCTTTTTACCACTATTACCGAGCGGCCCCGTGCCACCTTGCATGGCACCCAACGCGTCAGGAAGGCTTTTTGCTACACCGTGGGGCAGCCCCGAGTGAACACCTACCGCTGCAAACAGGTCTGGATAGGTCATCGCTAACGTCGTTGCCATGGCCGCCCCCGCCGAGAGCCCTGCCACATAAACCCGGCTCGCATCGAGCCCATGGGTGTCTATGATCTGACGGGTCATGCCAGCCAGAATCGAAGGTTCTCCTCCATCGCGCTGCTGGTCTTCCGCCTTGAACCAGTTCCAGCATTTCGAGTTGTTGGCACTGACCGGCTGAGCGGGATAGAGCACGCAAAATTGCTGAACTTCAGCTACCTGGTTCATGTTGGTTCCAGCAGCAAAGTCATCGGGATTCTGCGTGCAGCCGTGTAGCATGACCACCAGCGGCAATGCCTGGCTCTTGTGGCCACTGGGGATATATAACTTGTAATCACGCGAGCCAACATGGTTAGAAAAATGCCCAGACGTAAACGCGCCCGCGCTGGCTTTCCGACCGCGACCAAACGCAGAAGACGAGGTTTTCGACGTTGGCCTTGATTTCGATGCAGTGCCATCTTCGTCGACAACCTCACAGGTTCCCTCAAAGATATTGCCACCCTGGTAGGGCTGGACTGGCGCTTCTTCCCCACTCGACTCAGGTATGGCGCCCTGGAGAAGTGCCATGGCTTCATGCAACTTGCCTGCGCGCGTCAGTCGCGTCGCTTCTTCCATTCGCTTATTCATAGTGGCGCCGATCATGGTCAATACCCCAATTCCGCTATGCGGTGGTGAGTAATTCAGTGGATTCGGTCTGCCAGAGCGGCCTTCACCGCCTTACTGGCATGCAGAGCACCTAGCACCACAACCGACTCGATAGTGGCGCGAGCAAGCTCCGGCGTTACGTCGTCAGCAATGCTGGCCAACCCCAGAACTTGAATCTGCAGCTTCTCACCTGCCGACTGCAGCGCCTCCAAGTTTTCTCGGCTGTAATGTTCAAGCCCCAGTACGAACGACTTGCGGGTTACGGTTTCCCTAACCACTTCGGCATGTGTCGCCAATTGGTTACGAATGGCCGTGCGAATCAGATCGGTGCGGTTCGAATAAAACCCTTCCTGGACTAGTAGGTCGATTTGCCCCAGATCGACTACCCCAAGATTAATGGTGATTTTCTCACTGGAATCGCCGGATTTGCGGCGCAGTTCATGCACGCTCATGTGTCATTCCTCGTTGCGCTAACTCTCTAGGTAAGAGCAGCTCAAACATTTTAAAATACTTACAAAAGCATCCAAATGGATTCCATATACCATCCATATGGATGGTATATTAATCCAACCCCAACATTAGTCAAGTAATTAGACGAGCGAAAGCGAGTCACCGCCAGGTGATTTGATGGGGATTTAACGCGGATAATCGGGTAATCAACGGCCTCTTCTCAGTTGTCGCCAAATTGACTTATTTCTCCCTTATGGTGAAAAGGTGACACTTTTATGGGTTTGGAGGTTAGCTTGCACATCGCAGATGTGACGATGTTTTATGCCCCCGCCAGCGGTGGTGTACGCACCTATTTACAGGCCAAGCACCGTGTTTTATCAGACATTCCCCACTTGCGTACCAGCTTGCTGGTGCCAGGAGCAGAGCGCGATAGTCTTGGCGATCACCACACCTTGCCAGCGTTACATCTCCCCTTGGGCCAGGGGTATCGGTTCCCGCTAAGGAGGGCACGCTGGCGGGATGCGTTGATTGATCTTAAGCCAGACCTTATCGAGGCTGGTGACCCTTATGTGACGGCGTGGGCGGCCCTTGCTGCGGGACAGAAGCTTGGGGTACCGGTGGTAGGGTTTTATCACTCAGACCTTCCGCGCTTAATGGGAGATCGCTTTGGCCGCCACGTTGAGAAACGCTTAACACGCTATGTTAAAGACCTCTACTGCCAGTTTGATAGCGTGCTAGCCCCCTGTAACGCCATGGCTAATCGCTTAAAGGAGTGGGGAGTCGATAACGTTCGCGTACAGCCATTAGGGGTCGATTTAAACCATTTCCACCCCCAGCAGCGTGACCCCTCTTTCCGTCAAAGCATGGGTATATCCAGTGATAAAAAACTGCTGATCTTTGTGGGACGTAATTCCCGCGAGAAAAATATTGATGTGCTACTTGCAACGATGCGCCAACTCGGCAGCCATTATCATTTATTGCTGATGGGGCCTGGCATGCCCCATCAGGTACCCAACAATGTCACTGTCGTGGATCGCTGCTGTGGCGCGCACGAGGTGGCGAAAGCACTCGCCAGTAGCGATGCCCTGCTGCATGCGGGCACTCGGGAAACATTCGGTTTGATCGCTCAAGAGGCGATGGCCTGCGGTGTACCTATCGTGGGTGCCAGGGCCGGTGCACTGGCAGAAAATGTGCCGCTAGGTGCAGGCATTCTCTGTCAACCACTCGACCCCGGTGCCATGGCAGAGGCCTGTACAGCATTGTTTAGTAACGACATCGCCGCCAGCGGGCGTTATGCCCGTCATTTTGTCGAACGCCAGCTCAGTTGGGATAGCGTTATCCAGTCTCTTCTTGAGCACTACATCGACCTTTGTAAAATTGAACGACCCAATGCCCTCGTCCACCACCACTAAGCCCCAACGATTACTGCGTTTTCGCCCGTTGCACGGCCTGCTACTGCTTGGGGCGCTCTTGGCCCCGCTAATGCTTACCGCTTGGCTGGGCGGCTCAGAGGCTCTACAGCGCATTAAACACTTTCCACTCGGGTTACTCCTGTTAATGCTGCTGCTGGCGTTTCTATGTTGGAACCTGAATGCAGCAAGATTGCGGCTAATGTTAGGCGGCCGTGCAGGGCAACTCAGTCAACGTGGCGCACTGGGCATCGAACTGGCGTCTAAGTTTGCGTTGTGCGCTACGCCTGGTGGGAGTGGCGGGCCAGCCACCCTACTTATCCTGCTTGTTCGACGAGGCTTTCCGCCCGCCAAAGGGGCGGCAGTGTTCTTGATTGACCAAGGCTGTGATTTGCTGTTTTTCCTCGCCATGCTGAGCGGCTTGGTGCTCTTTTCACTGGTTAGCGACACTCAGTGGCCACATCAGTCGCTAGTGCAGTGGGCGCTCGTCGGTTTAGCACTTATGGCCACGCTGGTCAGTGTTGTGATGTGCTATTTACCAAACCTGCTACGTGCAGGTGGCGTTATAACGGCCTGGCCAAGCCGTTATCGACGGCGCTGGCTGGCACGCCGTTTATTACGATGCCGACATGCGCTTAAGGTCACGCTCGCGCTTCCACGCACAACGCTACTCGCGATGATGATGCTAACCACTGCGCATTGGCTAATGCGCTATAGCTTGCTCTATATAGCGGTGCTGGGCGTGGGCGGACATGCTGACTGGATGTGGACATTTTTAACCCAAATGCTGGCCATGGCGGCCAGCCAGCTTAGCTTTCTTCCCGGCGGCGCGGGTGCCGCTGAAGTGGGCGTTGGCAGTTTGTTGCTGCCCTTGATGGAGCGCGAGCAGGCCTCAGCGGCCGTCCTGGTTTGGCGACTGGTGAGCTACCACCTCTATTTGGCGGTGGGGGCGCCACTATTCATTCTATACAGCTACCGAATGCTGCGCCGAGAACCCGACAATAAAACACCCAAAAGATAACCGTGAACCAACGAATAAGGGCGCCCCAAGGGGCGCCCTTATAGCGTGCGACTAGAGGTCAATAGCTTACCAGCCAGTGACTTCTTTCAGTGCATCGCCGATTTCAGCCAGAGAACGCACGGTTTTAACACCGGCATCTTCCAGGGCAGCAAACTTCTCATCCGCAGTACCTTTACCGCCAGAGATGATTGCGCCCGCATGGCCCATACGCTTGCCAGGAGGTGCAGTCACACCGGCAATGTAGGAAACTACAGGCTTAGAAACGTTGGCTTTGATGTAAGCCGCTGCTTCTTCTTCAGCCGTACCACCGATTTCACCGATCATTACGATCGCTTCGGTTTTCGGGTCTTTCTCAAACATTTCAAGAATGTCGATGAAGTTAGAACCCGGAATCGGATCACCACCGATGCCTACACAAGTAGACTGACCGAAACCATGGTCAGTTGTCTGCTTAACGGCTTCGTAAGTCAGAGTACCTGAACGCGACACAATACCGACTTTACCCGGCTGGTGAATGTGGCCCGGCATAATACCGATTTTGCATTCGCCAGGCGTGATAACACCTGGGCAGTTCGGACCGATCAGACGTACGCCCAGCTCGTCGCATTTTACTTTTGCTTCGAGCATATCTAGCGTCGCGATACCTTCGGTGATGCACACGATCAACTTGATGCCAGCGTTAGCGGCTTCAAGAATCGAGTCTTTACAGAACGGTGCCGGAACGTAGATCACGCTGGCTTCCGCACCGGTTTTCTCAACCGCTTCTTTCACGGTGTTGAAAACGGGCAGGCCCAGGTGCGTCTGGCCGCCTTTGCCCGGCGTAACACCACCGACCATTTGCGTGCCATAGGCAATCGCCTGTTCGGAGTGGAACGTGCCCTGGCCACCGGTGAAACCTTGGCAGATGACCTTGGTGTTCTTATCGATCAGGATGCTCATTACTTGCCCTCCGCTGCTTTTACAACCTGCTGAGCCGCGTCGGTCAGACTGGTAGCAGCGATGATGTTCAGACCGCTAGACGCCAGTTTTTCAGCGCCCAATTCAGCGTTGTTACCTTCCAGACGCACAACCACTGGAACGTTAACACCGACTTGTTCAACAGCACCGATGATGCCTTCAGCAATCATGTCGCAACGAACGATACCGCCGAAGATGTTCACCAGAACCGCTTTGACGTTGTCGTCAGACAAGATGATCTTGAACGCTTCTGCAACGCGCTCTTTAGTCGCGCCGCCACCAACGTCCAGGAAGTTAGCAGGCTTACCGCCACTCAGGTTGACGATGTCCATGGTGCCCATGGCCAAGCCAGCACCGTTAACCATGCAGCCGATGTTGCCATCAAGTGCTACATAGTTCAGTTCCCACTTCGCTGCATCAGCTTCACGCTGATCTTCCTGGGAAGGATCGCGCATCGCCTGAA
Organism: Halomonas sp. TD01; assembly: GCF_923868895.1. GTDB lineage: Bacteria > Pseudomonadota > Gammaproteobacteria > Pseudomonadales > Halomonadaceae > Vreelandella. The sequence goes on from NZ_OV350343.1 coordinate 95,579, forward strand.
GATCTGGGTGACGGTACAGCGCGTTGCTGTCGAGTCCCAGTTTAGCGTCGAGGCAGTGCAGATTGCCTTCGTCGGTAATAACCAGCGGGTTAATTTCTAACAGCGCCAGATCTTTGTCATGGAACAGCTTAGAAAGGCCCAGGAAAATCTTTGTGAACTGCTTGATCTGGTCGCCTTTAAGGCCCAAAGCAAATGCCAGCTCACGCGCTTGGTAGGGCTGTGCGCCGACCAGCGGATCGATTTCAGCTTTCAAAATCTTTTCTGGCGTTTCTTCAGCAACGGTCTCGATTTCAACACCGCCTTCGGTAGAGGCCATGAAGACCACACGACGGGTAGTACGGTCGACAACTGCGCCAAGATACAGCTCATCAGCGATGTCGGTGCAAGTCTCAACCAAAATCTTAGCAACCGGCTGACCTTTTTCGTCAGTCTGGAAGGTTACCAGGTTCTTGCCTAACCACTGCTCGGCGAAGGCTTTCGCTTCGGCCGGATCTTTAATCAGCTTAACGCCGCCCGCTTTACCGCGGCCACCAGCGTGAACCTGGGCTTTAACCACCCACATGTCGCCGCCGATCTTTTTGCACGCTTCTTCGGCTTCTTCGGGAGTGTCCACGGCAAAGCCTTTAGACACTGGTAGACCATAATCAGCAAACAGCTGTTTGCCTTGATACTCGTGAAGGTTCATCGATTCATGCCATTGGTTGCATGTGACTCGAACGATGACCCGCTTCTTTATAAGAGCGGGGCATCCCCGTACCTTCGTCCCCGCTGATTTCTCACAGAGCCGAAAGTGTTGCGCCACCTGACGGTGGCGCTTGGTTGTTGCTTAGCGAATTACTTGCGCTTCTTACGGTTAGCCATGTGAATGGCATGGCCTTCTACCGCAAGAGCTGCTTCATGCACTGCTTCCGACATGGTCGGATGTGCATAGCAGGTCAGAGCCAGGTCTTCGGCGCTAGAGCCGAATTCCATTGCAATCACGCCTTGAGCAATCATCTCACCCGCGTGCTGACCAACGATATGCATGCCGAGGATACGGTCGGTTTCCGCATCGGCAATAATCTTGGCGCTACCTTCGGTGGCGTTGTTCGCCATGGCACGACCACTTGCCGCGAATGGGAAGCTACCGGTCTTAACTTCAATGCCTTTCGCTTTGGCATCTTGCTCGGTCATACCAACCCACGCTACTTCCGGGAACGTGTAAATCACGTTCGGAATCGTGTCGTAGTTCATCTCGGCTTTGTGGCCAGCGATGATATCAGCAACCATAATGCCTTCTTCAGATGCCTTGTGCGCCAGCATGGGGCCACGCACACAGTCACCAATGGCGTAAACACCCGGTACATTGGTACGGCACTGATCATCAACAAAGATAAATCCACGCTCGTCCAGCTCAACGCTGACACCATCGGCAATCACGCCTTTGGTGTACGGACGACGACCAACACAAACAATCAGTTTGTCGAAGGTCATTTCCTGTTCGCCATTGGCATCGGTGTACTTCACAATGACTTCGTCGCCATTGGTTTCCGAACCAGTCACGCGGGCGCCCAGTTTAATATCCAGACCCTGCTTTTTGAGCAGCTTCTGCGTTTCTTTAGCGATCGCCGTATCGACCATCGGCAAGAAACTATCCATCGCTTCCAAAACCGTGACTTCGGAACCCAAACGGCTCCAAACGCTACCCAGCTCTAGACCGATAACGCCAGCGCCAATAACGCCTAAGCGCTTCGGCGTTTCCTGAAATTCCAGCGCGCCGGTGGAATCAACAATCAAGCCTTCAGTTAGCGGCGTCGGAGGAATTTCAACCGGCACGGAACCTGCAGCAATGACGATATTATCAGCGTCGTAAGTGGTGGTATTGCCATCTAAGTCAGTGACTTCGACTTGCTTACCGGAGACCACTTTACCGGTTCCTTCAATAGCGGTAACGCCGTTGGCCTTAAACAGACCAGAGATGCCGCCGGTCAAGTTCTTAACGATCTTGTCCTTGCGAGCCATCATTTTTTTGACGTCCATGGTGACGTCACCGGCATTGATACCCATGTCGTCGAAATCGTGCTTGGCTTCAACGAACTTATGCGAGGCTTCAAGCAACGCTTTGGACGGGATACAACCGACGTTCAAACACGTACCACCGTGAACGACATTGCCTTCTTTACCAATCCATTTTTCAACACAGGCGGCTTTCAGGCCTAGCTGCGCAGCGCGGATAGCCGCTACGTAGCCACCAGGACCTGCACCGATAACGATCACATCAAACTTGTCAGCCATGTTGGCTCCTTTAGCTTGGTTGCCTCCCCCCGCGTGAATCTAAACCGGGCAAGAGGCAAGGTGCGATTGCATTAGAACGCTAATACAGCAGCGGAGGCGGATCAGCGCGCTCCGTTATACGTCCAGCAGCAAGCGAGCCGGGTCTTCCAGCAGCTCTTTAATAGTAACCAGGAAACGTACCGCATCTTTACCATCAATCATGCGGTGGTCGTAGGACAGCGCCAGATACATCATCGGGCGAATCTCGACCTTACCATTCACGGCCATTGGACGATCCTGGATTTTGTGCATGCCCAGGATAGCGGTCTGCGGCGGATTGATAATCGGGGTCGACATCAAAGAGCCAAACGTACCGCCGTTGGTGATAGTGAAGGTGCCGCCGATCATGTCATCCATGCCCAGCTTACCGTCACGACCACGCTTACCGAAATCAACAATCGTTCTCTCGACGTCGGCAATTTTCATGCTGTCGGTGTCGCGCAGTACCGGTACGACCAGACCGCGGTCCGTTGATACCGCGACGCCGATATCCTGATAACCGTGGTAGACGATATCAGTACCGTCAATAGAGGCGTTAACATCCGGGAAGCGCTTGAGTGCTTCAGAAGCCGCTTTCACAAAGAAGCCCATAAAGCCCAATTTAATATCGTGAGCCTTTAGGAACGTATCTTTGTACTGCGCACGCAGGGCCATGATTTCAGTCATGTCCACTTCGTTGTACGTGGTCAGCATGGCAGCCGTTTGCTGGGCCTGAACCAGACGCTTAGCAATGGTTTGACGCAGACGCGTCATCGGAACGCGCTTCTCGACGCGCTCACCTTCCACTGCCGGTGCAGCGGCGGCTTTCGCTGGCGCTGAAGATTTCGCTGCCTTTTTGGCAGAGCCATCTTTCACTGCTTTTTGCACGTCTTCTTTCAAGATGCGGCCACCTTTGCCGGTGCCCTCAATCTTGGCAACATCCAGATCATGCTCAGCAACCATTTTGCGTGCCGCTGGCGCTAGAATTTTATCGCCGACTTTCTCATCAGAGCCTTCATCATCGCTGCTCGAAGCGCTGGAAGAAGAAGCACTGCTGCTCTCTTCACCAGCACCACCAGCACCTTCGGTAAAGACGGCCAGAACTGCTTCGGATTCAACCTGGCTGCCTTCTTCGGCTTTAATTTCTGCCAGTGCGCCGTCGGCCGGTGCGACAACTTCAAGCACCACCTTGTCGGTTTCGATGTCAGCTAGCACTTCATCGCGCTTAACTGCTTCACCCACTTTCTTGTGCCACGTCGCCACGGTGCCTTCCTGGATAGACTCAGGGAAGCTTGGGGCTTTTACGTCATGTTGCTTTCCACCGCCGTTACCGCCGCTGGCTTTTTTCTCTTCTTGCTTATCGTCTTTTTTCGCTTCAGACGATTTAGCGCTAGCGTCGTCAGAAGATTTCTCTTCTTTACTGCCAGACGCGCTGCCTTCACCGATTTTGCCTAACACTTGTTCTGACTCAACGGTATCGCCCTCTTCGGCCATCACGTCAGTCAGGGTTCCCGCTTCCGGTGCGACGACTTCGAGCACCACTTTGTCGGTTTCAATTTCAACAATCAGCTCGTCGCGTTCAACGCTGTCACCCGGCTTTTTATGCCACGCGGCCACAGTGCCTTCGGCAACGGATTCCGGAAAGGTTGGCGCTTTGATATCAGTAGCCATGTCGTTTCCCTTATGTGTTCTCTAAACCCGGTGGGCGCTTATAGGTTAAAAGCGTCTTCCACCAGCTGGCGCTGCTGTTCAGTGTGGACGGACATATAGCCCGCTGCCGGCGCGGCAGAGGCAGGACGTCCTGCAAATTTCAAATCACGTCCGAAGCCATCTTTCAGCATATCGGCAACGGCGCGCATGTGGTGCTGACTTGAGTACCAAGCGCCTTGGTTCAGCGGCTCTTCCTGGCACCACACGATGTCTTCCACATTGGCATACGCCTGGAGCACTTCCAGAAGCTCTTCTTTCGGGAAGGGGTAGAGTTGCTCAAGACGAATAATCGCCGTGTCATCACGCTCGTTTTCTGCACGCCAGTTGGCTAGGTCGTAGTACACCTTGCCAGCGCACATAATAACGCGAGTCACCTTTTCTGCCTCAAGATTCGCCTGATCCGGCAACACCATGTAGAACTTGCCGTGAGCGAGATCTTCTAGGCTAGATACCGCTTCTTTATGGCGCAATAGCGACTTCGGCGACATGATCACCAGCGGCTTACGCAACGGACGAATGACTTGACGTCGCATCAGATGATAAATCTGTGCGGGGGTTGTCGGCACACATACCTGCATGTTGTGCTCAGCGCACAGCTGCAAGAAGCGCTCTAACCGTGCGGAGGAGTGCTCGGGCCCCTGACCTTCATAGCCATGCGGCAACAACATGGTCAGTCCACACAGTCGTCCCCACTTGGTTTCGCCAGAGGAGATAAACTGGTCAACCACGACTTGGGCACCGTTAAAGAAGTCACCAAACTGGGCTTCCCAAATGACTAAGTCACCCGGTGCTGTCGTGGAGTAGCCGTACTCAAAAGCCAACACCGCTTCTTCCGATAGGAAGGAGTCGTGAATGGTAAAGCGTGGCTGACCGTCTGACATGTTCTGCAACGGCACGTACGTAGAACCATCTTTCTGGTTGTGCACTACCGCGTGACGGTGAGAGAACGTTCCACGTCCAACATCCTGACCAGTAATACGGATCGGATGGCCCTGATCCAGCAGCGTGGCATACGCCAGCGTTTCGGCGAAGCCCCAGTTAAGTCCCATGCCGCCCGCCTGCATTTTACGACGGTCTTCATAGATCTTAGCGACTTGGCGCTGTACTTCGACCCCATCAGGAATCTCGCACATTCTCGCTGCCAGTTGCTGCAGACGCTTCATATCGAAGGTAGTGTCTGCATCACCGGTCCACTCGTGCCCAAGGTAGGGCGCCCAATCCACAAAGAGTGACGTATTAGGCTCTTGCACCAAGGCATTCGCTACGTGGTTACCTGCCACAAGATCATCGCGGTAGGTTTCAACCATTGCCTTGGCATCTTCTTCTGACAATACACCCTGCTCGACCAAACGTTTTGCATAGAGCGAACGCGAAGAAGGGTGATCTTTAATCTTGGCGTACATCATCGGTTGGGTGCCCGATGGCTCGTCGGCCTCATTATGGCCGCGACGGCGGTAACACACCAGATCAATAACAACGTCTTTCTTAAACTGCTGACGGTAGTCCAACGCCACTTGGGTCGCATGGATAACCGCATCCGGATCATCGCCGTTAACATGGAAAATCGGCGCCTGAACCATCTTAGCGATGTCAGTACAGTATTCGGTGGAGCGCGCATCCAAGGGGTTCGACGTCGTGAAGCCCACTTGGTTGTTAATCACGATGTGTACCGTGCCGCCGGTTTTATAGGCACGGGTTTGAGACATCTGGAATGTCTCCATGACCACGCCCTGACCAGCAAACGCAGCATCGCCATGAACGTTGATTGGCAGTACTTTACTGCCCTCTTCGTCATTACGGCGATCTTGACGTGCACGCACCGAGCCTTCCACTACCGGCGCTACAATTTCCAAATGCGACGGGTTGAACGACATGGCCAAGTGGACTTCGCCACCAGGCGACATGACGTTAGAGCTAAAGCCTTGGTGATATTTCACATCACCAGAACCACGCTCGATCACCTTCTTACCGTCGAACTCGTCAATCAATTCAGCGGGGTTTTTACCCAAAATATTGACCAACAGGTTCAGGCGGCCACGGTGAGCCATGCCAATAACGACTTCTTTAGTACCATAGCCGCCGGACCGCTGAATCAACTCGTCCATCATTGGAACAAATGATTCACCGCCTTCTAGACCGAAGCGCTTGGTACCTGGATATTTAGACGCTAGGTAATTCTCCAAACCTTCGGCAGCGGTAAGGCGCTCCAGCACGTGCTTACGCACATCGTCGCTGAATTTCGGCGCACTTCGCACCGATTCAAAACGCCGTTGCAACCAACGTTTCTCTTCGGTATCGACGATGTGCATGATCTCGCAGCCGATAGAGCGACAATAAGTCTGCTCCAGCGCGTCAACGATCTCTCGCAACGGTGCTTTATCAATACCTAGAAAAAACGAACCGGTCTGGAACTCGGTGTCAAGATCAGCCTTGGAAAGCTGATGAAATGACAGATCGAGGTCTGGGACGGGGGTGGGATTACGCAGTCCTAGCGGGTCGATATTGGCCTTCTGATGGCCACGAAAGCGGTATGCGTTAATCAGCTGCAGGACTTTTACCTGCTTTTTATTCTCACCGCTATCGGGGGCGGCGGCTACCCTGCCTGGGCGACTTTCACGGCCCAGTTGGTAGAACTGATCACGAGTGGGGCTTAGTGGAACATCGTGGGAGGCACTGCCCTCAGAACGCGGCAGCTGATCAAAATAGCTGCGCCATTCGTCTGAGACAGAATCAGGATCGGCGAGGTACTGCTCATAAAGCGCTTCCACGTAGTGGACATTGCCACCACTAACGTGAGAGGAACGCCACATCAACTCCATTATGCCTTGTTGCATCTCTCGGTCACCCTGCACTGATGGGGTGGTATCGGTATCGCTGCGGTCGCGCAACGACATCGCTATTGCCCTGCCGGCGGGGCGGGACATATGCCGGCGGCGCCGACCGGAGGCCGGAAGCCCTGTTCATACTAGCTGTTCATACTACATTTTCACTACGTACTATTTCGCTACGTACTATTTCTCTACTTGCTATTATCGCTTCCATCGCTTCGCATTTGCATTTGCATTACATTGATACGAGGCGTTTTCCTATCTAGTCGTGCTTGATCAGTTCATGCTCAAAAGCCGGTACTTTCGGCACCGGCTTTTAAACTTGACTGGTTAGGTAGTGCGACGCGTCGCCGCACCACATAACGTCCCTATGATAACAAGCGAAGCGCCACGATTTAAGTGGCTTTATGCAGCAACTTACGTAGCGATCGCATTTTTTTCATAGGATTAGGCGTTTACGTCGCATCAGCCAGCAACATTTCACGAATTTTACCAATTGCACGGGTCGGATTTAGCCCTTTTGGACAAACCGCAACGCAATTCATAATGCCGCGGCAGCGGAAAACGGAGAACGGATCTTCCAGGCTGGTAAGGCGTTCGCGGGTAGCCGTATCACGTGTATCAGCAAGGAAGCGATAAGACTGGAGCAAACCAGCCGGACCAACAAACTTGTCTGGGTTCCACCAGAACGACGGGCAAGATGTCGAACAACATGCGCACAGAATACATTCATACAGGCCATCTAGCTTGTCGCGTTCTTCTGGCGATTGCAGACGTTCGATCGCCGGTGCTGGCTCGTCGTTCTGTAGATACGGCTGAATACGCTCGTACTGCTTATAGAACAGCCCCATATCAACGACCATATCGCGGATAACCGGCAGACCTGGTAACGGGCGTAAGGTCAACTTGTTGCCTTTCACAACATCTGACAGCGGCGTAATACATGCCAAGCCGTTTTTACCGTTCATGTTCATGCCATCGGAACCGCACACGCCTTCACGGCAGCTGCGACGGAACGCTAGCCCGCTATCCTGCTCTTTCATCAGGTGCAGAACATCCAGCACCATCAGATCGCGGCCTTTGGTATCGACCTGGAACTCCTGCATATAAGGCGCGGAGTCGGTTTCCGGATTGTAGCGGTATACGGATACCTGAAGGTTAGACATGGTGACTCCCTCTCGTCAGTGCAGAGATTAGTAGGTGCGAACCTTAGGCTCGAACGTATCAACAGTTTTCGGCTTGAAGTTAACGTCGCGCTTCTTCAGCTCTTTCGTGGCCGGGAAGTAGAGCGAGTGTTTCAGCCAGTTGACATCATCACGGTCAGGATAGTCGTAGCGCGAGTGCGCACCACGGCTCTCATTACGCTCAAGGGCAGCAATCGCCGTTGCTTCCGCCACTTCCATCAGGTTATCAAGTTCTAAGGCCTCAACACGCGCCGTGTTGAAAGCATTGGACTTGTCCGGCAGGTGCGCGTTGGCAATACGGCTGCGTAGATCCGCCAGCTTTTTGACACCTTCCTGCATATTCTTCTCTTCGCGGAATACGCCGAAAGAGGTCTGCATGATGTCTTGAAGCTCTGCTTTAAGCTCAGGAATGCTTTCGCCACCCTCCGACTCATTCCAGCGCGTAATACGCTTCATTGCTGATTCGATATCAGATTCAGAAGCATCCAGGTAGTCAATACCTTCGTTAAGCGCGCCTTCAATAAACATACCCGCCGCACGACCGAATACCACTAGATCAAGCAGAGAGTTACCGCCCAAGCGGTTAGCACCGTGAACCGATACACACGCCGCCTCACCACAGGCAAACAAGCCATTAACGATATGGTCGTTACCGCTTTCGTCCTGGGTAATTGCTTGGCCATGAATATTGGTGGGAATACCACCCATCATGTAGTGGCAAGTGGGTACAACCGGAATCGGGTCTTTGGCAGGATCAACGTGAGCGAACGTTTTCGACAGCTCAACGATACCCGGCAGGCGCTTACCAAGAACTTCTTCGCCCAGGTGGTCAAGCTTCAAGAAGACGTGATCGCCCTTCTCGCCGCAGCCACGACCTTCAAGAATTTCCATGACCATAGAGCGTGCAACAACGTCACGGCCGGCCAAGTCTTTGGCGTTCGGAGCATAACGCTCCATGAAGCGCTCACCGTCTTTATTGATCAGGTAACCACCCTCACCACGGCAGCCTTCAGTGACCAGCGTACCCGCACCGTAGATACCGGTCGGATGGAACTGCCACATTTCCATGTCCTGCATCGGGAAGCCAGCACGCAGCGCCATGCCGATACCGTCGCCGGTATTGATCAAGGCATTAGTAGTAGAGGCATAGATACGGCCTGCACCACCTGTCGCCAAAACAGTGGCTTTCGATTTAACGTGGACAACTTCGCCAGTTTCGATGCACATGGCGATACAACCGACCACATCACCGTTGCTATTTTTCACCAGATCTACCGCGTACCACTCATTCAAGAACGTCGTGTTGTTCTTGAGGTTGTTTTGGTAGAGCGTATGAAGCAGTGCATGACCAGTACGGTCAGCGGCTGCACAGGTACGTGCCGCCTGACCGCCTTCGCCGAAGTTTTTCGACTGGCCACCAAACGGACGCTGATAAATACGGCCATTATCGAAGCGCGAGAACGGAAGCCCCATGTGCTCAAGCTCAAAAACCGCTTTCGGGCCTTCTGAACACATGTACTCAGCCGCGTCTTGGTCAGCAATGTAGTCGCCGCCTTTAACGGTGTCGTACATGTGCCAGCGCCAGTCATCGTTCGGGTCTGAAGAGGCGATAGCGCAGGTAATGCCGCCCTGAGCAGAAACCGTGTGAGAGCGTGTCGGGAACACTTTGGACAGTACGGCTGTCTTTTTGCCAGACTTGGCAAGCTCTAGAGCAGCACGTAATCCAGAGCCACCGCCACCGATGATAATGGCGTCAAATGTCAGGCTACGAAGGTTAGACATGTATCAAGCTCCCCACAGAATTTGAATGCCCCACACCAGGTATACGAAGATGGCCAGAATAATCAGGGTCTGGACACCCACGCGCAGGCGAGTGGACTTGAGATAATCGGTGGTGACCGTCCACAAACCGATCCAGGCGTGCGCTGCAATCGAAACAAACGCTAGCAGCGAGAAAATACGCATCCAAGTTTGTTCGAACAGTCCGCTCCAGGCGTAGTAATCCAGGTTAGGATTGAGCAGCAGGTAGGCGACGATAAAGACGGTATATACAGCTAGAATTACCGCTGAAACGCGCTGCATTAGCCAATCGGATAACCCGCTACGGCCAAAACTTGTGATGTTGGTTACCATACCCAAACTCCTGCCAGGATGATCAGAACGACACTGACGACAACAGTGATCTGTGCTTTTTTCACGCCACCTTCAAGGGTCACGCCGATATCCGCATCCATTAACAGGTGTTTAACGCCTGCCACAAAATGGAATGCCAATGCGGATAACAATCCCCAGGCAATGAACTTGGCGAAAAAGTTATTGGCCAATGCGTTGCTGACGGCATCAAAGCCAGCCGGAGACGATAGTGATTTACCCAGCGCCCAAAAAGCGAAGATCAGGCCAACGAAGAGGATGACACCCGTAATACGGTGTGTAATCGACGTTAGCGCCGGTAGTGGGAAATGTATCGTAGTAAGGTCTAAGTTTACGGGTCGTTTGCTATTCACGGCGTTATACACACTCTCTTGGCCCGCTCTGCGACAGGTCGGGCATGGCCCGAGCGGGCAGTGGTTGCTGGAAGGGGCTCGGCCGCTGCCAAGTCGAGCACGACCTCCTATCTGCCGGTCGCGCGCCGTGGATTATAAGAACCTTCGCCCCTGCTGACAAACCGAACTCAAGCTTAACTCGACTATGGTGCAAGAAAAATGAGGTCTACCCGAGTCGATTTTGCGTTGCAGCATGGTTATAGTGACAGGAGATTGATGGTTTGATAAGCCCGTTAACGTGTCGTCAATCCCCTGACGCTTCTTTACTATGAACTCCATGCTTATCATATACAAAGATTATCCAATACAACAATAGCTGTACAAGGATACCTAGCGCTTAGGCTAATTGACAAAATGTCGCACACTTCTATAGTAGGCGAGCCTTTTCGCCGGCGCGGTATGCGAAACAACGACATTACGTCCCAAACCGAATTCGAAAGGAGGCCAGCATGGCTGACAGGAAAGCGACATTGACGGTAGACGGTCTAGAAAAACCGATCGAACTACCCATGTATTCCGGCACACTTGGCCCCGACGTCATCGACGTACGCGGCTTGGGTGCTGAAGGCCTGTTTACCTACGATCCCGGCTTCATGGCCACCTCTTCCTGCCAGTCCGCCATCACTTATATTGATGGCGGCAAGGGCGTGCTGCTACACCGCGGCTACCCTATTGACCAACTGGCCAAAGAGTCTAATTTTGTCGAGGTATGCTACACCCTGTTATTCGGTGAGCTACCCAACGATGAACAGTATGCAGATTTCGAGTCGCGCATTCGTAACCACACCATGGTGCACGACCAAATCAACAACTTCTTCAAAGGGTTCCGTCGCGATGCGCACCCAATGTCCATCCTGTGTGGTGTCGTTGGCGGCCTAGCTGCTTTCTACCATGACCACATGGACATTACCCAAGAAGAAGACCGCGTGATCAGCGCTATTCGTCTCATTGCAAAAATGCCTACCCTGGCCGCAATGTCGCATAAATATAACGTTGGCCAGCCGTTCAACTACCCCCGCAACGACCTGAGCTATGCAGAGAACTTCCTCTACATGATGTTCAGCAACCCGTGCGAAGAGTACAAAATCAATCCGGTGTACGCGAAAGCCATGGACCGCATCTTTATGCTGCACGCGGATCATGAGCAAAACGCCTCTACCTCTACAGTACGCTTAGCTGGCTCAACCGGCGCCAACCCATTTGCCTGTATCAGTGCAGGTATTGCAGCACTTTGGGGCCCAGCACACGGCGGTGCCAACGAAGCTGTACTGAATATGCTTGACGAAATTGGCGACGACTCTGAAGAAAACATTCAGCGCTTTGTCGACAAAGCAAAAGACAAGGATGACCCCTTCAAGCTGATGGGCTTTGGTCACCGCGTTTATCGCAACTTTGACCCGCGCGCCAAAGTAATGAAAGAGACCTGCGACGAAGTACTGGCTGAGCTTGGCTTAGCCGACGACCCGCAGCTCAAAATCGCCAAGCGCCTTGAGCAAATTGCCCTGGAAGATGAGTACTTCATCGAACGTAAGCTTTATCCAAACGTCGACTTCTACTCTGGCATCATTCTCAAAGCCATGGGCATTCCGACCAATATGTTTACCGTCATTTTCGCGGTATCTCGCACCATTGGCTGGATCTCTCACTGGCATGAAATGCTCAGCGAAAGCTACAAAATTGGCCGCCCGCGCCAGCTGTATATCGGCCACGATATGCGCGACTATCCTAAAAAATAACGCCGCGGTAACAACGCAGCGTCACTAGGATAATAAAAGGCCACCCACGGGTGGCCTTTTGCTTATCGTAAATTCACTTCTCTCTATTGTTCCTCACACACAAACCACTCCCCCACACAAATAAGGTGCTCTATGCGAACCATTACTACTGTTGCCTTTATTGGCCTGGGCGTTATGGGTTATCCCATGGCAGGTCACCTCGCCAAACAAGGCCTGACAACGCGCGTGTACAACCGCACAAGCAGCAAAGCGGATGCCTGGGCAAAAGAGCATGGCGGCACCGCCCATGCCACACCCAAGGAAGCCGCCGACGGCGCGGATCTTGTTTTGATATGCGTAGGCAATGACGACGACGTCAGACAAGTAACTACCGGCACCGACGGCGTATTGAGCAGCATGGCAGCCGACACCTACCTCATCGACCACACCACCGCCTCTGCAGACCTAGCCCTGGAGCTAGACACCATCTGCCGCAAGCAAGGCGTGGCCTTTCTAGATGCCCCCGTTTCTGGCGGGCAGCAAGGGGCAGAAAATGGCGCACTGACGATTATGTGCGGTGGAGAACAGGCACACTTTGACGCTGTACAACCCATCCTTGATCACTATGCTCGCGCCGTCACTCTGATGGGCAGTGCTAGCAGTGGCCAGCTTACCAAAATGGTTAACCAGATTTGTATTGCTGGCTTGGTACAAGGTCTTGCCGAAGGCTTGCACTTCGCTGAACAAGCAGGGCTGGACCAACAACAGGTGATCGATGTGGTGTCTAAAGGCGCGGCAGGCTCATGGCAGATGGAAAACCGCCACAAAACGATGATAGCCAATGAGTATAACCATGGCTTTGCAGTGGACTGGATGCGCAAGGATTTAGGGATTTGTTTAGAGCAGGCTCGCCGATTGAGCGCCACACTACCCGTGACCGCCCTTGTCGACCAATTTTATGCTGATGTGCAACGTATGAAGGGTGGACGTTGGGACACTTCGTCGCTATTAAAGCGCTTACAAAAGCCAGAATAACGCTTGACTTTTAAGCGCCTCGATCTTGAAAAGGGTTTTCCACACTATCTGTGGATAACCCTGTTCACAACCACTACAAAACGTCCCACAATCGCCATGAACAGTGACCCAGCCTTAAATTGGTCATTTTTTAACCTAATATAACTTATTGATTTAAAAGAGATAATTCTAAATCACTGATTTTTTGAGACAACAACCCAGGGTTGTGCACAACCCCTTTCACAAACTTGCAAAAGTGGACAAGTCAAGCACAAAATCGTCCAAAAACGATTGAAATGGGAATGATTTCAGCCAGTGATTACAATGACGGGAACGCAAAAACTGACAAATGAGTCGCCTCATTGCCTTTAGTTAAAATGCGTATTTTGAGAAATGTTTGCCGACAATAAATCTGCAAATAAATTTCGAGGAAGTAGGAGATGGCGTCCCATAGGGGGTTCGAACCCCTGTTACCGCCGTGAAAGGGCGGTGTCCTAGACCACTAGACGAATGGGACGTAATTAACCTAAAAAATACGGCCTTGAGGTACTATATTGAAAACTCGTATTGAAAATTGACAATCAGAATTTTCGATATTGGTGGAGCCTAGCGGGATCGAACCGCTGACCTCAACACTGCCAGTGTTGCGCTCTCCCAGCTGAGCTAAGGCCCCACATGTCTCGAAGACGGAGCGTATGTTACTGATTCCGCCCGCCTTCGTCAAGGCTTTCAAACACCGGAAACGCCAAATTCCGTGATTAATATGAAAGTGGCGCTTCCCAACACTGATCAAAGACACTAATCAAGCACACTTATCGAATCCACTTATTAAGGACATCTGTAGTGCGCTCACAGTGTCGCGGTCAAGACATCAGAGATCGCGAAACTCTTTCTCAAAGCGTTTTGCTTGCTTCTTGGAGACACCGCCTAGCACTTCAATGGCACTACGTAACCGTGCCCGCGTAACGTCGGAACCCAAGATCGCCATGGCATCCATCACTGAGGTACTCGACGTACTACCCGTAATGGCAATAAAGACCGGGGCTAGGAAGGCCTTCATTTTAATGTCAAAGTGTTCAGCAAGCACTTTAACCTCAGCTAAGAGCGCCTCTTTTGACCAAGCAGGTACGGCTTCAAAACGCCACACCAAGAACTGCAGCAGCTTAACCAGCTCTTCTTTCTCAAGCTTCACGCTATCAAAGTCATCTTCCGTCAGCGCAGGCAGCCCAGAGAAAAAGTGTCCCGCCAGCGGTATTACCTGGGAAAGCGTTTCAACACGAGGACGCACCTGAGGAAGTATTTGCTTCACATACTCCTCATTGAACGCCCACTCTCGAAGCGCCTGAAGTAGCGCATCGTCGTCTAAGTCTTCACGAATATAGACGCCGTTCAGCCAGGTCAGTTTTTCCAAATCAAACACTGGCCCGCCTAACGATACCCGCTGAATATCAAACTCAGCCATCATATCTGGCAGGCTAAACTTCTCCCGCTCGTCAGGCATCGACCAACCCATACGGCCCAAGTAGTTAGTGACCGCCTGAGGCAAGAACCCCATTCGACGGTAGTAGTTAATCGACGTCGGGTTTTTACGCTTGGAGAGCTTGGACTTATCGGGATTACGCAACAACGGCATATGGCAAAGCTGCGGCATTTCCCACCCGAAATACTCATACAGCAACTGATGCTTCGGCGCTGAGTTAATCCACTCTTCGCCACGCAGCACGTGGGTGATTTTCATCAGGTGATCATCAACCACGTTCGCCAGGTGATAAGTAGGCATGCCATCCGACTTCAGCAGAATTTGTGCATCTACTTGTGCCCACTCCACTTCGATTGTGCCGCGCAGCATATCGTTAACTACACAAACACCTGTACTTGGCACCTTCATGCGAACGACATAAGGCCAGCCTTCTTGCTCACGGCGGGCTTGTTCATCAGAGTCCAGCGCCAAGTCAACCGGTTTCAAGGCCAAGTGCATACCGGCCGCTTTGCGAGCTTCCCGCAATTCATCCAATTCTTCACTGGTGCGGTAACACTTAAAGGCATGCCCCGCATCTATAAGCTGCTGGGCGTACTGGGCGTAGATATCGCCACGCTCGCTTTGCCGATACGGGCCATGAGGGCCGCCCACATCAGGGCCTTCATCCCACTCCAGACCAAGCCAACGCAAAGAATCTAAAATCATCTGTTCTGATTCAGCAGTAGACCGAACCCGATCGGTGTCTTCAATGCGCAGAATGAACTGGCCACCATGCTGGCGCGCAAAACAGAGATTAAACAGCGCAATATAGGCAGTACCTACATGCGGATCACCCGTCGGAGAAGGCGCGATACGAGTACGAACGGTCATCAAGATGTCCTTTTGGCAATAGAGCGTCACGGCATTATACGCACCCTTAAGGCAACCAGCAGCACCTTGCAGGGAACGAGTTTGACTTAAAAGCGTCTGATCAAAGGCTGAAGGCTCACTGATAGGAAGATGCGCGTTAAAGCACAATCGCTTAGTATGGCGCAGCACCTAAGATTCGTGTTCATACTTGAGAACGCCTCGCGATTTTTGGTATGCACAGAGCGCCGCCGAATAGGGTGGAAGTACATTCAACGAGCCTGTTTGGCTCATCGATAGGAAAACGAAATGGAATCGCTAGGCTCACGTATAAAGCAACTGCGGCTTAGGGCCAAGCTCAACAAAGCTGCCCTCGCACGTAAAGTAGGCGTATCAGATGTCACCATTTCTTATTGGGAATCCGGTGCTATCAAACAAATCGGCCATGAACGCCTTGTTGCGCTCGCCGACGCCCTTGATTGCTCTTTGGCAACGCTACTAGAAGGTGACAGCGCACCTCCTCTGTTGACCCTGACGCATACTGGCCCCCTCCCCTGGGAACAGGTTCAGGCAACCACCATGACGGTGCCGCATCACCTGCCGCTAAAGATTGACTGGAAAGCACCCTGTGTAATGGCAACTCCCGGCCAAGAAACGGACTTCTCACCGGTGTCAGCAGGCGACTTAGTGCTATTGGGCCCTACCCATGTGTTTCACAAAACTGGCCATTACCTGATCCAGAGTGAACAAGGTTATGTTATTGAGCACTTTGCTAAAGCGCCCAGTGACACCACCATACATGCGGTACTACTAGCACACTGGTCTCCTGCCTAAAGCATCTTTATCTCCCCACGTCCTACATTTCTTCAACCACGTCCACCTGATCGCGCGTACGTCTTGGTTCACTGCCCACTAAGAAACTGCGCGAGTAGGTGGCAACCTGCCCTAGTCCATGGCGAGTCTGGCTAACCAGCTCGCCAGCTAGGTACTCCCCTTCATTGCCAATGCGCGCCTGTACCGCTCTTGGCTGCACAGAAGCTTCTGAAAGCTGAACGCTCACAATATACCTTCCATCAGGTAAACCACTACCAGAGCCAAAGGGGCCTGCATTAAACCGCCCTTGCGAGACACTGGTACGCTCTTGCCAGCGCACGCGGCTTATCTCACGCTCAATGGTTACCTGAATAAGAGCGTCGTCCGGCAGGTTGGTTTCGCCTTCTACCATTAAACGACGATCAGAGCGCAAAGAGGCCGTTGTCGAAATGGCCACGATGAGAGGATCGACCATCTCTTTTGGCTCGGCGCTTTCCTGAGGGCTAGGCGTTTCAACGACCGGTTCAGACGGCACAGAGGTCGGCTCCTCCTCCTGACCACCACAGCCAGCCAGTAGCAACATACTCGCGAACACTAAACTGATACCACCTAGCGTCTTATGCATAGAGACTCCTCAACAACGAAATATCAGCTTACCACTGCCTAGCCCTCATCACATTGAATTAGACCGCGAAATAAGCAAAGTGCTGCAGGGCTCATAAGACTTATACAAAAACTAAACGTTAATAGCACGGCAAACGAAAATACCCGGCAATTTCGTCGCGAATTTGCCTGAGGCCGTGGTCGATATCGACCTCACCCTGTACCTAGGTAAAAACCACAAGATCAACGCTACCCTGTTGCCTACTGGCTTCAACCGAAATAACCACCAGCATGGCACCTTGTGCGGCGGATACCCCTTGCGCTGTTCACTTAAAGTGTCAGACTATAGCCATGTACAACAAAGTAAAACACTCCAAAAGACACCATATTCAAGCCGCTATATTTCACACCTAGCGCTACGCTGGGGGGTAGATCATGACCGCATTCACTAACATCGGGCTTTACAGCCCCAAGCAAGCAGAGCGCCTGATTGGCGTAGAAGCGGATAAGATTCGCCGCTGGCTCATGCCTGCGCGGTCGACCAAGGGGCCACTCTGGGAACCCGAACCCCAAGCGTTAGGCGCAGAAGACACCCTCAGCTTTAAAGACTTGCTGGAACTCCGTGCCGTGGCTAAATTCCGTAGCCACAATGTGAGCTTATCGGTCATCCGTGAAGCATTGCATGCGCTCAGCGAGTTACTACAGCGGGATTACCCACTCATCAATCCCCAGCTGTGTACCGATGGCCAAAAGGTATTCCTGAAGGCACTGGAAGAAAACGGCGAAACAGCAGTGATTGACTTGGTTAAGCGCCAAAACGCATTTGAAGATGTGATAGTTCCCTCACTAAGGGCAGGCATCGAATTCAATGCGGAGGGAGATCCTGTGCGCTGGCATCCAGATCCCGAAGACCCGAGCATCGTGATCGACCCACGCTTTGCCTTCGGCAAGCCCATCGTGCTACCTAGCCACATGCCCACCAGCACACTGGCCCAAGCAGCCGAAGTAGAAGGCAGCGCAGAAGATGCAGCCCGTGCGTATGATGTGACGCAAGAGGAAGTAGAGCGTGCCGTAAAATTCGAAGAAAGGATTTTATCGGGTGCACTTCTTCATTGACGAAAATATCAGCCCTCACATTGCCAACGCACTTAACCATCTAGCAAAACTCTGCAGTGAGAATCACACCGTCATACATGCCCGAGACGTCAACGGCGGCCCTGGCATGACGGATGAAGCATGGCTAGAACAGCTCAAGCAATCCGACAAAAGCTGGGTGATTATCTCCAAAGATCGCTTCAAAAAAGGTGACCCGGAAAGGCTGGCCTTTGAGAACTGTGGAATTACCACGATCAACCTGGGTAACGACTGGAAAAGGGTCAAAGCGTGGGAAACCGCTGTGCGCCTAATCGAATGGTGGCCTACCATATCAAGAGAAGTCTTAGACACCCCAGGCTCAAGGCATTACGACCTGCCTTGCAAGAAGCCCGCTAAACTCAAAGGCCGTAAAAAAGGCGCTAATTAGCGACAAAACAGCTCTTCACTGCTTCTATCGTCAATGCATGGTCTGAACTATGCCCCAAACCCTCAAAGCGACCCCCTGTCTGGTCTCAATAGCTGTAATTCTGAATTCAACTAATAAGTGCAACACCTGCGGTTTCTAGTGCCTTTGAGCATCATCCTAAGAACACCTTGGCCAACTTGAGTTATCCATGCACTTGCTTTGTACTCAAACCCGCTTTTTGCGTACAATCGCTCGCCAACGACTCCCCCGCTGCTAAGCAATTACGACAGGCTTATACCGCATCAAATGATGCAAGTGATTGATATGACTAAAGCAAGCCCAGCAGACGCTGCTCGTCTATTTTCTGTGGCCCCCATGATGGATTGGACTACCCGCGATTATCGCGCGTTTGCACGCACGTTAACCAAACGAACATTGCTGTACACCGAGATGGTGACCACCGGTGCGATTTTGCATGGAACGCCCCGTGAGCGCTTCTTAGGTTATAGCGATGTAGAGCATCCGATTGCGTTGCAACTGGGTGGCAGCGATGCGGGAGAGCTGGCCGAGTGTGCAGCCATTGCCGAGGCGTGGGGTTACGACGAGGTCAATCTGAATGTCGGCTGCCCCAGCGACCGAGTGCAGAACAATATGATTGGCGCTTGTTTGATGGGCTACCCTGAAAAAGTGGCGACGGCGGTTAAGGCTATGCAAGCGGCAGTGTCAATTCCGGTCACGGTGAAGTGCCGTATCGGGATTGACGATCAGGATGAAGATGCTGACTTGGCGCGGTTTATTGAGATCGTGGCGAATGTAGGTTGCAACATCTTTACCGTTCACGCGCGCAAAGCGTGGCTGCAGGGTTTGTCGCCTAAGCAAAACCGGGATGTACCGCCCCTTAACTACCCCCGTGTGCATCGCCTGAAGCAAAGCCATCCAGAGCTGCATATTGGCATTAATGGGGGGATCAAAACCCTTGCCGAGTGCAAAGCCCAACTTGAGCACGTAGACAGCGTGATGGTGGGCCGCGAGGCATACCAAAACCCGTGGCTACTCGCCGGGGTGGATGAGCAGCTGTTTGGTGAAGCGGGGCCTGCACGCACGCGCCTGGAAGCGGCTAACGCATTTCGCCCTTATATTCAGCAGCGGCTGGATGAAGGGGCCAAGCTGAATCACATTACCCGCCATTTGCTGGGGTTATTTCAGGGCTGTCCCGGTGGCAGGCGTTTCCGTCGCCACCTGTCTGAACACGCGCACAAAGAGGATGCGGGCCTGCGGCTTTTCGATGAAGCGCTTAGCTTAGTTCGCGAACCCGAAACAGAGATCTAGGAAGCACTACAGCCCGCGTCCTAGTTGGACTGCGGGCTGCCGTTAGCTACAGTCGAAACTAGCCTAGCGGCTTGAGTGCGTTAGCCGCAAAAACGCACCGCTATGGATTGCGAACGCCCTGCTCAATCCGCTCGCCGACCTCTTGATCAATATTGCGCCAGTACTCAAAAGCACGTGCTAATACAGGCTCGGTAACGCCACCGGATAAGTGTCCTACCACATTCGACACTAAGCGATCACGCTGGGCATCATCCATGACTTCACGCACTAACGCATGGGCTTGGCTCCAGTCGTCATCGTCTTTTCTGAGCGTATAGGCCGCACGTACAAACTTTCCGTCTGTCGACCACACCGCATCTTCTGGGTAACGCTGAGCATCGGCTTTCGGCCCGCCTTTGCTATTGGGCGTATACACAGGATCGGTGGCGTGCCGAATACGCATCGCGCCACCTTGGCTATAGCTGTGCACGGGGCATTTTGGGGTATTCACTGGGATATGCTTGTAGTTCACACCCAAGCGGGCACGGTGAGCGTCAGCATAAGAGATAGAGCGTGCCAATAGCATTTTGTCCGGTGATAATCCGGTCCCCGGCACCATGTTATTAGGTTCAAACGCGGCTTGCTCAATTTCGCTATGAAAATCCGTGGGATTACGGTCGAGCGTCAGCTTACCAACTTCGATTAACGGGTAGTCTTTATGGGACCACACTTTGGTCAAGTCAAAAGGATTCACTCGGTAGGTCTTGGCATCATCAAACGGCATAATCTGCATGTTGAGCGTCCACGTAGGATAGTCGCCCCGCTTAATGGCCTCGAACAAGTCACGACGATGATAATCAGCATCACTGCCGGCCATCTGATCGGCCTGCTCTTGGGTCATGCATTTAATCTCTTGATCAGTTTTGAAGTGATACTTCACCCAAAACCGTTCTCCTTCAGCATTTACCCACATATAGGTGTGACTGGAGTAACCGTTCATGTGCCGCCACGTGGCTGGCACGCCTCGATCGCCCATCAACCATGCCACTTGGTGAGCTGACTCAGGTGCCAATGTCCAAAAATCCCACTGCATATCGTGGTCACGCAGGCCATTATCCGCTCGGCGTTTTTGCGAGTGAATAAAGTGTTGGAATTTCATCGGGTCGCGAACAAAAAACACGGGGGTATTGTTACCCACCATGTCGAAGTTGCCTTCTTCGGTATAAAACTTAATCGAGAAACCGCGGGGGTCGCGCCATGTGTCAGGGCTGCCGCTCTCCCCGGCGACGGTCGAAAAGCGAATCAGCACGTCGGTCTTAGTGCCCGGTTGTAGAAACTTGGCTTTGGTATAATGGCTAACATCGTGGGTTACTTCAAAATGCCCAAAGGCACCACTCCCCTTTGCATGAGGTTGTCGGTCAGGAATCATCTCACGGTTAAACGCCGCCATTTGCTCCATCAAATAGTGATCGTGCATAACAATGGGGCCATCAGGCCCTACTGATAGGGCATGCTCGTCGCTTGAAACCGGAATACCTGACTCATTCGTAGTGGGATGCTGGCTATCACTGCTCATAACACTTCCTCCTTGTCACATTCGACATGGCACGATCCGTACCACTGGAAAAAGGCCACCTTTAACAGGCTATATTAATCTAAGCTAAAGCGGCCACCCCACAGGTATAGCCAACTCACGTGCATCACGCCATCTGTGACTCGGTCTCTTTCGCTATTAAGCAAATAGTTTTTAGCTATAATTTTTTAATGAAAAGCCTTTAACAATAATTTTCAACAACGGCTTGTGAGCAGATGTTCAAAGGTCTCTTTGTAGAGCACCCTTAGTAACAGTGCTCATCACCGTACCAAGTACCAAGTACCAAGTACCAAGTACCAAAGCCGAGTATCAATACATCGCATCAGGCTGAGGCGTTAGGCTTGATTGAAAATTTTCAATCGCCGTCTCAGCTTCTTCAATCTCATCAAAACGGGCAATGTGATAAAGCGCTTCACCTTCGTTCGCTAGTGGCAGGCGGCTCATACCAATAACAATGCCGTCGGCCATAGAAAGCACTTCACCTTCATCATTGCCGAAGGGGTCTGCCACTTTACCGAGCACCTCGCCTTTTGCTACCCGGGCGCCCAGGCGCACCTTGGGGCGCAAGATGCCATCGATAGGTGCCCTCGCCCAGCTAGAGCCATTGGCAAGTTCTGCTGGCATCGGTGAGCGGCGGCGCTGTTCGCCCGCCAGCATGCCTAAGCGGCGCATCACGCGTAAAACGCCACGCACGCCGGGGGCAATTGCCCACTCATCAAAACGTAGCGCCTCACCGGCTTCATAGGTAAGCACCGGAATTCCGCGATTTTGGGCATAGTGGCGCAGGCTACCTTCGCGAAGCTCTGCATTGAGCACAACGGGAGCACCAAACGCATCAGCCATGCGCTCAGTTTCACTGCCAGGCTGCAACTGAGCACGAATTTGCGGAAGGTTGGTACGGTGAATAGCACCGGTATGCAAATCGATAATATGCGTGGCGTGATCGACAATTTCATCGCGGAATAGCGCCGCAATGCGCCCACCTAACGAGCCCTTTTCACTGCCCGGAAAACAGCGATTCAAATCGCGGCGGTCAGGTAAATAACGCGTTTGCTGCAAAAAACCGAAGACATTCACCACAGGCACAGCAATTAACGTGCCACGCAAGCTATTGATTGCTTTGGAACGCAGCAGGCGACGAACAATCTCTACCCCATTAATTTCATCGCCGTGAATCCCACCGCACACCAGCATAACCGGGCCATCTTTACGCCCATGCACAACTTCAACCGGAATATGCAGCTGCGTATGGGTATATAGGCGTGCCACAGGCACATCAATTTGTAAGCGTTGGCCTGGCATTACAGTGTGCCCTGCCAGGGTAAAAGGTGCTCGCGCCATGCTGAAATTCCTATAGCGTGCGTAATGACGGTTTCGTTTCGAAACGGCGTTTCTAAATAAATCTTATACGCTTTTTACCGACAAATAACGAATTTGTTAACCCACGTTATGAGCTAAAGCAATTAACCATACAGTTTTGAATGTAAAAAGTGGTGCACATAAGATAAAATGGACTTATCACGTGTCGATTACTGAGGTTACGTTTTTATATGGCAAGAAAAACCAAAGCGGAGGCTGCTGCAACTCGCGAAGCGCTGTTGGATGCGGCCGAAGAGGTGTTTTTCGCAAAAGGCGTAGCTCGCACATCGCTGGAGCAAATTGCTCGTCATGCTGACCTAACGCGCGGTGCTGTATATTGGCATTTTAAAAATAAAGGCGATCTTTTTATGGCGCTGGTGGAGCGTGTGCGTATGCCCTTCCAGTCGTTGATGGAAGAGGTCAACAATGCTGACCCAACCGTCTCGCCCCTGGTAGCCATACAGCTTGCATGCCATGCCGGACTCAATCGCCTAGAGCAGCCTTCACATCAACGCATTTTATCGATTTTGCTGCATCGCTGTGAATTCTTTAGCGATATCAATCCGATTCAGATGCAAGATGAGATCGCAGACGAGTGTTTCGATGAAATGCTGTTGGTATTTCAATTGGCCAAGCAGCAGCAGTTGCTACGCGATGATCTAACCCCCGAAGTGGCAACGCGGCTTATGCAGGCGGCGCTGGGTGGCTTATTTCACGATTGGTTGCGAAATCCAGAATCTTTTTCACTGCGCGAACGCGGCGGTGAACTCATCGATAGCTTGATCACCATGATGAAGCGCTAACCATCTCGCTGCATTGCAGCAATACACCTATACTGAGCGGATTGTCAGCATAGGATTATTTTATGGATGCATTGGAATTTGTTCGTATCCGCGAACTTGATATCGCTGTGCGCATTTGGAATCCCGACGCACCCCGCACGCTAGTTGCATGGCATGGCCTTGCTCGCCACGGCGGTGATTTCGAAGCGTTGGCCCACCAGTTGGGCAGCGAATGGCGTATTCTTGCGCCAGATACGCCCGGGCGCGGCCTTTCAAGTTGGTCACTGTTTCCTGCCCACGACTATCTCTACAGCCACTACATGACCGTGGCGATAGGCGTGCTAGATCATTTTCAATTAAAACAGGTCGACTGGCTGGGCACCTCCATGGGTGGGCTATTGGGCATGCTACTCGCTGCCGATAAAACGCATCGACATCGGATTTCTAGGCTTATCCTGAACGATGTTGGGCCTGAACTGAATAAAGATGGCCTAATCGCGCTCTCCGGTTACTTCAGCCTAACCCACCGTTTTACGAACTTTGCAGACCTACAAAAAGAGCTGACACAGCACTACGCAAGCTTTGGGATTACCAATGATGCTGAATGGCGAGCGCTGGCATTGGGAAGCGCACGGCGACTACCTGATGGTAGCTGGACCTATCACTTCGACCCCCGTATTGGTGAGCAATTCATCCATGACACACCGCGAGACACATGGGCAGATTGGGCGAACATCCATTGCCCTGTGATGGTGATTCGAGGTGCCGAATCAGCGCTACTGGATGCCGAAACGCTGCCACGTATGAAAGAGGTGCAACCCGGCTTAGTTACTTTCACAGCCCCAGGCTGTGGCCATGCTCCTATGCTCAATCATTCCGAACAAGTAACACCCCTTCGTCAGTTTCTCGACACGCCACTAAGCGCTTTCCCCCACAGCAACCCAACAAGCGCCTCCTCTACTTCGCACCCTATTGGCCAGTGGTTCATTAAGCAGTGGCGGCGCCTATTTGGCTAGACAATACGTTGGCTAAACAACATTCGCTAGGTGGAATAGCCGTTCGAATGATGCTTGCGATGCAAGCGAAGCTTATTCACGCGAACACGCGTATCAAGATATTGCTGCTCAATCACACTGCGGTACGCGCCTTCGTCGGCTAGATACTTCACTAGCACTCGGCGCTCGCCAGCTTGCGGGCAATCCCCCGCTTTGCAGTGCAATTTGACTGCGCTGCTTGGTTCATTTGCCAACTGAGCAGATGCGTATTCATCATTCTGGCGTTCTGAAACAACGACGGTAGCGCCCAATAAACAGCGACGTTTGAACGGCTGATAGCGATGAAGCGCGCGTTGTAATGAATGGCACACGGCTGCCGCAACTGGCGACGCAACCGCAAATGAGATCCACAGCACGAGCACGCCGACAGGCACCCGAAGCATACCCAGCGATAACCAGCGGAGGGCTAATAACTCGATGGCCAACGAAATAGCACCCGCAAAAAGTACCAAAAAGCTTAACGCAAGCGTGGCAGGCACGCCCGCAAAGCCTAAAGACACAAGTGTGCTGGCCATGTGGTCGTCGCGCAGGCTATCACGTTCAAACAGCTCCAGCGGCGCAAGCCTGATTAAAACCAGTAGCCAATAGAGCGCTATCAATGCCAACAAGAAGGTAAAGACAACCGTTGGAAACTGCAGTGCAGCGGAAACAAGTGATTGCATCATGGCGTGTTCTCCTCCAGACAAAGCCTGGTGATGTTTTCGCTTGACGTTATATTTATTAGCACAAGCTAAAAACAGGGTCTCTTTTAGCGTAGACCACCTTACGCGTTTATGCGTTTAGCTACCTTGACTCCCATCACTTATCGCCCAAAAGCTCTGCCCCGGGGCTTGTACGGAAACTGCCTCAACTCACCGCGCAAAGGCGGCGAGCTGAGACAACCAATTAACTAAGCAAGATTAGCCACAATTAGCGCCGCCCCCGCAACTTATCCCTTAGTTCCTGAAACCGGCTTTTCACTTCATCAAGGGTATGGTTTTCGCCCAACAAACTACGAACAGCCTGAAGCTGATGCTCAAACAACCCATGATGGTGGAGATCATTTGGGGTTTCCTCCCGGCCAAGCGGCAGAATATTCTCAAAGTAGGTTCCCCCCAGAATACGCCGTAAAACACCTTCACCCATAAATGCTTCGTCACTATTAAGAGTACGAGTTGCCCGTAACAAGCGACGCACATCGTATTGACCGGGATAGATATCCGGCACCTGTTTCTTGAGCCCGAGCAAGCTATAGGCACCAATACGGGCAGTTCTTACCGAGCTTTCCAGGGTGAACACAACGTCGTTATGGGTTTCTACAAACTGCCCCATGCAGGCAAGGTTGGTGCAACCTTCAGGCACTACGCTGGGGCGATCCCCCTTGGCTCTTGGCATGAATTGAGCGGTGATATAAGGCATTAGCGCGATACGCGTTTTGGTGGCAGCCAGTATAGCGTCGAGCTGATCAATCAAGCCAAGGTGATAACACATCTCGGTCAGCACTTCTTTCCCAGTGCACTCAGGCATTGGCTTTTTGACATAATCGCCGGGCTTGTCCATCAACAATGCGTATGTCCATAGCACAATCACATCATCGGGCTGGTCGGGGAAGTGTGGCTGGCGATTACAGGTAAAGCTCATTAACCAGGAAGAGTCTGTAAAGGTGATAATCCCGCCTGTAGCCGTGAACCCTGAATAAGGGTCATTAACCGACAGTTCTTTAAGTTTATCCATCAGAGGCGAAGGCTTACAGGTAAGCGTTACTGACTCCCAGGTAGAGCGTGGAACGTCCCCGCAGAACTTTTCTGGCTTCCCGAAGATATCGGATTTTTCTGCGAGATTCTTCCACAGTTGCCAGCCTGATCCCTCGCCAGCCTGCACGTTGTCTTTCAACTGTGGAACGGTGTCATCATCGCCATAAGCAGTATCTTCGGTCATCGAACCAGTGGTGACAAACACCAAGTCGCGGGGGCCGACTGGGATAGTTTTACCGCCGTTACTGCCATGGCACTGAATCGTGGTGACGGTTCTCCTGCCGCCTTCCAGAGTCTCCATGTCTAGATTTTCGACAACCGTGTCGTACTCAACCTTCACCCCCTGATCCTTCAGCCAACTCATCAGTGGCCGGACAAAACTGTCGAACTGGTTGTACTTCGGAAACACCAGCGACGTCATATCGTTAAGCCCATCCATCAAGTGCAGAAAGCGATGCATGTACAGTTTCATTTCAAGTGCTGAATGCCAGTTCTGGAAGGCAAACATAGTGCGCCAGAAGGTATAGAAATTAGTTTCCAGGAATCCCTCACTGAACCACTGCTCTACGCTGACATCATCCAAATCCTCTTTGCGCGCTAGCAGTAGCTTGACGACTTCCAACTGCTGGCGTTTGGAGAGGTTCATGGTGGAGAAGTCTTTGATCTGACCCTGCTTTTCCAACAGGCGCGCTTTTGACCAGTTTTTGTCGGCGTCATTAACGATGCGATACTCATCCAGCACAGTAAATGGTGGCGGCAACTCCAGAGCCGGTATTTCCGAGAAGACGTCCCAGAAATTCTGGTAGGTCATCTCCATTTCACGGCCTCCACGCACGATATAGCCTTCTTCCGCGTTGCCAGCACCATCCAGCGAGCCACCTTCTATGCTCTGCTCCTCTAGGAAGGTGATATTGCCAGCCGGCATGTGGCCGTCACGAATCAGGAAGAAGGCAGCAGACAACCCTGCAATGCCGCCGCCAACGATCCAGGCATGACGCCCCTCAATACCGTCGGTTGGAAGCGGGCGATTGTTGGTGTAGCTGCCATGTAGATCGGCGGGTGGAAATGGCGTGTCGACACCGTTGTGTAAGTGTCTTGATGAGGCGTCTGGCGCAATATCGAGAGGCTGCTTCTCTAGTGCATCAATATGGGCTTTCAGCTTTGAAACAGATGCTGTTGAGGCGTTAGATTTACTCATTGATAGATATCCTTTTCTGGGTAGCCACTATCAATTAAGTGTAGTTTAAAAAACTCACTAAACGCTTAAAACCATAAATAATTAACACAGAAATCCATCTAAGCAGCAGTATTTATTACAAATACCGGAAACAACAGAGATAACGCATTCAAAAAAACGGGCACCCTGAAAACAGGGTGCCCGCTAGCAAGCCGCTAAACAGCGTTACGGTTGGTCGTGACCTAGCGCTGCCTGCTCGTTGTTACCATCCCGGTCAGGGTGGCGTTTGCGATAGAGCCAATCGGAGACCGTGGCAATCATTGCGTAGAAGCTTGGAATAAACAGGCTTCCTAGCACGGCAACAGATGCCATACCGACCGCAACGGTGGTACCTATGTGGTGACTGCTCACATCACTTGCGCCAGAGGCCAGTGCCAACGGCAAGGTGCCGAAGATAAAGGCCAGCGAGGTCATGACGATGGGACGGAAGCGAAGCTCTGCAGCAGTAATCGCTGCTTCACGAATCGACTTGCCCTGCTCTTTGCGCTGCATCTCAGCAAACTCGACAATTAATATCGCGTTCTTAGCAGCCAAGCCAACGACCACCAGCATCCCAATCTGGACATAAACACTGGTGTCCAGGCCGCGCAGCACAATGCCACCAATCCCCCCTAAGAAGGCGAACGGCGTGGCGGTTAGTACTGCGAGAGGAAGCGACCAACTTTCATACTGCGCCGCCAGGATCAAGAACACCATCAAGATACCAAACACGATAGCAAGCGTGGCGGTATTACCAAGGTTAGACTCTTGGTACGCCGTACCTGTCCAGCCCATGCCCCAGTTTCTACCTAGCGTTTCCTGAACCACTTCCTCCATGGCTTCAATAGCCTGTGCAGAGCTGTAACCTGGCGCTGGGTTGCCTTGGAACTGAGCGCCCGCATAAACACCGAAACGGGAGACCACCGATGGGCCAGTTTGGCGTTCAAGCGTTACAAACTCGGAAAGCGGAATACGCTCGCCATTGCCACCGCGCACATAAACACTACTGACATCATCCGGTGTTTTACGGAATTCATCTTCATTCTGTAAATAGACCTGGAAGTTGCGGTTTTGGTAGCTAAAGAAGTTAACAAAACCATTACCAAAGGTATTGGCTAGCGCTGAGTTGATATTTTCAAGAGCAACGCCATAGCTGAGTGCTTTTTGCTGGTCTATATCCGCACGGTAAGAAGGTACGTTGACATTAAATGTCGTGAATACGCGACTCAGAGCCGGATGCTGGTTAGCTGCCTGCATAATTTGCAATGACGCTTGATAAAGCTCACGCGTGGAAGCACCCTCAAAAGATTGCAAGTAGCCAGTGAAGCCACCCGTTGTCGAGAGTCCCATTATTGGCGGCACGTTAAACGCCATCGCCGAACCACCATCAATGCTCGCGCCCAGCTGCATGATACGGCCTACCAATTCATTCGCGGTTAGATCTCGCTCAGCCCAGGTTTTCATGTTGATAAACATGATGCCACGCGCCGTATTAACCGCGCTCGACAGAATGTCATAACCTGCGACCGCAGAGGAGTACTCAACGCCAGGAATAGCTTCTATCTGTGAACTGAGCTCGGCCATGTAAGCTTGCGTTCGGCTAAGTGACGCGGCATCTGGCAAGGAAACGCTGACCAGCACGATACCTTGGTCAGTTTCCGGCACTAGCGTGGAAGGCGTATTCGCATAGAGCCAGTAAGAACCAGCCCCCACCGCCACAGTTAGCGCGAGCGCTAACACCCAGAAGCGCACCAACTTTTTCACGAACCACATATAAACGGCGGTAAAGCCAGCGAAGAAGCGGTCAAACAGACGCAGCGGCGTGGTAATCGCACGCCGAAACGCGGACTGTTTCGTTTTATGCAGGTTATGCTTAATAAAGATAGCCGACAGCGCGGGGGTGAATGTCAGTGCCATCAACGCTGACAGCGCCACCGATATCGCCACGGTAATCGCAAACTGCTGATAAATTTGCCCGGTAAAACCACCCAAAAATGCTACCGGCACAAATACCGCCGCCATAATAAGCGACGTGGCAATAACTGGGCCACCGACCTCTTTCATCGCGCGAATAGTCGCATCACGCACCGAAATATCGTCTTCTTCGCTCAGTACCCGCTCGACGTTCTCGACCACCAGAATCGCATCGTCCACTACTATCCCTATCGATAGCACCAGGGCGAAAAGCGTTAGCAGGTTGATTGAGAAGCCAAACAAGTAAAAGCCCGCAAAGGTGCCGATAACCGACACCGGCACGACCGACATAGCAATGACCGTAAAGCGCCAGTTCTGCAAGAAGATAAACAGAATAACGATAACGATCAGGAACGCTTCGATGAAGGTCTTTAGTACCGTTTCTACGGATGCATCAATAAACAGAGTGGTGTCATAAGGCGTTACATACTCAAGCCCTGGCGGGAAACGCCCCGAAAGCTCTTCCATGGTGGTGCGTACCGCATCTGCAGTTTCCAGCGCGTTTGCACCAGGTTGCTGGTTAATAATAATT
The DNA here is from genome assembly GCF_923868895.1 of Halomonas sp. TD01. Lineage (GTDB taxonomy): Bacteria > Pseudomonadota > Gammaproteobacteria > Pseudomonadales > Halomonadaceae > Vreelandella. The sequence goes on from NZ_OV350343.1 coordinate 125,661, forward strand.
GGCGTCATGGTGGCGCCGTTTAAGCGAGCATCCACGCCATAGAACGAAGCGCCCAACTCAATACGCGCCACATCCTCTAGCCGCAGCGAAGAGCCGTCCGGGTTGGTGCGCAGGAAGATATTGCGGAAATCATCAGTGCCCGACAAACGCCCGCCGGCGGTAATCGTATAGGTATAGGCGCGCGGTTCGCTTTGTGGCGTTGCCGCTAAGTTACCCGCAGGAATCTCGGTGTTCTGCGCACGAATAGCACTGGCCACTTCACTGGGCGTAAGGTTGTACTGAGCCAGCTTATCGGGATCCATCCACACCCGCATAGCAAACTCACCACCACCCAACACTTCGGCATTACCTACGCCTGGTACTTGGCGTAGCTCATCCAAGATATTAAGCGTGGCGTAGTTCTGCATGTATATCTTGTTGTAGTCACCGCTAGGTGACGTCAAGGCAACAAGCATCAAAATAGAGTCAGAGCGTAATTCGACTTTCACCCCTTGAGACTGAACTGCCTCGGGTAGCTGTGAAAGTGCGCCCTGCACTCGGTTGTTCACGTTGATGGTATTGATATCACCATCCGTGCCGATATTGAACGCCACGCTCAGGCTCATGGTGCCGTTATCAGCACTGTTTGAGGTCATGTACAGCATGTCCTCAACACCATTGATGGCCTCAGCAAGCGGTGCGGCTACAGTCTGCGCAACTGTTTCAGCATCAGCCCCTGGGAACTGAGCCTGTACCGACACCGTGGGAGGTACAACGCTGGGATACTGCTCAATCGGCAGTATTCGCATCGCCATCGTACCTACCAGCGTCAAGATAATCGCCAAAACGGTGGCGAAAATCGGTCGGCTGATGAAGAAGTTGGAAAAGTTCATTATTGCGCGCCCTCTTCCCCTTCAGCGGGCTGTGCGTCAGCCGCCCCCTCCTGCATTGCCTCAGCCTCCTGGGCTTCTTGCTGGGCGTCTTCCTGCTCAGCTTCTTCGACGATAGCGGCAGCGTTACCTTCAAACGGCTGGGGGTCAATTACCCTGCCTGGCTCCAGGCCAGCGGGGTCGCCTACGATGACGCGCTCACCAGCGGTAAGGCCATCACGAATGATTTGCCATGGACCAGCCACTTCACCGAGCTGAACCGTGCGCTCGCGGGCTTTGTTTTCATCATCAACAATAAAGACCTGTGGCCCCATTAACCCCTGAGTAACGGCAATTTCTGGTACGGCCAGCACATCGAAACGCTTCAAGCCTTCAATCCGCACCCGTACAAACTGACCAGGCAATACAGCGCCATCGGGGTTTGCGAACGTTGCTGACGCTTGTACCGTGCTGGTGCCGGTATCAACACGAGAACCAAGGAAGTCCAGGCGGCCTTCAAGGTCAGTGCTGTCGCTGCCACTTTGTCCTGGCACGCTCAAACGCGCGGTGATATCTGATGCGCTACCGCTCTCACCCAGTTGACGACGCAGCTCAAAGGCATCGCGCTGAGGTAGTTGAAAACGTACTTCAAGGGGATCAAGCGGCGTGATAGTGGCCAGCTCAGTTCCTGGCGTTACCAAATTACCAACGTTTATCTGGCTTAAGCTGATCATGCCAGACACGGGTGCCGTAACGTTTGAGTACCCTAAATCAATATTAGCGCTGGTTAACGCCGCATCTGCTTGAGCAACGCTGGCTTGGGCAACCCGCTGATCAGCCAGTGCTTGGTCATACTGTTGACGGCTCACCGAGTTTTGGCTCAACAACTGCTCAAAACGCTGCGCATCGCGCTGGGCACGAGCAAGTTCAGCGCGCGCACTTTGCAAGTCGGCTTCACGCTGATTAACCGTTGCTTGGTAGAGATCTGGCTCAATGGTATAGAGCCGATCACCCTGCTCTACCAACTGTCCTGGCTCAAAATGGCGCTCTTCAAGAAACCCATTTACCCGCGCCACAAGCGTGACCTCACTGTCGCTGCGCAGCAGTGATGGGTAAGATTTATCCAGCGGGATATCCTGGCGGGCTATTTCGGCTACTTCTACAGCATGAGGCGGAGCTTCCTGCTGCCCGGCCTGCTGTTCCTGAGGCTGCTCCTGGCCGCATGCGGCTAGCGCCAATGCAGCTATCAGCGTCACTAGACTCGCTCGACCTGAGTGAATCGTCTTCTTCATACGTCGGTTTCCCATTAATCTTTTCAACATTGACGGATAGCAGCACTGCGCTTGATTGGTTTAACGTGTTAGAAAACTAACGACTCGCTAGCTTACGCACCCGGTGTAGGGGGAGCGCCAATATCCATAGCCCGCTGGTAGGCGTCAGGTTCGCCACTTTCAGGAAGCGTGAAGTTCACCTCATCACCCGTTAGCCACGCATTGACTTCTTCAATCGCCGCAACGTCTAGCAAGCCGGCCTGTTGACGCAGTGACAGCAGATTCACCACATAGTCATAACGCGCTTCAGCATAGTTAGCGATGGCGTTGTAAAGGTTTTGCTCAGCGTTCAACACGTCCACGATATTACGCGTGCCTACTTCATAACCGGCGCGCGTAGCTTCCAAAGCGCTGCGGTTAGAGACGATTGCCTGCTGACGAGCATCAACGGTATCGACGTTGTTGCTGACCTGGGTATAGAGCGAACGCACCTGCTGAATGGTGGTACGGCGCTGAGACTCGAAATCGTATTGGCTACTTTCGAGCTGGAAAGTGCCTTGGCGAATACGAGCACTGGTACTGCCACCGGTATAAATAGGCAAGTTCGCCGAAACGCCCACTTGACTTGACGTGTTGTAACCACTAACCAGATCACTGTCGCTGTCCGAGTACTGGTAGTTAGCAAATGCCTGCACCGTCGGCATGCGTCCGGCACGCGCCAGCTCAACGCCTACGCGGGAAAGCTCAATGCCCGCCTGCTGCGCCAATACCTGCGGATTACGCTCAATTGCTTGTTCTACCCAATAGTTACGATCCGTGGGGGTTGGCAGGGCAATCGGCATACCGTCGCCCAATGCATCAATACTGGCGTAACGCTGCCCCGTCAGCTGTTCAAGCACCTCAAATGCGACCTGAAGATTACTTTCTCCGGCGATGCGATCAGCGCGGGATTGATCAAAACTCGCTCGCGCTTCCTCTACTTCAGTAATCGCTATGAGGCCAACTTCAAACTGCTCTTGGGCCTGCTCAAGCTGGCGGCCAATCGCCCGTTCTTGGGCTAAGCGCGCCTCGAGGACTTCATGGGCACGCAAAATATCGAAATAAGCGGTAGCAACATCAATCAATAATTGCTGCTCAGTAGCGGCCAATAGGTACACTTGTTGATCAATCTGACGCTCAGCCTGATTCACTTCCTGACGCGTGACGGCATTAAATAGTGCCTGGGTCGCCTCAAGGCTTAACGACACCGTATTGTAACGATCATCGCCACCCCCCTCTCCACCTGCATTAGAAGCAGCACCAGCACTCTGCCCCCCTCTTGAGGAGGACTGGCTTTCGTACTGCTGGTTATGTGCGACGTTACCGGAAGCATTTACCTGGGGTAGTAATGCACCACTTGCCACGTCGCTTGCCGCTTCAACACTTGAAAACTCAGCACGTGCAGAGGCCAAGGCAGCATTATTGTTAAGCGCGTCGCGGGTGATATTAATCAAATCTGCCGCTTGTGCAGGCAGTATGAAAGAAGATGTCAGCACTGCTAATAGCAGGGGACGAAAAGGGGCATTGACTGCCCAGTGTGCCAGTCGCATGGGATTGCCTCTAGGTGTCAACGTAGGGTGGCGATAATGATAGCCATTCTGAAAGGTGGCATTATAGTTACATTCATGTATGTATGCTAGGCTTGAACTTAACCTAAATATATGAACAGCGTCACATATAAATAGCCGCACTGCGCAAGACTCTCTCTTACCTTAGTTCAAAGCCCCATGAGCATGCAGTTTTTTAGCGCTCCTTTTGCTCACTCGAATATTAAGTGAACTGTGTTACAGCTAATGTAATAACACGCTAACTCAAGTGAGCGTTTGAGTCTCTCAACAACATGCGACAGTGATTGGCAATCCAAACAGATAGCTAATAAAGCGAGAAAAGCAGCACCATCACCACTATTGCTCCGTCAAACGCTGACACATTAATCCTCAAAATTTTCCAACGTGGCCACACAACGTTCAACGGCGCTGCGATACCCTGAACCAAATAACAGCAGATGATTAAGCAACGGATAAAGCTGAAACAGCGCTTCTCGTCTTGGCCAGTCGGCTGGCTTATCGCCGTCCCAGTAAGCATCGAAAAAAGGCGCACCTGTCGCCCCAAACAGGGTCAGCATGGCTAGGTCAACGTCGGGATAATGGCGATAAACAGCAGGGTCGATTAGTGCAGGCCCTCTAGTGGTCGTCAGCACATTGCCCGACCATAGGTCTCCATGAATAAGAGTGGCAGGCGAATCTGGCAGCCATGTTTCTAGCTGGCCTGCTTGGCGCTCAATACGGCTGCGTAACGCGGCATCCAGCAGGCCCTGCTGATAGCACGCTTGGCTCAGAGGCAGCAGACGCCGTTCGCGCTGAAACGCCCGGCCATCTGTCAGCGGGGAATTAGATTGGGGCGTACGTCCGCACGCATTGTTCTGATGCCAGCCATGGGCATCACCTATCACGCCATGCAGCTCACGTAGCCCCTCGCCCAAGGCAGCGCTACTGCGGGCGTTTGCGGGTTTGGTGTCGAGCGACTCAATCACCAGCCAGCCCATCGACTCCCCCAGCACCTCGGGTATCACTAGTGAAGTACCCGCTCCTTTTAGTGTGCGAAGCCCTTCTGCTTCTCCAAGTAGTCGCGCTGAATCATCGTGTTTAATAACGACTTGCCCTTGGCGGGTAGTTAAGGCGTAAACAGCGGCTATATCACCACCACTGAGTGGCTGAAGTTTATCAGTGGGGATTAACCCTAGCGTATCTAGCAGATCGCGCAAGATGGTATCCATGACTCTCTCCGCTCAAGCGTCGCGTATACTCTCTGTATCTCTCCTTAAACGGTACAAGGCAAAGCAATACCTTTCTAGGCAGTCCGCATTATTAAATACCATGACGCTGAGCAAGCGCCTCGCGATAACGCTGATAAATCACTTCATAAGCAGTAACACGGCCAGCATCAGGGTCCGCAAGGGAAGCGGTATTAAGGTGCACCAAGCGCTCACAAAGCGATGCCAAAGTAACGCCTTCCTGATGTAAATCGCACCAAGCCGCCTGAATGGCAGCACCTAGTGCAGCAGCGTCGGTGATTTCTGGGCAAATTACCTGGGTATTAGTAATGTCAGCCACCATTTGCCGCCAAACTGGGCTCTTGGCACCGCCGCCAATCAGCCTAATCTGACTGGTGCCTGCAGCTAGCTCACCTAATAGTTCCAAACCATAGCGCAGGCCAAAGGTAGCGCCTTCCATCACCCCTCGGCAGAGGTTAGCTTGAGTCATATTAAGGCTGGTCAAGCCAAGGAAGTCGCCAGTTGCATTGGGCAGCATCGGCACCCGTTCGCCGTTAAAAAACGGCAGTACGGTAATACCTTCCGCCCCAACTGGGGCACTCGCTATTTGCTTACCAAACGCGGTTAAGTCCAACCCAAACAGTTCGCGCACCTTAGTCGTGGCGGACGTAACATTCATCGTACAAATAAGCGGCAGCCAACCACCATGGCTGGCACAAAAATTGGCCACCATGGCACTGTCGCACACCACCGAATCAGGTGAGTAGGCGCACACCGTGCCGGACGTACCTAAACTAAGCGTCACCAGCCCCTGAGTAATATTACCGGTGCCAATTGCGCCCATCATGTTGTCGCCGCCGCCAGAAGACACCACCACATCATCATGAAGCCCTAGCTCTTGCGCCACTAGCGGGCATACTCGCCCTGCTGGCTCATGCGCCTGGATAAGGCGAGGCAGCACACGATCAGGGTCAAGTTCCGGCGCAATGGCTGCAAATACCTCTTTCTGCCAGCATTGGGCACGCGTATCGAAATAACCGGTGCCCGACGCATCTCCCGCCTCAGTGACTCGCTCACCAGTCAGCCAGAAGTTGAGGTAGTCGTGGGGCAGTAGCAGAGTGGCTATACGCTGGTAGGCATCAGGGTGGTTTTCGCGCAGCCACGCCACTTTAGACGCGGTATAGCCGGTTTGTAATACCAGACCAAGCTTCTCCAGGCAGCCCGCTTCGCCTCCAAGCCGAGCCACTAAATCGTTATTTTGAGTACTAGTTTCGGTATCGCACCACAGTTTGGCGGGATACACCGGCACGCCATCTGCATCCAGTGCCACCATGCCGTGCTGCTGTCCGGAAACGCCTATCCCCCGCACCTGCTTGGTATCAATACCAGAACGCTCAATCGCTTGAAAAAAAGCCCCTTTGAGCGCTGCCAGCCACTCTGCTGGTGCCTGCTCCCGGCGGCCATGCTCTCCCTCGTCTAGGCCATGGGAACGACTGCCTTCACCCAGGATCACACCGCGCTCCACATCGACTACCACGACTTTAGTACTCTGCGTACCGCAATCTACCCCGATATACATCACAACGTTCCTTTGGACGCGACCAGAGTCTCAAGAGTAGCCCGTGCTCCCCGTTCATGCAGCGACGTCAATATCTTTAGATAAGCATGTAGAAAGCGAGGCTGGTCAGCCAAGTCGCCAAACAGCTCGCGGTTCTCGACAAACGCAGCGGGGTTCTTGCGGTTGTTGGTGGCAATAGCCATCAATGGTTCACGCAGGCGATCCACAATATCGATAGCCTCTCCCTGCTCATCGACGCCTTCAACATAACGTGCCCAACTGGCGACCACGGCGGCGCTGCGCTCAATCTCACCTCCTTGGGCGAGCTGCTGGCGAATGACAGGCACGAGCCATTTGGGGATGCGATCAGAGCTTTCAGCACATAGTCGTACCAGAGTGTCTTTAATTTGCGGGTTGGCGAAGCGTTCAATCAGGGTCAGCCGATAGGTTTCTAAATCCACCCCTGGCACTGGTGCCAGCGTAGGCGTGCCCTCTTCACGCATGTAGCTCAGCAAAAACTCAACAAACAGCGGGTCTTGGCACACTTCATGGGCGTAACGGTAGCCTGCTAAGTAGCCGAAATAAGCAAGCGCCTGATGGCTGGCATTGAGCAGTCGTAGCTTCATCAGCTCATAAGGCTCTACATCATCGACAAGTTGAACGCCTACTTTCTCAAGCGCTGGGCGACCCAAAGGAAAGTGATCTTCCAACACCCATTGGGTAAATGGCTCACATACCACTGGCCAAGCATCCTCAATATCAAACCGCTGGGCCAGCTCGTCGATATCCACGGGCGCTGTCACTGGCGTGATGCGATCCACCATGGCATTGGGAAACGCCACTTCGGCAGCTAGCCAGTCGCCAAGTCCCGCGCTGCGGGCACGGGCGTAGGCACTGAACATGCGCTTAGCCACGTCACCGTTACCTTGAATATTGTCGCAGGACATCACCGTAAAAGGTGCAATGCCCCGTGCCCGGCGGCGAACCAGAGCTTCCACCACTAAGCCAAAGCTGGTGGAAGGCTGCTCGGGGTGGGCAAGGTCGTCACGCACCAGTGGAGAATCCAGATTGAATTCTCCGGTCACCGGATGGAAGTTGTAGCCCCCCTCCGTCACGGTGAGCGACACAATCTTGATGGCGGGATCGGCCATTTTTTCGATCACTGCTTCGGGGTCTTCTGGCGCAAACAGGTAATCCACCATACTGCCGATCACACGGGGCTGATACTCGCCGTCGGGGTGCTTCACCACGAGCGTATAAAGGTAGTCTTGCGCAGCCAGGGCCTTCTGCATACGCTTATCGTCAGGCATTACTCCCACTCCCACAATGCCCCATTCAAACGCCTCCCCCTGGTTCATTAGCGCGTCAAGGTACATCGCTTGATGGGCACGATGAAAACCACCGACGCCAATATGCACGATGCCTGGCGTCACGGACTGCCGATCATAAGAAGGCGTCTCAACCGCCGCGCTGAGGGCACCCATGTTGTGATTATTAAGCTGGGTCATCGTCACTCTCCGGGTCATTTGTTAGGCACGCCGCGTCCTAGCGCCAGCGCTGGTCAGGTGGCACGCTGCCGCTTTTTACAAGTTCAGCGTTAAGCATGTCTTTTTGATGAGCACGCTCGAGGGCGCCGATATGATCTTGGCCCATGCAGAGCCAGCGATTCACCAACCGCTCAACCAGTACGGCATCGTCCACATCGATAAATAGCGTCCAATCGAACAGCTTGTGCAACGCCCGCCAGGGTTCTTGATCCAGCAGCAAGTAATTACCTTCTACAATCACAATGCGGTGCGCTGGAGTAATCAACCGCCCTCCGGCTCGAGCGAGATCCAACGGTCGATCAAATACAGGCACCGCTACTGGCTTGTCCGTCTGACGAATGCGTGTTAAATCATGATGCAAACCGTCTACATCAAAGGTATTTGGTGCCCCCTTTAGCGGTAGTTGATCACTCTCTAGCACGGCGTTATCGAAGTGATAGCCATCCATGGGTACCACAGCAGCCTGCCCTGGCAAGTGCCGATTGATGGCATCGCACAACAATTCACTACGATAAGATTTCCCAGCCCCCGGAGGGCCTGCAATCGCGACCATAAAGCGCGCTTTTCCTTCTGCCGCATGGATCAGTTGGTGGCTTAATGACGCAAGATCAGGGTTCATAGGCGTATCAACTCATCCAGTTACCACCATCAACGTTCAGCGTCTGGGCGACCACGTAATCGCTATCCTGGCTGGCGAGAAACACAGCCGCCCCAGTGTGGTCTTCTGGAAGCCCCATACGGCCAAATGGAACGGCCTCACCAACCAAACGCTTTTTCTCGCCCAGCGGGCGGTTCTCATAGCGCGCAAACAATGCATCGACTTCTTCCCACATGGGCGTATCTACCACCCCTGGCGCGATGCCATTAACGTTAATGCCATGTTTAATCAAACCCAGCCCGCAGGATTGGGTAAGACTGATTACCGCCGCTTTACTGGCACAGTAAACGCTTACTAGTGGCTCACCGCGCCGCCCCGCCTGGGAAGACATATTAATAATCTTCCCCCCTTGCCCTTGTGCCACCATGGCGCGAGCCACGGTCTGTAGAGTAAAAAATAGCCCCTTAGCATTCACCGCAAACTGCTTGTCAAAGCTGGCCTCCGTCACCTCGAGCACCGGTGCCATATCAAACACCGCGGCGTTATTGACCAAAATATCAATCCCGCCAAATCGCTCGGTAACGCACTCCACCATGGCGTTGATAGAGGCTTGGTCGCACACGTTCAGCACGACACCCATCACGCGCTCGGCACTAGCGTCTTGTTGCAGCGTGGCGAGCGCATCGTCAATGGCGTTGGCATCGATGTCGGCCACAATGATATTCGCCCCTTCGGCGAGGTAGCGCTGAGCTATGGCTAACCCGATACCACGGGCACCGCCTGTGATAACGGCGCGTTTATTGAGCAGTTTCATTGTTATCTTGTCCTTGCAAATGGGATTGCCACTCGTCTACTAAAGCGTGAAGTCCGCGCATATGGGGTAAAATTCGCCAAGCGCCCGCCGCTAGTAACCGTGAGGACTGTTGTTCATCTATATGACTCGCTCCCACAAAACCAATCACTCGCATGCCTGCAGCATAAGCAGCGGTTACCCCTGCCACGCTATCTTCTACCACCAGACAGCGGTTGGGTGGGCAGCCAAGAGAACGGGCCGCTAAGTGATAAATAGCGGGGTCCGGCTTGGGGTTTTCAACCTGCTCGGCGGTGAAAATCGGCACATCGCCTAGCACGCCGTTCAGTTGGGTAGTGGCGAGCGATGCCAGCACGCGGCAACGGCGGCTATTCGACACGACAGCCTTGGGTAAATCGATCCCGCTGACGGCTGCATGCACCCCTGCAATGGCGGTTAATTCCCTCACCAAGCGCGCCTCTATGGCGTTATCGACCAGTTCAGCGGCATTGGGCGGCAATAAGTGGCGGCTTAGCTGTTCCAGATGCTGGAGGATGTTGGCCGTCGTCATACCCAAGGCTTGGCTAAGCAACGTCGGGATATCCAGATCCGGCAGCCACTGCCCAAGGTGGGTTTCCAGGGTCTCTTCAGCGAGTGCTTCGCTATCCACCAGGACGCCGTCACAATCAAAAATCAGCGCTTTCATACCTGCTCCCCTGGAGAGGCTGCTTCCGTAGCCGCGCGGTTATCTTGACGGGTCAGGCTTGCCAACGGGTGCTGCTGCAGGCTAGGCAGGGCTAACCCGCCTTCGTCAAACAGATGGGCACGCTCGGGGGCAAAACCAAAGCGCACGGTATCGTTGACCCGATAAGCCACATCGCCATCAGCCATAATAGTGATCAGCTCATCGTCCATTTGAACGTAGAGCGAGGTTTGACCGCCGAGGCGCTCAAGCACTTTGATCTGCCCACTCAGCGGCCCCTGCTCATCAAGTACTAAGTGTTCTGGGCGAACACCCAGCTCAAGGGTGGCGTTAGCATCCAAGTGTGCACCATCAACCGGCACGCTGCGCTCACCGCCGCCGGGCAGACGAATCGCTACACCTTCAGGCGTTACGCCAGTCAACGACACCGGTAGAAAATTCATTTTCGGTGAGCCAATAAAGCCCGCCACAAAGCGATTGCGCGGATGGTGGTAGAGCGCCATTGGCGAGCCCACTTGCTCCACCACGCCATCATGTAGCACAACGATTTTATCAGCCATGGTCATGGCTTCTATCTGATCGTGGGTGACGTAAATCATCGTGGCATCTAGTTCTTCATGCAGCCGTGCCAGCTCAATACGCATCTGCACTCGCAGCGCCGCATCCAGGTTAGAAAGCGGCTCATCAAACAGAAAGATGCTGGGATTACGCACAATCGCTCGACCAATCGCTACACGCTGACGCTGTCCGCCAGATAAGGCTTTTGGCTTACGGTCAAGAAGCGGTTCAAGCTGGAGAATTTTCGCCGCTTCCAGCACTTTGGCGCGACGCTCCTCCTTAGGGACACCCGCCAAACGCATGCTGAAGCCCATATTACCTTCCACGGTCATATGCGGATAAAGCGCATAGCTCTGAAACACCATCGCTAAACCACGGTCAGCTGGCCCTACATCATTAATGCGCTGGCCATCGATCAAGATGTCACCGTCGCTTGCACTCTCTAAGCCGGCAATCATGCGCATCAGCGTGGATTTACCACAGCCCGACGGGCCAACAAAGACCACAAACTCACGATCGTTGACCTCTAAATCAATGCCTTTAATGACCTTGGTATCGCCAAACTGCTTGGTAATATTTTTCAGTTGTAAGGTTGCCATTAGGAACTCCTTTACTTGACGGCGCCAAAGGTCAGGCCACGCACCATTTGTTTTTGGGTCATCCAGCCAAGAATCAGGATGGGGGCAATGGCCATTGTGGAAGCCGCCGACAGCTTGGCCCAGAACAAGCCTTCAGGGCTTGAGAAGGAAGCGATATACGCAGTTAATGGTGCCGCATTAGAAGAAGTAAGGTTGAGACTCCAGAACGCTTCGTTCCAACTCAGAATCACCGATAGCAACCCCGTAGAGGCAATGCCCGGCAGGGTTAACGGCAGTAGCAGGAAAAATACTTCCTGTAGCGTAGAAGCACCGTCCATCCGCCCAGCCTCAAGGATGTCTTTCGGCATATCTTTAAAGAAGGTGTAGAGCATCCATACCACGATGGGCAGGTTCATCAGGGTGTAAATAATGATCAGCCCAGTGCGCGTATCCAGTAACCCAACATCGCGAAAAATCAGATAAATCGGTACCAATACGCCGACGGGCGGCAGCATTTTGGTAGACAGCATCCATAGCAGCGTGCCTTTGGTTCGCTTGGTGGGCAAAAAAGCCATCGCATAAGCAGAAGGAATCGCAATCAGTAGCGCCAGGAACGTAGAGCCAAACGCCACTACCACACTATTCAGCGCAAAGCGTGTGTAGCCAGAACGGGCCTGTACCGCCTGATAACTTTCAAGCGTGGGTGAAAAAATAAAGCTCGGATCGGCAATTGCCGCTGCCTCCGTTTTAAACCCTGTCAGCACCATCCATAGAATGGGGAAAAAGATAATTAGCGCTATCGACCAACCCACCAGTGTAAGCAGCAACTGCTTAGCGGGTAGAGATCGCACTGCCGGTGGTGCGACGCTAGTACGTTGTATTGTCATTGAAATGCTCCCAAGACGCCCTGATACAGAGTCACTCTTCTAAGTTCCTGGCGACCATGCGGACAAGGAAAATGGCGACGATATTGGCGAGAATAATCGCAATCACGCCACCCGCGGAGGCAATCCCCACATCAAAATCAAGCAATGCCCGGATATAAATGAGATAGGCCAAGTTTGTTGTAGCAAGCCCCGGGCCACCGGCTGTGGTGACAAAAATCTCCGCAAAAATGGTCATCAAGAAGATCATCTCGATCATGATCACCACGCTAATCGCCCGTTTTAGATGTGGCAGCGTGATAAAAAAGAAAATCGCGATAGGGCCTGCGCCATCCATGCGCGCAGCCTCTACTTGATCTTCATCCAATGACTGCATGGCGGTCAGCAGTATAAGTAACGCAAATGGTAGCCATTGCCATGCCACGATAATGATGATTGAGGTCAGCGGCAGCGAAGAGAACCAATCCAGTGCAGGTAGCCCTAACGACTCAGCCAGCCATGCCAGCACCCCGTTGGAAGGGTGCATCATCATGTTTTTCCATACCAAGGCACTAACCGTGGGCATCACAAAAAAAGGCGAAATTGCCAACACTCGGGCAATGCCACGCCCTGCAAACTCTTGCTGAAATAACACTGCCAGCAAGGTGCCACCAACAACCGTAATAGCTAACACCCAGCCAACCAGTAGTAGCGTTGTGCCCATGGCAGACCAAAGGGCTGGATCGGTTAACAGATACTCGTAGTTTTCTACCCCGGCAAAGCCAGACATACCGGGCATTAGTAGGTTATAGCGCTGAAGTGAGAACCAGATAGTCATGCCCAATGGCACGATCATCCAGAGCAATAGTAGCGTTACCGCGGGAGCTTGAAGCGAGAGCGTTCGTAGCCCACCGACCGTACGGCCAGAAGCACGTGTTTTATTCATGGGAGTACCTGCCAAAAAGCTGATCTGCTAGGAAACATCCATTAAACGCCTGCCCAACGGTGAGGCAGACGTTGATTTTTATCGCTCGATGTAGCCAGCTCGTTGCATAGTGCGCTCGGTCGCGCGTTGAGCACCCTCTAGCGCCTCGGCTACCGTATCGCTCCCAGTTAACGCTGCCGCAATGGACTGCCCCACTTGCGTTCCAATCGATTGGAATTCAGGAATACCAACAAACTGCACACCGACATAAGGATTTGGCTCTAGAGTAGAATCGGTAGGATCCGCATTCTGAATGGCTTCAAGTACGAAACCAGCAAATGGTGCCGCTTCCATATACTGCTCGTTTGCATAAGTAGATTTGCGGGTGCCGGGAGGGACGTTAGTCCAGCCGTTAGTTTCACCCACAAGTTCTATGTATTCCTGTGAGGTTGCCCAAGTAATAAACTCGCGTGCAGCCTCTTTGTTCTCGGAAGACTCTGGAATCGCCAGCGCCCAAGACCATAACCAATGCGATCCTTTGGGGGTTTCGGCAATAGGAGCCGGTGCAAAGCCCAGACTCTCTGCCACGTCGGACTCATGCTCATCATAGAGTTTGCCAGCGGCTGACGTGGCATCCACCCACATCGCGCAGTTGCCACGTGAGAAAAGTGCCAGATTTTCATTAAAGCCGTTGGAACTTGCTCCTGGAGGCCCATAGTGATTTAGTAAATCAACGTAGAACTGAACAGCGCTTACCCAGGCTTCGGAAGTGAGTTCAGGGTTCCACTGTTCATCAAACCAGCGGCCGCCAAAGGTGTTAACTAGCGTAGAGACAAACGCCATGTTTTCACCCCAGCCAGGTTTACCACGCAAGCAAATACCCGCTAAACCGTCTTCAGAACCATGCAGCTGCTCGGCCCAACCACGCACCTGTTCCCAGGTTGGCTGCTCGGGCATTTCGATACCCGCTTGCTCAAACAGGTCTTTGCGGTAATACATCATTGAGCTTTCAGCATAGAACGGCAGTGCATGAAGCGTGCCATCTAAGCTAAGACCATCACGAACAGAGGCCAGTAAATCGTCTATCGCATAGTCGTCTGGCAAGTTATCAAGCGGTTCAAGCCAACCGCGTTCTGCCCAAATCGGCACTTCATACGTGCCAATCGTCATCACATCAAACTGACCACCGCTCGTCGCAATATCGGTGGTCATTCGCTGACGAAGTACGTTTTCCTCCAATACCACCCAGTCAAGCGTGATATCAGGATGGGCGTTTTCAAACGCATCCGTCAGGCTCTGCATAATCATCATGTCATTGTTATTGACTGTGGCCACAGTGATTTCAGTTTGGGCGTTTGCGGTTCCCGCGCCAGCAATAGCAGCGGCTAACGTGGCAATAGGCAAATGGCGTGTGAGACGCATAAAGCGTTTCTCCTTGGCAGATATTGGTATTATTATTAAATTGATCACTTTGATCATTGATCGAACAAATGATCGTATGTAAAGCCAAAAAAAGCAAAGCTTACGACCTTAGACTTTACGCTAATTCATTCATTGACTTGCATGTTGCAATGCACTATTGATCACTAAGTGATAGCGTCAACGATATGCCGTGCTGCAATTTCATCAGTGATCAGCCCCTTTAACCAGCCACCACGTAATGCGGCTAAGATCGCGGGTGCTTTATCGTGCCCCCCCGCTATCGCTACCATCAGGTGCTTTCCAAAACGCTCTAGTGGAAGGCTGGTCACGCGCCTTGTAATCGAGCAATCAATAATCTCACCGCGCTCATTCAGCGGCCAACCAAGCAATTCACCAACAGCTTTAAGGCTTAATAGCTCATCTAGCTCGCTTTCACTAATAAAGTGGTCTTGGAATAATGTGGCTTGGCGGTCGATTCTTCCTACTCCAATAAATGCCGCTTCTGATTCGCGCGCCACATCAGCAATCGCTTTAAATAATCGCTGTGTAAGCATGGCCTCTTTCTCAGCCAACGACTCCGCAACCACAGGCGCAGGCAGTAAAAAGCGTTCGCCGCCCGTTTTGTCAGCAAGAAGCATGACCGCATCATAGCGGTTAGCCGAGCCATCCCTTGCGACGTTTCCCACCAGAGATACAAACCGATGCTGAGGGCGTTCGGTACGGCGCAGGGCTTCAACAGCCGCCCTAACAGAGCGTCCGGTGCCTAACGAAAGTGTTAAGGGATCGCTGCGCTCCACTAACCGTGCCATTCGCTCTGCGCCTGCCACAGCAAGATAATACGCAGCACTGTCAGGCGCTTGACTATCGGCAGGCACCACATCGCAATAAGACAATCCAAAATAGTCCCGCAGCGCGCTGCCTAATGTCATGCAAGTAGAAATTGGATGATCAATATGAACTTTCACTAATCCTTCTTGCCTTGCAAGGGCTAAAAGGCGCTGGACACCTGGCCGAGAGACGCCTAACTGGCTGGCAATATCATCCTGAGTCATGCCCCCCACATACGACATCCAAGCAGCCCTGGCCGCCTGATCAAGCTTTATCTCAAACTTATCCATTGACTGACTCACTACTCTGTAAATTGAAATATCATCACACTAACGTCTTATCGCCCTTTCTCCGTTCAGATAGGACTCTTCCGCTATAGTTTATGATTTAGGAGATCAATTGATATGTACAAACTGGCTTTTTTTTGTCCTCATTGAAGATGCCGAGAGTGTTAAAGAAGCGGTCTTTGAAACAGGGGCTGGCCGACTTGGTGATTATGAAGCCTGCTGTTTTCAAACTCGCGGCACCGGCCAGTTCCGCCCGCTGGAGGGTGCGCAACCACACCTGGGTCACGTAGGGTCACTTGAAATTGTCGAAGAAGTAAAGGTTGAGCTTGTCTGCCGCGATGAACATATACGGGCAGCCATTGCGGCTCTGAAGCTAGCCCACCCCTATGAAGAGGTGGCCTATGATGTTTGGCAACTGGCCGATCTGTAATTCGGCGATACACTGCATTAAAAGAGCTTAGGCACTGCCAAAATAGCGCTCTCTATCTTCAGGAGTAATCGCGCTAATGTGTAATGGGTAGTGAGCACTTTTACGGTCTTCATAAAAGTGCTGCAAGGTGCGCTCAATCGTTGGGAAAGCAAGCTCATCCCAGGGAATTTCATGCTCTTCGAACAGCGCTACTTCTAAGCTTTCAGGACCTGCGCTAAAACCACCCAGAAGCTCAGCTCGGAAAATCATATACACTTGATTGATATGAGGCAGGTCAATGAGCGTGTATAAACCCTCCAGCTTGACCTCTGCAAAGGCTTCCTCCCAGGTTTCGCGAGCGGCGGCCTGCTGCGTGGTTTCAGCGTTTTCCATATAACCCGCGGGTAGTGTCCAATACCCTTTGCGAGGGGAAATCGCCCGTTTACACAGCAATATTTTATCGTCAATCACCGGCAACGTACCCGCAACAATCCGCGGATTCTGGTAATGAATAGTGCCACAGGCATCGCATAAATAGCGCGAACGGTCATCGCCTTCAGGAACAGCAAAACGGACTTTTTCACCACATTGACTACAAAAATTCATCGCGTTTTCTCTACGGCTGATGGGGTAAGGCTTTGACGTACTTGACGTCAATCACCGCTGCTGGGTAAAAGAGAACAAAGCAAATGGAAGCCCTATGTTAGAGAAACTGCGCAAACAGCTGCAACAGCACTCTCCTCAACGACTAGACCACGTTGTGATGCCAGAGGCTGCCGTGCTGATGCCCATTGTTGAGCGTCCCTCGCCCACACTGCTGTTTACACGGCGAGCTAGCCATCTCAGCACTCACAGTGGCCAAGTTGCGTTTCCAGGTGGCAAACGCGAGGCCTGTGATGCCGATCTCTATGCTACGGCTCTTCGCGAGGCAGAAGAAGAGATTGCGCTAGCGCCCTCCTTTGTACAACCCTTGGGAAGGTTATCAGACGTTATTTCACTGCACGGCATACGAGTAACCCCATGGGTCGGTATTATCCCGCCAGATTTACCTCTGGTAGCAGATCCCTCCGAACTAGACACTATTTTTGAAGTTCCCCTCAGCCATTTTCTAGACGATAAGCGCACCCACACCGATGTAATCACGGTGGATGGCGTTGATCACTATGTACCCAGCTACCATGTCGATGGCCACGTCATTTGGGGGCTTTCTGCAATGATGCTGGTAGAACTGTTGGCGGAAGGTTTTGGTATGGCTATTGATCTCTACCGGCGCCCTCCTGGGGCGTTACGTCACTATCCTGAAAGAAGCAGCCGCCTGCCGAAAGCAGCTCGCATGCCGACTAAGAGAACCATAAAATGATTGCCTCTGCAGCGCCTAACTCCCCGGCACATAGCCCACCCGCGATCAACCCTATTGCCCATATTGCACTGGTTGATGCGCTCGTTGAGCAAGGTTGGTACGTGGGTAACAACGTAATAGACCTTCAACTTTGCCAAGCGCTGCATCGTGAGCTGCACCATATGGCTGAACATGATGTACTCGATGAGGCGGGCATTGGCCGTGGCAAAGAGCATCACCTTCGCAAAGATATTCGCGGTGATGCCATTCACTGGTTGGATAGGGAAAGCGAAGCCCAACGCCGCTATCTTGACGCCATGGCAGAACTCCAGCAATCCCTCAATCAGGCGCTTTTCCTTGGGTTATTTGAGTACGAGGCACACTTTGCCCATTACCCCCCAGGCGCGTTTTATCAACGCCACCTGGATAGCTTCCGTGGGCGAGCCAACCGGGTTATTTCCACCGTCGGTTACCTAAACCCTCAGTGGCCCACGGATGGCGGCGGAGAGATGGTCATTTATCACCCTGACACCCCTACTCAGGAAGTCGCCCGAGTGATGCCTGAAGCCGGTACGTTTGCCTGCTTTTTATCCGAAACCATTCCCCATGAGGTGCTGCCCACTCAGCAGCCACGGGCCAGCATTGCCGGCTGGTTTAGGCGCAATGCCTCGCTGGGTGGTGTGCTCGACCCGGCGCGCTGAATCGCTATGGATACCGTTAACGAAGCTACACTAAACGCCAGGATCAAGGCACTGGAAGCACAAAACGCAGCGTTGGAAGAAGAGAAGCGTCATTATCAGTGGCTGGCAGAAAGTACCACTGATCTGATATCTCGCCATGCTCGTGACGGTACTTTTTTATATGCCTCCCAGGCCGCGCGAGATTTACTGGGCTACGAACCGGAAGAGCTGATTGGCGTGTCGGCGTATCAGCTGTTCCATCCCGCCGATTTAAGCGATCTACTGAACAAATCACCTCGGGTCTACTATCACGATGGTTTTTATCAGCAAACGTATCGGTTTCGGGCTAAAGCAGGCCACTATGTTTGGTTTGAGACCACCAGCCGAACCCGCCGAGATGCTGCCACAGGTGAGCTAATTGATATTTTATGTGTCTCTCGGGACGTGAGCCGGCGAGTTCATGCCGAAGCAACGCGAGAGCGCTTAGCCCAGGTGGTCGAATCTACCACCGACTACGTGCTCTTTTTAGGGCCTAACCAGCATATTTTCAGCGCCAACGAAGCAGCTCGACGCTGTTTCTCACTCCCACGAGATGCAATGCAAGTTGACCTATCAGCGCTTTATCAAGCTGACTCATTGGCACTACTGGAACAGGTGGTATTCCCTGCCGTTGAACGCTATGGCTCCTGGAGCGGCGAGCTAGAAATGCTCAGCGCGAACGGCTCCGTTCCCGTGCTTAGTGTCGTGCTTACTCACCGCAGCCGAGGGGCGGAGCCTGGGCACTTCGCACTAATTAATCGCGATATTAGCGTGCGTAAAGCTGCCGAAGCTCAGGCACGTCGGCACCAGGAACAAATTGCCCACGCCAACCGGTTAGCCGCCGCTGGAGAGCTTGCGTCTAATATTGCCCACGAACTCAACCAGCCCCTAGGCGCTATCGCCAACTACACCAGCGGTGCTCTTTTGAAAGCGAAGCACACGCCAAACTTGCCCGCTAGCGAGCTACAGTTGCCACTGGCCCGCATTGACGAGCAGGTGCAGCGTCTTGCCCAGCGACTCCGCCATATGCGCAGCTTTGTGCGTAAGCGAAGCCACTGCGTCAGGCCCCTGGTGCTTGAACAGGTCATTGCCGCCGCCTTTCAACTGTGTGACTGGCAGTATAAGCAAGCATCTGTTCAACTTACCCAACAGCTGCCGCACGGGTTGCCACGTATTTATGCGGACCCTATTGCCCTTGAGCAAGTAATCGTTAACCTATTGCTCAATGCGCTAACCGCTAGCCGTGACACCCTCGGCGCCAGTCAGGTCATCGTATCCGCGCAAAAAAGCGGCAATCGGCAGTTGACCCTTAGCGTTGAAGACCAAGGTCCAGGTGTAGCGCCAGCCCACCAAGACACTATTTTTGATGCCTTTTTCACCACGCGCGATGAAGGGTTGGGAATGGGGCTCGCAATTAGCCGTTCGCTAATGGAAAGCATGGGGGGTGCGCTTACTCTACGCCCTAAGCAAAGCGTGAAAGGCGCATGTTTTGATATAACACTTCGCACAGAAACAAGCGCATGATCGCGCAATCAGTGCATCACCAGGGGCCAGTAATGACCAGCAGTGTTGAACGAAAATCTACCGCCATTATTGCGGTTGTTGATGATGATCAGGCACTGCGCGAATCGCTGGTTTGGCTGCTCGAGTCAGTCGGATTAACCGCTCAGGCGTTTCACGGCGGCGAGCAATTCTTAGCTAACCAACATGATGAACTAGGCGCGCTACTGCTTGATGTTCGTATGCCGGGAATGAGTGGTCTTCAAGTGCAGCAACAGCTGGTTGATCAAGGCGCTTCCCTGCCCGTCATTATGATGACAGGGCATGGTGATGTTCCTATGGCGGTGGCTGCACTGAAAAATGGCGCTTTTGACTTTATCGAAAAGCCGTTTAACCATCAGCAGTTGATTGACAGCGTGCAACAGGCGTTAGGCAGCGCCCATCAACAGCGGCGGGCTAAACAACAGCTGGCACTGCT
Source organism: Halomonas sp. TD01 (assembly GCF_923868895.1). Taxonomy (GTDB): domain Bacteria; phylum Pseudomonadota; class Gammaproteobacteria; order Pseudomonadales; family Halomonadaceae; genus Vreelandella. Next base: position 145,694 of record NZ_OV350343.1, read on the forward strand.
GCGGGCACGCTACCAATCCCTACGCCCGAAAGAGCAGCGCATTGTGATTCATGTAGCAGAAGGCATGACCAGTCGTGAAATTGCCGAACACATGGCAGTTAGTGGTAAAACCGTCGAGGTCTACCGGCTAAGAGCAATGAAGGCCATGCACGCTGCAAATTTGGCAGAGCTGGTGCGTCAAGCGGTGGCGTTAGAGCTCGTTTCTCCGCTCAGCGCCACCCATATTGATAGCGAACAACCTAGCTAAGTGGAACAATCTGGCCATTGGCTGTTTCCAGCACATTACGCACCTGCTCGTAATCAATGCTGTGTTCATCACCTTCATGGGCCTCAATTAGACTGACCACTTCTAGCAGCGTTTCCATACCGAAACTCTGCTCATCCGTGGGCGTAAAAGCCTGAACATAGGCGTTACCGTTACTACCCCAGCCCACCTTGACAGGTGTGTCGATAATATTCACCTGCGTGCCTACCGGAATGCGCCAGAACACAGACTCAATGTCTTCTGGGTGCATACGAATACAGCCCCGGCTAGCGCGCATGCCAATACCGTCGGGCTGATTAGTGCCATGAATGAGGTAGCCTGGGATATCCAACAAAATAGCGTATTGCCCTAAAGGATTATCCTCACCTGGCGGAACCACTGCTGGCGCAGGATCGCCGCGCTGGGCAGCTTCTCGGCGAATAGATTCAGGTGGGTACCATGCAGGATTCTCCAGGCGCATGGTGGTCTTAGTAATGCCCAGCGGCGTGTTGAACGCATCGCGTCCAATTCCAATGGGATAGGTCTCTACCCGTGGCGCTTTGCCCTCTTCCACCTCTGGATAATAATAGAGACGTAGCTCAGCGACATTAATCACAATGCCAGTCCGCGGCTCGTCCGGCAGAATATATTGGCCGGGAATCGTCACCTCAGTCCCTTCGCCTGGTATCCAGATACTCGTATCCGGATTAGCCATACGAATCTCTTCGTAACCCACATTATGCTCACGGGCGATGTCGAGCAGGGTATCCTCTTTTTTTGCCGCAACGGTATACATCTCGCCCACCATATTACCCTCATCAGGGAGCAAAAAGTGGCCTTTGGGTAACTCGCTCTCACTGGCAACAGCACCGGATGCAAACAGCCAAGCACCCAGGGCGACGCTGCTAGCCCACAATTTTTTAACCTGTTGAAGCGTTTGATACCGCGCGATAAACGTCATGGGGTCTCCTTTATTATATGACCCAAGGCACTATCTGCTGTGAGGCAGTCTGCTGTGGGGGATTTGCGTACGAATATGGACAAGGGGTCTGGATGGGTCAATTCGACAGACTGTCGCAGTAATCTCATTGCCCAACGTGAATGGGACATTTCGCTGAGGGTGATTTTAACGTTTATTAATAAATCTAACACGTCCTGGTTTAACGCTGACGCGCATTTGAATTGATCTTAATTAAGAGTTCTTTATTAGCATTGCAATACAGCGCGCAGCACCTACCTTTATAAGTGCCTGCGCACAGCAACGTGTGGGGCCTCACTCATCACCAACAGGAACAGTAGCGCCACCTGATAGAAGGAACCTACCGGGTAGAGTTGGCCAGCAAGGAGCATGAAGGATGCCAACCAGTTTACCGCTACGACGTTACTTAGGGATTAACAGGTCAACTGTTAACGCCTTTATTGACATGCAAGGAGCAAAACGATGAAAACGACTTTCCTCAGCACGCTGGTTATTCCTACATTTATTGCAGTCGCTGGTGTTGCCCACGCAAGTGATGACAATCAGACCGGTATGGAAGCCTCTTATTTGACCCAAGCGCCGCAGGGCACTTTCTACTCAGATTCTCTAACGGGCAATCAAGTAAGAAGCAGCGTTGAAAACAATGAAGACATCGGCACAATTAACGACTTAATCATCGATGAAGATGGGCAAATTAATGCCGTCGTTGTAGGCGTGGGTGGTTTCCTGGGTATGGGCGAAAAAGATGTCGCCATCGAATGGGATTCGCTTGAGCTTACCAAGGATGAAGATGGCGAAGATTACGTTATATCGGTAAATGCCTCCGAAGATGCTCTTAAAAACGCTGAAGAGTACAAACGTAACGATGACAATGAAACCGAACGTGATACTGAGCTTAATAACAGCGAGAGTGACGATAAGCTTAAAAACGAGTAATGCGTGCGGTTAGCGCGGTTCTCGCGAGCGAGACTTTCTCGCTGAATTAGCAGTTCGTACCCACTGTTACAGGGCCTTGCCTAACCGCAAGGCCCTTTTCGTGAGTGCTTTGAGCGGCTGTTACTTAAAAAGAGCATAAAAAAGCGCTGCATTATGCAGCGCTTTTTGGCGTTATCTGACGTTCGAATCAACCCTTCAATTTTGCGTCCATAGTAATGTCGGCATTTAATACTTTGGAAACAGGGCAGTTCGCTTTAGCGGTTTCGGCGGCTTCTTGGAAGGCTGCGTCATCGGCACCGCTTACACTGGCCACAACATCCAAATGAATATTGGAAATATCAAAGCCTTCTGCGCTCTGTGAAAGCGTTACACGAGCATTGGTATCAATAGCCTCAGCGGTAAAACCTTTCTCTCCAAGAATCATAGAAAGCGCCATTGAAAAACAGCTTGCATGGGCGGCGCCAATTAACTCTTCCGGATTAGTGCCAGGCTCACCTTCAAAGCGCTGCTTGAACGAATAGCCAGCATCCAATGCTCCACTTTCCGTCGCTACTTTGCCTTGACCATCTTTAAGTCCACCTTCCCAGCGTGCGCTTGCTTTACTATCCATTGCGTTCTCCTTTCCTTTGATAGTTAGCGTAAACTCGTTTTAAGGACGCAAACACTACGTCCGCCAACTCAATCAGCGTAGCTGATTCTATCGCCGCTGCCGAATTTACTCGGCAGACAGACTGTCTAATTGTGCAGCTACATCACGTTCTGTACTGCTTTGCTCTGTAATGCCCTGCAGTGATCGAATGGAACGCTCTCCACGCTCTTCAAAAGAGTCGTTAAGATCGATCCTTAACTCAACGCGGCGATTGTCCGCTCGTCCTTCAGGCGTGTCATTGGAAGCCAACGGCCTAGTATCAGCGAAGCCTTGTATCATCAGTCGCTCTGGCGTTAGCTCTTCAGTGGCAACAAGCACGTTTGCAACAGAAGACGCACGCAACGCGGACAAATCCCAGTTACTTCGAAAACGGGACGTGCGGATAGGCACGTTGTCCGTATGCCCCTCAATTGAAACCGTTCCGGTGACAGCGGCTAATACCGTTGCCAGCTCTTCCAGCAGATCAGCAAACGCGGGCATGACATCGGCGTTACCGGAGCCAAATGTGCCCTGCTCAGAAATCCTGACGACCACGCGAAACTGATCGACCTCAATGTCGGCAACACCTTCTAACGACGATGCTTTAAGCAAATCTTCGAGACTAGCGGCCACTTGAAGGGTTCGCTGCTGTCGTTGTACATCCAGCATGCTACGCATGGATTCCAACTGTGGTTGCTGCTGGGTAGTTCGTTGTCGCACTTCGTCTAACAAGGTGCGGTCAGGTACTGCTGGAGAAAACTGCTGGAATACCGCACTGGTCCCCATAGGGATTTGGGTAGCCTCAACATCGCGCTGCACGCCGAAGGCTTTTGATAGCTCCTCCGCCACACGGCGAAACTTTTCAGCATCAATTTCTGCAAACGACAATAGCAACACAAAAAAGCATAACAATAGCGACATTAAATCCGCGTATGTCACCATCCAAGCAGGAATATTGGTCTGTTTTTGCGCCATGGATTACGTTCGCTCGCCAGCAGGGCCGGTTTCACCTGAGCCTGGCAAGCCACGGTGCTCAGGGGGCAAATAGATGGTCAGCATTTGCTCAAGCACTCGTGGATTTTTATCGCTCTTAATGGCAATCAGCGCGTCGATCCACAGCTCCTGCATTTTGGCTTCCTGGTTCATCCGCACCCATAGTTTTTGAGCGATCGGGTTGGCGATCATCGTTGCAATCATTGCACCATATAAGGTGGTTAACAGAGCAACCGCCATAGCAGGCCCAATTAAAGAAGGGTCGCCCATATTGGAAAGCATTTGTACCAAGCCTACCAGGGTGCCAATCATTCCCATCGCGGGAGACACTTCACCTAACGCCGAAAATACTTGGCCGCCAGCTTCGTTTCGTTCCAGCGTCAGCAGGCGCTCTTTTTCCATCATGTCTTTAATCATTTCGGCGCTGTAGCCGTCGGCCAACATTTGTAGGCCTTTCTTAAGAAACGGAGAATTCACCTCTCGGCTTTCTAACGCAATCATCCCCTCACGGCGGGCAACTTTCGCCAGCTCGACTAATTCATCGATACTTGCTTGAACGCTAGGCAACTGGAATTTAAACGCCCGCGCCGCCGCTTTTAAGGCAAATTTAAATTGGGTGATACTAAACTTCGCCAACACAACAAACAGGCTTCCCCCGACCACTAGCAGCAACCCCGTCGGGTTCATAAACACCTCAGGCGAAGTGCCCATGATTACAGAGGCCCCCACTAACACAGCAGCCCCTACCAAACCTATTAGCGTTGCGAGATCCACGGCCTTCCCTCAAGAATGTAAAAAAATGCTAACTAGCGATTTGCCGAGACAGTAGAGTTTCCTTGCAACAGCGTCAACGCCAAATCGATAACGTTACACAGATTGACAAACGCACTAACTCTTTTTTAGCAAACGCTGATGCACGGGCAGTCTTGGGTATTCGCTTTCCAACGCTTTATCGCTAAGCTGAGCAACTCTATGGCACTCACCACGTGGATGGTCGCCGCAATTAATCTAAGGACACATCATGTCATCGACTGATGCGCTGCGCTTACTACTGCTGTCTTCGCTATGGGGGCTATCTTTTATTTTTATGCGCGTCGCAGCACCGGAGTTTGGTCCAGTCCCGCTCGTGCTAATAAGGATGGGCATAGGCGCACTGCTTTTAGTGCCATTGCTAATGAGCCTGCGCTATTTAACGCTAATTTGGCAGCATAAAGGTTCGCTATTGATACTGGGTATCATTAACCATGTGCTACCTTTTTCATTACTGGCGTTGGCAACGACTCGTTTAGAGGCGGGTTTTACGTCGCTTATTAACGCCACTACACCGATTTTTACCGCGTTATTGGGCGCTGCTTTTTTTGCCACACCCATTCAGCGCCAACAATATCTAGGGTTAGCGTTGGCGTTGTTTGGTGTGTATGTGCTTTCTGCTGATCGGCTAGACTTCGCCCTAGGCGGCGACGGCTGGTTTATTGTTGCCGTACTCGGCGCAACGTTTTGTTATGGGCTTGCCGGTAACTACTCGAAAACGCGCTTGAGTCATCTACCCAGCCGCGTGCTGGCGGCCGGTAGCAGCGCGATGTCAGCACTGGTGTTACTAGTACCTGGTCTGCTGCTCTGGCCAAGCGAGCCAGTCAGCGTGCTTGCCTGGGGTAACGCCCTGGCGCTGGCGATGCTAAGCACCACCCTCGCGTTCCTGCTTTACTTCGGTCTATTAGCCAGTGCAGGCGCTACCGCCACGTCAACCGTCACTTTTTTGATTCCCGTCAGCGCGCTGCTGTGGGGATATTTACTGCTTGATGAAACGCTTAGCCTTCAAGTGGTGACTGGGATGGTGATTACCCTGTCAGGCACCGCCATTGCCACCCGGCTATTAAAGTTTAGGTCTCGCGGTGCGTTGACACCACCTCGTCCCCCACACGAATAGTGCCTCCTTGCCCTGTGGTCAGCGTGGCATTTTGGCCAAAGTGAGCTCCCTTCAGGTGAGGCTGAGTGTTCAGAGAAAGCAGTGTTTTGAGGGGTTCTGCCTGCGCCGGTATGGTGCCAGTATGCTGATCAACCGTGGTGATTTTGCAGCGCTGACAGGGCTTACGAAGCGTCAGCTCATAGCCGCCTTCACCCGCGAGTGTTGCCCACTGGTCTTCCGCCCAGGCATCATCACAGTCGATCACAATATTCGGCCGAAAACGGTTCATCGGTACAGGGGATTGCCCATTGGCAACAAGTGCTTGATTCAAAGCATCCAGAGAGCCGGTGGTGGTTATCAGAAAAGGGTAGCCATCAGAAAAGTAGGTATGGGCCTCGCCTCCCGCCAGAAAATCCTCTTCAACAGAACGCGTAAACTCTGTAGCAAAGCGCACCAAACTGATGCCTTGTGCTTGCTCCCCCAGCGCCGCCACAAGCCAGCGGGATACGTCGTCGCTTTCTGGCAGTGCTTTGCAGTGATCGCTCCACACCTTTACAAGGCGTAAATTGCCCTGGGGGTCTTCAAGGGAAATCGCGATCGGGTCTACCTTCGGGTGAGATAGCACTAATGCTTGATCGGTTAATTCAACCGCGATGGTGGCAAGCCCTGGTAACTGGCGCTGAGTGACAAAACGCTGCTGTGCATCCACCAGCATCCAACGGCGATCCCAGGCCAACCCATGACCATGGAGTTCACTTTGAGTAACGCTAATTCCTTTCAGGGATTTAACCGGATAGACCGTGAGCTGGGTAATCTTCATGACAATCTCGCACTCAATATGGCAGTTTTTAATGACCTTTTTAATGATCAACTTTTAATTAATAGCCTATCGAGTTTGCCAGCTCGCCGCTAGCTACTTAGCGGCTAAAGCGTTTTACCTGCCTCAATTCGATACCCCAAATCCATCACCTGTTGTTCAAGTGATTCGCCACGGATGCGCGACAACAGTGTTTTCGCGGCGGCTTCTCCAATGGCTTGCCGGGGGGTGATAACACTGGCAAGACGCGGCGTCATTGCCTGGCCGACATCATGGCCATGAAACCCGGCAATCGCCATCTGTGCGGGAACATCGACGCCGTGGCGCAAACACTCAAAGTAAGCCCCTACCGCAACATCGTCATTGGTGCAGAAAATGCCATCGGCACCAGGGTGATCTCTCTGAATTTCCTGCATAAGCGCCGCCCCAACACTATAGGAAGAGCGCTGACTGCTCTGCAGCGTTATCGGCATTAAGCCCTGCTCTTCCATGGCTTGGCGATAGCCTTGCTCGCGCTGACGTGTCCGCTCATCCAGGCGCACGGCAAGATAAATTATCTGGCGCCTGCCACGACGGATCATCTCACTCACCATATCGTAAGCCGCCTGAACGTTATCGTAACCCACCGCCTGCTGCAGTGGCGGGCGACGGGTATCCATAATTTCCACAATAGGAATACCTGCTGTCTCCAACATCCGCAGGCTACGCGGCGTGTGATCGCGGTCAGACAAGATGACGCCGTCCACATTATAAGACAGCAGTGAGGCCAAACTGCGTTCTTCAAGCTCGGGGCTGTAACCGTAGTGGGAGAGCATCAAGTGATATCCGGCAGGCTCGGTATACGCCTCGATACCCACAATGACATCAGCAAATACCTGGTTGGTTAGCGATGGTACTAGTACGCCGATAGAGTGGCTGGTGGCCCGAGAAAGCAGGTCTGGTGCCCGATTGGGAATATAGCCAATTTGTTCGGCAACGCTAAAAATACGTTCGCGAAGCCCTTCCGAGACCGTATCAGGGTCTCGCAAACAACGACTGACGGTCATTTTCGTCGCGTCAACGCGATCAGCAATATCTTGTAATGTCGGGCGTTTTTTCTTCAACGGCGTCACTCATTGTTCTGTTAAACACGCAGGGGCCATACCATAGCGAATAGTAAGGCCCCTCGCCTATACCATCCTTTAGCCTAATTAACGCGCAGCGAGGGCGCTAGCGCTGCCGTAAAGCGCTCAACAATCTCGTCAGGCGATAGTGCAATGGATACGGTCACTGCCTCATCACTACTTGGCGGCTCTAAATCGGCAAGTTGGCTTGCCAGCATGCTGTCGCCTTTAAAGAAGTGCCCTGCCCTGGTTTCCAACCGCTCACGCAGTAGCGCGTGACTTCCCTCCAGATATAAAACACGCAGTGCGGAGTCACCTTCACGCAGACGATCCCGATAGCGTTTTTTAAGACCGGAACAGGCAATGACTACAGAGGCATTGCGCGCTTTATGCGCTGCGAACAAGTCAGCAAGCGTTGACAGCCAGTCACGACGATCGTCGTCATTCAGAGGCGTACCGCTGGCCATTTTCGCCACGTTTGCCGGTGAATGATGGTCGTCACCGTCAATAAACGCTGCCCCCAGTTCTGCCGCTAACTGCTGTCCAACATGAGATTTTCCTGACCCAGAAACGCCCATGACAAGAATACGATGTGATGGCTTATTCACTCGATGCTCCTATCAATTGCCGCGAACGGCGGTGAGGTCAGGCAGCCAAGTAACAATGCCAGGGAACGCAATCAGCACCACCAGAACAACGATCAAAGCGGCGTAGTAAGGCAGCATGGCTTTTACTAGGGATTCCATAGACACCTTGCCAACGCCACACCCTACGTACAGGCAGGTGCCCACCGGAGGTGTTAACAGCCCAATACCTAAAATAAAGGCCATTAGAACGCCAAAGTAAGCGGCATCAACACCCACCGATGTCACAATCGGCGCAAGCATTGGCGCCATAATCACCATGGCTGGCGTTAGGTCCATTACGAAGCCCACCAACAGCAATAGCCCCGCCACAATCAGCAGCAGCAAAAACGGTTCTTGAGTAATTGCCTGCACTTGGCGAACTAAGGTTTGTGGAACCATGTTAATGGTTAAAAACCAGGCAATAACGGTGGCAAATGCCAGCAGCATCATCACCATGCCGGTGAGCCTTGCCGTGCGAATTAACATACCGCCCAACTCGCTGAGCTTAAATTCACGGTATACCAGCAGAGAAATGGCCAGCGAATAAAGCAATGCAGCAACGGCTGCTTCGGTGGCAGTGAACACACCGCCAATAATGCCACCAATGACGATCACAGGGAGCACCAGTGCTAACCAGGCATCTTTAAACGCTTTCCACAACCGATCCCAGCGGAATTGGCGAACACCGCCACCCTGCTTGCTCGCTAGAATAAAGGTGGTCACCATTAGCGCGGCACCAATTAGCAGGCCAGGAACAATCCCCGCAATAAACAGGCGACTGATCGACGTCTCGGTAACAATGCCATATAAAATAAGCGGTATGGACGGTGGAATAATAATGCCGATCACCGACGACACCGTGTTAATCGCCGTAGCGTTTGCAGCGGTGTAACCTTGTTGTTTCATCGACGGAATCATCATGGCACCGGTCGCGGCAGTATCCGCTACCGCCGAGCCACTGATCCCGCCAAAAAACATCGAGCCGGTAATGGCTACCTGGCCAAGCCCGCCGCGCATAAAGCCAACCAGCGCACCTGCAAGCTCCATTAAGCGTCGGGCAATTCCCCCATTGCTCATCACTTCACCGACGAGAATAAAGAACGGAATCGCCAGCAGCGGGAAGCTATTCACACCTCGGATTGACTGCTCAATCATAATCGATAGCGGTATATCAGAGAGCACCGCCATCACCAGGGCAGCGACCCCTAAGCCAAACGCAATCGGCAAACCAATCACAATAGACGCCAATAATATGGCTAGAAAAATCCACAGCATGATTAACGCTCCCCTGGTAAGTCAGTCGAGTGGTGATGCGGTTGACGAATAACACCCACGCTGACCCACATACGCCAGAGCGATACCGCCGCGATAAAAATAACGCACAACACCAGTGAAAGGCTGACCAAGCTTAGCGGTACGCCCATGATGGCGGAGCGTCCGCTTGAACGCGTGAGTACTTGATAACCACCCCAGATCATTACCAGCATCAGCCCGGTGATAATCAGGTGTTGTAAGAAATAGAGCATGTGCGCAACACGCAACGGTAAGCGCCTCACCAGCGCATCAACAGCAATATGCTCATAGCGTGCAAACGCCGCCGCTGCGCCAATAAAGACCAGCCAGATAAACAGCATGCGCGCCAACTCATCGACCCAGGGAAGTGAATGATTAAACACAGCGCGGCCAACGACATTACTAGAAACCGCCACAATCAGCGCCGCCAGAATAGCGCCAATCAAATACTCCATAGCGAGCGTTAACCAGCGAAACAGCACCGGGCCCTGGCGCGTCTCGGTATCAAGCTCAAGTAGCTTGCGATTAGGGTCGTTCAAATAAACCGACGGATCTTCCAACGTCGGTGCTTCCGAGGTCACCGCGTTTGGGGGAGTAGAGGAGGTAGTCATAAGAACTCCAAGGGGCACTAACACGTCGGGCAGGCACATGGGCCTGCCCGTTGGCGCGCTATACATAGCAGATTAGTGGCTGTTTTCTTCCACGATTTGTTGAATTTCAGCGATCAGATCTTCACCGATACGCGGCGCCCACTCTTCATAAACAGGCTGTACTGCGTCTTGGAAAGCGGCTAACTGCTCATCGTCTAAACGGGTGATTTGCATACCACGTGCTTCTAACTGTTCACGCGACCAGTCGTCATACTCGGCAGAAAGTTGGATTTCGTACTCAGCCGACTGACGGGCAGCTTCCTGCACCAGCTCTTGATACTCAGGTGCCATGCGGTTCCAGGTACGCTCAGAGAGCATCATGATAAATGGCGTATAAACGTGGCGTGTTTCGGTGCCGTAATCCTGCACTTCATTGAAGTTAGAGGTCAGGATAGTACTCCACGGGTTTTCCTGGCCGTCCACAACGCCTTGCTCAAGTGCTGAAAATAGCTCACCGAAGGCCATTGGCGTTGGGTTGGCACCCAGCGCTTCCCAAATTGCCAGATGAACCGGGTTTTGCATGGTACGTACGCTCAGGCCGCGAACATCCAGGCCAGCAACATCTTCAGGTGATTCCACTGGGCGTGCGCTGTTAGACAACTGGCGATAGCCATTTTCAGAGAAAGCTAGTGCTTTCAGGCCGGTGCCCTCAAACGCATCTAGCATTCCCTGGGCAACGTCACTCTGCATAACAGCAACCGCTGCTTCGCGGCTCGGCAGCAGGAATGGAAGGTCGAACGCAGAGAGCGCTTGCACATAACCGGTGGTAGCCGAACTTGAAGGATAGGTCATATCCAGCGTGCCGGTTTGCAGCATTTCCATCATCTGGACGTCATCGCCCAACTGACTGTTAGGGAAAACATTGACCGTGATACGGCCATCTGTGCGCTGTTCAAGAATTTCACCGAAGTACTGGCTAGACAGAAACTGCGGCGATGTTTCGGACAGCCCAATGCCCATACGCAGAGTGTGACTTCCGTGGTCAGCCACTACCTCGCCTTCAATCGCAGGTGGATCAGAAAGTTCAGGGCTTTGAGCATGTGCCATGCCGAAAGTCAGAGTGGTCGCACCGACCAGAGTAAGCGTGCTGCGCCAAATCGTTGTCATGACGTTATCTCCAGAGTATTCGTTGTTGTTAGTTTGCTATTTACCGAAAGACTATCGAATTGTATCGGCCATCAGGTTTGCGGTTTGTGTTTCAACAAATTTGTTACCGGTAACATTCGATAGATGAAGGCTAGCTACCCCGGCTCGTGGTGTCAAAACAAAACGTCCAACTTACGACCAACGTCTAGGGATAGCTACTCACTGCCCCGCGCGCTACATTACGCGTTATGCACCCTGTCCCGGAGTCGACATGCCAGCGCTAGACCCTTGTAGCGAACTAGAGCTAGATCACCAGCTCTGCTTCGCGCTGTATTCAACATCGCTGATGATGACCAAAGTTTATAAACCTTTGCTCAAAGAGCTAGGGCTCACTTACCCGCAATACCTCGCCATGCTGGTACTGTGGCAAGAAGATGGCCTGACAGTAGGTGCCCTAAGCAAACGTTTACTTACAGACCCAGGCTCGTTAACGCCGCTGCTAAAGCGGCTTGAAAGTGACCAGCTACTTATCCGAAAGCGTAGTCTTCAAGATGAGCGTGTCGTTGAATTATTCCTGACAAAGAAAGGCCGTTCGCTACGTGAACAGGCTCGCCATATTCCCAGCTGCGTCGTTAACGCCAGCGAAACGTCGGTAGAAACACTCAACCAGTTGAAAGAGGATTTAGTCCAACTGCGCAAAAGCTTACAAAAGGTCAAATAGCCTGATGAACGCTGTGGTCAGATACTCATTTTCTTTGCCTATTTACTTGCGCACAAAATAAAGCTGCACTAAATTAAAACCCCAAGCACCAGTTTGGCCCATAACAACCATGTATAGGAAATGATCTATGTCTATTGAAACCGTTGCTTACCGCGCACACGCTCACGCCACTGGCGGCCGCGAGGGCCATGCTAAGTCCTCTGACGGCGCGCTGGACGTAAAACTCAGCACACCGAAAGAATTAGGTGGCTCTGGCGGCGACGGCACCAACCCCGAACAGCTGTTTGCTGCGGGCTATTCTGCTTGCTTTTTAGGTGCTCTTAAGCACGTAGCGAGCCAGGAAAAAGTTACCCTGCCCGAGGATACCCAGATCGATGGCAGTGTGGGTATTGGCGCCATTCCCACTGGCTTCGGTATTGAAGTTGAGCTAAAAATCAGCTTGCCTGGTCTTGAAAAAGACGTTGCCCAAACTCTGGTCGACAAAGCCCATATTGTTTGCCCCTACTCCAACGCTACCCGCGGTAATATTGATGTCACGCTGACGCTGGTTTAATTACCTAGCGCCCAGGCCACCGCTTTGCTTGCGTGCAGGGCGGTGGTGTCATATAGGGGTACTTGGGTGTGATGCTGTTCAACCAACAGCGCTATCTCTGTACAGCCAAGAATCACGGCCTGTGCGCCCTGCTGATGAAGCGACGCAATAATATCCAGATACCGCTGGCGCGATGAGTCGTTGATATGGCCATGGCACAGTTCATCGAAAATGACCTGATGCACCACGCCACGCTCCTCTTCATTGGGAATCACCACATCGATCCCAAAGCGCTCTTTTAAGCGTGCCTTGTAAAAATCCTGCTCCATCGTGAAACGGGTACCTATTAATCCGACCCGCGTCACGCCATCACGCTGACATTTTTCCCCGGTAGCATCGGCAATATGTAAAAAAGGAATCTGAATAGCGGCTTCTATCGCAGGTGCGACGTTGTGCATGGTGTTCGTGGCCAACAGTAAACACTCTGCTCCAGCCTGTTCAATGCGTTTGGAGGCGCTTGCGAGTAACTGGCCAGCAGTCTGCCAATCGCCCTGTTTTTGCAGCGTTTCTATCTCAGCAAAATCGACACTTACCATCACAATCTGCGCCGAGTGGAAACCGCCGAGTGCCTGATTAACGCCTTGGTTCAGCGCCTGATAATAGCTTTGTGTCGACTCCCAGCTCATGCCGCCTAATACGCCAATAGTCCGCATAACATTTCTCCATGGTAAATAACTATTTATTATCAGGCTAACAACACACTATCCTTGTACCCACGTTTTATGGCCCCATAACGCCTTAGTATTCGCAACATTTCGGGTGAGTCGCTGCACCGCCCTTTTTAATTGTAGGAATAGCGAGGACAACATGAGCGACAACACGACTTATACGCCACCGCGGGTTTGGAAATGGGAACCTGGTAACGGTGGAAAATTCGCTAACATCAATCGCCCCATTGCTGGTGCGACCCACGAGAAAGCATTACCCGTGGGTAAGCATCCGCTGCAGCTCTACTCTCTTGCAACCCCAAACGGCGTAAAAGTCACGGTAATGCTTGAAGAGCTGCTAGAACAGGGTATTAAACAAGCGGAATACGATGCTCACCTGATACAAATTGGCGAAGGTGATCAGTTTGGTAGCGGCTTTGTTGAGGTAAACCCCAACTCTAAAATTCCAGCGCTAATGGATCACAGCACCACCCCGCCCCAGCGGGTCTTTGAGTCAGGAGCGATTCTGCTTTATTTGGCTGAGAAATTTGGTGCGTTCTTACCCAATGACCCGGCGAAGCGAACCGAGTGCCTCTCCTGGTTATTTTGGCAAATGGGCAGTGCGCCCATGCTTGGCGGTGGCTTTGGTCACTTTTATGCTTACGCACCAGAAAAATATCAGTACCCGATTGATCGCTATACCATGGAAGTGAAACGCCAGCTTGATGTACTGGATCGCCACTTAGCGGATAACCGCTTTATGGCGGGAGATGAGTACACCATCGCGGATATGGCGATTCACCCGTGGTACGGCGCATTGGTGAAAAACCGCGTGTATGAAGCAGCTGAGTTTCTAGAAGCCCATACCTACCAGAACGTTTTACGCTGGACCGAAGAGATTGACGCACGCCCTGCCGTGCAACGTGGGCGAATGGTTAACCGCACCTGGGGAGAACCTAACGAACAGCTCCACGAACGCCACGATGCCAGTGACTTTATTAACAAGACCGAAGATAAACGTTAAACCCGGAATCAATGCGAACCGCCGCAGCTGTCGCATTGATTAACTACCGCCAAGGATGGCGATTTATCCGTTCTTCGCAATCAACCTTTTTCACTATCGATCTTTATTTTATTGTCCATAGCGTGTTTGCCAGAGGCAGTCCATGTTTGATCCAAAGTACGCCCAGCTGATATTTTCCTTCTTAATGGCACTGTTTATGTCGTGCATTATGTCGCTGGTGATTACGCTCTACAATGTCGGCTTTATTGATGGCATCATCTTTGTTTGGTTGAAAGCGTGGCTATTTGCTTTCGCGGTTGCTCTACCGGTAATTAATTTAGTAGCACCTATCGTACGACGCTTGGTAAAGGTGCTTATTAAACATTCACACTAAATATTCATACTAAACACCCAGGCCCAACATCCAAACTTAGCTCCGTTGATAGAGCCGAGCCTGTGTCACAAGCCCGGCTCTAGCGTAGCCGCCGTTGTAATATCGCTACTTAGAACTGGTACCGAACATTACCTGTAATGCTACGGCGGTCGCCATATCCACAATCGCCACCTTCGTAGCGGCACCAGGAAATGGTTTCTTCATCCGTGGCATTTTTCACATCAACCGAGAAGTCCCACTCGCCCACCGTATAGCCCACCATGGCGTCATAAAGCGTGTTAGAAGGCACAACGGGGGCATTGCCAGAACCAACATTATCCCCTACGTAGCGCACTCCTGCGCCAATACGCCAGTTGCTACCGACATAAAGACGGTTCCACCAGGAGGCCTGCTCTTCGGCAACGAACGGTAGCCGAGCACCCGTGCTATCGTTGGTCGCGTTTATATTGGTATACGCTAGCTGCGTCTCGAATTGCTGCCAGCGTTTATTGACCTGCAGCTCCCAGCCATCTACCACAGCACCCACTTGCTCTACACCGCCCGGTGTTGCGCCATCGCTGACTCGGTTATGCTGGGTAATATCAAAGTAAGCCGCGCTAATTGCCAACGACTGATCTGGCGAGATGTACTTAAAGCCAATCTCTTCTTGGTCACCGGTGGTAGGTTTCAACGGGCTGGGGTTCGCCGTGCCATCGCTGCCCAGATTCATCGAAAAGGCTTCCGCGTAGCTCACATAAGGCGAGAAGCCGTTATCAAAGCGGTACATCAGCCCCAGCCGCCCAGTTGTTTCACCTTCATCGCTAACCGTGTCGGGCCCTGACAACGCTAGCGTACGATTTTCTGCCCAGTCTCGTCGCAAGCCTGCGGATACAACGACCGGCCCGATTTCAATATGGTCGGCAAGATACACCCCGACCTGCTCGATTTCATTGTCGGGGCGATCGGTTGGGCTGAGCGCGTCTAGCTTCAGGTTGCCGTATTGGGGGTTATACACATTAAAGCGGCCGCCCTCGCCATACCCGTAATAGTAGTTATCCTGAGACCAACGGGCATCCTGACGATCAATACCGGTAATCAGCGTATGCTGGGTGCCACCCACTTCAAACGTTCCTTCCATACGCGCATCTATATTCAAAATACGCGTATCCGCATCTGCCATGAAGATCGTACGATTCACATCACCGCTGGCATCAGGAATACTGGGGATATCTACCCAATGTTCGCGAGTTTCGGTGCGAGAATTGGTGTAGCGCGCGGTGGCTGAAAAACCCCAGTTATCGTTCAACTGGTGATCAACAAACAGCGTTGCTTCAGTTTTTTCGCTGTCATAACGATCCCAGCCAGGTTCACCGACAAAGCGTTCAGAACCAATAAAGCCTTTTGAACCCGGCTCTAACGTGCCGACCTGAGGCAAGAACTGGGCAGACACCTGACTTTTATCTTCCTGGCGATTAAGTAGCAGCGTGATACTGGTATCGTCACTGGGACGCCAGGTAAACGAAGGTGCGATTAAGTAACCGTCATCGGCAACGTGGTCCACCTGAGTGTCGCTATCGCGCGCCAAACCAACGACCCGATACAAAAATGTGCCCTCTTCATCCGCAGCGCCAGTGAAATCAAATGCTAGCTGTTTGCGATCAAAAGAGCCGTACTGTGCCCAAACCTCTCCACTACGCTCTTCTTGGGGAAGCTTAGAAACACCATTAATAATGCCACCAAGATCTGCTTGGCCGTAAAGCATGGAAGACGGTCCACGCAGCACTTCGACACTTTCCAGCGCATAAACATTTGTTCGCACCGTATTATAAGAGCCATACAATTGGCGCAAACCATCCAAATAGCGCCCAGCATCTAGCCCACGTACTTTGGCACTATCGCCACGGGTATCAAACCCAAAGTTACCGGCGTAAACACCGGGGGTGTAGAGCAACGCATCCTGAATATTTTTAGCACCGCTGTCTTGTATAAACTCTCGATCGATAACCGACATAGAGAATGGCTGTTCTGCCAGCGGCACATCAAGCTTACCAACACTGGGATCTCGCTCAGCATCAATGTAGCCGAAGCGCCCTGCTGCGTCGGCAGTCACTTCGACTGTGCCAAGGTCGACGCTGTCATTAGTTGCGCTGTCTTGCGCATGAACGGCTGACATAGCCGCAGTCGACGTCAGCGCTACAGCAACGCTTAGCCGACGCAATCGAAAAGTAGGTGTAAAGGTCATTTGAATAGGATTCCAGAGCGAATGTTAAAGTTAATGATAGTAATTTTTATTCGCAAAAATATAGAGACCTAACCAAACGATGTCAATGCGCCCATAAGGCGACGTGGCAGAAGACAATAGCGGCGCTAGAAATGGACTTGGAAGGGAACCTCTCCTGCTGGCAGCCCTGCAGGAGAGGGAAATAAAACAAAAGCTATCAACAAGAAGTCAAAACACCTGCTACTTACTGAATACGAGAGTTATTCAGCGCGTAATTCCAAACACGATAGAAGTAAAAAATATACCCAAGACCAAACGTTAAAATTGAGATAATCATCCACAAAATGATATGACCAATATTGCTAAAAATATTGATATCACACACCATCTTACGCTCTGCACCAGTTGCAATATCCACGACTGAAGTGCGATTAATCACAAAGCGTGAAAACGAATAGGGGAAGAAAAACAGTGCAATCCCGAAGGTAATAATCGTTAGCACCACCCAAATCAACAAGTGGCCAATAATATCTAGAATAGAGAGATTCGCTTTAATATTCACGGTGCGCCCTTAAACGTTAAGAAACAAAGTGGCGCAGATTACCACCCACGTGTGTAAGCGTGAATGAAAAATTGCCGTCATGGCTATAAATTTATGATTTTTAATCGTTTAGTGAAGTCCACGAACGCCGTTCAGGCTTGAACCTGTACCTTCATCTTCCCGCTTAACAACACTAAGCGATCCATCTGTTTCAAGTACAACTGCTTGCGCTGCTTCTAGGCTTGCGAGGCCGCTGCTGCGGACGGCAGAGCGCACTTCGTCTTTGGTGACCCGTGCTCGGCGCAGGGAGGCCGTTAAAAATTTGCCACGGTACAGCAGCATCAATGGTTCGCCCGTCACCAACCGCTTTACCCAACTAACGCGTACGCTAAGCCATGTAATCACAAACTGAAGTGAAATCAGCAAGGCTAATGCCAGCGCTCCCTCTGCTAAAGCTACGTCTTTTGAAAGCAGCACGGTGGCCAACGTAGACCCCAGTGCAACAGTCACAATCAAGTCAAAGGCATTCATTTTAGACAGCGTGCGATTTCCCGAAATACGCAAAAACGCGACCAGCACGCCATAAGCAAGTACCCCAACGATCAACGTACGCAGCAAACTTTCCCAGCCGCTATAAAAGACCATATCCATATGAATCAACTCCTAAATGGTTATTAATGAGGAACATCTGGAGCCTTCCTATATTCAGGGTAGCAACCACCACCTAGGAGTGCGATGCCCACCACTCCGCATACGAGCTATTGTGAGGGGCAAGACCACCTTCATCGGGGGCGCCGTCCTGCCACCATACCGGGCCGCGCTCCCCCAGCAGTTCCTTGGCAGACTGCACCGCCTCGCGTGCTTGGCGTAGCGCTATTTCATCGTTTTGTTGCTGAGCAGTGCGCACCGCTCGGCGGGCTTTCATCAGCGCCTTTATGTGGGTACGTTTTTCATCATCGCTCAAGCGTGGGTCGGTACAGCGCCATAGCCGGTTTTTAGCCACAAAATAGCGGCCATCCGGCGTATGTGAGTACTTGTTGGCCATACCGCCCCCTTCCGCTTATTGTTTTACTAAAAGCGTTTCGTTAGCGTAATTGAACCGAATTTGTCTTGCTCATCTTGTCCGTCAAACTCACGCGTACGCTGAACAGCGGCGTACGTCACCTGCCAATCTTCCCAGGCCATGGCAAGCCCGGCGGAGGCTTCTGCTACCCATTCTTCACGGTCAACAGAATGGCTATCTCTAAACGTATTACCATCAAGTGTTAAGTTCTGCGCCATGTAGTAGCCTTCTACATTCGCAAACAGATACCACTGCCACCCACGATGGCCACTCATTAAATGGCGGCTGCCCGGGTTAGGTGTCAGCGTAGGAATGCCTTCGGCATCGTCCCCCCAGCGTGCGCTATAGCCAGCACTTGCATAGGTATACAAGTTGCCTAACGCTGCGCCCACACTGGGGCCGTGGGAGAACTGTTTACCTGCTAGCGGTATGTCATTCCACCAGTGGCGACGAACGGTTACATTCACCAGCGCCTCATCGCCCAGCTGGTTTTTCCAACCACGGGGGCGGTCGCTATCGGTGACACGGTGTACTTCACGCTGAATACTGTCGGCGAGCGAGGAGGGCCCCACGACACCAATATCAAGATGTAAATCGGTGGCTTGCGTCCACGGCCCCATCGGTACATCTTCATAAAGCGACAGGCCGCCGTAGACAAGACCTGCATAGGGGCGGTCATCTTCTATCAGAGAGTGGCGTTCGATATTGTTCGGCGTATAAATCTGGTGAATTAAGCGATAAGACGCTCTATCCGCTTGGCCGATAAAGCTATCGGGCAGCGCCGTCGCAAGGCGTTGCAGCCAACTTTGTGCTTGCGGCGTAAAGGTCCAGTTAAGCTCAAAACCACTGGTGAAGTGGCCGTCATCGCTGCTAGCAAGGCCATCATTTTCAAGCTTAACCGACAGGGAACTGTCGCTAGCTATAGCCAATGAGGGCAGTAAGCTTAACGGCAAAATAATGGGCAGTACCTTCCAGCATAGTGCGGAGGTATTGTTCATAGCTCAATCCTTGAGTATCGGGGGGAGGCAAGAGTGTTCAATCATTAACAAACATGAATGATTGCATGTAATAGCACGAATAGATAGCAAGCGTACTTTCTTGCTATCTATTCGCTAACTCAGTGCCTATCACGACATCCTGTCGTGAAAAAACGTCACCACACCATGGCCAAAACCTAGTGCTGAATCCGTTAGCGGTCTCGCAGTAGCCATTGCGGCGTGATTTCATGCTGGCCATTTTCATCGGTAATAAACAGCGAACCGTCGCTGATCATTACTGCCCAATTAATAGACCGCGGCAAATCCGCCGCGATGGTCGTAAGTGCCTCTTGGGGTAGCCCTGCCACATGAACATTTTTGAGTGCTGCCACTGCCGGTAACACTTTATTTTCCCACAGATCCACTCGCCCATAAGCCAACAGCGAAACACGCTCCGCACGGCGTGAACACCAAGTAAGACGTTCGGCATCAGGCAGGCCCACTTCTATCCAATGAAGCACGCGGCCATCCAAGCTTTTTTCCCACAAGGCAGGCTCGTCGACATCGGAAAGGCCGCGACCAAAAGCGAGCGATTCGCTGTACCACAGTAGGTAGGCGATCAAGCGTGCGCACATTCGGTCTTCGGTTTCAGAAGGGTGGCGGGCCACCGTAAAACGCAGCGTCTCAAAGACATTGCGATCAAGGTCCGTCAGGTTGACATCAACTTTGTAGGGGGTAGCACTCAACGCCATTGGAGATATCCATCTAAAATTTGCGCCAGTGTAGCGGATTTATCGAAACACAGGGCGGCAGTGCGCTATACCGCGCGGTAATCGTTTAATAAAGTGGCGTTTTTAATCGTGTCCTGCTCATGCATTGGCTCACGCCAGGTTTCTGCCAACGCTGCCTGGTACCACTCTTCCATGGCCGGATGGGCCAGTAGACGCTGAACATAAGCCTGTGATGCTTCGCTCAGCGGCAGGTTAAAGGTCTGTACCCGAAACGCAACAGGCGCGTAAAACGCATCAACAGCAGACAGCTTTTCCCCTGCCAAAAAGGGCCCCCCAAAGCGTTCAAGCCCTTCCTGCCATAGCGTATCCAGCCGTGCCAAATTGTTGTTTAGACCTGCTGAAAGCTCTTTAAGCCCAACACGCACGCCGCAGTTCATTGGACACTCAGCGCGCAGTGCACCAAACCCGCTGTGCATTTCAGCGCTGGCACAACGTGCCCAGGCGCGTGCTGCTTTGTCTTCCGGCCACACACTTGGGTACGTTTCAGCAAGATACTCAACAATAGCCAACGAGTCCCATACCGCCACCTCATCATCCGAATCCACCAAACATGGCACCAAGCCAGAAGGTGAGAAACGCGTAAAGGTGGCATGACTGTCCCCCACCCCACCTTCAAATGGCATAACATGTTCATTGAAGGGGATATTCAGCGCCTTCATTAGCACCCAAGGGCGCAGCGACCAAGACGAGTAATTCTTGTTGGCGATATACAGATCAAACATGCAACATTCCTTGTATAGGAAGTTAATAAGCAGCCATTCTTAACGCGCCGCCTGGGCTAAGGTATTGCCTCCTAATCCCATTAATACGCCGCCGCCGATGCGTTGAATCAACCTGGAGGGGCCATGGGACTTTTGTAGCCACTCCCGCAGCGGGCTGGCCAGCAGCACCACCATGACATCTGCAGAAGAGAACAACATATTGGTGGCGACACCTAGCCAAAGCAGTTGCCATGCCACCGGTATAACGCTGTCGGGCTGAACAAATTGAGGTAGAAACGCTACGAAGAAGAGCGCCGTCTTAGGATTGAGCACTTCTACCAGAAAGCTGTCACGCAGTACGCGCTTAGTAGTAGCCAGTGGAACTTCGTCGCCATGGGAGCGAATGCCTTGCTTCCATAAACGCAGCCCCATCCAGAGCAGGTAAAGCCCTCCGATGATCTTCATGGCAATGTAAGCTGGCGGAATGGCCGCAAACAGCAGCGCCAAGCCTAGCGCGGCAGCAATAACGTGGACGTAGCAACCGATATGTACACCGATAACCGCTAACCATCCTGCGCGTCGGCCTCGCCCCAGGGTTTGCGCTGCGGTGTACAACATCGCTGGTCCGGGTAGATAAGCAAAACCAAGCGCGGCAATTAAAAACGCGGCCCATTGCATCGTGACAGTTCCAAAGAAATCAGAGGTAGTAAGCCTGAGAATAAAACGGGGGTAGCGCAAGCGCTACCCCCTAAATAAGTAAAATTTGAATGAGCGAAAGCTTAGAAGTTAGGTTTGCGCTTCTCAACGAAAGCACTCATGCCCTCTTTCTGCTCTTCGCCAGCAAAGCAGAACGCAAACAGGCTGGTTTCCAGCGCCAGAGCGCTACCAAGGTCTTGATCTAGCCCGTCGTGAACGGCTTGCTTAGCACCGCGCACAGACAGTGGGCCGTTACCTTTAAGCTGCTTGGTGAGCTCTTCCACATAGTTTTCAAGCTCAGCCTGGGGCATCACACGGTTAACTAGCCCAATGCGCAGCGCTTCCTGGGCATCAATTTTGCGGCCAGTGGTTACTAGGTCAATCGCCATGGCGGGACCAACACGACGCGGCAAACGCTGGGTGCCGCCAAAGCCAGGAATGACGCCTAACAACACTTCAGGCTGGCCGAAGACAGCGTTTTCACTGGCTACCGCCCAGTCGCAGGCCAGTGCCAATTCGCAGCCGCCGCCAAGGCAAAACCCGTTCACTAGCGCGACCACCGGCACGGGCAATGTTTCTAAGCGCTTGATAGTCCGCAGTGCCTGGGTAGCAAAAGCACGCGCTTCTTCTGGGGTTTTATCACGCATTTCGGTGATATCAGCACCGGCAACAAACGACTTTTCACCGGCGCCAGTGATGATGACAGCGCGTAAACGTGGGTGCGCCTCAAGTTCCACAAGGTGTTCTTCTAAGGCACTTAGCACATCGCTATTCAATGCATTCAATGCTTTAGGGCGATTTATCGTCAATCGCACCATGCCGTCGTTATCAACTTTTTCAATCACTGCATCGCTCATACAGGCTCCTTAATTGTTATTGCGCATTAAAAATGAATACCCGCCAACCCTAGCGAACGCTTGGTTGGTAGGCAATCACTTCTTTTGTCGCGCTTGACTGACCTGATCCGCTTATCCTTACTTACGCATGCTCACTCGTAGATATGGAAGCCGCGACCGCTCTTACGTCCCAGGTACCCCGCATCCACCATGCGTTTTAGCAACGGGCAGGGGCGATATTTAGGGTCACCAAACCCTTCCTGCAACACATTCATGATCGCCAAACAAACATCGAGACCAATCAAGTCTGCAAGCGCCAACGGCCCCATTGGGTGGGCAGCGCCCAACTTCATTGCTTCATCAATGGCCTCCGGCGTTGCGGTTCCTTCTTGAACGATAAAGGCAGCTTCGTTGATCATCGGCACCAACAAGCGATTAACCGCAAAGCCCGGTGCATCACCAATGGGCACCGCCGTTTTACCAAGCGCTTTCGCCAGCGCTTCTATGCGCTCAACGGTGGTATCAGAGGTTTGTTCAGCACGAATCACTTCCACTAACTTGAGCACCGGCACTGGGTTGAAAAAGTGCATGCCCACTACCCGCTCGGGTCGCTCGCACACAGCGGCTAGCCGCGTTAGCGAGAGTGACGAGGTGTTAGAGGCAAGAATCGCGTCGCTGCTTAAATGACTAAGGTCACGAAACAGCTTCTCTTTCAGCGCGGGCTGCTCTGGGGCGGCTTCAATAATAATGCCACAGTCACTTAGCGCTTCTAGATCAGTAGTAGTGGAAAGCCGCGACAGTGCCTCCTGCTTAGCTGACTCGCTCATTTTTTCTTTCGCGACCAGCTTGCCAAGACCTTTATCAATATTGGCTTGGGCACGAGTAAGCTGCTCATCGGCGACATCAAAGAGACGAACCGTAAAACCACTGGCAGCGACCACCTGGGCGATCCCCTGCCCCATGGTGCCAGCTCCCACTACCCCGATTGGTTGTTCACTCATCGTTATTTTTCCCCTGAATCAGTGCTGTTTCGCTTCTTCACGCAGCACAAACTTTTGAATTTTTCCCGTTGACGTTTTTGGCAGTTCACTAAAAATGACGGTCTTGGGTACTTTGAAGCTCGCTAAATGCTCTCGGCAGTGAGCAATAATGTCGGCTTCGGTAATTTCACCATAACCGATTTTTAATTTAACAAACGCGCAAGGTGTCTCACCCCACTTTTCATCGGGCTTAGCCACAACGGCGGCTTCTTCTACCGCAGGGTGGCTATAAATGGCATCTTCCACTTCGATGGTGGAGATATTTTCACCGCCGGAAATAATGATGTCTTTAGAACGGTCTTTAATCTCGATATAGCCATCGGCGTGCCAAACCGCGAGATCACCGGTGTGATACCAGCCCCCTTCCAAGGCTTTCTCAGTGGCTTCGGCATTCTTCAGATAGCCTTTCATCACGTTGTTGCCACGCATCAAAATTTCACCGATGGTCTCGCCATCCTTCGCGACGGGTTCAAGGGATAGCGGGTCAGCCACGCAGAGCGCCTCAAGCATGTGGTAGCGCACCCCTTGGCGAGCCTTGATCTTGGCACGGGATTCCAGCGGTAGCTCATTCCACGCTTCACGCCAAGCGCAAACCGTCACCGGGCCATAAACCTCGGTTAACCCGTACACATGGGTCACTTCAATGCCGAGTTTCTCAACACCAGCAATCACTGACGCAGGCGGCGCGGCACCGGCGGTGGTCACTTTCACGGGATGATCAAATTCACGCTTCTGATCAGCCGGCAAGTTCACAAGTCCATTCAGTACAATCGGCGCACCGCTGAAATGCGTGACCTTCTCATCCACAATAAGGTCGTTGATCCGCTTTGGGTCGACTTTGCGCAGGCACACGCTAACACCGGCGTTGGCGGCAATCGTCCAGGGGAAACACCAGCCATTGCAGTGGAACATCGGCAGGGTCCAGAGATACACCGGATGATGTGGCATGGCCCACTCTAGGATATTGCTGACCGCGTTTAAGTAGGCGCCACGGTGATGATAAACCACCCCTTTAGGCTTGCCCGTAGTTCCCGAAGTATAATTAAGTGAAATAGCTTGCCACTCATCTTTAGGCAGCGTGTAGGCATAGTCAGCCTCACCTTCTGCAAGCAACGCTTCATACTCAACCTCACCAATGCCTTGGGTTTCGCCTAAAAACTCCAGATCGAAAACGTCAATAATCAGCGGCTTATCGTCTAATAAGGCAACGGCGTCGTTGATGACCTGTGCAAATTCAGGATCAACAAGAATGGCTTTCGCTTCACCATGGGCCAGCATGTAGCTGATTGCTTCGGCATCCAGGCGAATATTCAAAGTATTAAGCACGCAGCCTGCCAGTGGCACCCCAAAATGGGCTTCAAACATCGCCGGGATGTTCGGCAGCATTGCCGCCACCGTTTGGCCGGGCTGAAGGCCGCGCTTTTCAAGCGCCGAAGCCAACTGGCGACAACGAGTCCAGGTTTCTGCCCAGGTGCGGCGCGTTGTGCCATGCACCACCGCCGGGTAATCAGGATACACCGCCGCCGAACGCTCAATAAACGTCAATGGAGATAGCGGTACATGGTTAGCAATCGTGGGTGGCATGCCCTGCTCAAAAATGGATGCGTTCATAAATCACCTTTTGTGTTGACCGTTTTTATCTTGATAGTTAATCGCGCAATAGCTTTTTTATCGTTAGCGTTGATCTTGCTCTTCCGCGTCTTGGCTAGGCGCAGGCTCACGCCCGAACATATTTGTTTTTTGTACTAACACGTACAGCACGACCCCCGCGGCTAACCCCCACCCTGCACCATATACCGCCAATACGACGGCCATCGTGCCTGCGACGCCACGCTCAGCGGTGGTTTTAGTCTGTTCAATACCTACCATTAAGCAAATATAGCCAGTCAGCAGCAGGGTGAGCGAGAGTGCAATGGGCAACACCGGCTGAAACATGCTGACCAATGGCAGCGTAAATAGCGCAATAAAGCCGGTAATCCAGAAAGTGCCGCCGCCGCTATAAATCGATTCCATGGCATGTCGGCCATTCTTATAACGCTCAGCCATGGTGGCCGTTACAGCAGTCCAGATCGGGCCCGCCAAACCAGGATAGGGGGCAAAGAAAGCATGCATGCCGTTACGAATAGCGGTGACGTGGTGGATACGATCCGTGCTGTAGTCGATTTTTTCATCGGTACGAATATGATCCACACGGGACATCAACGTACGCCCTACGACAATGTCGCCGAACGCGATAACGTAGGCAATCACCGCCGTGGGTATGGCCAGCACAAAGACATCAACGCCAGGAAAGCCGACTGTAAAAGGTAGGTAGTTCCACATCTCAGTGAAATTCGGCTGGGTAATCCCCCACTCAATGGTAGGGCGTGGGTACTCACCAATCGCCCAAGCCACCAGAATCGCGATAATCATGCCTGGCACCATGCCGTAGTTGGCAATTTTGCGCATGATTGCGTGATCTTCCACCCAGCGTTTAAAGGCCACCGAAAACAGCATGAAAATAGCAATTAACATACCGGCGATCAGTGACACAGGGGTCTCAGCTAAACGCCCACCCTGCTGTATTTCACCGGTAATGGCCGCGATACCGGCACCGATAATAATGCCCGCCTGAAGGGAGTTAGGAACCAGGTGAACCAGCTTACGGCCCAGCCCGGTTACCCCTAAGATTAAGAAAATCAGAAAGACCAAGAATTGAAGTGCGAACAGCGCCTGAATAGCCTCAGGGCCTGGCTCAAAATCACCCAGGAACGCCAACACCACCGGCACGGCAGGCGTAATCCAGCCGGGCACCATCGGCACGCCTAGCAACGCGGGAAGCATAAAGCCGACGCCGCACACCACCACATACGCCAGGGCAACATCATAAGGCAAACCAAGGAACTGCTCTAAAAGCGGAATCATCGCCAGGCTAACCACAAACATGATGAGCCCCTGAATCATCTCTGCCATTTCCCAACGATAATGGACAAAGGGGAGCCGCACTTTAAACGGCCCTAAGGGCCAATATGGCTGCTCTTCACCGTGCTGGCGGTGCTTAAGTTGCATGAAGTACTCCTTGGTTTTAGTCATTAATGTTGTTGTGAATACCATTGCTTTGAACCGAAACAACGATTCAGCGTGACAATACACACAGCCGTACTGGCGCGATTAAGCACAGCGATACGCTTTAAAACGATCGTTTCACTGCGTATTAACGTAAGCCGCCGACCCAATGGGTCGGCGGAAATCAATGGTTAAGCAATCACGCTTGTGGGTAGTTTATGGCGTTAATTCGAAGTCACTCAGGCACTGCATACCCGCTTCGATAACCGCGCGTTGCGCGCGGCCATTCGGCAGCCACTGGGTGATAACAAAATTGGCGCTACACAGCTTGGCGCGATAAAACGGCTCATCACTGCCCTTTTGTAGCGCGCTGGTCGCATGAAGTGCGGCGCTTCCCATCTGCCAGGCACACAGCACATGGCCTGCCAGATTGAGCAACGGCGTCGCATAGGCCTGCACCGCATCTGGGCCAGTTTCTGGGTCACTGCCTTGCTCAAGCACAAGCTGCATAGCGGCCCGCAGGTCGTCGGCTCCTGCAGCCAGTGCATCACCAAGTGATGTAAGGCTAGATTCGGCTCGCAGCGCTTCTGCCGTATTGAGCACGTCATCTATCAGTGCTGTTAATGCCGCACCACCATCACGCTGTAGCTTACGCCCCGCTAAATCGAGAGCCTGAATGCCATTCGTACCCTCATAAATAGGCGCAATTCGTGCGTCTCGAAGTAGCTGGGCGGCGCCAGTTTCTTCCACATAGCCCATGCCGCCATGCACCTGAATACCCATCGATGCGATATCCACGGCTTGGTCGGTCGAAAAGCTTTTGACGATAGGGATCAGTACATCGGCGCACGCCTGGGCAGTTTGGCGCTCGTTGTCGCTTTCACTGTGCCGGGCAAGGTCCAACTGACCAGCACAGTAAAGCGCCAGGGCACGAAGGGCATCGGTACGAGCGCGCATTGAGAGCAGCATCCGGCGCACATCTAAGTGGTCGCTGATAGTGCATTCACTACCGCCACGAGATTTAGGCGAACGCCCCTGGGTGCGCTCCAAGGCATAAGCAAATGCATGCTGACAAGCACGCTCTGCCAAACCGATACCTTGAATACCCACTTTGTGACGCGCTTCGTTCATCATGGTGAACATGTGGTTGAGGCCACGTCCCTCTTCCCCCACCAGATAACCGATAGCGCCGTCATTCTCGCCAAAGCTTAAGGTGCAGGTAGGCGAACCATGAATGCCCAGCTTGTGTTCAATAGAGGCACAGGTCACGTCGTTACGCTCGCCCAGCGAGCCATCCGCATTAACCAGAAACTTGGGCACTAGGAAAAGTGAAATGCCCTTGTTGCCTTCGGGCGCATCGGGTTTGCGCGCCAGCACAAGGTGAATGATATTTTCGGCGGCGTCGTGTTCGCCCCAGGTGATATAGATTTTTTGGCCACTAATGCGGTAGTGGTCGCCTTCTGGGATGGCTTTAGTGCGTACTTTAGAAAGATCGGAGCCTGCCTGAGACTCCGTCAGATTCATGGTACCTGTCCAGGTACCTTCAACGAGCTTGGGGAGATACGTCGTTTTTAGCGTTTCGCTGCCGTGATGCGCCAGCGCTTCGATCGCGCCTGCCGTCAACATAGGGCAAAGACCCAGGGCCATATTGGCGCCGTGGAGCATTTCTTGAACGGCACTGGCGACCACTTCGGGTAGGTTTTGGCCACCTAGCGCTTCAGAAACACCAATGCCATTCCAGCCGCCTTCTACATACGCTTGGTAGGCCGCAGCGAACCCTTCCGAGGTGGTGACACTACCATCCGTGTGGCGCTTGGCACCTTGCCGATCACCGACACTATTGAGTGGCCCCCACACATCGCCTGCGAGTTTTGCTGCCTCTTCCAGCACCGCCTCAACCAAGTCGGGAGTGGCTTCTTCAAAGCCTGGCAGTGCAAGCGAGCGGTGTGCGAGTAACTCTTCGAGCACAAAACGCAAATCGCGTACCGGCGCGGCATAATAATTCATGGCAAAACCTCAGCGGAAATCGGTGATAAACAGCAATTAGTAAAAACACTATCACGAATAGTAGTTTCACTACTTTCATCACACCATTAGCCCAAGGTCTCACCTGCTGAAATAACATCAGCTCACTATCTACGTTTTTGTCTCAATTTTGCCCTATCCGCCCGAGTTAATTATCGACGAGCCTCGGTTTCCACATCATCGTAATAAACGATATGGGTTTGGTCTTCTGAGGGCGGGCCAACAATGGGTTCAACCGCACCCACGTCAGGCACGACATCAGAAAGGTCTTCCAAGTGCTCGTGCTCGAGCGCGCCTTGCATCAGTTCCTCTGTGACCACTAGCTCGGCACCTGCCGCCGTCATCGGCGTTGTTGGTGTAAAGGGAGCCACGGGAACCGGTGCAGGCCGCACGCTGCGCCGCCAACCAAAGAACAAGAGGAAAAACAGACTCAGTGAGCCAAATGCCCAGAACAGCCCCGCATCTCCCATGGCGGTCATTACCGGAGAGATCATAAGCGGGCTGATGGTGGCCCCAATGGAGTTGATTAATAACAGGCCCTGGCTCATGCGTACCAGTGCGCCTGCCGGAGCACGGTCGGCGGCATGGCTAACCGCCACCGGGTAAAGCGCAAATACACCGCCACCCAGTAAGAACAGCAGCGCTGCCAGCAAGGGCGTCGACATTGGCAGCCATATCATGGCCGCCGAAATCACTACACAGAAAGCGCTGATTCCGATCAATACGATTTGACGGTCGTGGCGGTCAGACCAGCGGCCAATGGGGTATTGAAGTAACATAGCGCCAAGAATCACGACGGCCATCATTTGCCCCACCTGATTGACGCTCATGCCAATGCGCTGCAAATACAGTGGCAGCAAGGTATAAGCGGCAGCCACTACCATGCCAGACCCTAAACTCCCCATCACTCCCGTCGGCGTCATGGTAATCAAACGGTGCGGCGGAAGCGGCTCAGCGTGCTCTATAATGGGCGATACCCGTGGAATCATTGCCATGGGCAGCACCGATAAAGACGCCAATAGACCAATCACCATAAAGGGAGCCGTTACCCCCATGGCACTGGTTACCCCCAACAGCAACTGCCCCAGCACACCCGCGGCGTACAGCGAGATCATATACATCGCTAGCAATCGACCACGTACTTTTTGATCGCCCGATGTCAGCAACCAACTTTCAATCACTAAGTAAACGCCCACGGTGGCCCAGCCGCCAATTAAGCGCAGCACAAACCAAGCCCAAGGGTCAAAAAACAGCCCTTGCAGTAACACCGTGACAGCAACCAGTGAAGCAAAGCTACCGTAAGCGCGGATATGGCCTATACGCAGTAGCAAACGGTCATTAACCAATGCACCTAACGCTAAGCCAATAAAGTAAGCCGAGGAGACAATACCAATCACCGTTGCCGACTCGCCCGCAGCGTCTAGCCGCACGGTAATCAGCGTGGCGAGAAAGCCATTGCCAATCCCAAGAATAAACAGCCCTAATAAGGGCGCTAGCGCCATAGCTAGCAGTTGCCGCGACATGTGTATACCTACCTTGCCTGAATAAAGAGTGGCCCGAATAACGATAAGCACGAATAACGAGAGGTTAGCCGTTAGCTCGCCTATCTCAAGCACGCCCATCACATCAGGCAGGCAGAAAACGGGCGCGCAATTATTGCTTTCAATGCTACAAAGTCAATGCTTTTTCATAGCCTTGGTATATAAATTAGTGTTTTTTAAATATTGCCGTGTCATTGCCAGGAAATTCCACTGACAAACCTCGCTGATCAGCCCACCAACAAAACGTCGCTTCACTGAAAAAGCACACATGGGTTGGGTCATTAATGTAGTGCCAGCGGGCAAATGCCTCGGGGGTGCTGACACGTTTTGTCATCACCCCAAGATAGCCCCCAGGGACTAATTTCTCGACCAGTTGGCTAAGTTCGTCGCCAGGTGATGACAAATGCTCTACTACCTCGGTGGCAGTAATAAAGTCATACCGACAGTTCAGCACTGCGACGTCTGGGGCATAAAAAATATCGTAAATCGCCATCGCGAGCCCCGCCTCTTCAAACATTACCGACAACGTAGGACCTGGACCACAGCCAAAGTCCAGCCCTCGGGCACCTTGCGGCAGTTTAGCCACTAATGGGTCAAATAAACGCCCCAGAAAACGCCGATATCCCGTATCATGCGGCGAATTCTGATGCTGGTCGTACTCTGCTTTTTCTTGAAGTGCATTTAAATGCTGTTCAGCAGGCACAAACACCAAGGCACACGTGGCACACTGGTAGTAATCGCGGCGACGGTCTTGGTGATATAGCGTCGGGTGAGGCGTATTGCATAGCGGGCAGCGTCGCATCATCGTATTCTCATGTTTTACGTTTGTATTTAAGGAAAGTGGCATGCTCTCAGGTTTGGACCATCTTGTTGTTACGGTGACTGATATGGGTCGCGCCGTGGATTTTTACTCTCGTGTGCTTGGTTTAGACGTGCGCTACCGAGACGCACAGCGGGTTGATCTTATACTCGGCGACACTGCACTGCGTCTGCATCAAACCGACACCGACATTGCCCCTGTTTCTGCCACTCCAACCCCTGGCAGCCTGGACTTATGCCTACGCTGCCTGCTGCCGCTGGATGAGTTCAAGCAGCATTTGGATGCGCTTGCTATTGACGTAGAGCTTGGCCCGGTTGCCCGCCAAGGCGCCAATGGCCCAATTGAGTCGATTTACTTACGCGATCCAGACGGTAATTTGCTGGAAATTTGCCGACCTGCTGCCCGCTAATGATAAGCCGCGCCAGCCGCGCTATCATAGTGGGCTTTAACGGTGCCCTTAAGGGCGCCTCATGGCGAATAGCAAAAAGGATCGGTTATGCGCGACGATGCCAATAAAGCACCTTTAGAAGGTGAAGTAATTAACGAAAGCACGCCCTCAGAACAGCCGGACACCACTATGGCGATGGTGATTTACGCGCTTTATTTGGCAAGCTTTTTGGTAGGGTTCACCTCGCTTGTGGGCATCGTTATCGCCTATGTCTATCGTGGTAAAGGCCCTGAATGGCTGGATGAACACTACCGCTATCAGATCCGCACGTTTTGGATTGGGCTGCTCTACGGCAGCATCGCCACTTTGCTAACGTTTATTCTGATTGGCATTCCCATGCTATTGGCGTTGGCCGTATGGTTTATTGTTCGCTGTGTGAAAGGCTTTAAGGGTCTGCAGGAGAAGCGTGCACCAACCAACGTTGATAGCTGGTTCCTGTAACTTATGACAGAGCAGGCAACTTCTAAAAAATCGCTTTTCCAGGCACGTGCCATCACAGGCCTTTGGAAACTACTGGCGCGTTGGCCACTTGCCGTTCTTTGGCGTATCGCCGTGCTATTAGGCCCGCTGGTCTATCGCTTTAGTAAACGAGAACGCCAGGTAACGGAAATCAATCTGCAAGTGGTTAACCCTGAGGCCACTACCAGCCAGCGCAAAGCACTTGCCATACAAAGCCTGCGCCACTCGGCAGCCACCATGTTGGAACTTGGCCATGCGTGGATGGCTGCTCCCGAAAAAGTAGAGGCCAGCATTTTATCGGTTCATGGCCGAGATAAACTAGACAGCGCCCGTGCCGATGGCCGCGGCGTGATTGTGCTTGCCCCACACTTTGGTAATTGGGAAGTGCTTAACTTTTGGCTCTCCAGCCACTTTCCTTTTACCGCCATGTACGAGCCACCCAAAATTGCCGACCTTGAGCCAATTATTCGCCATGGCCGTGAGCGTATGGGAGCAAGCTTGGTACCCACCAACGCCAGAGGCGTTGCTGCCCTTCTTAAAGCGCTAAAGCGTAGCGAAGCTATCGGCATCTTGCCGGATCAAGAACCAAACTGGGGCAGCGGTGTATTCGCCCCTTTTTATGGACGCGATGCTTATACGGCAACGCTGCTACCCAAACTAGTCGCCCGCACTCAGGCAAGGGTAGTTACTGGCGTTGCCTTACGGGTGCCCGGCAAAGGATTTGAAATTCATTTCCTTGACGCCGACGAGCAGGTTTACAGCGAAGATGATGTGGTATCGGCGACTGGCGTTAATGCCAGCGTAGAAGCATCAATCGCTCTTGATCCGACGCAGTATCAGTGGGAATACAAGCGCTATCGCAAAGTAATAGAGCAACAGCAAGGGCTAGCAAACGCCAAACAATTTAGGCTTTACTGAAGGGTAATGAGAAAATTTATGACCCAGCGTTATATTCCCAAAGAGGAAATGCGCCCGCCACAAATCATTTACGCACTTTACTTAGCGGGCCTAGTAACAGCAAATATTACGCTGTTGATTGGCGTTATTATCGCTTATGTGTATCGCAATGAAGCGGCGCCGTGGCTGCAAGCTCACTACCGTTATTTGATCCGTACTTTTTGGATAGGCTGTCTCTACTTTATAGTTACCTTTACCCTTAGCTTAATGTTAGTGGGCACATTGCTATGGCCACTATTAGTGGTGTGGCTTTGTGTGCGCTGCATTATTGGCTGGGTTGCAGTACGCAAGGGAGAGCCACCGGCTCGTCCTGGCAGCTGGCTCTGGTAATAACTAAGTATCCAACCCCCTATTCATCACTGAGGCGAGCGTACACATCGTCTAAACGCTCGATGTCATCTTCCCCTAAATAGCTGCCCGACTGCACCTCGATCAACTCTAAAGGAATTTTCCCAGGGTTCTCCAGTCGGTGTAGCGCACCAATGGGGATATAGGTGGATTGGTTTTCACTAACGAGAAAGGTTTGCTCGCCCACCGTGACTTGGGCGGTGCCACTCACGACGACCCAGTGTTCAGCACGGTGGTGATGACGCTGCAGCGAAAGCCGCCCGCCAGGTTTAACCGTGATGTGCTTCACCTGATAGCGTTCTCCGCTATCCATGGCCTGAAAACTTCCCCAAGGACGATGAACTAACGGCGCAGCGTGGGGTTCACGACGCCCTGCTTGAGTGAGTGATGCCACCAGCTGTTTAACCTGCTGCGCCTGATCGCGGTGGGCAACTAGCACGCTATCTGATGTTTCTACCACGATCAAATCTTCAACACCGAGCGTTGCCACCAGGCGGTGCTTAGCAATAACAAGCGAGCGTTGCGTATTGGCCAGGATCCCGTCACCGTTAACTACGTTGCCCGCTTTATCGGGCGTTTGCGTTGCCCATAACGCATCAAAGCTACCAATATCGCTCCATTGGGCATCCAACGGAACCACCGCTGCGTGGTCACAGTGTTCCATGACGGCGTAGTCGATCGACTCCGCCGGAGATGAGCAAAATGCATCTTCACCTAAACGTAAAAAGTCCAAGTCACGATGAGCGTCGTCAACAGCCTGTTGGCAGGCTGCCAGCATGGCTGGCTGCAAACGTTCAAGCTGAGACAGGTAAGTGGATGCTTGCAGTAAAAACATACCGCTATTCCACAGGGTCTTGCCTGCTTCTAAAAGATGCTGGGCACGCTCTGCGCTAGGTTTCTCGATAAATGATGCTATCTGGTGACCACCGCCCAAAGGGCTGCCACATGCAATATAGCCATAGCCTGTTTCTGGATAGGTAGGGACCACGCCAAACGTAACGAGATACCCTTGGGCAGCAAGCGGCTCTGCGCAAGCGACACTGTGAGTAAACGCTACTACATTGCCGATAACGTGGTCTGCTGGAAGCACAAGTAACAGTGGATCCTCGCCCGCTTGACGGGCTAATAGCGCAGCGCAAGCAATTGCCGGTGCCGTGTTACGCCCTTCTGGCTCTAACACCAACGTTCCCGCTAGACCGCTCTCACGCAGCTGCTCCGCCATTAAGAACCGATGAGCATGGTGCCCCATCAACATCGGCGGCTGAGTATCCAACCCCTCCAAACGCGCAAGCGTTTGCTGCAGCAGGCTTTGGGATGACGTTAAGCGCAAGAACTGCTTTGGCATCTGCTCACGTGAGAGTGGCCAAAGCCGCGTACCGCTGCCACCGCTAAGAATGACGGGCTGGATCATGGTGTCGTCCCTGTAGAAGTGGTTAATGCTGGCGTACCAAAGTCTTGCTGCAACCAATGACGCAGCTGGCTCATTTTCGCGGCTTCCTCTGGGCTTTCCAGTGCAGGCAACATGCCATTAATAAAACCACGTGCTTTAAAAGGTGCTAATAACCCAGGATCGCCGCTAATCACATGCACAGGCACTGCAGCACTGGCGTTGTCGCCAGTAATCAACGGTGCCGCCTGATGGTCTCCAAGTACAATCAATAGTGTGTTGTCATCAACCACTCGCTCAGCCCAGCGCCCTGTGACCTTCACAGCGTAGTCTATTGACCACGCGTAATGGTCACGGATGCGCTCAATATCCTGCCAGAGCACTTCTGGCGGATCGCCGGCCTCCTCCCAAGGGGCGAAAATACGCCCATCGCCAATCATCGACCAGTCTTCGAAAACGGGCAAAATTGGCGTCCATGGCGCGTGGCTAGAAATCAGTGCGAGTTGCGCGAATACCGGCATGTCTCCCAACAAATGTCGCTGGGTGTAATCCAGAGTGAACTGATCGGGCATTGTGACCCAGTTCAGCGGCGGCCCGGCGTAGGGTAAATCTTTCGCTGCCGCAATCTCATCAAAGCCGTAGGCCAGCCCTTCTGGCCAAGCCAATGTAATGGCGGGCATGACACTGAGCGTCCGCTGCCCAGTGCTACTAAAATCATCAACGAGTGTTGAATGGTCGCTTTCCAGCATCAGCCTGTACCATAGCTGGTTATCAATCCAGCGACCGCTCAGTGCCGTGGCATGGGCAAGCCATGACTGACCACCCCGTATAGGCGCTTTCAGCAAGCCTGACACAACGTGTAGATCGCGCTGCCCCAAACGTTGCTGTATGTCATCTAACGTGGAAAGCAAGACATTGCTATAGCGAGAGTCATTAATGGCCGATACACCATAAGACTCAATAAACGTTAATAAGACGTTGCGCCCCAACAAACCAGGTAATGGCCTGGGCTCTAACGGTGTATCCTGCAACTGCTCGGTAAACGCCACTCTTGCCTGATGAGTCGCCACTACCTGTTCCCACTGAAAACGCGTGGTGTTAACAGCAGGCAACGTTGATTTAGCAACTAAGCGCTTGCCGTTGGCCTCGGAAACCGCGAACCCTGCCGCAGTAATCATTACCAGGATGGCTAGAGCACCTGGAGCCCTCCATACCGATAGATGTTTCGCAGGTAACAGCAATCGCAGCATCACCCATAAACTCCCTAACAGGGCAGCGCTGCCAAACAACATCAGGAAAGTTGCTGCTAGTTGACCTACATTACCTACTAACAAATGGTAGATAGAGCGCACCAAGGGCACGTCCAGGTAGAGGTTTAGTGACCGACCAAACGCGGTGTGTGTCGCCGCATCACCTAGATTGGCTGCCGTTACCAAGGCAAGCCAACTTACCAACAAAATAGCCAGCCAGCGACGTAAGTTACCTGGGCGAATAAGCAGCATTACGGGTGCTATTACCCATGCTTCCCAAGCAATTAAAGGGGAGCCAATCTCACCGAAACGCCACCAAAGCGGCAATACCAGTAGAAAGTTGAGCGTTATACACGTGAGTAGAAGACGAATCATCAGCGCTTCAACAGCATAGCAATCACCTCAACATTACACGCTTAATGGAGTTTAAAAAGCTTGCACACGACCATAAAAATCATATACCAATAGACCGCATGGTATAACTTTTGTTGAGATATTTCATATACTGATTTTATGGTTACCACGTTGGCATGCAATCGAAAGGAACTCGCCCATGAGTGTTCGTACTGCTGCAAAATGGATGTTGTCATTTAACTGCCTGATCGCCTTTTGCGCGGTTGCTAACGATGACGATGTTTTTGACCACGTCATTGAGCGCGCTCAGACGCTAGCCGATGCGCCTTACCAAGCGCCAAATGAGTCGCTTCCCAGCGCTTTGAAGTCGTTGGACTATGACCTGTATCGAGAAATCCGTTTCAAACCCGAGCGAGCCTACTGGCGCGATGAAAGCCCTCTCAGTATGCAGCTATTTCACAGCGGATTTATATTTCAAACACCCGTCGCTATTAATGTGATCGAGAACGGTGACGTTGAACCACTCTCTTTCTCGGCAGATGACTTTCAGTACGATGGTGATGCCAACCGCTTGTTAGAGCATGATTTAACAGGCAGCGGTCATGCAGGCTTTAGGCTGCATTACCCTATCAATAATGATGATTATGCCGATGAATTTGCTGTTTTTCTTGGCGCAAGCTACTTCCGTCTAGTAGGACACGACCAAGCCTACGGCCTTTCTACCCGCGGGCTTGCGATTGATACTGCGTTAGCCAGTGGTGAAGAGTTCCCTAAATTTCGCGAATTCTGGCTTTATAAGCCGGATGAAAATTCTGACAGCATTACGCTTCTCGCACTCATGGATAGCCCGTCGCTAAGCGGCGCTTACCGCATTACGTTAACACCGGGCGAGAGCACCAAGGCAGATGTAGAAGCAACGCTGTTTGCACGTTCTGATATAGAAAAGCTAGGGGTTGCACCGCTCACCAGCATGTTCACTTTTGGGGAAGCCAGCACCGAACGACCTGATGACTTTCGCCCTCAGGTACATGATTCTGATGGTTTGCTAATACACACGGGAGCCGACGAGTGGATTTGGCGGCCGTTGCAAAATCCCTCATCCGTACGCGTATCAGCGTTTATAGATGATGCACCCAATGGGTTTGGTTTAATGCAACGGGAGCGGGACTTTGGCCGCTACCTAGACCTTGAAGCACACTACCACCGCCGCCCCAGCCAGTGGGTCGAGCCACTGGAGGATTGGGGCCCAGGACATGTAGAGCTAGTCGAAATCCCCACGCCAGATGAAACCCACGATAACATTGTGGCTTACTGGGTGGCCGAGGAGGCGCTCACTGCTGGCGAATCACGCCACCTTCACTATCGAACGTTTACGCTCAATGAACAGCCCGAGGCTAATTTACTGGGCAAGGTTGTGCGCACCCGCCATGGAAGCGCAGCGGTTCCAGGCGAGGCCGACTCCCCCTCTGCTGATCAGCGCCAATTCATCGTAGATTTCCAGGGCGGCAAACTGGATGACCTGACATCAAGCGAGCCAATCGAGCTGGACATTAGCGTGCAAAATAGTGAGGCATTACTACCTCAAGTCAAAACACTCCCCAACAACGGGCGACGGGCTACTTTCCGATTGCCCCCCGGCAGCGAGCCCAGTGATATCCGGCTGCGCCTGATGATGAAAGGAGAGCCCGTAACTGAAACCTGGAATTACGTGTGGTATCCCGATGCCTGATCTCCACGCGTTGCGGCCTTCGATGCCCTGGCTTAACGGTCGCCGAGCCTTCCTTGCTTTTACGGTGTTAGCCACCAGCATCGGTGGCTGTATCGTGATGGCGAAGGTAGTTGCCAACCTTGCCATTGGTTGGCAAATCATCATGTTGATACTCTTTGCATTAACGTTTACTTGGATAGCGCTGGCTTTCTGGGGAGCACTGTGTGGCTTTGTGCTTTGTGCGCTACGTCGCGACCCACTCAGCTTACGTCGCCAAGCCATTGTGAACCCCAATGCCAGCCTGCTAGTCAGCCGCACCGCACTCGTAATGCCTATTTATGCAGAACCTCCTATCCCTACCATTGCGGGGCTAGAAGCAACGTGTCGTTCACTTCTCCAGCAAGCAGAAGCGTATGGTGCAGGAACACCCAGTGCTATCAACAAATACTTTGAAGTGTTTGTGTTGAGCGATACCCAAGAGTCGGCCATGGCAGACATCGAAGCGGCCCATGTGGCTGCCTTGCAACAGCGCCTTGCCGGACAGATAGCCATTCATTATCGGCGACGCCCTAATAATGATGGCCGAAAAGCAGGCAATATTGCAGAGTTTTGTCGCCGCTGGGGCCGCCGCTATGACTACATTGTAGTGCTTGATGCCGACAGCTTAATGAGTGGCGCAACGCTGCTGCATTTGGTACACCGAATGCAGCGCCAGCCAAGCGTAGGACTTATCCAAACAGTGCCTATCCCCGTTGGCCAACGTACGCTATTTGGTCGTTTTACCCAGCTAGCCTCGGCACTTTACAGCCCCATGCTAGCGGCAGGCCAAAGTTTTTGGCAGGGCGATGCGGCGAATTACTGGGGGCATAATGCGATCATTCGTACACGCGCTTTCATGGCCCATGCGGGGCTACCGACGCTTTCAGGCAAGCCCCCTTTAGGGGGAGAGTTGCTAAGTCATGACTTCGTCGAAGCGGCTCTCCTGAAACGAGGTGGCTGGCAGGTGTTACTGGATACCTCTGCGACAACCGCCGTATCTCGTCACAACCCTTACGCTAGCGCGTCACACAACAGCTTTGAAGCCATGCCCAGCAACATGCTCGACTTTGCCAAGCGTGATCGCCGCTGGCTACAGGGCAATCTACAGCACTTACGCTTACTCACCGGCGCAGGGTTCCACCCGATTAGTCGACTACACTTTTTATTAGGCGCGTTTGCCTACCTTTCTTCGCTTGTTTGGCTTGGGCTGCTACTCTGCACCAGCCTCATGGTGGGTTATCAAGCCATTGAGACCACGTCAACCCCGCCGTTGCCTGAAGCCCTCTCTCTGGGGCTGTTAAGCGTAACGCTGGGCATGCTGATTGCGCCCAAGCTACTGGGTCTGTTACTGACGTTCTGGCAATGCCCCCATGCGTATGGCGGGCGACTCAAGCTTGTCACCAGCACGTTATTGGAAATTCTGTTTGCCGCTCTGATTGCGCCGCTGATGATGGCGTGGCACAGCTTATTTATCATCAACGTGCTGATTGGCCGGGCCATTGACTGGCAAACTCAGCATCGTGGGGAGCGTTCGCTCAGTTGGCGAGAGACATGGCACCACACAGGATGGATGACGTTGTGTGGCATTGCCTGGGCAGGCACGATGATGCACTTTTCACCCTCCGCGTTTGGCTGGCTAACACCCGCATGGCTGGGGCTGATTGGAGCCGCTCCGTTGGTGAAATATTCCAGCAGTGCCACCTGGGGAAGCGTCATTAGCCGCAAGTTCGGCTTACTGCAAACGCCGAGTTCAGCACAACAACCACCTCTTTTGGAGGACTTTGCCGCGTTAGAAAGCCACAGTCATCACTCCAGTACCACCTTATCTAACCCGTCGCTAACACTTTCTCTAGCGCTTCCCCAAGAACAGCCAGGCGATATGCCCTGCCAATCGTTTCGCTATCACGCTCAAACAGCAACTGAACATGCACCATCCGTTAAGGAGCCTTACTAATGCCTTCTGCTTTTTTTGATCGGCTCCGCAGTGCCAGCGGTATGGCGCGTTCACTGTTTATTTACTGGCGGCCAGGAAGGCAAAGGGGCCTAAAGCAGTTATATCGTCCGTTTATTCAGCCGGGCGATATCGCTTTTGATATTGGCGCTCACTTAGGCGACCGTAGTGCCGCCTTCCACGCGCTAGGTGCTAAGGTAGTGGCATTAGAGCCACAGCCAGCACTGGCCAAATGGTTTAAACGGATACTCAATCGGCCGAACATTACGCTCCTACCACTGGCCGCTGGACCGCAGCCCGGCCATGCGGATATCGCTATCAGTGTTAGTAACCCGACCCTCTCTACCCTAGCGACCGAGTGGCGTCATCAGGTGGGCGAACGCAACCCTGGCTTTCAGCACGTGCAATGGGAACAGCAGCTAAGAGTGGAAGTCACCACACTGGATCAACTGATCGCCACTTACGGCGAACCAAGCTTTA
This sequence comes from Halomonas sp. TD01, assembly GCF_923868895.1. GTDB lineage: Bacteria > Pseudomonadota > Gammaproteobacteria > Pseudomonadales > Halomonadaceae > Vreelandella. The sequence goes on from NZ_OV350343.1 coordinate 185,969, forward strand.
TAAAAATTGATGTTGAAGGGTTTGAAGCAGAGGTACTAATGGGACTTAATCACCCCGTCGCAGCGCTTTCAGTGGAATTTGTTGCAGGCGTGTTAGAGGCCAGCCATGCCTGCGTTGAACAGCTGTGCCGCCTTGGTGACTACCGCTTCAATGCAATTGCCGGTGAGCAGCGCCACTTTCGCTGGGCAACCTGGCAAACCCCTGAAACCATTACCCAGTGGCTTAACGATGGCGTTGAAGGCATGGCCTCAGGGGATCTCTACGCCTGCCGTGCCGACCATCCGCTGTTAAACGCATCCGCATAATTCTTCAAAATCTATTTCCAAACACAGCTTTTAAAACAAGAGAACCTGCATGATTTATCACTGGCAAACCCTCACCGCTCCCCAACTCGCCTCGATTGCCGAAGGTGATCCAGTTGCAGTGATCACCCTGGGGGCAATTGAGCAGCACGGTACGCACTTGCCGTTAGGCACCGACCTGATGATTGGTGAAGGGTTACAAGCCGCCATGCTGGACATCATCGACCCAGCGCTTGATGTGTTATGCCTGCCAGCGATTGCCGTAGGCGCGAGCGACGAGCACGCCAACTTCCCAGGAACACTCAGCCTACCCGCTCCACTCGCCATCGCGACATTAGAGGCTTACGGCGAAAGCATTGCCCAGGCAGGTATAAAAAAGCTGGTGTTGATTAATAGCCACGGCGGCAATAAAGCCGTGATGGACCTTGCCGCGCTGACACTACGCAAGCAATTTGCAATGCGCGTAGTGAAAGCCACTTATACACGCCTTCCGCCACTGGAAGGTGCTATCAATGCCGATGAGCTGCGCTACGGGTTGCATGGCGGACTGCTGGAAACCGCCATCATGCTGCATTTAGCACCTGAATTTGTGCAGCTCGACAGCTACCAGCCCACACCACCGGCAATGCCTAAAGGTGACGCACTAGTGAGCCCAGAAGGTAGCGCCGCGTTTGCCTGGCTTGCCGAGGACTTGAGTACGTTCGGCGTTGCCGGTGATGCAACGGATGCTCATAAAGCATTAGGTGAACGGTTAGTAAGGCACTACGCCACTCAGTTAGCGCAGGTGGTGGCCGAAACCGCCCACCTGCCGCCGCTTATCACACGTAAAACATCAAATTAACGCCCACGACCTTCAAGCACTTCGTCTAGGAAGTGCCCTGCCCGGCTTGCTTTGGCGCTTAGGTAGCGGTGATTGTGATCAGTCACACTGCCATAGAGCGCCTGACGTGAGACGACCTCAATACCGCCTTCACGTAGGGCTGCCATTTTCAATGGGTTGTTGGTCAGTAGCTGAACCTTATCTACCTCAAGTGCATTGAGCATATCAACCGCGACAGCGTACTGACGCTCATCCTCGCCAAACCCCAGCACTTGGTCGGCGTCTACCGTATCTAAACCACCATCTTGCAGCGTGTAGGCGCGCAGTTTATTGGCTAAGCCAATTCCCCGCCCTTCTTGTGCTAAATAAAGCAACACACCACCGCCCATGGCTTGAATATCGGCCACCGCGTTACGTAGCTGCTCACCGCAGTCGCAGCGCAGGCTGCCAAACAAGTCACCGGTTAGACAAGCCGAGTGCATACGCAAAGGAACCGCACCTGGGATGGCATCCAGATCGCCAATCACCACGGCCACATGCTCTCGCAGGCCATCGGGTTCGCGAAACAGCACGAAGCGACTCTCGGGTGCTTCTTCAAGCGGAATACGCGCCTCACTCACGCGCTTTAGCATCCCCGGCGCGCCGGCTAAACACTTCTCAGCATCGCGGGCATTAACCTCTAACAGTTCACCTTTTGATAACTGCTGAGCAATATGGTCGGCGGATGCCGCACTGACCTCAGCGCACAGCGCAGCCGGTATCAACAACGCGCGACGCATCAGTGCCACAGCGCCTCGCTCCCCTACGCCTGCTGGCTTCAGGCCGCTTAACAGTGAGTGGGACATCTTCGACGCTTCATGGGACACGGCAAGATGGTGCAGATCACGCTCACTGATTTGCTCAGTGAGCGGTAAGCAAGCGGCATCCGCCTTAAGCGTCATGCCCATTGCTTCCAGGCGATGACGCGTTAATACCAGCGCAGGTCGCGAGCCAGAAAGTTTCGCCAGTGAACTGACCGATACACTGCCTTCAAGTGCCTGTACCAACAGGCGTTGCTCTCCGGTATTAATCACCACGGGCAATCCACGGCGAATATCGAAAATAGCGCGTTCAATGTGATACATGTAGGCCTCCAAGTTGCCTGTTGGGGCGGACAACGTTTGCTTGCGTCGGGCAACATGGCCCCGCATGATGAGTTTCTGTTTTTTGAGTGGAGATACCATGCCTAGCACCAATGAAGTGACGATCGATACCGACCAAGCGTGGGCATGGTTGTTGGACACTCAGCAGGGCATCAGAAGTGACGTCACTATTACGCTGGATACTCACGGCAGCTGGCACTCCCCTGACTCGGTAACAAGCGCCGCGCAGGAGCTGTTGACGTGTTTGCTGCCACTGATGCGTCATTCGAGCTGGGTGGTTGCCCAGCTGGGACAGAGCCTGGATGGACGCATTGCTACGGAAAGCGGTCATTCCCACTACATCAATGGCGTTGAAAGTTTGGTGCACCTGCACCGACTGCGTGCGCTGGCAGATGCCGTAGTGATCGGAGCGGGCACGGCGAGTGCTGATAACCCCCAACTCACGGTACGCCACGTAACGGGCAAGCACCCTACCCGAGTGGTGATTGACCCACGAGGGCGCGTACCAGCTGATTTGGCGCTGTTCACCACGCCTACCGCACCCACTCTGCATCTCACCGGGCCAGAGGCAACGGTGGCGCAAACGACGGCCGAACACTGCGTGTTGCCGCTGGATATCAATGGTCAGTTCCGCCCCGCCGACGTTATTGCCTTGCTGGCGAACCGTGGCCTGACTCGGGTATTGGTAGAAGGCGGCGGCGTTACTGTTTCGCAGTTCATTGAAGCAAATGCGGTTGACCGCCTGCATTTGCTGGTCGCGCCGCTGCTGATCGGTTCCGGCAGGCCTGGGTTGCAAATGACGCCCATCGACACCCTTGAGAGTGCGCTGCGTCCTACGATGCGATCTTTCCGGTGCGGGGACGACACGCTCTTCGACGTAGTGCTGAGCGGGCGCACTGCCTGACGGAGAACTGCATGGCGGAGAACTGGACGGCGTAGCGCGTGTTCGCGAGGCCAGCGCCACCCAAATGCCTGGCAGGCTAGAAATCAGCACTAACACACCATAAGCCAGTGATATCGCCACACCTTGCGCCGAAGGCAAGCCAACAAACATCCAAATGCCTGCGGCGGCGCCTTCCCGCACCCCCCATCCGGCAATCGAAAGGGGCACCAGCATGGCAAGCAGCAATACCGGTGCCAGCGCCAAGACATCTAACGCTGCCAGTTCCACACCGATTGCCCGAGCCGCACAGACCATTACTAGGCCATAGCTAAGCACGATAGAAAAAGAAGAGATCAGTTGCCGTGGCCATACGTCACGCTGCAGTAGCCCGCGACGCATATCCTGCCCTAATGCAGCGCACCAAGTGGGTAGCGTCACCGCCGAGCGTCGCAGCCAGACCATCAGCGTCACACCGGCCACCATCACGATACCCACTACGCCCACCACTACCATCAAGCCACTAAAACCCAGAGCCGTTAGCCAGAGTGGCGACGTGAACAAGGCGATCAGTGTGTAAAGCGCAATCGCCAACTGCCCAGAAGCACGCTCAATCACCACCGCACGCCAAGCACTACCCTTTGAAGAAGACTGACGAGCATGGCGATGGGCACGACCTGCATCACCCAACACGCCACCTGGTAAAAGTTGGTTAACCAATAATGCTAAGTAGTATTCCCGCAGTGCATAACGGTAGCGCAACGGCACGTCGATTAAGCCTGCCGTCAACTGCCAACGCCACGCACTCAGCATCACTTGCAGCACACTGATCAACAGCGCCAGAGCCATCCAGCCCGGCGCAAAGCGCTGCACTTCTGCCATCACCGCGTCTGGCTCTACCCACAGGGCAACAGCGGCCAGCAGCCCTAAGCTCACTAACCCTTTTTGCACCCATGGGGTTCTCAGCCAGCGCCAGAGTCGCATGGGATTAGCCCTCGTCCGCTGGTAGCGCCAGCAAGTCGCGGTGGCCTACCCAAATACCAACCTCGCCTTCGGCCACATTACGCAGGCGTTCATCACGCCACTGGGCAATCCGTGACGCCGCCTCTGGAGCCTGTTCGGTAGCAGCGCTCGCCCATCCTTCAACTAACGCGCACATTAAGGGGTACTGCGCCAGCTTACTCGCCGCCAATCGCCATGGTGTTTCAGCCTCAATAACACGATAACCGTAGTGAGCCATCGCTTTGGCTAGCGCGCCGTGGGCATCGCCGCCTAATGCATCGCCTAAGCCCTTATCCCGACGCTGGTGCGCGTTGAACAGCTCGCTGACCCAACGATCGTCAGGGTCGTTCAGAGGTTGCTGCTGGGCATTGGTAAAGTACCATTCGCCGGTAATGCTTAGAGTGATAAGAAGCGCTTGCCGATGTTTAGCACACTGTGCAGCCAAGGCATCAATCCACTCTTGAGATACTAAATCGATCAGCGCAGATGCCGTCACTACGTCGCAGTGCGTAAGTGCTGGGTGATCAAGGTGTGCGAGAGAAGCGCAGTGAGTTTCCACCTGGAGCGTTTCACCTTTACCCGTGTTCAATTGGCTGGTTCGCGAGTAGGCTTCATTAAGTAAGGCAGAATCATGGTCAATCAGCATCCAGCGCTGGGCATCGTGCAAGCGAGGCGCAAGAAACTGGCTATTACTACCACGTCCACAGCCTAAATCCGCCAGTATCACTGGCGAGGAAGCTTCTACTCGCGGCGCGAGCTCTTCTGACTTAGATAGCTCGGCTCTCCGCTGATTTTCTGATAACCATCTCGCTAACGCATCCACCAGCGCTTGGCTGCGCGAGCGGGCATCGACGGTTTCACGCAGCGATAACCAATCCGCTGCAAATTGGCTTCCCGCCGACAATGTCGAAGATTGCTGCAGCGCCTCGGCAAACGCCTTTCCTGCAGCCTGCCAGTTGCCCAAGCAGGCACGCGCAGCGGCGGCACCTGCACGTAGTTCAGTGCGTAGTGTCTCATCATGGCAGAAAGCCGCCAGCGCACTCGATAGCGCCTCAACATCCCCCGGCGCTACGCTGATGCCAGCCCCTTTGGGCAAGGTATCCCGCAGCGCACCGCCGGTGGTGGTGATAACGGGCAAGCCATGGGCTAGCGCTTCAGTGACCACCATGCCGTAACCTTCATACCAAGAAGGCAACACCAGTGCATGAGCGTTTTGATAAGCGGCTTCCAGGGTTGCGGCATCACATTCGCCGTGAAGCGTTACCCCATCGCCAAGCTGATGGTTGTCGATCAGCGTTTGAACGCGATCCGTAAATGCAGCATCACGAGCACCGCCAAAGCAGTCGCATCGCCAATGCCCCCTCTCAACACCCGCCAAGGCTTGCACCAAAATATCCTGCCCTTTACGCGGGGTAAGCGTTGCCACGCATAACAGACGTATAGGCTCGTCGGGCTGCGCTGCAGAGCTGACAGGGGCATGTTCAACCCCAGGCTCCACCACAGTGATAGAGGCACTAAATGGCAGCGCGTACTGTTCCGCCAATGCCTTTACGCGACGCTCAGTAAAGCGACTGGTCACGATCACTCTATTCACGTGCGCCAGCCCACGTAATTCACTACGGTGAAAACGCTGCTGTTCCATCTCATTCAAGCCCTGCTCATCGCCCAACGGATGATGCAGCAGCGCTGTGATATCCAGGCGCTCAGCGTGGACAGCCACTACCTCTGGCAGCGCCCCCATGGCCAGACCGTCGATAATGACCCGCGCATGATTCTGCAACGCGGAAAGCGTATCGGCGAGCGACTGGGCGGCCTCATCATCGGCATCAGGAAAACGCCCAGACACCCCCACCACATTGATAACCAGCCCACGCTCGCGCAGTGCAGCGACAATATGGGCATCATAAATATACCCACCGGTACGCTGGTCTGGATCGCCAGCCACTATCAAGGTGAATGGCTGACTCATAGCGCCCCTTCATAGCTTGCCCACGCCACATGAGATTCATGCAGCTTGATCTCCATGTGCGTCAGCCCCTGAGCGGTGGTACCCATTTTTCCTGCTTTGATGGCAGCCGCCAGCTGGTCAAAAATCACCTTGGCCATAAATTCCGTGGTGGTGTTTTTACCGCTAAATTCGCTCACCTCATCAAGGTTGCGATAGTTGTAATCCGCCAGCACCTCTTTAACCGTCTCACTAGCCAAACCGATATCAATCACTAGACCATCCTGGTCAAGTTCAGGGCGCTGAAACACCACGTCTACTACATAGGTGGCGCCGTGGGTGCGTTGGGCAGGGCCAAATATTTCCCCATTAAAACTGTGGGCAATCATGAAATGGTCACGAACGCATAAACGGTACATAGACACTCCTGTCGTATTAATAAGACCTTCAAAGCCAGGTCGTTCTAACTAATTCGTACTTAATTAAGCCGCATTAATTAAGCGGGCAATGGATAACGAATTCGATGACAAAGCGCTGTGCTACCTGGCCCAAACAGAGCAGGTGCCAGCGTTGGAAAATCGGCAAAATCGCTCTCACCGCTGATCAGTGCATCTAATCGCTGGTCGGTGAGTAAGCGTAAAGCGAGCGCTAAACGGCGGCGATAATTCCAGCGCGGCTGTAACTTGGCAGGCAGTTGCCCAACCTGGCTGGCGCTAAGCGTTAAACGCTGGGAGTGAAAAGCGCCACCGAGCGGCAGCGACACGTCGCCTTCGCCAAACCAGCTCATTTCAATCACGCGGCCTTCATTGCCCAACAAGCCCATAGCCAGCCTCAGGCCATCTGGCTGGCCGCTAGCATGAATCACGCAGTCTTGGTCCGTGGGGGCCTGTTCTGGCGTACAGAAAGGAATACCTAAATGCGCTGCCAGAGCTTCTCGCTCAGGGTTAATGTCGACCAGATGGACTTCCACACCAGGAATTTGCGCACATAGATACGCCACCAGCGCACCGACAACGCCAGCCCCCACCACACACACACGTTCGCCAAGCATGGGGTTAGCATCCCACACGCCGTTAATGGCAGTTTCCATATTGGCGGTTAACACGGCACGGTAAGCGGGTACGTCGTCGGGAAGCGGCAAAACAGCGCCGACAGGCACGACGTAGTAGTCCTGATGGGGGTAAAGGCAAAAGACGGTTTTATCGAATAAATAATCTGGCCCTTGCTCCACATAGCCAATGCTGCAGTAGCCATATTTCACAGGAGTAGGAAACTCCCCTGCTTGAAAGGGGGCACGCATACGCGAATATTCACTTTCCGGCACCCGCGCATTAAATACGAGCGATTCAGTCCCGCGGCTAACACCGCTGTAAAGGGCACGAACCCGCACCTCATTTTCAGCGGGTGACGCTAGTGGCTCCTGCTTTAGCTCACCATACATAGGGCGAGTCACCCAAAAAGCCGTAGCGGTATCAGGCGGTAACATGACATTTCCTTATGGTTTAAGCGCTTCATCCATCCTTACAGCGTAGCGTAGAAAGCGAGGTGGTTGCTTAACCCATGTAAACGCGAGGATGATTAAAAACAAATGTTTCTACATCATGGACAACCTTTCCTTCTTATACAAGAATGGTACATAGAAAATAATTTGCACACTTTAATTCAACCGCGGGCCATCGCGCCGCTTTGCGAGTAAGCATGTCCTCTTTCTCCAACACCTCCAGCGTCTCTTTGCCCAAGCGTGTCTACACCTTGGCTGAGATAGCGTTGGCTAGCTTATTGCTAGTAGGCTTGGGCGCAATGCTGCCGGGATTAGTCGCCAGCGCTGCAAACTGGTGGTTGGCAGCTGGCTTCTACGTCGTGATGGGCGCACTGGTGGTAAGTTTTTGGCCCCATGGCCCGCTCGGTTGGGCAAACCGAGTAACGCTTGGGCGCGGCGTACTCGTCGCCATCGTGGCAGGGGCGCTGGCAGCGAATGCTTTTACCAACGCGATTTGGCTATGGCTAGCGGTCGCTGTTATCGCGCTGTTACTGGACGGTGTGGATGGCTGGATTGCCAGACGCACAAAGACTCATACCCCGTTCGGGGCGCGCTTTGATATGGAACTGGATGCGGTATTAATCCTGATACTTTGTATAGGCTTATTGCAGAGCGAACATCTAGGCGCTTGGGTACTACTCATTGGCGGCATGCGTTATTTGTTCATCGCCGCCAGCTGGCCTTTTCCGTGGTTAAAAGCACCGCTCTTTGACAGCTTCCGCCGTAAAGCAGTGTGCGTGTGGCAGGTCGTCGCATTGCTGCTGGCGTTAACGCCACTCACCTCTCCTCTTGCTGCCAGCCTGCTCGCACTGAGTGCGTTAGTCACACTCAGCTACTCATTTGGCTTCGATGTGTGGTGGCTGTTTAAGCAGCACCATTAATTGCTCTATCAAGACCAGTTCCCGTCATCCACTGGCCTCACAACGGGCCTCAACCTGTACTGTTCGCGCTTAAGGGAGTAGGGTAGCCATCCGGATCGACCCCATGTGCGCTTTATTTAAGCTCACTGTTTGCGTTAATTCGGCCCCTCTATTTAAGGCGTCTCCAACGCCTGACACGTGCACGACCAGGCTGCCAACCGCTGCCACCTCTCGCTACAGACATACCTAGAAAGATGTTCTGTTTTTTGCTTACGTCCTGTCGCGGCCACCCCGTCAAGAGAACTGTGGTTGCCATTTAGGATGCTAGGGCTGCAAAGCCTATGGGTATTCAATGAACGAAGAAAATTTCTATCAATTCTCGACACTAACGGTGATCGCCTTACTGTTGGCCTTTTACGGCGGCACGTACCTACTGACGTTACTGATCAAAAAGAAAAAGGAAAATACCGACGCCTTCATGGTGTCCAATCATCAGATTGGCTTTGGTCTGGGCGCAGCCAGTATGACCGCTACCTGGATCTGGGCAGCTTCATTCTACGGTGCCGCCACCTCGGGTTATACCTACGGCATTTCTGGCCCTTTACATTACGGGCTATGGGGCGCACTGATGATTCTGTTCATCTACCCCTTTGGGCGTCGTTTTCGCAAACTGGCCCCGAACGCACACACCCTGGGAGAACTTATCCATGCTCGCCATGGCGCTTCAAGTCAGCTAATCCTGGCCTCCTCCAACATTCTGGGCAGCATTATCAGCTTGATGGTTAACTTCACAGCGTCTGGTGCGCTGGTCTCGGTACTCTCACCACTGTCTTTCCAGGCGGGCGTCGTGATCGCGGGGGTCGGGGTGCTCTCTTATACGCTGTGGTCGGGTTTCCGCGCGTCGGTACTCACCGACTTTGCCCAACTGATGGCAATGATGGCTGTCGCCATTCTAATTATTCCAGCGGTGATGTTTGCCCTCGGCGGCCCACAGACACTATCGGATGGCATGAGCCTACTCACCCCAGAGCAGGCAAATCTGTTCTCGATGGATGCAATTCTCAATCAAGGCGCACCTTTCTTTGTTGCGGTGCTCGCCTACGCGATTGGCAACCAAACCATCTCCCAGCGGCTATTCGCTGTGCGTGAAGACCATATCAAACCGACCTTTATCACCGCGACCATTGGTTACGGTGCGATTGTTATTGGCCTAGGCATGATTGGCTTAATGGCACTAATGACCGGTATGGAGCCCATCGGTGGTGACATGAACAACCTGATCCCGCAAATGGTGTCGATGTACCTCTCGCCGGTATTTATCGGACTATTCTTTATTCTAGTAATTGGCTCGCTCTCCTCTACCGCTGACTCAGACCTTTCCGCTATGTCCGCGATTGTGATGGCCGATGTGTATGGTAAAAACATCGCTAAAAACAAACCTGACCCGACCAAAAAGCTATTTATTGGTAGGTTGACGATGATTGTCGCAACACTGATCGGGGTGATTCTCGCCAGTTTCTCGATGGATATTCTGATTATGCTGGTCTTCGTTGGCGCACTTTGGGGGGCTATTGTGTTCCCGGTCATCGCCAGCTGTTTCTGGGATCGAGTCACCAACACGGCGTTTACCTCGGCTGTAATTGCAGGCCTAGTGATGTTCTGCATCGCACGCTTCGAATTAGTGCCTATGGTCAGTGTGGTCGCGGGGCTGTTTGAGCTACTCGCCGCCGTGGGCGGTGGCGTGGTGCTCGGCCTGATGGCATTTGGCTTCTGCGGGCGTAGGGGCGGTGTGATCGTCGGCGCGCTCAGCGCCATTGTACTGGCCTACTTCAGCATTGGCTTCCTACGTGAGTACACAGTACTGCTAGCCTCATTAATGGCCTACGGCGTTAGCACCCTTGTTTGCGTAGCAGTCAGCCTGATGAGTTCGAGCAAGTTCGACTTCTCGCAGATCGATCAGAAAGTGATCAACTACGACCCAGCCAAGCCTGCCGCTCAACGGTAAGCCCAGCGTGGCGCTAGAGTCACTTCAAGGGCTGGTGTGCTATCGCGCACCAGCCAACTAACAGGAAAGCACATGCAAACTTTTATATTGGCGTTATATGTCCTTATCTGGCCGTTGATCTCACTGGCTATTTTCGCGGTTATCGGCATTGCCACCATCAAAGACATACGCGTTGCCAAGCGCGAGAAACGCGAGCTGGTGTAAGCGCCACGTTCAAACCTTGTTGGATTGATCCACGAACTGCGATGGCAGTGGGATGTCAGAGCAGCATAACAACAGGAGATAGACATGCAGACGATTGAGCTAGGCGGAGACAGCGTACCCCGTATCGGCCAGGGCACCTGGCATATGGGCGAGGATGCCGGGCAGCGCCAAGCTGAAATCAAGGCGCTGCGTGAAGGCCTGGAACTGGGCATGACACTGATTGATACCGCTGAGATGTATGCCGAGGGCGGCGCTGAAGAAATTGTTGGCCAAGCGATTCGTGGCCGGCGCGATCAGGTGTATCTAGTCAGCAAGGTTTACCCGCACAACGCCAGCACCCAGGGTGTTCAAGCTGCCTGCGAGCGCAGCCTACGCCGATTGGGCACCGACACGATTGATCTCTACCTGCTGCACTGGCGCGGACAGTACCCGTTAAGCGAAACCGTGGAAGCGTTTGAGCGGCTGCGCGAGCAAGGCAAGATTCTGCGTTGGGGCGTATCGAACTTTGACGTTGACGACCTAGCGGAGCTAGACGCGCCCGCGTGCGCCACCAACCAGGTGCTCTATAACCCCGAAGCACGCGGCATTGAATACGATCTGCTGCCCCGGCAGGCTCAACACAACATGCCGCTGATGGCTTACTGCCCCATTGGTCAAGGCGGCGCGCTGCTGCGTAACGCTACCCTGCAACGCATCGCCGACAAACACAGCGCCACCCCCGCGCAAATCGCCCTTGCCTGGGCGCTGCGCCACCCCGGTGTGATTGCCATCCCGAAAGCTGTGAGCCTGGACCACCTCAAACAGAACGCCAACGCAGATAGCATCCGGCTCGACGAAGACGATTTGGCACAGATAGACGCCGCTTACGCGCCACCAGTACGTAAACAGGGTTTAATGATGGTGTGACCAAGCGTGAACCTTTCGAAGGTGTTGGTAAACCAGCCCACAAAGATAGACTCGCGAGTTAATGCAGAGCGTTGCGGCAATTTTGGAGCCGCGAGGCGGTGGAAAAATTGTCCGGCAACAGCGGCCTGTTATGCATTATTCGTAGTGGCTCCATAGCCTGAGGACTTTCACTACTTGTTCGTCTTCTAGCACCTGGTAGACCAAACGATGCTGAATATTAATGCGGCGTGAATAGGCGCCCGTAAGATCACCAATGAGCTTCTCAAACGGGGGTGGCTTGCGGTACGGATCTTCTGCAATTAGGGCCAACAACTCTTGGGCTTTTGGCTTGAGGCCGCTTGAAGCCAGCTTCTCTGCGTCCTTCTGGGCTTGTTTGGTGTAAACCAACGTCCATGTCACCAGTCCAGCTCCTCATCGCACTCATCCACGGAGGTATCCATTCCCTCACGAATAGACTCCCGCATACCCGGTACGGAGAGCAGGTAAAGCGTTTCCTGAATGGCGGACCAGTCTTCCTCGGAAACCAGGACGGCTTTGTTCCGCTTACCCATGATGACGATGGGTTGGTGGGACTCGGCGGTCTCGTCAATCAACCGATAAAGGTTGCTACGCGCCTCCGTTGCTGTGATCCCGGTCATGACGCACCTCTTGCGTGTTTAACTTTTTATCAATTGTACGCCCTCTGGTACGTACGTCAAAACGAACGTTCTGAATAACGCCGCATTAAGGTGTGAGTAGCGCTTTCCTATACTTTGAGCGAAGCGAAAGCGGCAAGCGTTGCGAATCACTCTTAAATGCTTTGTTATGTTTCAGGATACATCTCACGAATTAGATTCAGTGATAAAGTCCCTTCGTTAACAAGTGGGGAAATTGTGTCTGTCATTTTTATTTGCTGCCAAGCTTTTGCATTGGTTTTAAAATCAGAAAAACACTTAACGTTGTCTACTCTTCGAAAATGTCGGAACCATACACCCAACTCTGGCACTGGAGTTTTTATATAGTTGTAGTCACCGGATACATTACAAACAGCAAATGGAAAGTGATGAGAGATAATTAGAACTTTATCACCGATCTTCATTTGGTTTTCAAACGCAACATAATCTTTTTGGTGTTGTGGAATCTTCTCCAAATCTTCAAACTCTAAATCGCCTACACGCTCAGAAAAATCTAAACCAATAAATCCTGCGGATAAACTCTGTGCAGAATGAAAAGCTGAATTCCCAGAATCATCTGGGTGTAACTGCATACGCCAAAACGCCATATCTACCTCATTTTACGAAAATTGAACCTGAAACATAGCGAGGCTGTAGAAAAACCCGATTTCGAGCCGTTTCCACCGCCTGCTGTCCTTATTCATTTACCCAGCCAATCATCTGGCTGAGTAATCTTAATATCGGGGCGGATGCAGACTCTGAGTGCAACACACTCATTGGATGGTTGATGGGCTTTCATGGTACTTGGCCATCAGCTCGCTCATCACTTCTATCGGACATTTAAATCCAAAGCGTTTTCGAGGTCGCATATTCAGCTCAAAGGCAATGGCGTCCAGCTCTTCCTGGCTATGTACTGAAAGGTCCGTTCCTTTCGGTAAATATTGACGGATAAGGCCATTGATATTCTCATTGGCCCCACGTTGCCAGGGGCTATGGGGATCGCAAAAGTAAATCGCAACGCCGGTTTCTTGAGTGATTTTTGCATGTTGTGCCATTTCACGCCCCTGATCATAGGTCATGCTTTTTCGAGCGGTGGTCGGCATTCGATTCAGAGCAGCACTAAAGCCTGCTACGGCGGAGGTGGCGGTGGCGTCGTCCATTTTTGCGAGGATCAGATAGCCACTACTAAGCTCTACCAAGGTGCCTACCGCGGACGCGTTATTCTTACCTTTGATCAGATCGCCTTCCCAGTGGCCGGGCATTTCACGCTTACTGACCTCGGGCGGACGTAAGTGAATGCTGACCATGTCAGGGATCTGGCCACGTCGATCCACTTCGCCACGGCGAGGCTTGCGTGTGGTTTTACCTTGTCGCAAGCAGTGAATCAGTTCCTTGCGAAGGTGGCCAACAGGCAAGGCATAAATGGCCGTGTAGATGGTCTCTCGGCAGACGTAGGCATCGCGCAAATCAGGTAGTTTCATCGTCTTGAGCTTGCCGCTAATTTGTTCGGGAGACAAGCGTCGCCGCAACATATGCACGATGAGATCAAACCGCTCGGTGCCTGGCAAAAGCTTACGCGCAGGACGACAGACCTCTCGACGCTTTTCTCGCTGACGTTGGGCGTACCGGGCGCAGTAACCGTTCTGGGCCATTTGGTTACGGCGTATTTCACGAGAGATGGTTGAAGGAGCTCGCCCCAGGAGCTGGGCAATATGCCGAAGGCTCATCCCTTGGGCTTGACCCACTTGGATGCTGGCACGTTCTTCAATACTGAGTTCGAGGTAAGACATGGGACAACACCTTAGCGAAATGCTCAGGTGTTGCACTCAGTTTCTGCGGCCAAGCGGTATTTAGCCACTTAGGCACCCAGCTAAAGCTTGTTGAAGACGACCTTTTGCTCTTAAAAAGCAACTTACTCCACTCTAAGCCCTTCATGATGCGGCCAAGTGGCCGTAATTCGCCAACTTCTCAATATTGTGCACCAAGCAGTAGAGCTGCCACTGGCCCTGCCCCTTTCTACAGCCGCAACGCCTGAGTTAGAGCGCTTTTTCATAGATGGATACGTTATCCCCTCCGTAAAGCACGGTTTCGATATACGACCAGCCACTTCGCTCCAGAAGGCTATTTGCTGTGCTTGTGCCGGAGTAGATTTTTTTGTACCCCAGCTTGCGTGCGATGCTTTCAAGCTTAACAGTCAATGTTGCGCCAATTCCACGACGCCGGTACTGGGGGAGTACCATGCCGCCACCAATCCAAGGGGTGAGGTGGTCATGTGTAGTAACACATTTAGCCTTCAATACCGCGATACCAAGAGCAGAACCATCCTGCATCGCAACAACCCCAATAGGAAGTTTATTGTGATTAGAATATGCCAGCAGGTCTTCTTCTGCGTTTCCCCTGCCCCGCGCACCGTAATACTCCGGCCATCCACACTCAAACATTTCTCGAAGTGCTGGCAGTAGTTCGGGGTGATTGGCTAGAAGAGCCAAGTCTAAATTACTCACCATGGTTTCCAATACGCTCTAATGCCTATATCTGCGGCTTGGGTGAACTGGCGGCTTTTTTTCCGCGCAGCGCGAAAAAGGTGACAGTTCAACCAAGTCCGAGAAGATGCACTTGTTATGGCATTTTGTTTCTTTTTAGCCATATGGAATACCCTAACAACAAAGGTGGAATCACTATACCAACCACGATTATTAGGAAGTAAAAGAATTTATGCGAAATCTCAGCTGTAGTCATGGTGCCGGTATAATCTCTTTGGCCAAGCACGAGATTAGAAATAATATTGGTACCTAAACCAGCAGTAAAAAAAGGAATGATTAATAGCGCTACATCGTACCCTGCTTTAATTTCATTTCCGTCTGGTAAGAGGCCGCGTAGATCACCGAGCAATCCCAGAAAGAAAGCAGCAAACATTATTAATTGAACACCAACTATAAAATCTAATGCCTTAGGTGTCTTGGGGTCTCGGATTAACCATAGCAATACTCCAGAAGATAAAGCCGACAATAACATCAATACAATTAATACTTCTTTCATATGCTCCATGCTTTAGATGATTCCCTTTGTTGAGTAGCCATAACGAGGCTGTAGAAAACCCGATTTCGAGCCGTTTCCACCGCCTGTTGTCCTTATTCATTTACCCATCCGGTCATCTGGCTGAGTAATATTAATATCGGCATTTAGTCACTTGGGCGCCCAGCTAAAGCTTGTTGAAGACGGCCTTTTGCTCTTAAAAAGCAACTTACCCCGCTCTAAGCCCTTCATGACGCGGCCAATTGGCCGTAATTCGCCAACTCCTCAATATTGTGCACCAAGCAGTAGAGCTGCCACTGACTTTGCACTTTTTTCTTACCCCGTAGGATGAACCGATTAAGTCGTTTCGTCGTGCCAATATTGCCGAACACCGGTTCCACTACCGACATGCGATGACTGTAGATCTGCTTGCCCTTGGGGCTATCGACTCGGTGCTTCATCCAGCCAGTGTAATTGGGTAAGCGTTTGTTCTCGATAATAAAAGATACCTATCGACTGGCACCGTTCCGATGGCACTTGCCGTATTTGCTTATGGAAAACTGACAAGTCGAGTTTGTGTTCTATCAGGTAGTTCACAGCGTGTTCAAAGGTGCCCGGCTGGAGCTGATCTTGGTAGTTGATCACCACCATGGCGTTTTGATCATAGTTATAAGCCTTGAAGCGCGGCATGCTGACCACTCCTCGTATGTTTCCTCGATCCTACCAAAGCTTAGCCTTCCTACAGGCTCAACGTTCGGGTAATTGGCGTGGTTTGCGTAGAGAACGTTGTGCAAACTTGGCCGAAGGCCAGCACAACTTAAACGAAACAGGCCACGTCCGATTGACTCGCTTGCTAGAGCAGAGCTGACGAAATCACAAACCCACCCACCAACGTAGTTCCCGATGCCACTATGAACCCAAGGCATGTCTTCACTATGCCGCCCGCTCTCTTAGCTTTTTGCTCATCCTCCGACTTGAGGAATATAGGCAAAGAGATAAAAAGCACAATAACAGCAATGAGTATACAGATTGCTGTAAAAGTCACTGATGCAATAACAACTAGCAAGTGAATTACGTCGCCGCCCAATTCGACAAGGAAAACACCCTCTTTAATATAATTGTCGGAGGAGTACTTGGCAGCGTTTAAGATACTCCCATGGTGCTCAAGTAAAAATTCTTTTATGTCGGATTGAAGAAACTCGTTCAGCTTTTCATTTTCGTGCTCATTTAGTTCGGTGCAAGAAACCTGTTCGGAGCCTTCTTTACCGACAAATGTACAAGTATTTCTTTCTGCTTTTTGGGATCGCTGCTCAACTTCACTATTGGTTAGAAGTTCACCACCATGGGTCTCGTACAATGTTCCTATGTATATTGCACTAATCCATGCTGCAAGAACTATTATCAGCAGCACTATAAATGGTACTCTCCAGTAAGCTTGAAGTGCTGGGATCTGTCTAAGTTTCATATTTATTTCCCGTACTCTAACGAGGCTGTAGAAAACCCTCAACCAATTTTTCGATTATGCTCATACGTGAAATATAGAAGGCCTTTCGGTAAAAAGTGCTTCAGATTTTAAAATTAGAGGCTATTTTTAGCTCAATTATTGAATAATTCCTGGTCGATAAATACTTACGACCTTGGTGAGTAGACCAGGGAGTTGCACCCTCGGCCTCTCGCAGAACGGTGCGTGAACCTCTCGATTCACACCGCTCGCATCAAGCAAAGTCACTTACCATGCCTCACTGCCAATGTACAAACAGGGAAAGTCGGGTCTTAGCCAGTGTTTTCAAAAGCTGATTTGCCCGCATTTTCCGGTCTTTTAAGCGTTTGAACTTCTTCATCGGCCAGGCCACCAATGTCCGGTTAAAATGTCGCAGCACTGGGTATATGGCGGAAGGATAGAACCTTCCATAGCACGCCAGCCCCCCGAAAAATCGGGTTATGTCGTCGCGATATATCAGCCAGACTCAGGTTGGAACGATTGCGATAGTTCAATCTCCGTGTTATTTGCCGCATGGACTTCATAGCTGCTTGACTGACCGCTGGCGTAAAATTCACAAACATGCTGTTTCGCTTGAGGTTCTTCACCAGCGTGGTCTGAAGGTGTACCCAAGGAAATCAAACTGAGTGTTTGGGTATTGCCGTCTGCGTTTTCCATCCTTGCAGTAAGCAACCTTAGTCTTCACCGAATGCATTTCCAGGCCGCATTCCCGTAACCGTTTTCCAACGCAGCCCTGACAGCCAGGGCCTCATGTTCGGTTCGACAATGCACCAATCCATCATCCGCATACCGGCACCAAGGTGCCCTCGGAAATGTTCTCCCCATCTAGATATCAAAGGCATAATGCATGAACAGGTTAGCCAACAGCGGACTGACCACGCCCCCTTGGGGGGGCCGAGAGAAGTGCCTTGCGCAGCAACTCATGGTCTATGTTGTCAAACAGGCCTTTGATGTCGAAAATAGTATCGCCAACATCGCTCACGCGTGATACCTACAGCATTCAGCGCCGATTTTCCGGGCCGGTAGCCGTAGGAGTCCGGAGCGAAACAGGCTTCGATAACAGGTTCAATCTCCCGTTTGACCACCATTTGAGCCACGCGATCAGCGACGGTGGGAATGCCCAAAATGCGCTCCCTACTACTCTTTTTAGGGATGGCCACAGCTTTAACAGCCGGTGGGAAGTAAGTCCCTGACGACATCCGATTCCAGATCTTGTACAGATTACTCCTCAGATCTGCCTCGAACTCCGCAAGTGACTGCCTATCCACACCCGCAGCGACCGCATTGGTCTTCACTGCCTTATAGGCGTTGTACACTGACCACTTATCAATGGTGTATGACTTTGTTGCACTCATCCGTCTCCTCCTGTGTCCAGCTGGACGCCAAGTACAACCACTTGATCCGAGTCCTTCGCTCCAGCCGCATTACCGGCCTTCATCACTACTACAACTCGGTCCGTCCCAGTGCTCCGCATCGGTACTCTCGCCTTGTGGTTTTAGCCACTTGTGCTTCTCCCTTAACATCGGAACGACTGGTTCCCGCAGTTCCGCACAAAAGCCTGAATCAGATTCACGCCCCCTATACGCCGGCTGCCGCTTGTCCAGTAATCAGGAGTCCGACACTTGTCCCAGCGACGTCACCCCATCTTCAGTAGCACCCGGGTTTAGAGTCTGACGTTACTTTATCGTGTTTTAAAACCAGTTGCTCGGCATAGGCGGAAGGCGTTAATCCTCCCAGTCCTTTCTTCGGTCTTTCCTCGTTGTATTCCCGTCGCCACGCCTCGATGATGACTCTCGCGTGATGCAGGCTGGTGAACCAGTGCTCATTTAGACATTCGTCTCTAAAACGCCCGTTGAACGATTCGATGTAGGCGTTTTGATTGGGCTTTCCAGGTTCGATTAAAAACAGGGCAACACCACGTTGATGAGCCCACGTCAGCATGGCGCGTCCGCAGAACTCCTTCCCATTATCCGTACGAAGGGCACTTGGAAGGCCACGTTGTAGCACTAGATGATCCAGAATCCGTGTTAACGACAGCCCGTCAATGGCACGGTCAGGCACGATAGCCACGGCTTCATGGGTGGCGTCATCGACAATAGTGAGGTTCTTGATCACTCTCCCTTCCGCCGTGCGGTCAAACACAAAATCCATTGACCAGACCTGATTGGCAGCGCCAGGGCGGCCCAGGGGCTTGCGTTCAGACAGGGGAATCTTCTTACGCTTGCGTCGCTTTACCTGCAACCGAGCCGCCGCGTAGAGGCGTTCGACGCGCTTGTGATTGACCTGTTCACCGGCTTGACGCAGCTTCAGGTAGATCATGCCCGCGCCGTAACGACGATGTCGGTGTGCCAAGGCAACAATGCGTTCACGTAATGTCTCATTGCGGTCAGGAGCCGGTTGGTAGCGCAATGCACTGGCACTCATACGCATGACACGGAGCGCTCGGCGCTCACTCAGGCCACGTGACACCATAAAACGCACCACGTCTCGACGTGCCGGGGCGCTCACCACTTTTTTCTCAGCGCCTCGCGAGTGACCTCCATCTCCAATAGCGACTCCGCGAGCAGCTTTTTCAGGCGTCCATTTTCGGCTTCAAGCTCTTTCAGTCGCTTGGCATCGGGGACGCTCATGCCGCCAAACTTGCTGCGCCAAAGGTAATAACTTGCTTCCGAGAAACCGTGCCGACGACATAGCTCCTTGATGGGGAGTCCCGCCTCCGCTTCGCCCAAGAAGCCAATGATCTGTTCTTCGCTGAAACGCTTCTTCATGTCCAATCTCCTTAGCATAGGATCGGACTCTAAAGTGTAGCGCTACTCAATCTGGGGGTGACGTCGCCAGAAGGTAGAAACGCCTCTGGTTTTGACAGCGGGTCTCTGAATAACGACGCGTCAACGGGGGTTCACTTGCGTTCGTCTCTCTAATCCACACCTACCCGAGATGTTCTCTCGCGGTTTTGACCCCAACGCTCACTACCCTGGCTCTTTACCAACGCAGCTTGGAGTGGTTTGAAGCCCGCTCCTGAAAGCCGACTTCGAAGGGCCCACCTTCATCTTTCATGCAGCTTCTACACCGAAGAACATGCCAAGAATCAACAGCTCTTCCGTGTGCCTGCGGCACACTTTCTACAGGCTCAACGCCTTGCTCACCGGTAAATTGCGAGCGCAGCGAGTGATTTATCCGCGTGCAGCAAATTGTTAGGCTCTTACCTGTTTTCAGGATGAGTCATTTCTTTAAGAATTTTAGAAAGTTCAACAAGGTTGAGTGGCCCGGATATTAAATTTTGGCGTTTAGATTCAAAGGTATGCAGCATGCGTTCGTATGTTTCCACTGAGGGCATATGTGAATTCATGCTACGACCCTTGAACTCTTGAAATCTATCGAGATCGTTGATCAAAAAGCTGGCAACGCTCATGTATTCTGCTTCATTATTCCCGTCGAAGCCTCGAAACTTCGGCTCTTTTCCAAATGGGGCAGCATCAGTCTCTAACTGTGCTTTCTCCTCATCAGACAGCTCCTGATATCCTCTTTCGATGAAGCTCCACATATCGAGAATATCTACTACCTCTTTCACTATTTCAGGCGTTTCTTGATCTTCAAATGGAATTCCTGAGTACTTCCATGGAATACCCCATAAGTGATCTCTAAATATTGCTGACTTGATAAACTCTGGCTCTATTTCGCCCTCTATGCCCATTTTTTCGTAAAGCTCACTTAACATAAGGACTATTAATTTTTCGCCATCTGAAATCTTCACCGAGAAACCTCCTTTAAGACGCCACAATGGGCTGCCGCTCTTTTTTTTCATCAAAAACCATCTTTACAAGAGGCATAAAATCATCAATTTTGTAATAGATGCTTGTTCCAAACTTTTTCTTTGATTCAAAGTCAATGGCTTCTGCAAGCCCAACAATATCTTCTTTCAGATCACCGCAAAGCTTCCGGGCCTGACTATCAAGCACATGAGTAAAGTGAGAGCTCTGTTCGTTAAGAAGCCTTGTATATTCTTCAACCTCTTGCGCTATCTCGTGACATCGTATGGTTTTTACGGAAGTAGAAGTACATGTTGGCCCAACCTTGGAAACGAGACGCAAAATCCTAGCAGTTTCTGAATGTACTTTAGAAACCTCAATAGTCTTCCTTCTTTCAACAAGCTCATCCCTGACCGTCTTTGCCTGTTCTGCAAACGTTTTGGATCGCCGCGCTTGGACATACGCCCAGATTGCACCACCAATGGATGCTAACGAACCGAGTATTGATAGCAAAATTTCCATTCGTTGATGCTCTTCCTATTGCCTAACGCTTGGTTTTGCGGAGTGCCGAAGCGAAGCGTAGGCACGTCCGGCAACAACCAATTGTTATGCCCGCTAAATCGGACGCCCGCACCCGCCACACACTTGTCTGGATGAGCTTCCAGCGGGCCCAGAAAACAGCCCCTCTTCAAGCGTTTTTCCGGTAGGGCCAGAAAAAAATCCTTCATTTGAAATGCTTAGCTTGGTTCTGATGACATGACTGATAATTTCGTCTTGTTCCTGCTCGCTTAAATTATTGAACCATTTATCAAACGTCTCTTTATTTGACATTTTTCTCTCCAGTTATTGAAGGCGTATTACCGCAAAGTTGGCACGCCCCCTTTTTAAAAATATAAGGTGAAGACCCGCAAACGGAGCACACCACACCACTGTCGCCTGGGTGGAGGAGTTTTATTGAATAACGGTATGCCTCTTGCCTCCTCTTCTCCCTGATGTTACTTATATTTTCCTTGTCACGGGCATCCTGATCTGACACATATTTGTAGAACCATCGTGGATCTACTGAGGAGTTTTCAAGAAGCTCGCTAGCTTCATTGCTAATGTAAATATTGGCTCTTCGAGAAATCAGATAAAGCTCTTTCTTGTGCTCTAGTCGAAAAATCAGAGCGAGCACTGATAGGCATAATAAAAAGCCTGAAAAAATAAACGAAAATGTATTAAGCCATGTGGCGTAACTCGTATCTTTGGCTAGCACCAATGAGAAAGTAGTGATAATTGGTACAACTATTGCCAAGACAGTTATCGCGTTTGTGATCCAGTTAATTCTAGACAACTCAGACGAATAAATATAGTCAGCAGAAAGCGCGTTAGAGCGAATCTGCAATAGCTTATTGCGTCTACTATCGGCACTTTCTTGCAAGACATCCTCCTCAGGCATAACAGTGATTACACGCCTCTCTACACAACCCCAATAAACACGACATCACATTTATTGGGGTTGTGTAGCCACCCAGTTTGACTCTACCCCATTGATTCTCTTGAAAGCAAAGTAAATTTTGGCTGAATATCCAACATTCGCGTGCTTGCATGTTTTGCCCTGCTCAATAATTATGTACTCATGAACAGTATCCGAAGGTATCTCTTATGCAACTGGTGGAACGCGTCAAGGCGACCCTGCGGGTCAAGCGCTATAGCCTCCGTACTGAGAAAACCTATTGCTACTGGATTCGCTTTTTCATTCGATTTCACAACTTGCGGCACCCTGCCGCCCTGTCAGGCCATGAAGTGCGGTAATTTTTAAAGTATCTGGCAATCGAGAGACGCGTGGCGGCGTTAGGGTAGCCGAGTCCATCAACGTTTCTAAGAAGCCTACTATTCACTCACTATCCCCCTTGCATCTCTTCTCTCGTCCTCCTAGACTGCTTGGCACTAACTGCTTGACGGGGTGCCGGTGAATCCGGCTGAGATGGCGCAGGGCGTATCCACTTGATACTGCCAAAGCGCTGGTCCCGCTGAACCTGATCCGGCTAATGCGTTGCTCCTACGAAGAGCACGCGGGTACCGGCGTAGGGATCAAGCGATGGCCTCGGCTTAGTTTCACGCCACCTTCTGCGCCATTTCCTCGATCTCAACCGCCCACCTTCCGGATCATTACTACCGGAGGCACCATGGGCTACCGCTTTGCTGATCTTACTAATGCCTGCCATGACGACTGGCGCGCCTATATTGAGCACGATTTTGTCCGCCAGCTGGGTACCGCCGCGCTACCAGACGCATCGTTTCGCCACTATTTGAAACAGGATTACCTGTTTTTGATTCACTTCGCCCGCGCCTACGCGTTGGCCGCCTATAAAAGCCCTACGCTGGCTGATCTGCGCCAGGCCCATGAAGGTTTAAAAGCCATTGTGGATGTGGAGCTGGGCCTGCACGTGGGCTTTTGCCAGGAGTGGGGAATTTCCGAGCAAGAGCTGGCGGAGCTTCCCGAAGCCAGGGCTACCTTGGCGTATACCCGCTACGTATTAGACACCGGCAATCGCGGCGACCTGCTCGATTTACACGTAGCGCTAGCTCCTTGCTTAGTGGGCTACGGCGAAATCGCCAACTGGCTGAACGCTCAGCCTTCTACCCTACGCGGCAGCCAAAACCCGTTTGATGCCTGGATAGCGATGTACGAAAGCGAGGAGTTTCAGGCCGCTATGCAGGCCGAGCTTGAATGGCTCAACGCCCGCCTGGCCGATGTTACCCCTGCCCGCTTTGCCGAGCTGAGCAAGATCTTCCGCGACGCCACGCGACTGGAAATCGATTTCTGGCAGATGGGTCTGGATCTGATAGACAGCGATCTGACAGACCAAGATCCCACCCATTAAGCCAACACAATAACCATAATCAACAACGAAGGAAGACGACCGTCATGACGAAGACTTTAGAAACTAAAACTTTAAAAACTAAGACCTCAAAAAGTAACACCAGCCACTTTTTAGCCGAAACTGCCCAGGTCGATGCGGCCGCCATTCAACCGCTGCCCGCCTCGCGCAAGGTGTACGTTGAAGGCTCACGACCCGATATCCGCGTGCCGTTTCGGGAAATCACTCTGTCGCCGACTAAAACCAGCAGCATTGATGAAGAGAACCCGCCGCTACTGGTGTACGACACCTCTGGCCCTTATACCGACCCAGCCGCCAACAATGATTTACGCAAAGGCTTACCCGCCCTGCGCCGCGCCTGGATTGAAGAGCGCAACGATACTGAGTTCCTTGACGGCCCCACCAGTGAGTACGGCAATCGCCGCGCTAACGACCCAACGCTTGCTCAGTTGCGTTTTGATTTAACGCGCACCCCGCGCCGGGCAAAACCAGGTAAGAATGTCACCCAACTGCACTATGCGCGCCAGGGCATTATTACTCCTGAAATGGAATTTATTGCCATCCGCGAGAACCAGCGCCGCCAAACGTTAGGCACCGCTGAAGTGGAGCGTATTCTTGGCCACCAGCACCCTGGCCAGAGCTTTGGTGCAAAATTGCCGGAAGAGATCACGCCGGAATTTGTGCGCGACGAAGTCGCCCGTGGCCGCGCGATCATCCCCAACAATATCAACCACCCAGAATCCGAGCCGATGATTATTGGCCGTAACTTTCTGGTGAAGATTAACGGCAACCTGGGCAACTCGGCAGTTACCTCGTCGATTGAAGAAGAAGTCGACAAAATGACCTGGGGTATCCGCTGGGGATCGGACACCATCATGGACCTTTCCACTGGCCAGAACATTCACGAGACCCGTGAGTGGATTATCCGCAACTCTCCGGTGCCGATTGGTACCGTGCCGATCTATCAAGCGCTTGAGAAGGTCAACGGCATTGCCGAAAACCTGACTTGGGAAGTGTTCCGCGACACCTTGATTGAACAAGCTGAACAGGGCGTGGATTACTTCACCATTCACGCGGGTGTGCTGCTGCGCTATGTGCCACTAACCGCCAACCGGGTGACCGGCATTGTCAGCCGTGGCGGTTCCATTATGGCCAAATGGTGTCTGTATCATCACCAGGAAAGTTTCCTGTATACCCACTTCGAAGAGATCTGTGAGATCTGCAAGCAGTACGACGTAGCGTTTTCGTTGGGCGACGGTCTGCGCCCCGGCTCAGTCGCCGATGCCAACGACGAAGCACAGTTCGCTGAGCTGGAGACCCTGGGTGAGCTGACGAAGATTGCCTGGAAACACGACGTTCAGGTGATGATCGAGGGCCCTGGCCATGTGCCCATGCACCTGATTAAAGAGAACATGGATAAGCAGCTTGAGGCGTGCCATGAGGCACCTTTTTATACCCTCGGCCCACTGACCACCGATATCGCCCCCGGCTATGACCACATTACCTCGGGCATCGGTGCAGCCATGATCGGCTGGTTTGGCTGTGCAATGCTCTGCTATGTGACGCCGAAAGAGCATTTGGGCCTGCCGAATAAAGATGACGTCAAAACCGGCATCATCACCTACAAGATTGCTGCCCACGCAGCAGACTTGGCCAAGGGTCACCCGGCGGCACAACGTCGCGATAACGCGCTTTCCAAGGCACGCTTTGAATTCCGCTGGGAAGACCAATTCAATCTGGGCCTAGACCCAGATACCGCCCGTGAATTCCACGACGAAACCCTGCCGAAAGATTCCGCCAAGGTGGCGCACTTCTGTTCCATGTGCGGGCCGAAGTTCTGCTCCATGAAGATCAGCCAGGAAGTGCGCGATACCTACCGAGATCGCACACCGGAAAATGCCGCTGAAAGCGATTCTGAGGCAGTCAAGCGTGGCATGCAGGAGCAAGCAGAGAAGTTCCGCCGCGAAGGCAGCGAGCTATATCAAGAAGTTTAAAATAGCAGCCTGCAAGTTTCGCTACTAACAAGTGGCTCTTGGGTCTTATAAGACCTCAAGGGCCATTTTTTTAACCAAGGAGAGGTTAATTTAATTTAAGTTGTGTATGATTATCATTCACTGATAATCCTATACAAAATGCTCAATTTAAAGCCAACATCTTTCAAAGGACTGACTTCACATGAAAGCCAAGCTTTCCATAGCTATTTCTCTTGCCCTGTTCAGCGCTGGCGTGTTGAGTGGCTGTGGCGACGATAACGCACCAATAGAAACAGACGCACAGCAGGAGGCGCCGAAAAATCTTTCAGCCATCATGCTGAAATATATCCCCGCCGATTCCCCCTATTTCGTGGCAACACGTGAAGCAATGTCTGAACAAGATGCCTTTGCTCTTTACCAGCGCATGCAGCCCAAGGGTAATCTGGAAGCTGACTTGGATGAACTGCGCGACATGCTGCACGAAATAGACGATGACGTGTTGCATTCACTGATGTCGCTGTTGATCGCTATGGGTGAAGAATTTGTCGATGTTGAAACACTCGATGATATCCATGCACTGGGCTTTAAGATGAGCTCTCAGGTTGCTTTATACGGATTGGGTATCTTGCCCGTTCTACGTATGGAATTGCAGGATGAAGACGCTTTCCGCGAAACGCTGCAGCGCATCCTCACCAATGCAGATATCAACCCGAGTACGGCCACAACAGATGGAAAAGAGTACTCGGTGCTGACACAAGATGGTCCGATTAAAGCAATCATGGCCATTATCGATAAGCAACTGCTGATATCTATGGTGCCTGAGAATGCCAGCGATGATTTGCTATCAAAGGTGCTGGGTAACACCCTGCCTGACAGCAACATCGGTGATACCGGTGCTCTGGTTGAGCTTGAGCAGCGCCATGGCTTCACCCCCTACGGTGCCGGGCAAATCCACTTTTCACGACTGCTTAGTGAGCTGAGCACACCCACGCATTCAGGTACTCAGGCACTGTTGGACGCGGCTGATGCAGAGCGGCTGGATCTATCCACCTGCCAAGCAGATATTGACCGCATCACCAGTCGCTTCCCCAGCCTTGTGATGGGCATGCGTGAGTATAATCTCGACCACATGGAGATGAACCTCATTCTGGAAACCGATGAGGCTATTGTCAGCGACCTTCGTGCAATGACCGCTCAGGTTCCAGGCCTTGGTAGCACAGACGGCATGGCCAGCTTTGGGCTAGGCCTGAATCTACCGGTACTGATGCAAACTGTTCAGAAGTATGCTCAGGAAGTGCGTCAAAACCCCTTCAGCTGTGATGAGTTTCAGGAATTAAACAGCACCTGGAATGAGATCAATATGGCGATCAACAATCCTGTCGCCATGATGATTGGCCCATCCCTTTCTGGCTTCAGGGCTCGCTTTAATAGCCTTACCATGAAAGATGGCGAACCCACCGGTACTGGTCTTCTGACCCTCGCTTCACAAAACCCGCTTGCACTGCTGTCTACAGCAAGCGCGTTCGCGCCTGATTTAGGGGCACTTGGACTTGAACCCGGTGGAGAAGCCAAAAGAATTGAGAGCATGATGCTGCCACCGGACTCACCAGAGCTCTACGCGGCCATGTCTGAAAGCGCAATTTCTCTGGGCGTTGGCATCAGCGATTCCGAGGCACTCCAGGCAGAACTGCAGGCCCCTGTTTCAGAGCGTAACTTGCTGCTTCATGGCCACTTAACAGGTGAGTTCTATCATTCGCTGGCTGATATTGTCGAACAGATACCAGAAAGTGATATGTCAGAGTCTGATATTGATCTGCTCAGGCAATATAGCGACATCTACAAGAACATGGAGTACTGGTTCAGAGTGGATGATGCTGGCGTTGAAATGAGTTTCTCGCTGGAACTGAAATAAAAACGGGCTACGCTTTTGCTCCGAAAAACTCGCTTTTAGTTACCGCTGTAATCGTTAGCGAGTTTTTCGTCGGCAGCGACACTGATAAAGGTGGCGTGTATGGATGGCTCTTGAACTTACTTAAGCGCTATGAGACCTCAAGGGCCACTTTCAATACACCATCGCGCTGGTGGGAAAACAGATCGTAGGCATCAACAATGTTCTCTAACGCGTAGCGGTGCGTGACCATGGGACCAAGATCTAATCGCCCTGCAGCAATGATGCTCATCAGCCTGCGCATGCGCTCTTTCCCGCCGGGGCATAATGACGTAATGATCTTGTGGTCACCCAAGCCAGCGCAGAAAGCGCCCAGCGGAATCGTCAGGTCTTCAGAGTAAACGCCCAGGCTCGACAGCGTGCCGCCGGGCTTTAACACCCGCAAGGCAGATTCAAAGGTTTGCTGCAGGCCGAGTGCCTCAATGGCCACATCAACACCGCGCCCGCCTGTCAGCTTTAGAACCTCCTCCACTACATCAACCTTACGAAAATCCAGCGCCACATCAGCGCCCATCTGCTTGGCCATTGCCAAACGTTCATCGACACCGTCTACCGCAATAATCATCCCGGCCCCGCGCAGCCGTGCACCTGCTGTCGCACATAGCCCAATCGGGCCTTGAGCGAACACCACCACCGTGTCGCCAATATTAATACCCGCTTTTTCAGCACCAGCAAAGCCGGTCGACATGATGTCGGGGCACATCAGCACTTGTTCGTCGGTCAGGCCGTCTGGCACGGGCGAGAGATTGGACTGGGCATCGGGCACCAATAGATATTCAGCTTGGGCACCATCGATGGTGTTACCAAAGCGCCAGCCGCCCATCGGCTTGTACCCATGACTATGGTGACCACCATCTTGCGAGGAACAACCATCTTGGCAGGCATAGGAGGTAAAACTGGGGCAAATCGCTCCGGCGATGACTCGCTGGCCCTCTTGGTACCCCTTCACATTGGCACCCAACTTTTCAATCACGCCC
The DNA here is from genome assembly GCF_923868895.1 of Halomonas sp. TD01. Lineage (GTDB taxonomy): Bacteria > Pseudomonadota > Gammaproteobacteria > Pseudomonadales > Halomonadaceae > Vreelandella. Next base: position 214,255 of record NZ_OV350343.1, read on the forward strand.
ACCGGCTCATGGCCGATGGTTAAGCCTCGTTCAACAGGGTACTCACCCTTGAGGATATGAATATCGGTGCCGCAGATTGTGGTAGTGGTCACACGCATCAACGCATCATTAGGGCCAATTTCGGGAATGGGCTTGTCGTCAATTTCAATCCGACCAGGCTCAACAAAAATAGCGGCTTTCATCATGGTAGGCATGTAACGGCTCCTATTGAAGTGAGTTATACCCCATCACTATTGAGCCCACTAGATTAAGGAACAGCAATTGACGTGGAACAATGAGAGATACATTAGATATATATAGACTTAAATAGCATTTACCGCGCTATCTTATTTATACCAAGTGCACCGCTAGCAGCTGTTTCAATCTATAGGTACCCATCATGTCGACACTACCTTTCAAACCCTGGTCGACCGCAATCGCTGTGGCCACCACCCTATTTATTTGGCTGGTAATTCCTTTGCCAGAAGGGCTGACGCCAAACGCTTGGCTCATGCTGGCAATATTTGTCGGCACTATTGTCGCTATCATCGGCAAAGCCATGCCTATTGGGGCAATCTCTGTGATTGCGATTTCTATTGTCGCGGCAAGTGGTGTGACCGGTGATACGCCAGGCGAAGCCATCAGTGTCGCCTTAAGTAGTTATGCCAACCCACTTATCTGGTTAATTGCCATTGCGATTATGATTTCACGCGGGTTGATTAAAACTGGCCTAGGTGCACGTATTGGCTACTACTTCATCTCGATTTTTGGCAAACGCACGTTGGGAATTGGCTATGGCCTCGCCTTTTCCGAGCTTTCAATTGCGCCTGTCACACCAAGTAATACAGCGCGGGGTGGCGGTATCATTCATCCCATTATGCGCTCGATTGCCCATAGTTTTGATTCACATCCTGAAGACAACACGTCTGGTAAAATCGGCAAATATCTAGCGCTGGTGAATTACCACAGCAACCCCATCACCTCGGCTATGTTCATCACCGCCACCGCTCCTAACCCATTAACCGTTCAACTTATCTCATCCGCCACTGGGGCGGAAATACAGCTGAGCTGGTTAACCTGGGCGGTCGCCATGCTGCTGCCGGGCTTGGTCGCCATCCTGGCGATGCCGTACATTCTGTACTTGCTTTACCCACCGGAAATTAAAGAAACCCCGAATGCCACCCAGTTAGCGAGAGACAAACTGGCCGAACTAGGAAAGCTAAGCCGAAACGAAGGCATCATGCTGTTCGTTTTCTTAGTGCTGCTTTTGCTTTGGGCGGATATCCCAGCGATATTCCTGGGAGATGCAGTCACGCTTAATACCACCACGTCTGCGTTTATTGGCTTGTCGCTACTACTGCTAACAGGGGTTTTGACCTGGGAAGATGTGCTGAAAGAGAAAAATGCGTGGGATACGCTATTGTGGTTTGGTGCACTTATCATGATGGCTAGCCAACTTAACGAAACAGGCCTTATTAGTTGGTTTTCAGCGAATATGCAAAGCTGGATTACCATGATGGGGATTGGTTGGGCCGGAGCCTCTGCACTTCTGGTACTCACCTTTCTTTATACCCATTACTTTTTTGCCAGCACGACCGCGCATATCACCGCGATGATGGCAGCATTTCTCACCGTTGGATTAAGCCTCGGCGCCCCGCCTATGCCTTTTGTGCTGATTATGGCGGCCACGTCTTCGATTATGATGACCTTAACCCATTACGCCACAGGCACCTCACCAGTCATCTTTGGCTCAGGCTACCTAACGCTGGGAGAGTGGTGGAAAGCTGGTTTCATTATGAGCGTGGTGAACCTACTCATTTGGGTAGTCGTCGGTGGTTTGTGGTGGAAGCTGCTTGGCCACTACTGAGTTATTGCCTGAAAACCAACAGAGGCTATTGGCCTCTGCTGGTCTTATAATGCCCTGGCTAGGCGTTATTTCTTAGCCTTTTCCTTGGCCTCACCTTTACCTTTTTGCAGTTCGCCTTTTGCTTGTTGGGCTTTACCCTTAGCTTCTGTTTTACTACTTCCGGTTACTTTTCCCGCTGTTTCCTTCGCTTTTCCGGCGGCTTTGTTGGCGGTGCCTTTCACTTTATCTTCTTTGCCACTTGCCATGACGAACACCTCTAATCCGTTAGTGGGGATGATGTCGCTCACTAAGTGAATACTTACTTTGGATGGCGACTCCTTTACTAGCGTAGCCTTTGTTAGAAAAGTTACCTCAATTACTTTTAGACAGGCGCGTTGGCTCCCAACAATTTAGCAAGCAGTGCAAACAAGCCATTATCAATAAGGTGCTCACTAACGCGACGCTCATCGAAGAAAACCGATAAAGCGCACTATAAACAAGGTCTTGCTGTGGGCCTAGCGATTGGCCAAAGAGAATACCTAACGTTGTCAGCCCTCCAAAGCCAATGCCTGAGCCGCCACCTTCCAAAATATGTTCTCTAGCAAACAGCATTAACCCCAGCCAATAGAGCAAAATCACCAGCAAAAAATGATGGCTTTGAGTGTAAAGCAATAGCTGCATTGCCAGCGCCAGATTACAGCCCAGTAGCGTGCCGATTGCTCGCTTACCTGCCGACACGCGAGCCCCGGAATAACCTAAAGCAAACAGAATCAGAATGGTGGCCATTTGCGCTGACAGTGAATCGCGTAGGTCAAACATTTGGAACACTACGAACGAGAGTGTGGCCGTAATGCCGCCCATCAATGTTTCATGGCGAATTTGGGCTGCAGGCTTTGCAACACGCGGTGGTAGCTGGCGGGGTTCAATATCGGGAAATAGCGTATGCATCAACATGGCAATAAATACCGCCAGTAAGCTGGCCATAATATTACTCGCCAAGAGATCGCTTAAATCAACACCTGGGTAGCTAGCAAAGTGCAGCAATATGCTTAGCGTCAACACGCCATTCGCGCCAAACAGAAACAGCGGGCCTTTTGCCATTAGATTGAAGCGCAGCAAAAACAGACCTAGTACGACCAGCGTCATCACTACCGGCATATGCTTTAGAAGCCCCACCACCACGCTGACTTCCAGAGCATTCAAGCTAACGTTCGCCAAAAACTGGCGAATGATGCCGCCATTTAAAATGGGCACCATTCCCAACAAGAACATCGGAAAAACGGTAAAAAACACCCCATAATTCCAGCCCATCAATTGGCTAATAATAAAACCCAGCGAACCACCTCCCGCCACCCGCAGGCACTGGCGCAGGCCGTTTTGAGAGAGCGCTGGCTTATTAACAGCGACTACAGGCGTCTTTTTAATAATCGCTTTAATAAACATAGTGCAGCCAACTGATCAGGTGCGCCTGCAACCACGCAAACGGCTTAGCCATTCCATGCTCGCCCGGTACTAGTTGCACCGTTGCTCGTGCACCACTCGGGGGCAGCTCAGACAACGGCGTATCTATCGCCACATGAATACGCGCACGTTGCGCATCTCTCACCCAACGATCTGAAGCAGGAATATCCACAAGTTGACCATCCGCTGCCTGCTGGCCTGCACGGGAGCCAGCATCAAAGGCACTGACATGCCCTTCAAAAATGCGCCCAGGCAACGCATCAAATACCACTTTTGCTTCATCGCCAAGCGCAACATGGCGCAAGCTCTTTTCACGAAAATCAGCCACTATCTCTACCGTGCTCGCGACCAGCGCTACCGCCGGTTGCCCCGCCTGCACATAGTGGCCAGGCTGTAGCTGAAGATTAGTGATCACACCGGACTCTGGCGCTTTTACCACCGTATGGGCTAAATCCAGCTCAGCTTTTTCAAGGGCATTATTGGCTTGGCGAAGACGCAAGTTATCGTCGCCCTCTTCTCCCAGCTGTACCTCTAAACTTTCAATCTGTGCCTGGGCAGACGCCACAGCCGCTTGCGCGGTATGTTCGGCCGCTGCCTGCTGTTCGTACTGCTGACGAGAAATCACCTGCCGCCCAAGAAGTGCTTCAGCACGGCGGCGCTCTCCGCTGTGCTCATCGAAAGTGGCCTGCGCCGAGGAAAGCGATGCCCTGGCAGCCGCCAGCTCTGCATTCAAGCGGGCGTTTTCTTGCTCCGCTTGTTCCCGGTTTAATTGGGCTTGGGAGTGGGCGATTTGAAAGGGAGATGGGTCTAAGCGAAACAGCACATCCCCCTGGGTTACCTGCTGATGATCGCCCACCACGACTTCTTGCACGGGGCCGCTTAGCTCAGGAGCAATGCGCGTTACGGGGCGCATTGCCCGCGCTTCAGGTGTCATAGGCATGAAGCTATCGGCTAGCAGGAAGTAAACAAACAGCAGTAAAAACATTGCCAGGGCTATTTTCACCCAGCGAGTAAAGCGTTGATCAGGAGACATAGAGACTTCTCATTGACGAGCACCGAAGCGGCTATGTCGCCGCTTGGAGATATTGTTAGATGGAATACTTTAGTCTAACAAAAACATTAGCACGCTAACAATATTTTCACTGCGATCAATCACTCGATGGGGTCGTCTCAGTAATTAGCCCTCGATACTTCATCTTTTATGCTAAAGAGACACCCTTAACGGCAGCGAGGAGTCGCCCCTTTGCTCAGCACAATAAAAAAGCCCTATCGCCACGGTTAGCGATAGGGCTGTATTTCTGTTGGTAGATTAAGTGAGCACTAGGCTACTGACTTAAAAACGGTACTTTAGGCCTACACTGGCAGCATCAAAATCATAGGCAGATTTATCCAGGTAACGCATATAGTCAGCGCCTACCGATACATTAGAACTGATATCCATCTCCGCACCGGCACCATAGGAGAAACCGCTTTCACGGTCGTTGTTAATATCAACCTCAGTGAAGCCCGCTAAGCCATACAAACGCACTTCAGGTGCAATGGGTATGATACCTTTCGCATAGGCACCAGCGACGTGATCTAGCTCGGCACCACCATCTGAACCACCCGTTCCCAAATGACCTTCTAAGGCGAAATAGTCATTGAACTGTGCCCCACCACGGAGACGCAAGCCAACATCATCGCGGGATGAACCCCGATCCGGGTTCAAGCTCCAAAACATGGCATCACCGCCCACATATCCTTGTGGGTACTGGAAGGGTTGTTGCGCCTGAGCCGATGCCGCGAAAGTACCTGCACCAACTAAAAGGGCAGCGGAGGTGAGTGATAATACGGTCATCTTCATAAGTTAAACCTCAGTTAAAAAACAGTGTTTCCTTACACTTTTTAATTGTGGCTCATACTTAAGGAGAACGCAATTTGCTGGCCCAGCTTGCATATAATTTCCTTTTTCCTCTCCTGTTTACCGACCTTTAGAAAGGCTGAGCACGACAATGCCGCAAACGACCACTGCCCCGCCAACTAATTGGCTAGGGCTAAGCATCTGACCTAAAACGATATAACCGAGTAGCAAAGACGCTACTGGCTCAAAGTTCATAACCGGTGCATTACGCGCCATGTCTAGACGTGGCACAAAAATAAACAGCAGGGAAAAGGCACTGCCGTATAGCAAGGCTAATAACGCTAGCCCTGTCCAGCCTGCGCTGTTATCGGGCAAGCTCATTCCCCCGGGAACCGCCCCTAGCAACCCGCCAACGATCATGACAATAAATACCGTTTGCATGGTCAGCAGGCTACGTAACGTGCTGCCAACCCTCGCCAAGCGATGCTCAGTAACCCAAAGCGCACAGGCAAACGCAAAGGCAGCACTTAACCCAAACCCGATGCCGACTAACCACTCCGGCCCCATGGCATCGGCATCTGCGATCCAGCTCGGTATATCAAGCACTACTAACAGCCCGATTAAAATAGTGCCCATAATCAGGCAGCTACGCAGCGAAGGCCGAGGGCCGCCCAGCGCCCAACTTAATAGCGCTAATTGAATAGGAAAGGTGTTAACCAGTAGCAGCGCAATGACCACCGGCAAACGTGCTACCGCTGAATAAAGACTGACACTTTGGATGGCAATCAGAAGACCCACTGCCAACTGCCATGGCCAGGTGCCGGGCGGAAGCCAAAGCCGCTTTTTCTGAACCACGACCAGCGTCAGCAAAATCAGACACGCCACACCTGAACGCATCAGTACCGCAAGCAGCAAGCCAGTGCCGTTATCAAACGCTAGCCGCGCAGAAACGTGGTTGGCTGCGAACATGGTAGCCACCGACATCATCAGCAAAATGGCTAGGTGGCGAGGCAGTAACGTTGGTAACGACGTAGAAGGCATAGGAACAAAACGGCTCACGATCAGTAGATTAACAAGCAGGATGACGACATTTTATGATGAAGGCTAACGAAATAGCGCGCTAATATCCTGCAGCGCAGCATGTTATACTAAGGTCTACCCCTCTTTTACGCTAACTACTTTACAAAGGTTGTTATGAACACACCGGTGCTGGTCATTAATTGCGGCTCTTCGTCTATTAAATATGCGTTGATTGATTCAGACCCTCAGGCACCGCGCTTAGCTGGTCTAGCAGAACGTCTAGGCAGTAGCGAAGCTCGTTTAAAAGGTAAGAACAGCGTGGGTGAAAGCTTTACCCAAGCGCTGCCCAATGCTGATCACGCTGAAGCGCTAAGCGCTATCCTAAAGCGCCTGGAAGGTCGAGTACCTGGCGCAGTTGGGCACCGCATTGTTCACGGCGGCGAACACTTCACCCAGGCAGCTATGATTGACGATAGCGTTATAGCCGCGATAGAAACGACAGCAGCACTCGCACCACTGCACAACCCGGCTAACTTGGCTGGTATTGCCGCCACCCGACACGTCTTTCCAGACTTACCTCAGGTAGCCGTGTTTGATACGGCCTTTCACCAGACACTGCCGCCTCGTGCCTACCGCTACGCCCTACCGGAAGCTCTGTACACCGAGCACGGCATCCGTCGCTATGGTTTTCATGGCACTAGTCATGCGTATGTCAGTCAGCGTGCTGCCAAATTAAGTAGCCGCGGTGCAGGTGGTTGGTTAACCGCCCATTTGGGAAACGGCTGCTCTACTAGTGCCATATGGAACAATCAAAGCCTGGATACCAGCATGGGGCTTACGCCGTTAGAAGGCTTAGTGATGGGAACCCGCAGCGGCGATGTTGACCCTGGCTTGCACGCTCACCTCCACCGCCAGCTTGGTTGGTCACTGGATGAGATCGATAATGTACTCAACAAGCAGAGCGGTTTACTGGGCCTTTCCGGCCTGACCAATGATATGCGTGAAGTAGAAGACCAAGCCCTGGCCGGCCACAAAGGTGCCAAACTCGCGCTAGAGGTATTCTGCTACCGAATTGCTAAATCGCTGGCCGCCCTTTCCTGTGCCCTTCCTCAACTCGATGGCGTTATTTTTACCGGTGGCATTGGCGAAAACTCACCAATCGTTCGCCGTGACGTACTGGCACTATTGTCCCACTTCCGTTTCAGTTTAGATGACGTGGCTAACGAAGCCACTATTCGCGGCAAAGAAGGCAAGTTGGACAACGCTGGCCACAATGGCCCCGAAGTGTGGGTAATTCCAACTGATGAAGAGGGGCGTATTGCCATGGAAACCCGCCACTGTGTGGAGACGACTAAATGAACAACTCCGCCGAGCAACCCCAAGCCATATTACTGGTGCCAACCAGCATGGGGGCCGGGCTAACCTCCGCTTGCCTGGGGTTAATTCAAGCACTGGATACCATCGGCCTGAAAGCCGGTTTTTTAAAGCCATTTATGCAAAATGAGCTGAACGGCCCAGGGCTAGATCGTTCAACGGCTCTGGTATCGCGCACGCTAAACCAACGCCCGCCGTCACCTATTTCCCAGGCAAGGCTAGAACGTTTACTGCGCGATGATCAAACCGATGAGCTGATGGAAAACGTCGTTGAGCTCTTTGAGCAGGTCACCCAGCAAGCCTATCGGGACGGCAGTACTCTAGACTTGGTGGTAGTAGAAGGTGTTGTTCCTACCCAACATACCACCTACGCCACCCAAACCAATGCCCAGTTGGCAGATGCGCTTAATGCGCGAATCATTTTGGTCGGCACTGGCGATTTAAACGAGCCGCAGCGACTTGCCGAAGAGCTGGACATGCATGCTAGAAGCTTTGGTGGCGTTAGCTCCAGCCGCACGCTTGGCGGCATTTTAATGCGCATGAAAAACCTGCCTTATGGTCAGGAGGACGACCTTTCTGCAGCACCCGGCACGATTAAGCCCCATCTTGAAGAGCCGATACTCAATGAACTACGTCGCTATTCGCCAGCGCTAGCAACAGACAGCTTTCACCTGATTGGCGTAGTGCCTTACAGCAATACGTTAAGCGCACCGCGCACCTTAGATGTCGCGCGAGCGCTGAATGCCAAGATGCTCAATGAAGGGGAAGCCGCCAGTCGTCGCGTGCTTTCTACTAGCCTGTGCGCACGAAGTGCTGCCAATGCGCTGCATATTTTCAAACCGGGCAGTTTAGTTGTCGCCTCTGGTGACCGTGACGACGTGATGCTGGCATCAGCCTTAGCAACCATGAACGGCACTCAGCTAGCGGGCGTGCTGCTCACGAATGGTTTCATGCCTAACGACAATATGATTGAAATGTGTCGCCCGGCACTAAAAACCGGCCTACCTGTACTGGCAGTGGAAACCGACAGCTTGACCACGGCGCAAAACCTGAGCCAGTTGAGCAGCGAAATTCCCATGGACGATTTCGAACGAGCTGAGCAGGTAGCACGTTATGTCGCAGCTCACATGGATTTAGAGTGGCTTAAAGCCAAGCTCAGCCGTGGCTACATCCACCGTCTATCCCCATCAGCGTTTCGCCATCAGCTCGTCAAACTTGCCCAGCAAGCCAAGAAGCGCATTGTATTGCCTGAAGGCGACGAGCCGCGCACCATTGAAGCCGCGATTGTGTGTCAGCGGCGTGGCATTGCCGACTGCGTATTGCTCGGTAAGCGTGAAGATATCGAAAGCGTTGCCCGTCATCGCGGCCTGACGCTGCCGGATTCGCTCACGATTATTGATCCTGAGAGCACCCGGGCCAGCTATATCAGCCCGATGGTAGAGCGTCGCCGCGGCAAACTGAACGAGCTAACCGCCGAGGCCCAACTCCAGGACAATGTAGTGCTGGGCACTATGATGCTGCAATTAGACGAAGTCGACGGTCTCGTATCAGGTGCCGTGCACACCACCGCCAACACGGTGCGCCCAGCGTTTCAGTTGATCAAAACGGCACCGGAATATAATCAGGTATCATCAATCTTCTTTATGCTGCTGCCTGAGCAGGTGGTGGTGTATGGCGATTGTGCGGTGAATCCTGACCCCGACGCCGAAACCCTAGCGGAAATCGCCTTACAAAGCGCCCGCTCCGCTGAAGCGTTTGGCATTGAACCGCGAGTCGCCATGATCAGCTACTCCACTGGCGACTCTGGCACCGGCGCGGATGTAGATAAAGTGCGCGAAGCCACCCGCATCGCCAAAGAGCGCGCCCCGCACCTCGCGATCGATGGTCCACTACAGTACGACGCGGCCGCCATTGAAAGCGTTGGTAAGCAGAAAGCACCCGACTCCCCTGTCGCGGGCAAGGCGACGGTGTTTGTTTTCCCCGATCTGAACACCGGCAACACGACGTACAAAGCCGTACAGCGTAGTGCCCGTGTGGTCAGCGTTGGCCCAATGCTGCAGGGTTTGAACAAACCAGTGAACGATCTTTCCCGTGGCGCACTGGTCGACGATATCGTTTACACCATTGCACTCACCGCGATTCAAGCCAGCCAACGGGAAAGCTAGGCCACTAGCTACTCTTTATACGCACTAATAAAAACGCCCCGAACAGTAAATGAACTGCTCGGGGCGTTTTGTTATTTAAATCCAGCATCGTAAATAATTAAGATATGTTAATTAGCAGGCTCGACCATTTACCTTGCAATTTATTTAAAATTAAATGTAATGAGAAAGCTGAGAACAACACCATTCTTTTGTTAATTTTTAACATATTGAAGGGTGCTATATATCGTTATGGACGGAGTAATGCAGAAGGAGATGGTTTGTGGAACAAGCAAAAGTGGGCGACCTCTTAGCATGTAACTGCAAAGGAGGCCCCCACAAAATAGTAATGGGATCCCCCTCAAGCATCCTGGATGGTATGCCGGTAGCTAGAGTGGGAGATAAATGTTCGTGTGGTGCTACTATCACATCAGGTCTAAATTGGTTTCTTGTTGACGGTCAGCCTGTGGCTATAGATGGCAGCACCACATCGTGCGGGGGAAAGGTTATTGCTAACTCTAGTAGCAAGACTGGCATACCTGGCAACAGCATAAGAAGCTCATTTTCAAATTCAAATAGCATTATAAAAAATAAATATAATGAAAAAATTAGGATCCTCGATCCTCGAGGCATTCCTTTTTCATATCAAAATTATGCCATAGTGCGTCACAATGGAATAAAAGAGCATGGCCAAACTGACAAAGACGGTTTAACACACTTAGTCCAAGACCATGAATCTCCTGAAAGAATAAAAATAATATTAATAGTAGAGGATAAAACATTATGAGCGATACAGAACTTCAACTAACTGATGAAGGTATTTCAACAGAAATAGGAGAACTAGTCACAACAAGCAATGAAAAAACTACTCCGGTTGAAGTTGTCGCGCAGCAGGTTGTCAGGCTAGAATCCCACATTTCATTAGGCAAATTATTTATTGTCACGCCCAGCTTTTCTATGACGATGGATGCCACAACGGGTAACGGCAGGTGTTTGAATAACAGTTCTATTGAATGTCAAAGAGCTTCATGGGAAGGCCCTTTACCAGTGGGAAGCTACGTAATAAAAAAAGAGGACTTAAGCGACCCAGGACTACTAAGAGGAACTTACCGAAATCTAAGGCACGGAGACTGGGGGGACTGGAGAATTAGACTTTACCCAAAACAAGGATCTGAATTTGATCTATACGGTAGGGATAATTTTTTCCTTCATGGTGGCTCCATTCAAGGCTCTGCGGGCTGCATTGATATAGGCGGAGGGTTGCTAGGCGATAAGAATACTGACACCTTAAAAAAAATTATCAGAATGTCAATCACATCCATTCCTGTAGAGGTGCTACCATGAAATTATTGGTTGTTTTTATAAGCACTATCCACTCATCATTAGCACATGCTGAAGTTCTAGACAAAGTAAGAACACCTCAAGATATTTTATTAACTTCGATTATCTTAATTATTGCTTTTTTAATTGTATCTAAAATAAGGAAACCTTGGGCATTTTGGCCATATGTAGTAATAATTTTTATTTTAATATTACTTGAAGTAGACTTTATAATCAATGACGAGATATTCCATATAGCTCACCTAGAGTATTATGAACGGCACAACAGCCAGTGGTATGCAGCATACTTTTACCTTGAACTATTTATCAATATTTTTATTTTTATTTTTTCTTTTATCTCATATTTCAAGAAAAACAAGATAACGATTAATGGCATTCGATAGCTAGCAAAATTATTAGCAAAAATAGCGTGCCCTAAGTAAATAAAATACCCCGAGCAGATTGCTCGGGGTATTTAGGTTTAGCATCAGGCTTCATCGTTAAATGAGCGGCAAAGCATCACGCCCACATCGGCACCATGGCTTCTAGCACCATCACTAAGCTCATTGCAGTAATCGTCAGAATCGATACACCGAACACCTTTTTGGCCCAACGCACGTCATCACCCAGTCGAAAACCACACAGCGCTAAGTACAGCCAGTAACCGCCCATTGCTAATGCAACGCACAGATATCCTGTGCCCGCTTTGCTCGCCAGCACCAAGGCAAGTGATGCGGGAATAAACGCGACGATGTAGCCCAGAATGTGGTGTTTTGCCCGTTTGATACCATGCACCACCGGCAGCACCGGAATCGATGCCCGGCGATAATCCGCATAGCGAAAAATCGCAATGGCATACGAATGCGGCATCTGCCAAAGGCAGAATATAACCAGTAGCATGAAAGCACCGCTATCAAACTGCCCCGTCACCGCACAATAACCAACGACCGGCGGCATCGCCCCAGAAAGGCTGCCCACCAACGTGCCGTACTCAGAGTGCCGCTTCATATAAAGGCTGTACACCCCAACGTAAACACCCCAGCCAATCACCGCTAATGCCACGGTTAAGCCGTTGGTGCCCAGCGCCAAACACACTACGCCCGCTACCCCAAGCAGCGCCGAAACGCCTAATGCTTGAGTAATAGAGATACGTCCTTTGGCCAAAGGGCGATGGCGCGTACGCGCCATCAAAGCATCAATATCACGGTCAATAACGTTGTTACAGGCACAACCAGACGCAATGACCAGTGCAATACCCAACATGACCGTACTAAACGTGACCCAATCAAAGGTACCGTGGGCGGCTAAAAAATAACCACCTAAGGTCGCAATGAGATTGCCGCCAATAATGCCTGGTTTTGTCAGCGCGAGCAGGTCACGCCAACGGCTAGGCACCACCGTTAGCCGATCATCATGTTGAGATGCAGATGCTGCATGATCCATAAAGAGCCCCCTACCACCAAGACAAGTATCGTCAGCGTGAAAACGAAAGACATCACGTTCCACCCTTCGTCGGCTTTGGTGTTCATATGCATAAACATGACCAGCTGAACCAAAATCTGCAGCACGGCTGTTACTGCGATAACGACCACCGTCGTGGCGATGCTTAGCGCACCGCTCATAACGACCGCGAATGGAATCACGGTTAGCACTAAAGATAGCAGAAGCCCAGTCACATACGATTTAACGCTGCCATGGGAAGAAGTTGAATTAGATGAAGAATGGCTCATCTCACAGCACTCCCATTAAATAAACGAACGAGAAAACACAGATCCAAACGATATCCAAAAAGTGCCAGAACAGGCTTAGGCACAGAATTCTGGGGCGAGTCATCGGTGTTAGCCCTTTGGTAGAAAGCTGCACCAACATGACGAGAATCCATACCAAACCAACGGTCACGTGTAGGCCGTGAGTACCCACCAGGGTGAAGAATGACGAGAGAAATGCACTCTGATCCGGCCCATACCCTTGATGAATCAAGTGCTGGAACTCATAGAGTTCCATGCCAACAAACGCCGCGCCCAGCAGGAAGGTTATTGCTAACCATGCCTTTACCTGGCCAACACGCTCAGCATTCATGGCCAACACGCCCATGCCGAAAGTAAAGCTACTAAATAGCAACAAGAAGGTTTCGACTAGCACGAAAGGCAGCTCGAAAATATCTGCCGCCGTCGGGCCGCCCGCCGTGCCCTTCATGAGCACGGCGTAGGTAGCAAACAGTGATCCGAAGATCACCAGATCGCTCATTAGGTAGACCCAAAAGCCGAATACTTTGGTGCCGCTAGCATCATGGTGCTCGTGGGGCTCAGACGTTGCGCCATGGTGTAAGGTATCGGTAGCCATTACGCTCGCGCCTCCGCATAGTTTGTTTGCTTACTATCAGTTGAGTCACTGGTGGGCGGCGTGGTTTTGCGCTGCTGGTGCTCACGCTCAATCCGAGCCACTTCTGCGGCGGGCACGTAGTAGTCGATGTCATCGTTGAAAACACGCGCTAAGAAGCTGATGGCTACGCCAAGCGCGCCGACGGCGGCTAACCACCAGATATGCCATACCAGTGCAAAACCAAGCACCAGGGCAAACAAGCTGATAACCGGCCCTGCCACGGTATTACGAGGCATGTGAATATCGGTATAAGGCGCTTCATCCAACTGCTCGTTGCTACGCTGTTTTTGCGACCAAAAACTGTCGATATCGCCAACTTCTGGCAAACGGGCAAAGTTGTAGAACGGTGCTGGTGAGGAAGTTGACCACTCCAATGTACGGCCATCCCATGGGTCGCCAGTCACATCGGCATTCAGCTTGCGATCACGAATGCTCACCCAGAACTGAATAATGGTGCAGGCAATGCCCATCATGATGATGACCGCCCCCACCCAGGCCAGAATCATCCACGACTGCCATTCCGGATTTGTGTAGGACTGCATGCGGCGCACCGCACCAAAGAAACTCAACACATAGAGCGGCATAAAGGCGACGTAGAAGCCAATAAACCAACACCAGAATGAACGCTTGCCCCACTTCTCGCTAAGCGTGAAACCGAATGCTTTAGGAAACCAGTACGTTAAGCCCGCCATCATGCCGAACACCACGCCACCAATAATCACGTTGTGGAAGTGGGCAATCACGAACAGGCTGTTATGCAGCACGAAGTTGGCCGCAGGTAGCGCCAGCATCACGCCGGTCATACCGCCTAAGGTAAAGGTAATAATGAAGCCTAAGGTCCATAGCACCGGCGAGGTCAGTTCCAGGCTGCCGCGGAAGATAGTGAACAGCCAGTTGAATACTTTCACCCCAGTAGGAATGGCAATAATCATCGTCATAATGCCGAAGAAGGCGTTGACGTTAGCCCCAGCCCCCATGGTGAAGAAGTGGTGCAACCAGACAATAAACGACAGCAGCGTGATCGCCACTGTGGCCCATACCATGGTGGTGTAACCAAACAAACGCTTACGCGCGAAGGTCGCGATCACTTCAGAGAAGACGCCAAAGGCTGGCAGGATCAGGATGTACACTTCCGGATGACCCCAGGCCCAGATGAGGTTGACGTACATCATCATGTTGCCGCCAAAATCATTGGTGAAGAAGTGCATGCCGAAGTAGCGGTCTAGGGTTAACAGCGCGATAGTCGCGGTAAGAATCGGGAAAGAGGCAATAATCAGGACGTTGGCACAAAGCGATGTCCAGGTAAAAATAGGCATGCGGAACATGGTCATGCCTTTGGTGCGCATTTTCAGGATCGTGACAAAGAAATTAATCCCGGTGAGCGTCGTACCTATGCCAGATATTTGTAACGCCCATATCCAATAATCGACCCCCACACCAGGGCTAAACTCTATCCCCGAAAGCGGCGCGTAAGCGAGCCAGCCAGTTTTGGCGAACTCCCCTACTACTAGGGAAATATTAACCAGAATCGCGGACACCGCGAACAGCCAAAAACTCAGGTTATTCAGGAAAGGAAAAGCAACGTCGCGTGCGCCAATCTGCAGCGGCACCACCAGATTCATCAAGCCGATGACCATCGGCATCGCGACAAAAAAGATCATGATCACGCCATGGGCGGTAAAGATCTGATCATAGTGTTCAGGAGGGAGGTAACCCGCGGCCCCACCAGCAGCCATAGCCAACTGGGTACGCATCATAATGGCATCGGCAAAGCCGCGAAGCAGCATCACCAAGGCAACCACAAAATACATAATACCGAGCTTTTTGTGGTCAACGGAGGTAAACCACTCGTTCCACAGCCAGCCCCATTTTCGGTAATAGGTTAATGCGCCGATAAGCGCAGCACCGCCAATCGCCATCATGGCGGCAACGATCATAATGATCGGTTCGTGATACGGAATCGACTCTAACGTCAGTTTTCCAAACATGCTTAACCCCCCGCTTCAACGCTTGTGGGATGGCCGCTCATCGCGTGATCCTCACTAGCATGCTGATTGGTAACGTGGCCAAACGCGGCCTGATGATGGGTAGCGCTCGCGCTTTCTAGCTCGCCAGACTCGCCGTGGCTATCGTGAGTATCACTGACGGTTTCAGCGTGGTGAGCGTGGTCGCCATGACCACCGTGCCCGCTACCACCGGTATGAAAGCTGGTTAGAATCGACGTATAGAGCGCCGGGGATACCTCAGAGAAGTACTCGACCGGGTGGTATTCACTCGGTTTGGCTAAGTCGCTATAGCGTTCGGGATAGGACAGGATTTCATTGGAAGCCCGCACGTTTTCAACCCACGTCTCAAAGTCTTCAGGGGTGGTAACGTGAGCATCGAAGGTCATTCCTGAGAAGCCAGCACCGCTGTAATTTGTGGAACGGCCTGGATAAACGCCGACGTCGTCCGCAATCAGGTGAACGTCGTTATCCATACCCGCCATGGCGTAGATTTGGCTGCCCAGGCGAGGAATAAAGAACGCGTTCATCACCGAGCCGGAGCTAACCCGAAAACGCACCGGCGTATCCACAGGAAAGGCCAGTTCGTTAACGCTGGCAATGCCTTGTTCGGGGTAGATAAACAGCCATTTCCAGTCCAGCGCTACCACTTGGATTTCCATCGCGGCGGTATCGCTTTCGATTGGCTTATGGGGATCTAAACTATGAGAGGTTTTCCAAGTAAGAAACGCTAATACAGCGATGATCAAGCAAGGCACTGTCCATACCGCGACTTCAATCGCATTAGAGTGCGCCCAATCAGGTAGGTATTTAGCAACGTTGCGGTTGCTGCGCCGATAACGCCAACCAAACAGCAGCGTCATCACTATCACCGGAATAACCACAATTAGCATCAGCCCAAAGGAGGTCAGTATTAGCGAGCGTTGCTCAACGCCAATCTGTCCCTTGGGATCCAACAATGCAGAACTGCAGCCCGTTAACAACAGGCACAATACGACGAGCACAAATGTGCCTCGCCTGCGCCAGAGGGTATGTCGTTGCATGGTGTGATCTCGTCAGAGAGTTGTCCAAAACAGCGCGCTACATGACCAGCTTAATAGCTAGCTAAATAGCGCGCTAACTAACACCCCATACTTTTCCCAGAACAGTGAGTTCGTATGCGTTGCTCCGGGAAAAATATGCGCTACCGAAGGGGGTTGGTAGCGAGCCATAGCCAGCACACGCCATGCGTGCATAAACTAAGACTAAAGTATTTTCTATTGATCTGGGTCAATCAGAAAGAGGCGCTTTGCCGCACCCTGAGGGCTCAAAAATATGTTAAGCGACTGTCACGCTAAGCGATGCCTGAGGAAGACAGTCTAGTAATTTAGGTGCGTGCTCATCGTCAGTCACGACAATATCGAAATCGGATAACGCGGCAAAATAGGCTGGGCGCACTAAGCCAAATTTACTGGCATCAACAATCAACAGGCGTTGCATGGCAGTCGCAATAGCGGCCTGCTTTGGAGCCACTTCGTGAAAATGGAAACAGCTAACGCCCCGTTCGCAGTCCACCCCCGCCGCCGAGATCAGTGCTTTATTAATGCCTAAACGCTCAATAGCAGCTCGCATACCATCACTGCCAAACGACTGTGATGAAGCGTAAAACAACCCACCTAGCAGCACTAACCGAACATTGGGCAGCGTGGCCACTGAGTTAGCCACGTTAAGGGCATACGTCACCACGGTGAGTTCGCGGAAATGGCTAAGCTGGCTAAGCAACGGAATCAGTGTTGAACCACAGTCAATAAACAGCGTGTCGCCCTCCTCAATCAAGCTGGCAACCCGCTGACAGAGACGGTGCTTAACCTGATAGTGACTCGCCTGCTGCTCGGTTAGGTCGTACACCGGCGTTACGCCAGGGTAGTTTGCCATGACCAGCCGACCGCCCAACAAGCTAATCGCCGAAGGCTGCGTAGTAACGTCCCGACGGATCGTCATTTCAGAAACGCCGCACAGCTCAGCAGCATCACGCAGATGCAATGTTCCCCCGCTGGCTAGCGCTTCTTGCAACATTGCCAAACGCTGAGCGCTTCGGTCGTTCATGGCAAATCTCTCCTTTAGTCCCAAGTTCAGACGTTATTTTTCTATCAGCGGTTAGCAAGTATTCGAAGCCTATGCTGAGCCAGCCCTTGCGTTATTTCCACTGTCAGACACCATCATTCGACTATTTGAGAGTCATATCACATCCAAAGGACGTTGATGTCGTAATACTTGCAAATCAACGTTAAAAAAATAACACTCAATGTTATAATTTTAACATTAACGCCAGCCCACACGACTCATAACAAACCTGTTGAGGCTTCCATGACTATTCAAACTCCTTCTCGTTTTTCTTTCGTCACGCTTGGCGCTGGCGTTTTACTGGCAAGTACTGCGCTGGTAACGCCAGCGTTAGCAAACGACACCCTCGCGTCACCGACGACTCCCCTTTGGTCATTTGCCAATGTGTCAGTGAACTACTTGGATTGGTCAAACGGCACTGAAGCACGTACCGCTAATAACGCAGCAAAAAGCGATTTCACGTTTGTAGAAATCGAAGGCGGCGTAGGTTACAGCTGGGGCGAATTCTACGGCTTCTTCGATTTCGAGAACCCGACGAACGACCAGTTTGACGAATCAAGCGGCGGTAAAGATAACTTCCGTACCGCGGGCAAAATTACCTCGCACATTTATTTAGGTGACAGCCCGCTATCGATCTACGCGCATCTGTACGACTTCCGCGATTATGGTTTCAACGCTCGCGAGCAGGATCAAATTCTCGGTCTTGGCTACCGCACGACCTTCGACAATGGCCTATGGTTCAAACCGTTTATTGGCGCAGCTCGCGTGCAGAGCGACGGCTATACTGGCATGAATGGCTTTATGGCAGGCTGGGTAGCAGGTTATGACTTCTCAGCGCTCAACCAGAACTTCAGTGTCACCAACTGGCATGAACAAACCTTTGGCCGTGATGACGAGTACCTGGAGCAGAACTACGTAGGCGATAAAGCGGGCAGTGTGGGCACCAACGGCGCGCTTAGCTTGTGGTGGCACCCTTCTGAGCTAATTACCACTGGCGTGCAGTATCGCTACTCAGAGAATAAGCTGGGTACCCCGGACGCTTACCAAAATGCGATGATTTACTCAGTAAAGCTAAACTTACTGTAATCGCCCCACTTCACTCGCTCGGAAGGTACCCACATGACCCTCATCATGAGCCTGGTAGGTATGGTTACGCTGGTAACCATCGCACTAATCTTCTCTTACGACCGTAAATCGATTCGGCTGCGTACTGTGCTCGGCGCGTTTGCCATTCAGGCAGGTATAGGTGCATTTGTTCTTTATGTGCCATTTGGCCAAGCGGTGCTACAAGCTATCTCGTCAGGCGTTAGCCAAGTATTAGTCTACGCCAATGACGGCATCGGCTTTCTGTTTGGCGGCTTAGCCGATGTCGACAACGTTGGCTTCGTTTTTGCCATAAAAGTACTGCCAGTGATTATCTTTTTCTCGTCACTCATCGCGGTACTTTATTACATCGGCATCATGCAGTGGGTCATTCGGATTTTAGGCGGCGCGCTGCAAAAAGCACTTGGCACCTCACGTACCGAATCGCTTTCAGCCACGGCAAACATCTTTGTTGGCCAAACCGAAGCGCCGCTGGTGGTTCGCCCGTTTATCGCCCGAATGACCCCTTCTCAGCTATTTGCAGTGATGTGCGGTGGCCTAGCATCAGTGGCTGGTTCAGTTCTGGCGGGCTACGCCGCGCTGGGGATTCCTATGGAGTACTTGGTCGCCGCTTCTTTTATGGCGGCACCGGGTGGCCTGCTGTTTGCCAAGCTGATCATGCCTGAAACCCAAGACGCAACCGATAGCGACAGCGTTTCTAAAGTAGAAGAAGAGCTTAAAGAGCAGGAAGACAAACCCGCCAACGTATTAGATGCAGCCGCAGCGGGCGCTACGTCAGGTATGAAGCTTGCCGCCAACGTCGGTGCCATGCTGCTGGCGTTTATTGCTCTTATCGCTCTTATTAACGGTATTTTGGGCGGCATCGGCGGCTGGTTTGGCTTTGAATCGCTCAGCCTTGAGCTTATCCTCGGCTGGCTGTTTGCACCGCTTGCCTTCTTACTTGGCGTTCCCTGGGAAGAAGCCACGCTGGCAGGGTCGTTTATTGGTCAAAAGCTGGTGGTGAATGAGTTTGTGGCCTTTATTAACCTGGCTCCCTACATTGATGGGGAACAGGTAGTGGCCGCCACGGGTCAGATGATGACACCACACACCATGGCAATTCTTTCCTTTGCGTTATGTGGCTTTGCCAATCTGTCATCCATTGCCATTTTGCTAGGCGGTTTAGGCAGTATTGCTCCTACTCGCCGCAAAGAGATTGCTCGTTTTGGCGTGAAGGCCGTATTGGCCGGTACACTCTCTAACCTAATGTCGGCCTCAATTGCTGGCTTCTTTATTGCGTTGAGTAGCGCCACGGCTTAACGCAGCGAGCACGATACTATGCAACGGGCGCTGCTGTTTTCACGCAGTGCCCGTTCTGTCTTTTATTAATTTGTGAGAACTCCATGACTGCGACTGCCCCTTCTCAGCACACTCAAGCCCATATCATCCAAGCCGCCCGCCAAGCACTCACCCTCATGGATCTGACGAGCCTGAACGACAGCGACACCGATAGCACCATTGAAGCGCTGTGCCAGCAGGTTAAAACGCCTTTTGGCAACCCGGCAGCGGTATGCGTTTACCCACAATTTGTGGTTACCGCGCAGCGTGCGCTAACCGCTCACAAGCTCAATGACCACGTTAAAATTGCCACGGTTACCAACTTTCCTGACGGCGGTGACGACATCATGGGCGCTGCCCGTGAAACCCGCGACGCCGTCGCTTCCGGTGCCGATGAAGTCGATGTAGTTTTCCCCTATCGCGCGTTGATGGCAGGCGATGAAGCAACCGGCCTTGAGCTGGTCGAAATGTGTAAAGCCGCCTGCGCCGGACAAGCACGCTTAAAAGTCATCATTGAATCAGGCGAACTCAAAGATCCCGCGCTTATCAAGCGTGCCAGTGAACTGGCCATTGAGGGCGGCGCTGACTTTATTAAAACATCGACGGGCAAGGTCGAAACGAACGCCACCTTGGAAGCCGCTGAGATTATGCTCAACGCGATTAAAGCCAGCGGTGAAGATGTCGGGTTTAAAGCCGCAGGTGGCGTTCGCACCGCCGAAGAAGCCGCCGACTATTTGGCACTTGCCACTAACATTATGGGCGCGCAGTGGGTAACGCCTGAGCACTTCCGGTTTGGCGCTTCCAGTCTGCTGGGTAATTTATTGAACACGCTAAGTGGCGCTTCACAGGCCGCTCCGCTCTCCACTACTAATGGAGGCTACTAAAATGTCGTCTACCGCTTCTCATCACGCTCTCCTGCCCCAGGAACTGATTCGCCTGAAGCGCGATAGCCAGCCGCTACCTGCGGAAGAGATCAAAGCCTTCGTGCAGGGCATTGCCGATGATCGCATCAGCGATGCCCAAATTGGCGCCTTCACCATGGCGGTGTTCTTAAACGGCATGAGCCGTGAAGAAGTGGTCGCACTGACCACGGCGACCCGCGACTCCGGCCATGTCATGCAGTGGGATTCCCTCAACCTGCCCGGCCCAATTGTCGATAAACACTCCACTGGCGGCGTTGGTGATCTAGTGTCGTTGGTACTCGGCCCCTGGGTCGCCGCCTGCGGCGCGTTTGTGCCGATGATTTCAGGTCGTGGACTTGGCCACACTGGCGGCACCCTGGACAAGCTGGAATCGATCCCCGGTTACGACCCCTACCCAGCGCCAGAACGGTTTAGCAACGTGGTGAAATCTACCGGCGTGGCGATTATCGGCCAAACCGGCAACCTGGCCCCCGCCGATAAACGCATTTACGGCGTGCGTGATGTGACCGCCACCGTGGAATCCATTCCGCTGATTACCGCCTCTATTCTGGGTAAAAAGCTGGCCTCCGGTTTAGACGCCTTAGTGATGGACGTTAAGGTTGGTAGCGGCGCCTTTATGCCTACGCCGGAAAAATCCCGCGAGCTTGCCAAGAGCATCGCCAACGTGGCGACCCAGGCCGGCACGCCGACCACGGCTCTGCTCACCGACATGAGCCAGCCGCTGGCCCCCTGCGCCGGCAACGCGGTCGAAATCGTCGAGACCCTGGCCCTGTTGCGCGGCGAACGTGCTAACAGCCGCATCATGCAGGTCACCCGTGAGCTCGCGGTAGAAATGCTGATGGCTGGCAAACTGGCAAGCTCTCGTGAAGAAGCCCTGACCAAGCTGGAAAAAGCGCTCACATCAGGTGCAGCAGCCGAGGTCTTCGCCCGGATGGTGCGCGAGTTGGGCGGCCCCGCCGACTTTATGGAACGCTCGGATAGCTACTTAGCCACCGCACCGGTCATTCAGCCGGTGTACCCCGAGCAGAGTGGCATCGTACAGCGCATCGACACCCGTGCCGTCGGTATGAGCGTGGTCGAGCTGGGTGGTGGCCGCCTGCGCAACGACGCTAGCGTCGATCACAGCGTCGGCTTTAGCGATATTGTCGAAATTGGTGACCGCGTCGATAGTCAGCGCCCGCTAGCTATCGTTCACGCCCGCAGTGAAGACGCGGCCAACCGTGCCGCTGCCCAATTGCGTGCTGCCATGACCCTTAGCGAAGAGGCTGCCGCTGCGGACACACTGCTTCAAGAAACCTTCCGAGGAGAAGCCTAATGCGCCGTGCGATTGTATTAGTACTTGATTCTTTCGGGATTGGTAGCGCCCCGGATGCTGACAAATTCGGCGATCAGGGGGCTGACACCCTGGGCCACATCGCAGCCGCCTGCGCCCGCGGTGACGCCGATACTGCTGAGCGCTCAGGCCCCTTGAAACTGCCCAACATGGCGGCGCTAGGTCTGTTCCACGCCCACCGCGATGCGACGGGAAACGTTGCCGAAGGTGTTAGCCTGCCAACTCAATTGAAAGGCGCGTATGCCCACGCCAAAGAGATTTCCAGCGGCAAGGACACCCCTTCCGGCCATTGGGAAATTGCTGGTGTGCCGGTGCGCTTTGACTGGGGCTATTTTCTTGATAAAACCGACAGTTTTCCCACCGAGCTGTTAGAAAAAATCGTTCAACAAGCCAGCCTGCCCGGCGTAATCGGTAACTGCCACGCATCCGGCACCGAGATCATCGCCCGCCTGGGCGAAGAGCACGTCCAAAGCGGTAAGCCGATTGTTTATACCTCGGCAGATTCCGTGTTTCAGATTGCCGCCCACGAGGAGCACTTTGGCCTAGAGCGCCTCTACACGCTTTGCGAAACCGTGCGCGAGCTTCTCGAGCCTTACAACATTGGCCGCGTGATTGCCCGCCCGTTTAACGGCGATGACAGCGCAAGCTTTGCCCGCACCGGCAACCGCCGCGACTACAGCGTTGAGCCACCCAGCCCCACCGTGCTGCAGAAACTGGCAGATGCGGGCGGCGAAGTGGTCTCGATTGGCAAGATCGCGGATATTTACGCGCATTGCGGCATTACTCATAAGGTCAAAGCCAGCGGTCACGACGCCCTGATGGAAGCCACGCTCGCCGAAGTGGCACGCACCGCTAAAGAGTCCAGTGACCGAACCACCATGATCATGACCAACTTTGTTGATTTTGACTCGGTTTACGGCCACCGCCGCGACGTGCCGGGCTACGCTGCCGCGCTTGAGCATTTCGATGCCCGCCTGCCGGAACTGCTTGCCGCACTGAACGATGATGACCTGTTGCTGCTCACCGCCGACCACGGTTGCGACCCCAGCTGGGAAGGCACCGAACACACCCGCGAATACGTGCCGGTAATGGTGCATGGCGCAGGGTTTGCCCCCGGCCCGCTAGGCGAGCGCGACACCTTTGCCGATATCGGCCAGACATTAGCCGCCTTCTTCGCCGTTGAAGCGATGGAAGACGGCAAGAGTTTTTTACCTAAAGCGGCTTAAAGGCCGATGACAAATCATTAGCACACTATTGTGCAAGGCCAGTATCAACCCGTAGCGGGGGTCTTTCGCCAAGGATGGCGAAAGTAGCGCCCAGGGAAGGGTTTACAGCGCCCCCGCCTAGGGTTGTTCGGGCCAATCATTTTTTAGATAGGAGCGTTTTATGGCAACACCACATATCAATGCTGAAATGGGCGATTTCGCGGATACCGTTTTGATGCCCGGCGACCCGCTGCGCGCCAAGTACATCGCCGATACCTACCTGGAAAATGTTCGTCAGGTGAACGATGTACGCAGCATGTTCGGCTACACCGGCACTTACAAGGGCCGCGAAATTTCGGTCATGGGCCACGGCATGGGAATTCCGTCGGTGTCAATTTATGCCAAAGAGCTGATTACCGACTACGGCGTTAAGTCGATTATTCGTGTAGGTTCCTGCGGCGCAGTGCGCGACGACGTTAACGTACGTGACGTAGTCATCGGCATGGGAGCCTGCACGGATTCCAAAGTGAACCGCATGCGCTTTAATGACCATGACTTCTCGGCCATCGCTGACTTTGAGCTAACAAGCCACGCGGTAGCAGCTGCCAAGGCACAGAATGTGCCGGTAAAAGTCGGCAATATCTTCTCAGCGGATCTGTTCTATAACCCGCAGACCGACATGGCCGAACTGCTCAAGCGCTACGGCATCGTGGGTGTGGAAATGGAAGCGGCAGGCCTTTACGGCGTTGCAGCAGAGTTTGGTGCTCGCGCGCTAACCATCTGCACGGTGTCCGACCATATTCTGAAAGGCGACTCGCTCTCCAGCGCCGACCGTCAGACCACCTTCAACGACATGATGACGATTGCGTTGGATACAGTACTGCGCGACGACGCCGCTAAGGCCTAATAGCCATTATGAGGATAACGCCATGAGCCAAGCTGATAAGGCACTGGTTGACACGCTGCTGACCACCTTGGGCAACGCTTATGCGCCCTACTCCAATCATCCGGTAGCAGCGGTGATGGAGTGCCCAGATGGCCAGCAATTTGCTGGTTGTAACGTGGAAGTGGCGCATTATAAAGGGCTGTGTGCGGAAGCCTCGGCGATTTCCGCCATGATCACCGCTGGCCAGCGCGAGCTGGCCAAGGTGTACGTGATGGGCCCAGGCGAGCACCTGTGCACACCCTGTGGCGACTGCCGTCAGCGCATTCGTGAATTCGCCACCCCAGAAACGCAAATTATGGTGCTTTCCCACCAGGGCGACGTGCTGAAAACCTACACTATGGAAACACTACTGCCCGATGCCTTCGGCCCCGAGCAACTGCCGTCGCATCAATCTTAATTTTACTATAAAACATAAAAAAACCGAGCAAATAATTGCTCGGTTTTTTTATGCTTTTGAAACTTAAATAGTATTTATCTTGGTAGTAAAATCATCTTTTAAAAGTATTAATATTACACAATTTTAAGTATTTACTCCCCCAATACGAGCCTGATATGTTAGCCAGCTTAAATCACTCAAACCATTTAAAAACCTCAGACGAGCAGCCACTTAAGCACGCTTTAGTGGCTTTCAGGAAGGTAATACTGCTATGGAACAAGCGAAGCTCGGCGACCAAGTTGCCTGCCCCTGTAAGGGAGGCCCTCACCGCATTGTCAGTGCGGCCTCGACCACCTTTATTGACGGTGTTCCCGCCGCCCGCGTTGGCGACCGCAGTTCCTGCGGCGACAGTATCGTCACCGGCCTGGATTGGTACACCATTGAAGGTGCCGCGGCTGCCATTCATGGCAGCCAAACTTCATGTGGCGGAACGGTAATCGCAGCCTCCAGTGCTGTCACTGGCCAACCTTCAGGCGGGGCAAACACTTCATCTCTGTCTAGCATTCAGCCGCCTAACGACATCAATAATGAATACGGTTCCCCTCGGGCCAATAACCTAGGTGAAAAATCAGCTCAAGGTGGCGCTAGCGAGCAAGTTTTGAGAGATGAACAGGAGCCACCCATCGTTAATATGGCAGAAGATAGATGGGAGAGCATTGTCAACGACACACCAGCAATATTTGAGATCGAGGACAATCCGAACACGTCTGGAAAAGAACCATGGTATGCGCTCAATGCGTTCGAGGAAGTTAATGAAAACAAGCAAGCATTCGAAGAAGTTGGCAGAGAGGTAGGCGTAGACACAAAACTGTTGAGGGCCATCGCGTACATTGAAACAACCCATGGTTATTACGACAGGATTCACCCACGGAATACATCATTCCGGCCCATGAATATAAACTACGAATATTGGAAGCCCATCGCAGATGAGGCGGGCTTCACACGGTATGAGGTTGTCAATTATCCATACCCTAACATCTATGTTTCTGCAGTCCTGCTGAAAAGGATTCAAGCTAGAGTTGTACCTTCCAGCATCGAAAAGGTCGCTAGTATCTACAATGCTCTTGGTGCAGAACATGTAAATGATTACGGTGCCCGAGTGAAGTTCATCTACGATCAAGAGCTATGGGAAAGCAGAAGTGAATAAACAGCGCATCAAAGTGATATGCCTACTTATTTCGATTACTCTTGCCTTGATTATTGCGACCCTGATGGTCTATGTGGCACTCGATCATAATCCCCAAGGGGAGTTTTGCGCGTACACAACCGATATGTCTTCCTGTGAGTACCAGTACGGGGCCATCACTTCCGTATTTTTTGGATGGCTGTTTGCGTCCCTATTTATCTTCGGGATTCTTGCGGTGTTGCTCTGTCTTATCGGTCGATGCATTGTTTTTTTCAGCCAATTAATTCAGCGATAGTCTTATCCTAATTGAACGAAGTTATATTAACGGTGAGAGTTACTCCAATACCACCTAGTACCAGCAAGACGACTTCTATCCAAGTAGTAGAGAAATGACATGATTAAGACATTACTCCTTATTCTGCCAATTTCCGTTTTAATTTCAGCTTGCCAAGAAAGCACAGACCACAAACTTAATGTCGAGTCTATCGATCTTCAAAGACAAGCCAACGAAGAAGTGGCCTTCGGAATAGCAGAAGAAAATAGCGCAAGACTGGATAGAGCCAAGAAACTGATCGAACAATCGCTGGAAGTAGATCCCAACAACCATGAAGCTCTGCTCAATAGAGCTCAGGTTGCCGTCTACCGACAAAACTACGATATCGCACTACGTGATGTGGAAAGCGCTTTTGACATTGCGCCAAGAAATGACTCACTACTCCTTTTTCGCTGCATTCTGATAGAAGAAGTCGAGGGTAATGACAGTGGAAAGGAGTGCTACTCAACTGTCGAGAAGCATTACGCCGAGCGACATAGTACTGATAACAAAATCCCCGCCAACTGGGTGGGCGCGGCCATCCTGGCTGACACCCACATTGCGTCAGAACTGGTCGAGGCATATCTTGAGCAGGAAAGGGTGAAATGGAAACTGAAATGGCCAAAATGACAGTCGAAAGCCTCCAGGATGGAAGCTATGTGAATAAAGTGTTGATGCGGAAGAAATAAATACTTGGCCTTCATTCTTGAAAACGTTACCTGGCTTGCCGCTTTCAAAGCAGTCTCAGTAGCCCATATGAAAATTCAACCTGTTTCCCGCAGTACCAGCGTCACCGGCAGCGATACATGCCGGGGCGCTTTGTTTGCTAGCGCTTCGCCCAACAGCTCCACACTCATTGCCGCAATCGCTGCAATATCTTGGCGAATGGTGGTTAACCCAGTGGCAAGGGTTGGCAGGTCATCAAAGCCGGTCACTGCGACTTGGTGAGGCACGTCGATTCCCCTGTCTTCTAGCGCAGCGACGCAGCCCAGCGCCAGCTCGTCGGTGGCGCATACTAGCGCATCAAATGGCAGCGTTTGGCCGTTTGATGTATCCGCCAACAAACGATTTAAATAGCGATAGCTGGTTAGTGAATCTGAGCTAAAGCGGTGCGGCAGGCTAATCAACTGCTCAGAAAGCCCTGCTTCATCAAGCGCCCGTCGGTACCCCTCTAAACGGCTGTGAGGACGCGGTATTTCCAACTCACCGCCAACAAAGGCGAGCTGTCGACGCCCTTGCGCGATGAGGTGGTGCGTCATTTCATAAAACCCTTGAGCATCATCCGGTGCGACCGAAAATCCTTGCCCTGGGTTGCCAATACGTACAAAAGGCACGCTGGCATTTTCTAGCAAGCTGGGGCGCTCATCCTCGGCGGTTTCACCCAGTAGAATAGCCGCGCCCGCCCGTTCGGGAAGCTCGGCAGTTTGATCGTGGTGGAAAAAGATCGGCACCATGCCCTGCTGGTGCAGTGCCACGGTTAAGTGCTGATACAGCAAAATATAGTAGGGGCGAAGCTCGATATCCTGACGCCCCAAGGAAATACCGACTACAGCAGCTTTACCACTAATCAGTTGCCTGGCTGCTGCGCTAGGTTGATACGCCACTTCACGGCTGATGGTGAGAATTTTTTCCCGCAACGCATCGCTTAGCCCAGGCTTACCATTTAGCGCCCGACTAACCGAGGCAATGGATACATCGGCCCGCCGGGCTATTTCACGTATGGTCGCCGTTTGGGCGCTCTGTTTGGTCTGTTTCATGCCATGCCTCAGCGACTCGGCTTATGATTGTGCCAAAAATTGTGCCGAAAATCGCTAAGCATTGCGGCAAATCCAGCTACCAACCACGCCTCCCTATACGGGCAAGCTCGCTATCGAGCTGCTGAATTGCTTGTTCGGGGGAAGTATCCCCGGATAGGGCATCATGCACGCGGTTAAACACTGCGTTAGACACCCGTGGATACGCTTCTCCAGTAACGCTCGCAGGACGTGGTACGCCGTTCATAACGGTTTCATAAAGTTCGCCAATAAACGGATGGGCTTCCAGCACCTCGGCATTTTCATAGAGCACAGGCCGCGTCGGGTTTCGACCAAACTCAACGGCGTGAGCTTTCTGCTGCTCCTCAGCCGTGAGATAAGCCACTAGGTCAGCGGCGATGTCAGGGTGCTCTGAATAGCGCGAAACCGCCCAGTTCCAGCCGCCAAGCGTCGCGACAGACTGCCCTTCGGGCCCGCGGGGTAACGGCGCGACGCCAAACTTGCCTTGAATGGGCGTGCCATCTGCCTGCCCCAACGACCAGACATAAGGCCAGTTGCGCATAAACACAGCATTACCCGCCTGGAACACCCCGCGTGCTTCTTCTTCCATGTAATTGCGCACACCCTCAGGGCTAATATCACCCACCCAAGAGGCTGCTAGCGTGATGGCCTCTACGGCTTGGGGATTATCGATGGTGACTTGCCCATCAGCATTCACAAAGGTGCCGCCACCGTAGCTAGCTATCCACTCCAACGCATTCGTGGTCAGCCCCTCATAAGCTCGCCCCTGAAACACAAACCCATGCATGCGCGCATTACCTGCGTCGCGCTCAGCCTGCTGGATACGCCGCGCGGTGTCAGTCAAGGCCTGCCAAGTTTCTGGCACTTCGGCGTCGTATCTGTCTAGCAAGTCGTGGCGGTAATAGAGCAGCCCTGCATCCGTAAACCACGGCAATGCCACCAGCTTGCCCTGCACGGTATTGTTATCCATCAGTGAGGGAATAAAGCCGTCAGTCGCGCCCTCCGGCAAGTAGTCATTTAGGTCAACCAAGTGGTCGGCCAGTAGCCCTGGCCACACAATATCCACCATCAGCACATCCACATCTTGCGATTGGCTGCCTAATAGTTGCTGATAGAGCGACAACTTCTCAGTCGCCGATGCTGGCGTGGTGACAATATTCACTTGGTGGCCGTTAGCGTTGGCCCACTGTTCTGCCAGCGTTGGGCAGAAATCTGCTGCCCCACCATCGCCGCAGGCAATGGTAATTTCAGCCGCCATGGCAGGCAGCGTTGTGGGCAGCAGGGCAAGCAGTACAGCTGATGAGCGCAGGTAATAACGCATAGCATTCACCTCTATTGTTATTGGTAGTTAGGATTGTTATTAGTAGATAGGGTGCTCGTTAACTTAATCGGATTAGTATTTTGTTATTTGAAGAGCCACCCACCTAGCTGGCAATCGCTAGGCTGCGGTCTTCCTGGCTTGATACGAAACAGGCATCGAGCACGGTTTGAATCGCAGCGCCGCGTGCAAAATCAGGTTGATCGTTATTCCCACTGCGAATGCTCTCGACGAAGCGCTGGTAAATACTCGGCGTGGACGGTGCTTTCACTGTGCTCCAGCGAGCGGGATGTACGTCATCATCGAGACATACCTGCACATCCTCTTTTGAGGCGTCCAGGTCAATACGAATTGCTCCTTTATCGCCGTGTACACTCAGCGCCAGCGAGTTGTGATGCCCTGTTGCCCAACGTGTAGCCTGAATAGTGCCCTTTGCGCCATTGGCAAATGACACTCTCATCAGCGCCGTATCATTGGCATCCAGCACATACTCACCAATGCGATTGTCTGGCGCTTTTTCAAAGCAGGTTAGCTCACAGTTAACGCGGGTAATGTCGCCAACAGGGAAGCTGGCAAAGTCGACAATGTGCACGCCGACATCGCCTAATACGCCTTTGCTGCCGTGGGACTCGGAAAGCCGCCACAACCACTGGCTATCTTCATTCCAGCGTCCCCAGGCGTTACTCACTAGCCAGCTTTGCCGGTAACTAGCATCTACATGACGAACTTGACCAATCGCCCCTCCCGCAATCAGCGCACGTGCGTGCTGAATAGCTGGGGCATCGCGGTAGCTTAAGTTGACCATGTTGATCACGTTAGCGGCCTGAGCAGCCGCCGCCATTTCATGGGCATCTTGTGCATTTGTCGCCAGCGGCTTTTCACACAGAATATGCTTTCCGGCGGCAATGGCGGCCAACGATGTAGCTTTGTGAACACCATCAGGAGTTACATTGCTTACCGCGTGAATATCATCCCGAGCCAGCATGGCTTCCAGGTCTTGATAAACGTCAGCAATGCCATGATGCTCTGCAAACGCCTGGGCTTTGGCAAGGTCTCGGTCGCACACGGCAACCACTTCGATTCCTTCAAGACGGCCAAAATGCTTGGCGTGCTCGCCGGCCATGCTGCCTGCACCAATTATCGCCAAACGGATCATTTGAAGCCCTCCTCGCCAGGTTTATGCAGGCTTTCGCCTTTAATTTCGACCGGATTAGGCGCTTGTTCAGCGGGAACATTAGGGCAGCTGTCGATCCATCGAGAACCTTCCGGGCGCGCCCAAGTCACGGCGTTTTTCAACACAGTTTTCACTTGAGCATCGTAATAAATCGGGTAAGTTTCGTGGCCGGGACGGAAGTAGAAAATCTTACCGTTGCCACGTTTATAGGTCAGACCAGAGCGGAATACTTCCCCCCCCTCAAAGGCACTGATAAAGATCACTTCATCAGGATTGGGCACCGCAAACGGTTCGCCGTACATTTCGGTATGGGGCAGCTCGATATAGTCCCCCAGCCCTTGAACAATCGGGTGACCTGGGTTCACCACCCACAGCCGTTCCCGCTCGCCCGCTTCACGCCACTTGAGTGAACACGTAGTTCCCATTAAGCGCTTAAAGATTTTCGAGTAGTGCCCTGAGTGCAGCACAATCAAGCCCATGCCCTGGAGCACGCGTTTTTGAACGCGGTCGACGGTCTCCTCAAGCACGTCACCATGGGCGGCGTGGCCCCACCATAACAGTACATCGGTATTGTCGAGCGTCGCATCGCTAAGCCCCTGCTCAGGGTCTTGCAGCGTCACGGCAGTGGCATTTATGCCTTCCGCTTCGTTTAAACCTTCGGCGATGCACTGGTGCATGCCCTTAGGGTAAATACGCGCCACGACATCATTGGTTTGCTCGTGGACGTTTTCTCCCCATACGGTCACGTTAATGCTCATACATTCTCCTGCGAAATAAAACATCTTCAAAAATGACCCACGAGGCTTAAAGTAAACGTTTACTTGCAAAGAGTAAACGTTTACTTAAATACAACTTTAGTCGCTTTTTACGAGCAAAAAGAGTGCGCATTAGCGCCCACAAAAAAGCCCGCTGCACTAAGCAACGGGCTGTTTAGCTAAGAAACACAGCGTATTAGAAGTAGCCCGCTCCAC
The DNA here is from genome assembly GCF_923868895.1 of Halomonas sp. TD01. Lineage (GTDB taxonomy): Bacteria > Pseudomonadota > Gammaproteobacteria > Pseudomonadales > Halomonadaceae > Vreelandella. The sequence goes on from NZ_OV350343.1 coordinate 245,665, forward strand.
GAGGCATCATGCCAAGGTGATTTTCAACACTCTTGACGCCCTGGGTATTTTCAGCCGCTACGGTTACCGCTTGCTTCTGTTCTACAGACTCTACTAGCCCCCAAATTTCTACGTTTCCGCCATCGACAATCACACTAAAGCTTTCGGTTCGTACGCCGGTGTTATTGTCGACCTCTTTAAGAATGGCTTCACGAATAGAGCGATCATCCTCCGGCGACTGAGTCGGCGCTACAATCGCGTTAGCAATCCCTTGAAGTAAGTTTGCGCGACTGACAATACCGACGAGCTTACCGTCTCGCACCACTGGCACACGCTTGATGTGATGCTTTTCCAGCAAACGAGCAATGGTATGCAGCGGTGCATTCTCTTCGACGGTTAGTGGCTTGGAGGTCATTACCTCATGCGCCTTACGACCATGGGATTTAACATACTCACCCGCATCTTTACCGCCACTGAAGAGCGATAGCCACCAAGAGCGGCTATCGTCCGCTTCATCTTTCACTCGACGCATCAAATCGCCTTCGCTCACGATACCCAACACCCTACGTTCGTCATCGACGATCGGTACAGCACTGATGCGGTGTTCGAGTAGCAACTGCGCTATATCGCGCACGTTTGCGTCGGGGCCTACACACACCACGTTGGGTGTCATAATGTCGATAGCTTGCACAGTGTCCTCCTGGCGACAGGGTCGCAGTCGCAAATTATATTGCTCACCTTTTGAGACTAGTGTGCTACTGGTGATTTCGCTATGCAGGCCCAACATCAGTGCCAGTCTATTGATCCAACGCAGTTTATTTGCTGATTTTCTCTACACTTTCCTCAGCGACTTTCTCGATATCGACAATACCTGAACGACTCACAACCACTTTCCACCGAGCTAGGTAGGTTGTGTCCTCACTGCCGGTCTCGCGAATGACCAAGTTAAACAAGTGACGCCTTTCGACACTTTCTCTAACAGCCTGCCCTTCTTTCAGACGGTAAATGAAGTGCTTCTCTTTGCTCATTAAGCGCGTCAGCATGGAAAGATCGATATGCAACGTTTCACGGGTATGCTCATAACCGCTTAAAAAGCGGGTGGGTGACATACGCGAGCTGGAACGGTAATGAAGCACTTCCTCTTCACGCTGAGCAACCGTACGACGGCGCATTTGCTGAATATCCGCCTCTAGTGCGGCATAACGTTTATAATCGAACCACTCTAACTGCCGGCCCACCGATTGATTACGGGTCGGGTCGATATATTGTCGCCGCCACTTTGGCCTTCCACGACGAAGCCAGCGCCATAGCGTGTTACGCAAGTCGTCTTTAAATACTTCCCGCATCGCATAAAGCAGCGCCATGGCCAATACAAACAGCGCAGTAACATCGCCCAGTACGCTACGCAGGTGGAGCACACCAAGCGATACAAAGGTCATTACTACCGCGGTAGCCAGTGCTTTCACTGCTTTCTGCTCGCCGCTCCCAAGCTCTAGGGCACGCTGTTTCAGCGTAATCGGGTGTTCAATAAGTCGCCGTAGCAAGCGCATTTTATTCGACATCCGAGTGGGATCTTCCATTACCCGCTCAGCGTTATACTCTTGCTCTTTTCGGTAGTCACTCTCACGCTGGCAGACGATAATAAAGCGACGCTTTATCTCGCTAAACTCGCCGCCACGAGGCATATGCGCTACCAGTGCCAGCAGTTGCTGCTCGGTAAACCAGGAAAGGTAATTATCGATGTTGGCAAAGTATTTATAGAGCCGCTCATCTGTGGGCGAATTGCGACGCAACCGTTTAAGAATACCTTCGCTCAAATCGCTCATTTCATGCAGTTGATCACGTAGCGCATCGGCTAGCTCTTGAAGCTCACTACTCTCTTGACGCTGATCGCTGGTTGCGTGGCGTAGTTTTCGGGCACTGACCAGCATTGCCTGTGTCGTTCGCTCTAACGCTCCAACGTATTGATAAGCGTACAAACTTAAACTTAACCGATAGGAATCACTGCCCAACTGATTGCGGCTCGCTAAACGACTATGAACCAGCGGCAAATGGTACTCATCACTGTAGTAAGTACGTGAAACACTGATCGCACCGTGATAAAACGCCTCTTCTGAAATGACATGGGTGCTAAGCCCAAGCTCTTTAGGCACAAATAGGTAAACATCGAGCGTGTGCGACGTTTCTTCCTTGAGCCGTCGAGTGAGCCTCAGCTGAAAGCTATTTTTACGCTCAACATTGATCACCTAACGAATCTCCTACTTCATTGCGTAACGCGATGATATACCATGGCCAATCATTATCAGGATGGCCGTTTAAGTGCCACTGTGGTCACCGTCTTTGCCTTGGAGCCAAGGAATGTCCATTGCCCGTTTTTCACCCTTTGAGCTGTTGCTGCTGAAAAGCCGCAGCCAAGTGGATACGGCAACACTACTACTGTTAGCCTGGGTGCTTGTGCATCGCCAACAGGTGTCTGAAGGCCAGCGGCGACGCCGACTGGCTCAGGTCACCGCGCAATTTCGCCATGGACACGAACTTGGGCCAGTGATGGGTATTGCCCATAGCCAAGACCTTCAAGCCATTCAATTAGCTGCTGAAGTGGTGCGCAAAGAGTGTTCCAGCGAGCGCAGCCTAAGCATACTTCACCAAGCGATCACTGTGGCCACCGACGATGGTGAGTTATCTCTGAATAACCATTACATTCTGGGCTTTCTCGCTGATTTGCTAAATGTCACGCCTGCCACGCTTAACACACTCTTTCATGAGTTAACGGGCAAACCATTGCGAGCAGCAGAGGATCCCAGCCGAGACGCTTACTGGCAGGTGCACGACCCAGAATATCACGCTCGCAAGGCACGCGACGCGCACGCTGCTGAGCAAAAAGCCAAAGAGGCCCAAGCGAAGGCCGAAGAGCGCCAGCGTGCTAATACGGAACAACAGCAACAAAAGCGGCAGAACAAACAGCGCCAACAGGAAGAAGCACACCGCGAGAAGGCAAAAAAGGAACAGTCCAAACAAAAAGAGCGCCGCAATCGACAAGAACACACTCAACAGCAAGAGCGACAACGTTGGCAACAAGAGCAAGCACGTCAGGAAGAAGCACATCGCCAGCACCGACAACGGGAACGCCCTTCACCTCCCCCCGACCGCACCACTCGGGCTCTCGCTGTATTAGGGCTGACACCTGGGGCAAATCGTGCCGATATCCGCCGTGCCTATCGTCGCATGGCGCAGCTACATCATCCTGACCGCTTCTATTCGGGTAGTGAACATCAAGTAGCACTGGCATCAACACGCTTTCAGCGCATCAAAAGTGCCTATGATTATTTGATGCAAAACACCTGACCAGCCTACTGTTAACGATTAAGGGCTAAGCGCCCAAACCGACAGTGAGTATCAACTCGAACATTATGCGCGATTTGTATCAACGACTGACACTGACACCCGACGCGAGTGATCACGAAATCAAAAGCGCGGTGGCACGCTGCCCAAACAGTGCATTGCGCCAAGACGCTGAAACCGTGCTGGGCGCTGCAGAGCACCGTGACGCTTATAACAAGCTCCACAAAACGGTCAGTGACATAGGCCAATTGCGGGCAAGGCTGGGACTAACACACGGCGCTCATTGGCAGGGAGATGTGGCCAATGACTTTTCCCTGCCACCCGATAATGCTATTTCGCGCCATGACGAGTTAATTGATCGCGTTAGTCTAGCGGTATCACTTTATAACCGCTGGAGGCGCTTCAAAGGCCCGTGGTTACTCGTCGCCCTGTTCACCATTGGTGCTGGCATGGGTCTCGCCTTTGGGCTCACCCTGGGCTTGGGGCTTGGCATGGGATGATGCCCCTGCCCGCTCGCGGTCATCTTGGCGCGTTTCAGCCTTTGTTGGGCGCGGAGCAGGTTTTGGCGGCGTAGGCCGCTTCCGTGAGCTACCGTCGTCATCGCTGGCCTTATCCCCTCGGGCATTGTCAGTCGGCTCGTCTAGCGTGAAATCCGTGCCAGCACTCTCTTTTCTCGTGCTCTCTTTTCTCGTGCTCTCGTCGGGCATACGATCTTGCCTGCTATCTTCTGAGCGCGCTTCCATGCTGACGCTGAGACGCGGTACGCCCAGGTCGATTTCCTGAGTTTCCATGCGTTGCTTCAATAGCAGGTTAAAGGCACGCGATACGTCCCACTGCATTTCTGGTGCGGTGCGAAAACGCATTCGCAAAATAGGGCAACCATCTTCAAAGCCCTGCACACCCTGCATTTCTAAAGGTGACCAAATATAGTGGCGCATCATGGGGTCTTTGCGTAGCTCTTGCGCTGTCTCTTGCATCAGCGTAATTGCATCATCAATTTTCATCGCATAGGGGATACGAATACGCATCAGCGCAATCCCGAACTGGCGCGACATGTTATGAATCGACTCAATGCGGCTAAAGGTAATGATATGAACAACACCATCTAAATCACGCAGCTTCACGGTACGCAGTGTTAGCCCTTCAACGGTTCCCATGTGGCCGTTAATCTGAACGAAGTCGTCAACTGCCAGGGAGTCTTCAATCAGGATAAAGATCCCGGTGATTAAATCCTGCACCAACGTTTGGGCACCAAAACCAATCGCCAGGCCGATAACACCCGCACCAGCAAGTAGTGGCGTAACGTTAACGCCAAGATTTGCTAACCCGGCAATTACCGCAATGATCAAAATCGTGACAAAAATCACATTGCGAATCATCGGCGTAATGGTTTGCGCCCGGGCTTGATTCACTCGCCTACCGCGAGAGCGCGCGGATGATGTTAGCGCCCGCTGAATCGCCGTATCAGCAAAAATCCATACCAGCCAAGCCAGCAAAATGGTTGAACCCAGACTTACCAAGGCTTGGCCAATACGGGCACTGGCTACCGCTTGCTGACCAAGCCCAAACAACGACCCTCCCCAAACCTGCATAAACAGTTCAGCGAACACCATCCAGGCGCAAAGGTGGGCAAGTACAAAGCCAAAGCGCTCTAAACGCTTACGATATTGGCTGTAACGACGACGATGGCGGCGTTTACCTAAGCGTTCTGACTGACGTCTCAGCAAGCCCGTCACCACTAGCGTCAACACCAACAAGCTTGCCGAGATAATCGAGCGTGCAAGCGCTGTTCCCACATCCCCCACGGTGATGAAGATCGCCAACAATGACCCCCCCACCATCAGCAGCGCAGGAATATGCCAGAGGCCGCCCAGCGCACGAATCATCTCAACGGCAGCACTTGCATCGCGGCGCTGCTTGTAAGGGCGGTTACAAATCAGATGACGAACGGGGCGTTTAAACTTAAATATGAAGCGTGCAGACAGCAGAGCAGCTAGCATATTCGCAAGGACAGACACTAAGCTGGATAGTTCGCTACCCAACAGCTCTACTAAACGGGTGGAGTTCACCGCGTCGCCCAAGGCGATTAATGCGCCAATGACAAACAGGCCGCGCAAGGCTTTCTGTTGCAGCACCTGCACCGCTGTAAAACGATGGCCTCGGCTGAAAAACGCAATGACCGTTTCAATCACCACCGACAGTGCGCGACCACACACACACACATAAGCGACAACCAATACAATCGTGCGGCCGGAGCTGTACGGCAATATTTGTCCAACCCCCAGCGTAATCGCGAAAGACAGCGCCCAGGGCAGCATGCGACGTAAAAAGTGTACAGCCAATAACCATGCTTTTGGATCTCGAGGTAAGTCCAGAGGCCATTCCCGCCGTCTGGCGATCAAGCGCCCAAACGCAATCATAACGACCAACAGTACGACCCAAACAACTGCAAGGACGGCACCCTCTGCCACGGCGCGTACCGCTTCACCCTGGTCAGCACCATCATTTAATGCGCGTAAATCGGCAGCCCCTTGCACCAATTGCCGTGACCATTCATCAATCGGCGAGTCACCTGCCTGAGCGTGCTCGCCAATATCGGTCAGCGTATCTGCTAATGCACCCAGCAGGCCTTGATGGACGATTTTGTCCTCTTCGGTCGCATCAGTGGCAAGCTGTAATTCTCGCAGAGAGTCGAGCAGCGCTTTACGCTGTTCTTCGCTCTCCAGCATTGTGATCACATCGTTAAGCGAGTTTTGGAAGCTTTCACCACTGACGTTCTGCTCTTCCGATGCGTCATTGCCCCCACCCAGGCTAGGCAGCGAAACGCTCTGCGCCTGAGCATGGGTCATCAGACCTATGAGTAGCGTCAAAAAAACGCTTAACACGATATTGATTGTCCAGTGCTGTCGCACATTTGACTCCTGGAAATAGACCGACACAACACGCCGGTTAGTTAGCGTTTACTTAACTTAATACCCTCAGCCTTAATGCGTGACTATGATAGGCTGTTGGCTTAAACGTTCACCTCAAGGATACCGAGATGACGCTGCAAGCTCCTCCTAACCGTACAAATAGTGACGGAAAAACAAGGCGTGTCGGTGTTGAAATTGAATTCGCCGGACTTCCGCCGCGTGATACCGCTAAACTGGTACGCGAGCTATTTGGGGGTGAGCTTAACGTGGTAAGCCCCCATCGGCTACTGGTAGAAGCGACTCGATGGGGCGAGTTCGGCATTGAGTTGGACACCCAGTATGCTCATCCTGATAAGACGCTACTAGAAGAACACCATGAAGGCGACAGTGAATGGGCACGCCAGCAGCACCAGCGTCGAATAGAGTTCCATCAAAAAACCCGCGAACTTATTGGCGACATGGTGACAGGCTTAGTGCCTACGGAAATTGTCTGTCCACCGATTCCCTGGGATGAACTGGACCAACTAGACCAGCTATTTGGCGCCCTTCGTGACAAAGGAGCGAAAGGCACGGATGCCAGCTTACTCTACGGATTTGGGCTGCATCTAAACCCTGAAGTAGAACGACTTGACGTTGATTACCTTCTAGCAATGATGCAAGCGTATTTACTGCTCGCCAGTTGGCTGCGCGATGAAATCAAAGTCGACATTACCCGTGAGGTATTGCCCCACGCTAATCCATTTCATAAAGAGTACGCGCTTAAAGTCCTGAATTCCGGCTATCAGCCCGACTTAGATACGTTTATCGATGACTATTTACACTACAACCCTACTCGGAACCGGGAGCTAGACCTACTGCCGCTGTTTGCGCACCTGCGACCCGACCATCCCCATGAGTTGCTGCATAGCCAGCTCACTAAACCACGCCCAACGTTTCATTATCGGCTACCGAATGCGCAGCTTTCACAGCCTGGTTGGGGGTCAGTAGTGGAGTGGAACCGCTGGGTTGAGGTAGAAAAGCTGGCCGCAAACAGTGACGTGCTGCGTGCACGCTGTAATGAGTATATTGCTGAACACAGCCAGCCTTGGTGGAGACGCTGTAAAACGAAGCTGCTTGGCTTATTCAAGTCATCCTAAATACACTGCCTTAGTGAGAACTTGCCAGCATGTCTCGACCGCTTATTGGGATTACAACTTCTGATCAAAAAAGCCACCTAGCTTGGTGGTTTGACTGGTTCGCCGTATGGCGACATGGCGGTAAACCACTTCGCTTGTCCCCTTCACGTCCCCTGCCAGAACACTTAGACGGGCTAATTATTGGTGGCGGCGATGATATTCAAGCACATCTTTACGGTGATGAAGTACAGCTAGACGTGCGGCTGGATCCGGCCCGTGATGAACTGGAACTCAACCTACTCGGCCGATTTATTCCGCAAAACACTCCTGTGTTAGGCATTTGTCGAGGGGCTCAGCTAATCAACGTTCACTTGGGCGGCACCCTCGACCCTGATATTTACACTACCCACGAAGGGCTTAAGCGGCGACGCACGGTTCTACCGCGTAAGACAGTGGATATAGTCGGAGGGAGCAAGCTTTATCAGCTATTGGGCGTCACGTGGTGCCGTGTGAATAGCCTGCATCATCAGGCGGTCAATAAAGCGGGTGACGGCATCAATATTGTTGCCCGCGACCGGGACGGACTGGTGCAGGGAATTGAATCCACAAAACATGATTTTTTGATCGGCGTTCAGTGGCACCCAGAGTGGCTTATTTTCAACCGCCCCCAGCAACGCTTGATTAGTGCACTGGTGGCGGCTGCTAAGCAAAGTGCACGCTAGATACCTGCGCACTGCCGTCTGGCTAGCCTTTTAAGGCTGCCAGCGCGGCCTCATAATCAGGTTCGTTTTTCAGCTCGCTCACAAGCTCACTGTGCAACACACGGTTGTCCGCATCGAGCACTACCACGGCACGCGCGCACAATCCTTCCATTGCACTATTCGCTAACGCGACACCCCAGGCTTCTTGGAACTCTCGGTGGCGAAAGGTAGACAGGGTTTCAACGTTATCTAACCCCTCTGCGCCACAAAAGCGCTTGGCTGCAAAAGGCAAATCAGCAGACACCACCAGCACAACAGTGTCGTCCAACTCCGAGGCCAGCTCATTAAACCGCCGAGTAGACACCGCGCAGGTGGGTGTATCCACACTCGGGATAATATTCAGCACTTTGCGCTTGCCCGAATAAGTATCGAGGGTTACATCTTCTAAATCGGCATTGGTGAGCGTCATCAGCGGAGCCGTTTGGCCTGGGGCAGGCAGCGTACCTGCAACGTCCATGGGCTCGCCAGCACGAGTTATCTTTTGCATTTTAGGCTCCTAATATAAAGCGAAAAAGGTGTATGGTGAGAATTATCACCTTACAGGGTAATGCCCTGATTGGGCTAACCTTTCCTCTCTAACCTTTCCTCTGACAGGACAACGAGAACGCCATGGCCTCTTTAGTCATTATCAAAACCGGTGACGCCTTCCCTGAAGTGGTCGACCAATACGGTGATTTCGAGCAACTCTTTATCAATCAACTTTCGACGGCACTGCCTGAACATCTGTCGCTCAGGGTTTGGGATGCCCGCAAACAAGGCGTTCCCCCTTCCCCTGCATCATTTGCCGGCATTATGCTCACGGGTTCTCACAGCATGGTGAGCGAACAGGCAGCGTGGAGCGAGGCGCTAAAGCCTTGGCTTCAGCAGGCGTTAGCCGAGAACGTCCCAATGCTTGGCGTGTGCTATGGCCATCAGTTGATGGCGTCAGCATTCGGCGGCATTAGTGATTACCACCCCGCAGGAAGAGAGTCTGGAACGCACAACGTACGTCTCACCCAAGCAGGTCATCAAGACCCTCTGTTTAGCAAGCTGCCCACGCAATTCCCGGCCCACTTGACCCATGCCCAGTCCGTCATGCAACTGCCCCGCAACACCACGGTATTGGCTCATAACAGTCACGATGCTCATCAAGCACTACGTTATGGCCCTCGCCAATGGAGTGTGCAATTTCATCCAGAGTTCACCCGACCAGTAATGCATGCTTATATCGAGCGCCAGAAAGCCATATTGCGCGACCAAGGTGATAATCCTGACGCGCTCATAAACGCCATTACCGACACCCAAGCGGCCACTGGCCTACTGCGCCATTTCCTGCGCTTTACGTAGGTCGCTTTTGGTCGCGTCTTGACGCAAGCCGGTCCGCTAACCGCGTGGGTTCTGGTAACTTGGTGCGCCCTAAACAGCGCACCACCCAGTCCAGCGACGTTTCAAGGGATAATCGATGACCAGGCGACACAAATACCGGCTTTACGTTTGCCCGCGAACGCAGCACAGCGCCAATAACGTCTTTACCTGATGTTAGAGGCACCCAATCACCACGCGTATTTCCCACTTCTGCATGCTGCCCCGTTAATCGGGACTTAGCGATGCCGATCGTCGGTAAATTTAGCCATAGCCCCAAGTGAGCGGCTACGCCAAGTCGTCGAGGATGTGCAATTCCCTGGCCATCGACCATTACCAGTTCTGGTGTGATCGTAAGCTTAGTGAATGCTTCCAGAGCTGCTGGGATCTCACGAAAAGAGAGCAGACCAGGAATATAAGGCATACGTGTTGGCTCACGATGAACCACTTGCTCAACCATAGCCAAGTGCTGCGTGGTGTCAGGCTGCCACTTTAGAACAACCACCGCCGCGCGAGTGATCTCACCATCCGCTTCAAACCCAATATCCACCCCAGCAACGTGGTGTACGGGGCCGATACGATCCGTGGTTTCAAGTCGTTTCGCCAGCACTGTTTGCAGCGCTACGGCCTCTTTTGGAGCTAAATTCCAGTCATGTAGCGGTGCGTCCATGCAGCCTCCTTTTACTGAACCATCATCATACTAACGTAGCTCAACTTCCCAGCTGCAATTAGAGGCAAAAAAATCCCCTTAAGCCGCTGGGCGTAAGGGGATAGAACGATCGTTAAACGTCGTTTTAAAGCACCATTAAAATATGGCGCTATACATTAACTTAAGCGCGTTCGCGGCGACGAACTGGTGCATCACCGTCATCACGACGACGACGTGGAGCACGCTCAGGTGCACTGTCTTCACTAATTTCTAACGGGCGACCAGCAACGCGGGCACGCGCCATTTTCGCCAGAATAGTGGAAGGCAGGCCACTGGGTAGCTCAACTACCGAGAAAGCGTTGCGAATATCGATACGACCGATACGCGCGCCTTCGATGCCGCCTTCATTCGCCAGTGCACCAACCAGTTGACCAGGCTTAACGCCATCTTTATGGCCAACAGAAACACGGTAACGAATCATTCCTTCGCTAGGCGCGCTTGAACGCTCGCGACGGCCACCTGGCTTACCACCAGGAGCGCTATCACGCGGAGCACGTTCTTTACGCGGTGCTTGCAAGCGACCAATAGGCGCTTCGTCAGCACGCGCCATCGCGGCAAAAGCACAGGCTAGCTCAACGGCGTCATGACCTTCTTCTACCAAGCGCTCAACCAATGCACGTTGCTCTTCAGCACCTTTGGTCAAGGCCGCCACAACGCGATGGTGGAACACTTCATCACGGTGAGCGCGAATAGCCGCTTCGTCTGGCAGCGGCATTTCAGTCATTTTCTGACCGGTCGCCTGCTCCATCCAGCCCACTTTACGGCCTTCACGGAAACCAGCGAAAGTAATCGCGATACCGCTACGGCCCGCACGACCGGTACGACCGATACGGTGGGTGTAGGCTTCTGCGTCTTGCGGCAGATCGTAGTTAATAACATGAGTAATACGCGACACGTCAAGACCGCGTGCAGCGACGTCGGTCGCAATCAACACATCGACTTTGCCACGCTTCAAACGTGTAATGGTGCGTTCACGAAGACTCTGGTCCAGATCACCTGACAAACCTGCAGCGTTAACACCACGAGCCGTTAACTGTTCAACCAGCGTGGTACAGGCCGCACGGGTACGCACAAAGACAATGGCCCCATCAACTGGCTCAACTTCCAGAATACGTGCCAGGGCTTCAAGCTTAGCGCCACCATCAACGCGTACAATACGCTGCTCAATGTTTTCGCCGGTGGTCGTGCGCGACTCAATCGCGACTTTCACCGGATTAACCAAATAGCGGTTAACAATGCGCTCAATTTCAGTCGGCAGCGTTGCCGAGAAGAACACACGCTGAGCATCTTTTGGGGTATCGGCAACCACGCGTTTTACGTCGTCGATAAAGCCCATGCGCAGCATTTCGTCAGCCTCATCCAGCACAAGTGCTGAAAGGCCATCGAGTTTCAAACTACCGCGATCAAGGTGATCGATAATACGGCCTGGGGTGCCAACAATGACTTGGGCACCGCGCTTTAGCGCACCTAGTTGTTCACGGTATTCTTGGCCGCCACAAAGGATCGCCACTTCAAGACCCTTAAGGTTTTGGCCATATTTACTGAACGAAGCCGCAACCTGCTGAGCAAGTTCACGGGTCGGAGCCATAACCAACACTTGAGGCTCGCGACGGGTAAGTTCTAAACGCGATAACAATGGCAATGCAAACGCAGCGGTTTTACCGGTACCAGTTTGTGCTTGGCCCAGCATATCGCGGCCTTCCAGCAACGCAGGAATTGTCTGCGCCTGGATTGGCGAGGGAATTTCGTAGCCTTGTGCTTCAACAGCAGAGAGAACGGCAGGCAACAGAGCAAGATCGCCGAAGCTCGGCGAAGCGACAGAAGTCGAGGTCATTAATCACACCTTGGTAGGCCGGCTGTACCGGCAAAAAACATCGTAAGCGTCTCTGACTCTGCTCGTTAATACGCGTGACAATGCATATTAATAAACAAGGATCCGCAGGGCGGATATCATCATCAGTGGAGTCGGAGACGCCGGTCGCACCTAGCATTCGGTTAGCAAACACCGCAGTAGCGGGCTAACCGCTGTGGCGACCTTCTGCGCCGATTTCACCCGTTTGGTGAAATACTGGAGGCGCGCCATCTTCACAGCAATGAACATCTGCAGTTGGCAAGATGTTCCCGCAAGCATTTCACTGCGTAGTCAAAGCTACATAGGAAATCGCTTATCGTCGTGATGGAGGGGTCAACACATGCGAGGAGGGCGCATACTAACACCGGCAGTAGCTCATGACCAGTTTTTTTACATTAACCGTTATTAACACTGCGACTTGCACATACTCACTGTTCGTCTAACCTGAGAAGTGCCTAATGATGTTCACTAACTTCAAGGAGTGATGCTATGAACTGGGATCAGATCGAAGGCAATTGGAAAGAAATGAAGGGAAAAGCCCGCGCTAGCTGGGGCGAATTGACTGACGACGAACTTACCCAGATTGGTGGCAAAAAGGATCAACTTGTCGGCAAACTACAGCAGAAATATGGCTTAGAACGGGAAGAGGCTGAACGTCGTGCCGACGATTGGGCAAACAGCTTTTAACGTATACCGCCCACTCTGAAAGTGTTAAATCGCACATTTATAGCTACATGGAGAGATGCTATGCGTAAGACAATGCTTACCACCGCTATCAGCACCGCCCTTTTAGGCAGCTTGGCCTTTGGTGTTCAGGCATCAACTGAACCCCAAGGTATGTATTCGGCAGATGACATCATGGATGCAGAGGTATTCTTCTCTGGCGGTTCTGGTGAAGAGATCGGTGAAGTCGAAGACATCCTTTTTGATGAAGAGATGCGTATTTCTGCGCTAGTGATTGAAAGCGGCGCAGTATTGGGCTTGGGTGGTCGTGAAATTGTCATTAACACCGACCAATTTACTCTGGAAACCCATACTGAGAGTGATGGCGATACCGAACATCGCATTATGCTCGAAGCTTCCCAAGAAGAGATTGAATCCTTTCCTACTTATGATCGTGATTGGTGGGAACAGACTAAAAGCAGTGCACGTGATGCATGGCAAACAACCAAAGAAGGCGCTCAAAGCGCTTGGCAGTCTACTCGCGAAGCCGTTAACGATAACCAGTAAGCTGCCAGCTCAAATCGCTTAACCTAGCGATTAATTAGCCAAATGGGCCACCTAGTTGCTAGGTGGCCCTATTTATTAGTAGCGACTTGTTAGTAGCGGCTTTTGAGAAGCTATCTTTATCTTTTTATAAATTATAATGCTCGACGACGAATGCCCTTCCCTGATAGGCGTTCACGATCATGGGTGCGTTCTAAATCCAGCAGCGGTCCGGCAGGCACAATGCGCGTTGGGTTAATCGTGTCGTGGCTGTAGTAGTAGTGGCGTTTTATATGATCCATATTGACCGTCTCTGCAATGCCCGGCCACTGATACAACTCGCGAACGTAATTTGCGAGATTTGGGTAATCTTCGATACGTTTTAAGTTGCACTTAAAATGACCGTAATAGACAGCATCAAAGCGAATCAGCGTGGTGAAAAGCCGAATATCCGCTTCTGTTAACCACTCCCCTGCTAGATAACGGTGCTCGCTCAAGCGTTTTTCCATGCGTTCTAAGGCATCGAACAGTGCTTGCACATGTTTTTCATACACGTGCTGCTCCGTCGCAAAACCCGACTTGTAGACACCGTTATTAATGTGCTCGTACACATCGTCGTTGATGTCATTAATAGTGCTACGCAAGTCGTCAGGGTAAAAATCTAAATCGTTACCGGTCAACTCATCAAACGCGCGATTAAAAATGCGCATCAAATCAGCCGACTCATTATTAACGATTGCGCTACGCTGCTTATCCCAAAGCACCGGCACCGTGACACGGCCTGTATAAGCTGAGTCGGTCATGGTGTAGAGCTGATAGTGATAGTCGACGTGATTGACAGGGTCTCCGCTGGCGCCCTCACTTTGGTCATACGTCCAGCCCTTATCCAGCATCAACGGGCTGACATGAGAAGCGCCAATGAGTGATTCCAGCCCTTTTAATTTGCGCATAATCAGAATTCGATGCGCCCAAGGACAGGCTAGAGATACATAAAGATGGTAACGGTCTGATTGAGCAGGGTAGCTCTGCCCTTCTCTTTCTTTGCCTGACGGTGCATCCATCATCGCATCATCACCTACCCAGTCGCGAAGCTGGGCAGACTCGCGGACAAATTCTCCACCATGCTTTTTAGTGTCGTACCACTGATCAACCCATTCGCCGTTAACAAGCAGTCCCATCGGGCGTCTCCTGTTGTAATAATCGTATGCCATAAACGTATTAATAGTGCTGATTACATTTAGCATACGCCCGCCCCACCGATGCTCAAGCGGATGTTTTACGGCGATTCATTCGATGAAATCGAATCCTTAGGACAGAGCTCGCTTACTCCCCGCTTCAATGCCTGTGCCATGGCATGCGCTGCGGGGCCAGCTTGATCTCGGTCTCTGAATATTAATTGCATAGGCACCATTCGTACCCCACCCGCACTGAGCGGCAACGGTTTGAGCTGTCCACTTGAAAGTTCATCAGCAATACGGGTCTCTGGCATCCAGGCAAATCCAAGCCCACGCTTCAGCATATCTAATGACGTATTTAAGTGACTCACCGTCCATCGTTGCTCCGCTTTCAACCAGCCGGAATTAGTCGACTGGCGTAGCGCTGAATCGCGCACTACTAATTGCCGATGCTGGGTAAGATCCCGCAAGTCTAGCGAGCGACTAAGCTGGTGTAACTCATGGCTTGGGTGCGCAACGGCTATAAACCGGACGTTCACCAGCGGCTCACCTAAATACCCTTGAGCCGCAATCCCTGAGACCACCAGGTCGGCACGACCATCGTGGAGCATTTCCGTACCACCATTTAGTACGCTCTCATGCAACTGCACTCTGACCTGAGGATACATTTCTGAGAAACGCTCAAGTGCTTTCGCTTGGGCAGCCGCTGGAAAAATCTGGTCAATAGCGACCACGACTTCAGCTTCCAGGCCTGCAGCCAAACGGGTAGCCACATCTTCTAAAGAGGCGGCACTTTCAATTAACTGACGTGCTCGACGCAGTAAGAGTTCGCCCGCTTCGGTTAAGCGCACCTGCCTACCTACCGGCTCCAGCACCTGAACACCCAACTGCTCTTCTAGCTTATGCACGGCATGGTTAAGCGTAGATGGGCTTTTGTGTATAGCCTCGGCCGCCCGCGCAAACCCACCATGGTCAACAACGGCTGCCAGCATCTGCCACTGTGCAAGAGTTACTCGAGACATTTCGATTCCCTCGACGCTAAACAGCGAAATAATCCGCTTAATCTTCGAAAAACCCTTATAGAATGCCAGGAAAAAGCGCTGAGTACTTGCTTGCAAACAATTATTCCTAGGTATCAGGCTGCCTAAGGGGCCATCTGACACGACCACCCTCTAAATCACTGACAATCGACATTAGCTCTGTCAAGCACAGCAAAAAAAACAATTCGTTACAAAAAAGTGAAGATGCAATGCCTAACGCCTTATATGCAAATTACCTGAAGATCGTTTCATGGACGTGATGAGCTTTCATGCAACGCAAAGCTTGACAAAACATCCACAAAACCAAAACAAAAGCATTACATGATTAATTTAACTTCTAAATTTGACGAAAAATGTTGATTAGCGTCATTTCTCTATGGTTAATTAGTACGTCTACTTAGCTCTCAATTGTTATTTCGTAAAGTTACTTTTTTTAGCAAACAGCGTTCATAAACAATATTACTTACTTATTACTTCCGTATTCCAACGGAAGTACATTTAGTGTATGGACATACAGTCTGTTCACCCTCACCGTCATGGGGTATGGTTCTTGGGTTTACTTTCTTTCATGTTACTCATTTATCACGAACTCGGCGGCCCATTTACCCATGTTGCGAATTCTTCATTCGCTGCCCCGCACGCATAAATTGTTACTGTTACCCGTGGCCACAATGGTCACTGTGCTGGGCACACAAAAATTAATTACGACCTATCACGACTTAAACCAACCTCACACACCTCTGGAAAGCGTGCTTGTTCCGCTTCCCAGTGATTCGGCGCCGGGGGTTCCTTCGTTGCGCCAAGAGCGCACCCCCGTTGCTGAAGCCATTGATCGAGCCTCACGTGCTCTTGATGCCACGCGCGAACATATTCCGTTGCAGGACCTCGCGGCTACGGAAATCGTCGATCTGGATGTCATTACAAGCGCCGAAGCCTCGATGGCTAGCGCCAAGACTGACCCCTACATTAATGCCCAGCTTGATGACGGCGCGCTTCATATGGCCGTAGTATTAGGGACTCTCTCAAGCGGCATGCTCGATGTTGACAACACTGCTTCCGTTGAAATCGCCGATGCCACTTCGTACGAAGATTATGGCGCTGAGCTGTTTGATGACATCTCATTTCTCGAGCTGGAACTTGCTGCAGACGAACCCTACGTTCCAAAGTGGAAAACACATATTGTTGAATCGGGTGAGACCTTCGCGCTGCTAGCACAGAATAAGCTAGGCCTTGGCTATAGCGAAGTGCTGACGCTGCTAGATGACCTTCCAGATCCACGTATGCTTACTCATTGGCGTGCTGGTAACAGTTTCGACTATCAATTAGATGAAGATGGTCGCTTACTGTCGTTACGCATGATGAAGAATACTCGCGATGGTATCTTGCTTGAGCAAGATGAAGAGCACTTTGCAGCAACCGTTATTGAGCGCCAGGGTGAAGCGGTACAGCGTCTCTACGCAGGTAGCGTAAGCGGTAGTTTTGCACGCTCCGCCCAGGCAACTGGCCTGAGTAGCGGTGCCGTTACTGAGCTCACTCGACTACTTGAGAAGAAACTCGACTTTCGCCGCGACAGCCGTCGTGGTGATCGCTTCCAAGTGCTAGTTGAGTCAGACATGATTGATGGGGAAGCGTTTGATTCTCGTGTCCTTGCCGTTAAATACAATGGCGAACGCATGGACTTAACGCTTCTTCGTAATGCCACCGATAGCAATTTCTATACGCCTGAAGGAAGCAGCTTAGACCCTGCTTTCTCGCGCTATCCGTTTGAAGGTAATTACCGTTTAAGCTCTAACTTTAATCCGCGCCGCAAACACCCGGTGACGGGCCGTATAAGCCCACATAACGGTACCGACTTTGCGATGCCCATTGGTACTCCGATTACTGCACCGGCCAGCGGCCGAGTAGAGCGAGTGGGCAACCATCATGCTGCCGGGCGCTACATTGTCGTTCGCCATGACAACGGTTATCGCACCCGCTATTTACATCTTTCACGTCCACTTGTGACTCAAGGCGAACGTATTGAGATGGGCGAGCGCATTGCGCTTTCAGGTAATACAGGGCGTAGCACGGGGCCTCATTTACACTATGAAGTCATCGTCAATAACACTCCAGTGAACGCGATGAGCGTAGAGCTGCCTGAAAACACCAGCCTCAGCGGCGACACGTTGATTGCTTTCCAGCGCCAAGCCGAACCCATGCTGGCAGCACTGGATAGCGGTGAAACAGGCACTATCAGTGTTGCAAGTTACGAACGCCAAGATGAGCAGTAACGTTACTTGCTCTGCATTAAACAGTAACGCCGCCCTCTGGGCGGCGTTACTGTTTTAGGCAGACCTTGTCTTATAAACCGTTCTTATAAACAGCCCAAAAATCTGCCCACCACATTATGCAGCTTGTAACAATGCGGCTAACAGGTCAGCGTCACGGCGGTAAATATCATCACGGAACTCCACTTCCCCCTGGGCATTTGGCCAGGCAGTCAGGTAGTGCAATGCGACAGGAATGCGCTGTGGGAGATTAACATTACGGTCACTTCCACTGCTGTTAAGCAATGATGATAGCTGGTAGCGACTGCCACTATCCTGAAGCAATAACTGTGCAAATTCCGTTACACCCTCAACGCGCACACAACCAGAGCTTAGCGCTCGCTGAGACCGCTGAAACAGCCCTCTTGCTGGCGTATCGTGTAGATAGATCATTTCATTGTTAGGAAAACGCACGACCACGCGGCCTAACGGGTTACCGCCACCTGATACTTGACGCAGCATCACCGCACCAGGTCGCTGCCAGTCAATAGCGTCAGCGTCTAGCCGTTCGCCGGAGGGACTTAACACTTGAATATTTCGCCGTGCTAAATAGCCAGGGTCTCGTCTTACCTGAGGTAAAACATCCTCACGCATTATGGTCGGCGGGATAGTCCAAGAAGGATTCACGGTTAAGTGACTAATTGCCGAATGAATAATAGGCGTTTCGCGCCGCGGTGTACCAACGACCACTCGAGCATCCCAGTGCTCACCATTGGGCCGAGTGTAATGCAATCGATAACCCGCAATATCAACCCATACTCGCGGCTCATTGGTTTGAGTAGGCCTGATCCACCGAGCTCGCTCTAAATTGACACGAAGTTGATCGATACGCGACGTAACAGGTGTATTCAATGCAAGTCGCGTGCGCTCACCCACAACGCCATCTTCTTGTAACTGATGGCGACGTTGAAATTGCTTAACTGCCCGTTCTAACTCAGCATCGTAGGTACGCTGGTCACTAACCACTGACTGGGCCTCAATCATTGGATAAGCACTGCTATCCGCCGCCAGCAAATCGGTTTCTCCCCAATAGGCCAAGCGCTGTCGCAATACCAGCACATCTTCATTGGCATCACCTGGGCGTAACGCCTCATCGCGGCCCGTCAGGTAGGGAACACTGTCTTTTTCCGCCAGCGTACGATAATGACGTAGCGCATCACGTAGCTGAGCGTACTCAGCCGATGAGGGCCTGACATAATCAAGCGCGCCCTGAATATCGCCATTTTCGACCGCATGGGCAATGCGCAGTAAAGAGTAGCGACGCTCAGGCCTGGGGATATCCCATTTAGGCTCAACTTCATTTGGATTTACCTTGCCCCGTGAGAGATGCTCAAGCGCTAGCAACAATGCTTTCGTGGCCTGAATATCAAAATCAGCTTGGGCCAACGTACTTGCTTGCTGGCTAGTCTGAAATGCGTCCATCAGGTCGCCAGCGCTATAATCACCGGGGGCCAAGCCATCATCTTCAAGACTATTTAGCGCGTCCACCAGCGCTTCAACACGATTGCTATCTTGCCAGACTGGCCGTTGATCTAGCTGTTGATAAAAGTCACCAACAGGCAGTAACGCACTTGTTTGAGCATCTACACGCTGAGCTAATGCCTGCTCAAGTGAGCCTGGGTCAGCTTGCGCGCTGGTAATTAACTGAGGCGCTTGGATCAGCGTCAGACATAGAGCCATCCCTATCGCCCATCGTCTTAGTAACTGTGTCTCGTTCATCGCCCCTCCTTGCGTTACTATTCATCATTGTTGCGGCACTTCCTTTCATCATAGCCGTTTATGCACACCCTTCGTCGATATCTATTGTGAGATTGCACTCTATGCCTTTATATCTGCGTGCTTCTGCTGTCATTATTTCTTTGCCATTAGCGTTATTAAGCCTTCCTTTGCAAGCGGCTAGCTATTTCTCTCAAGTAGCCTCCACACCACCTCACGGTGTTTCGCCATTACATCATCAACTGCTCCAACTAGCGCCATCGGCAACGCCAGAAGCGCTAAGACTCGCCGCTCAATCACTTAGCTGCGCTGACCCAACCGCTGAGCGTTTAGCCGTCATTGATTACTCGCTTCCGTCTACCGAGCCACGGCTGTGGGTCTTCGACCTACATCAACATAAGCTGCTATTTGAAGAGCTCGTTTCCCACGGGCAAGGCTCTGGCGATGCGTTGGCAGAGGTTTTCTCCAACACCCCTGAGAGTCACCAATCCAGCATCGGACTCTTTCGCACAATGAATAGTTATTATGGTCGTAATGGCTATTCGTTGCGCCTGGATGGCTTAGAGCCAGAGGTCAATGACCTCGCGTTTGAGCGGGCGATTGTAATCCATGGCGCTGACTATGTTAGCGACGACTTTATTACGCAGACCGGCAGGCTGGGACGTAGCCACGGTTGCCCTGCCGTACGCGAAGACATCACGTATCCGCTTATCGACAGTTTGAAAGAGAACCAGTATGTCTTCGCCTACTACCCTGATGAAGAGTGGTTAGCGACGTCACAGTTTCTGCGCTGCCCAAGCGGCAACGCTCCTCACTTAGCCCAACGCTGATAACGTTCTCATCAGAATACCCGAGCGGTTAAACCACCTACTCTGTAAGGTCGGTCTTTTAGACTGGTCTTCGAGACTGAGCCAGATACATTAAGAAACATAGCCGCCAAAAACGCAAGAGACTGGTTTTCATCATTAATACAAGGTAATTCAGGCACGCACGGCAACCACCTGCAATACTTTGTGACAAAACATCACAAAGCTAACTACTATTTTGCAGGTACTGGCCATGTTTGCTTTTATGCACCCTTATCAAACTATCCATCGCCTAGAACAAGAAGTAGCGGCGTTGAATGCCCAGTTAGATATCGAAAAAAAGCGTCACGGCTGTCGCGCAATCAGCTTGATGACGCCTGTTGAGTCACTCAGCATGCTTCAGGCCAGAGGCGCAGATATGCTTTGCTCGTTGAGCAAGGGCGTAGAAGTCCACGCTCAGCATCTTGCTGCCGAGCAATCGACACTCACCGACACCTTCGGCCGGCTCCATAAAGCCGAGCAAACCGCACAAACATTGCAACAACACCGCCAACGCTGCCAGCAAACAGACGCGTATTTATCGTCTTCTTTAGTGACCGAGCAAGCCTTTCACGATATACGCCAGCTAAGTGTCGAATTAGGGCATAACGCAGGTCACACACAAGCGCTAGCCATCACTGCGGCCTTGGAAGTCGCTCACTTCCATGAGCAACCGGCAGGCATGCCAGCGATTGTGCAGGACCTGCAGGAATTATCAGAACACTCTCAGCAATTAGCGCATCAGCTAGCGCAATGGATCGAGCGCACCACATCGCAAGTAAATGAAGATGCAAAGATCCGTGATTATCAGCAGCAGGAAATAAAGGCTCTAACCAGCGCCGCCCAATCAGCAGAGCAGGTAATTGAGCAGTTGATAGACCAGTCACGACATATGTATAAGGTCATACACCACAGTACAACCACGGCTTATTTGCACGCCACCAAACTTGAGCATGCAGTATGGAAAAGCCGCCTTTATAGGCAGCTACTCTCTGCCCACCTCGAAGAGAGTTTAGAAGATCATCAGCACTGCACACTTGGGCACTGGTACTTTATGGGTGATGGTCGTCGCTATAAGCACACGGAAGCTTACAAAGCGCTGGCGGCGCCACATAAGCGTTTCCATGAAAGCGGTTTAGAAGCGCTGAAATTTGCCCGCCAAGGTGATCATAATGGTCAGCTTGCAGCGCTAGCCATGATGGAAGAGGCCAGCAGCCAGCTAGCGCTACAGCTTGATAAACTGATGGAGCATGCCGTTTATGAAGTTCCCCTTTCAACAGGACGCCCCTCGCCATTAGCAGATTCACCTTAATGGCATGCTGTGCGCCTTTTCGTGCTGCGCGCCTTTTTTGGAGACGTACACATATCACACGCTTTTATGCCATGCTGGGTGCGTTACCGCTTTTAATCATCCACTCAGCAGGGAACGGCTATGTCGCAGATCAAAAAGCTAGATCTCGCCTTACAGGGCGGTGGCGCCCACGGTGCTTACACCTGGGGGGTTATCGATCGATTGCTTGAAGACGACCGTATCGAGATAGAGGGCATCAGTGGAACAAGCGCTGGCGCGATGAATGGTGTGGTCATGGCAGACGCCCTCACCCGCGGTAACAAAGAGACGGCTCGGCAAGCGCTGCACCAGTTCTGGAAAGCGGTTAGTCGAGCAGGTATGACGAGTCCAATTCGCCGTTCACCACTAGACGTACTTACCGGAAACTGGTCTCTCGATCATTCCCCGGGTTACGTGGCCATGGACCTTTTAAGCCGGCTGGTATCCCCCTACCAAATGAACCCTCTTAATATTAATCCACTGCGCGATATTGTTGCTGAACATATTGATTTCGAACGCGTAAGACGCTGCGAACAGCTTAAACTGTTTGTGACGGCCACTAACGTTCGCACCGGAAAACAGCGTGTCTTTCGCCGCGAAGAGATGAGCGTAGACGCAGTCATGGCCTCAGCGTGCCTGCCTTTTGTATTTCAAGCGGTTGAGATAGAAGGCGAAGCGTACTGGGATGGCGGTTATATGGGCAACCCAGCGCTGTTCCCCTTGATGGAGGAGTGCAGCGCACGAGACATTCTGCTGGTACAAATTAACCCCATCAGTAGAGAAGAAGTCCCTACCTCCGCTTCGGCCATTATGAATCGGCTAAATGAAATTACCTTTAATTCCGCCCTAATTAAAGAAATACGCATGATTGCGCTACTTAAGCGCGCACTGGATGAACAGGGGATTGAAAACTGCTACCAGCAAGCGCTCTTCCACCGCATCAGTGGCGAACAGGCCCTAGCGGATCTCTCGGTATCTAGCAAAATGAATTCAGAGTGGGCGTTTCTATGTTATCTGTTTGACCAAGGGCGCGCCGCTGCCGAGCGCTGGCTAGAGGCTCACTTTGAGGAGATAGGTGAGCGTTCAACACTAGATATTGACGCCGTTTATTTGCACGAATAACCAGCACTCACGTGTCGCACTTCTACATCGCAGGTGCGCCACCTTGGTGCATCGCCAGCGACCACAACGCCCCTCCTATCAAACACACAAAAATAAATGGATGATTTTATTTACAAAATCATCTTATGGCGAACTAATTGCTTCACTCTTACTGAATGATGGTAGGCGTGGACCAGGCCCAACGGGTACGAGTGCGTCGAACCTGCCCTTCAATGGCGAAGGCATGTTCTCGTTAACAACATAGCGCCTTTCCAAGCGCCATGTTTTGACCCACTCGTATCGTGCTCTGTGAGGCCATCCATGGACATTCGCAATAAAGCTAACCGCATTCGGCTATTAAACTTTTCCACCCCTCAAATGCGCGCGTTCCACTTTTCTTGGTTCGCGTTCCATATCTGCTTTTTTGGCTGGTTTGGTATCGCACCACTAATGGCAGTGGTCCGTGAAGACCTATCACTTACCCAAACGCAGATCGGCAATACTATTATTGCCTCCGTTGCTATTACCGTTATTGTCCGTCTGCTGATTGGCGTGCTATGCGACAAAATTGGTCCTCGTAAAACCTATACCGGCTTGTTAATGCTAGGCGCTATACCCGTCATGGGCATAGGTTTTGCCAATAGCTTTGAGACCTTCTTGCTCGCTCGTTTGGCTATCGGCGCCATCGGTGCATCCTTTGTTATCACCCAATATCACACCACGATGATGTTTGCGCCGAATGTCGTTGGCACCGCCAATGCGACCAGTGCTGGCTGGGGTAACTTGGGTGGCGGTACCACACAAATTCTGATGCCGTTGATCTTCTCAGGTTTGCTAATGCTTGGCGTTAGTGAAACGCTGGGATGGCGTCTAGCGATGGTGGTGCCTGGTGTCGTGCTGTTCTTTACCGGGATTGGATATTGGTTGTTTACCCAAGACGCCCCCGATGGCAATTTTAGCGACCTGCGCGCCCGCGGTGAGCTACCCGAAGCCACAGGTGAAAATAGTGCAGTACAAAGTTTTCTAGCCGCCGCAAAGGATATTCGTGTATGGGCGTTGTTTATTGTTTATGGGCTCTGCTTCGGCGTTGAGTTAACGATCAACAATATTGCCGCTATTTATTTCTTCGACAAGTTTGACCTGACCCTGGCAACCGCTGGTTTAATCGCTGGTTTGTTTGGCCTTATGAATATTTTTGCCCGCACCCTTGGTGGCGTTTTTTCAGACCTATTCGCCAAACAAGGGGGTTTAAAAGGTCGAGTCCGCTGGCTGTTTATCGCCTTGGTGTGTGAAGGAATAGCGCTCATTGCCTTCTCACAAATGCATATCTTAAGCCTCGCAATCGGCATCATGCTGGTATTTAGCCTGTTTGTTCAGATGGCTGAGGGAGCGACATTTGGTGTGGTGCCCTTTATTAATAAAAAAGCACTGGGGGCTGTTGCGGGTATTGTGGGTGCGGGTGGAAACGTGGGCGCCGTATCTGCAGCTTTTCTGTTCCGTAGTGAAAGTCTTGGTTATCAACAAGGGCTTTTTTACCTCGGCATTACCGTATTAGTGCTCGCTTCTTGTGTACTGGTAGTACGTTTCAGCGATGCTACAGAAGCTGAAGAAGCAACAGCCTATCGTGATGCGGTTGGCGACGATACGAACGCAGGCGCACTCTCGCTGCGTTAGTGTTCACTTACCCCCTCTGTACGCTTTATCCGCGACGATTTTTTGCGACACGTTGTTGCGACAGGGGGGACTTCATCTCAGGCGGGGAGTTAAAGGAAACCATTATGTCTTCAGCCCAACAGCTACTCTTAACCGCCCTTCGATGCGATATCGACAGTCTGCACCACTTAACCACTACCTCAGAAATCGTTGGCGATATTAGTGGTTTTATTCATGCACTCCAACGTGAACGAGGAGCCTCAACAATTTATCTTGCCTCTAAAGGTAAGCGGTTTGCCACTCGGCGAAAGGAATTTGTACAGCGTAGCCAAGAAGCTGAGACCGTTATGCGCCAGCGACTAGAAGCGCTTGCCGAAGAAGCACGGCCACAGGCAGCGGCACGCTTACTCAGGCGGATCGCTGCAGTGTGGCTTGCTCTGGATGACCTTGACACTTTGCGACAAGCAATCCATTCATTTGCAGTCTCCCCTGACGCGGCAACTCAAGCGTTTAACCACTTAATCAGCGGTCTTCTCGCTATTGTATTTGAAGCAGCAGACACCTCGGTAGACCCGGACATCACACGTGCACTGGTAGCTATTTTTCACCTTATGCAAGGCAAAGAGCTCGCTGGGCAAGAACGTGCCTGCGGTGCCTTTGGCTTTACCAGTGGGCATTTCGACGATGCCCATCGCGAGTTGATGAATCAATTAGTACGTGACCAGCAGCGCTGCTTCGATACCTTTGAAGAGTTTGCCTCGCCCGAGGCAGAGCTTGCTTGGCAACAGGCTCTCTCGCCGCGAACACTCGCGGGGATTCAACAGCTTCGCAACACTGCTTACCAGCATGCTTGCCAATATTCTCACCAAGAAACCCGCACAGACAAAGCGCTTGGCGAAACATGGTACGAACTAACCACATTACGTATCGATAGCATTAAGGCCGTTGAAGACACTCTAAATCGCCAGTTAACGGCGTTATGCCATCGAAAAATTGCTCAGGTGCATTCGACGTTAGAGAAGGCTAAAACACCCCTTAGCCAACCAACACTCGCTCCTTGCGAACAGCTCTTGGCCTTAAGCGATACTCAACCCTTAGGAGAGCTGACGGCCAGCGCCTTAACATCTCCATTAGGGCGTTCACTGATTGAGCTTGCTCACGCCCAATCGAGCCATCTTCAAGGTCTTAGTGATGAGCTGGAAAATACCCGCAAAGCACTTCGTGAGCGTAAGCTCATCGAACGTGCCAAAGGCCTTATTATGGCCTACCAGGAGATGACCGAAGAGGAGGCTTACCGGTTTTTGCGTAAAACATCGATGGATCAAAGTAAAAGCATGGCCGACATGGCGCAGTCGATACTCGATCTCTCATCCATGCTCAAACGCAAAGACGAAAAACACGCACACTAGCTGAACCAGCTCATTTGCAACACTGTGGGCAATTAGCCATTCTAATAGCTCCCCTTTCCTGAATGAGCTAGGAGCACACGATATGCAGCACCGTGTCCTAATGATCACTGGCGCCTCAAGTGGAATTGGTGCCGCCACCGCGCGAGCAGCCTCGCGTGAAGGCTATAAGCTAATACTTGCCGCCCGCTCTACCGACAAACTCACCGCACTGGCTCAAGAGCTTGGCCCCGAAAACGTGCTGACATGTGCGTTGGATGTCACCGACATGGCACAACAACAAGCAATGGTCGATCAAGCACTTGAAACATTTGGGCGTATAGATGCGGTCTTTGCAAACGCTGGGCGCGGTGGTTCTCCTGGAGGCTTTAGCGGTGCAGATCACGACGCCTGGCGCGAAATGATCCTGACCAACATTTACGGTGTAGGGCTAACGCTTCAGGCATGCCTTCCCGCACTAAAACGGAGCAAAGGGCATGTATTATTAACCGGTTCAGCCGCTGGGAGAACCACAATTCCAGGCTCGATGTACAGCGCCACAAAGTGGGCAGTGACCGGCATAGGCTACAATCTGCGAGAAGAACTACGCGGAACCGGAATGCGCGTTACTTTGATTGAACCCGGCATGGTGGATACCCCCTTCTTTGATAAGCCACCAGAGCATGCGCTCGAAGATCGCGATATTGCCAACGCCGTGATTTATGCGCTTTCCCAACCCCCTCACGTCGATGTGAACGAGATTTTGATTCGGCCAACGCCACCCACCGACTAACCGACGCTGCGAACGGGCAACAATGGCACCTTGCATTTCTTCTTGCATGCCCACATAACACTGGGATACCTAGCGTGCTAATAAATAACGCCGTAAATTTAGCCGTCCATACGCTTTTTAATGCAGGTGCCCCATGAGCCAACTCGCCAATACCGCCCTTTCTGTGCTGGACTTAGCACCGATTCGTCAAGGCGGTAGCGCTGAAGAAACGTTTCGCAATAGCGTATCCCTAGCACAACGGACCGAACAGCTCGGCTATACGCGTTACTGGCTGGCGGAACACCACAACATTGCTGGCATCGCGAGCGCAGCGACTGCCGTATTGATTGGTCATGTCGCTGGGCAAACATCCACTATACGCGTGGGCAGCGGTGGCATTATGCTGCCCAACCATCCTCCCCTGGTGATCGCTGAGCAGTTTGGCACCTTAGAAACGCTCTATCCTGGTCGGATTGATTTAGGGCTGGGCCGTGCACCCGGCTCAGATGGTGCCACCATGCAAGCGATGCGCCGCAATGCTCAGGCGGGCGTCGATGACTTTCCACAACTGCTTAATGAACTGCGAAGCTACTTAGCGGATGCGGACCCACAGCAGCGCGTGAAAGCCGTCCCTGGGCAGGGTACCCACGTACCTATCTGGCTACTCGGCTCTAGCGGCTATAGTGCGCAATTAGCCGCAAAACTCGGGCTCCCTTTTGCGTTTGCAGCCCAGTTTGCACCGGGATACTTATTTGAAGCGTTGCGGCTTTATCGCGATAATTTCCGGCCTTCGGAGCACTTGGATAAACCCCACGCCATGGTAGGGTTGCCCGTTATCGCCGCAGAAAGTGATGCTATGGCCCATTACTTGGCAACGACCTCTCAACAGAAATTCCTGAGCCTTATTCGAGGGAAGCCGACCCAGTCGCTGCCCCCCGTTGAACAGCTAGACTGGACACCGATGGAACGCTCTCAAGTAAGCCAATTCCTAGGCGCAGCCATTATTGGTGGACCCGATACGGTCAAAGCTGAACTAGAGGCATTTCAAGCACAGACAGGGGCCGACGAACTAATGATCAACAGCGATTTTTATGATCATGCCGACCGCTTGCGTAGCTACGAAATCGTGACAGACGTCGCTCGATAATCACTCGACTAAACGCCAAAACCATGACCACACTTAGCTTTACGCCAATGACGCAAGAGGACTTCGCTACTTTCTGGCCACACTTTCAATCCATTGTTGTGGCACAAGAAACGTATGCAATAGATCCAGACATTAGCTTTGAAGCGGCTTATACATTGTGGTGTAAGCAGCCCAAGGCGTCATTTGCGATAACAGATAACCAAGGCGAGTTACTAGGCACTTACTATCTAAAAGCCAACGCAGCAGGCCCTGGCCAGCATGTTTGTAACTGCGGCTATATGGTATCGCCTGCTGCCAGAGGAAAAGGTGTCGCCCGCGCAATGTGCGAGCACTCGCAACAGATAGCACGTCACTATGGTTTTGAAGCGATGCAATTTAATTCGGTGGTGGCCACTAACCAAGTGGCCGTCGCCCTATGGCAACGGCTAGGGTTTGCTATTGTCGGCACGATTCCCAATGCCTACCGGCATGCATCCCTTGGATTCGTTGATAGCTACGTGATGTATAAAGCGCTTTAATGGCCGCTTGATAAAAAGGGCATCGGATCATTTAAGACAGCGTTGCAATAGCTCTTCAGCAGCGGCGCTGCCTAATTCGGTTAAGTGGGCAATATTTCGCTCAGGAATTTGCTCCGTATCACCGTAAAAAGCAATGGCTTTTTCGACACTAGCCTCGCGCAACAGATGAACCATCGCATAGGGCGAACGGTTGGTGTAATTGGCTGCGTCTTCAGGTTCAGCATCGGCAAAACAGTAGTCAGGATGGAACGTTGCTAACTGATAGACCCCTTCATACCCCAATTCTGCCAGAAGATTTTCAGCAAGCTCTATATAGTCCAGGTAGTGGTCAAAGTTTTTAAACAGCGTGGGAAATATCAGTAGCGTGGTTTCCGTTTCTGGATGCTCATTTAACCACTCCACTTCGGCAATAAGCTCTTCCAATGCCACGTCGATTTTTTTCGAGCGCACTACCTCAACCCGAAGAGTACCGCCTTCAAGCTCGCGTTTAGCAAACGGGCATATATTGTGCCCAACAATAAACGTGCGCACCCATGCTAATGTCTGTTCCGCTATCTGGTTATCTGCCGCTTGCATTGCACCTACTACCTTACGTGGCGTGGCCGAAAGCCACTGTTAAAACGCTCCAGTGTACCTGCAGGAAACCTCAAATACTTCAGACATGCGACTGATATCGCGCCAGCGCCACTTCATAGGATTTGTGAATGTGCGCTTCCATTAGGGCGCGAGCCGCTTTGCCATCTCGGCTTAGCGCCAGTTCAACAAGTTCGTCATGCTGTTCATCTAACGCTTGGCGAACAGCGGGTATTTTGGGTCCCAAACGGCGATAGCGGTCAAACTGGTCGTGGAGCTGTTCGATAAATCGCAGCAACCAGACAGACCCACAAGGTGCTACCAGGGTGCGATGAAACTGAGTATGAAGCCGCTCCCACTCGTCAATTTTGTCGAGCGACATATCGGCTCGTTTTAAGCGATGCGCCGCTGCCAGCAGGTCGGCTTCCCATACCTCATCGCCATAAGCAATTGCCTGCTCTAGGGCCATCCCTTCCAGTTCTTTTCGCAAGCGGGCAATATCATCCAACTCCTCTCGTGATAGCTTTGGCACCCTAAAGCCGCGTTGGTTTTCTTGGATTAATAAGCCGTAAGCCGCCAATTTATTTAATGCTTCACGCAGCGGGCTTAACCCTACTTGGTAGTGCTCTTTGAGCGCATTAATGGCTAATTTTTCGCCTGCGGCAAAGCGGCCATCCACTAAATCTTTACGCAATGCATCATAAATAGGGCTAGAGGAGGCCGTACCAGTAGGAAGGGGTATGTGTTTGTTCACTCCATGCTCCTTTTGCGTATCCTTCGCGAACGCGGTAGTTAAGGAGATTCTATGACTAGCTGTTGACGCCCCACAACAGGCGCACCTATATTCTATTTTAGTCAAAATAATCGATTTTTTGCCACACAAACGATAGGTAGGCACGCCTGATGTTCTTAATTGAGATGTCTCCACTGTGGGCAGTGGGCACATGAAACAAACAGCGCTTTTTTGGGCGTTTTTCCGCGTTGGCATTTTTGGCTTCGGTGGTGGCCCAGCAATGATACCTCTGGTACGCGCTGAAGTCGTTACACGGTACCAGTGGTTAACCGATGAGGAGTTTGCCGATGTGTTAGCTATTGGCAATACGCTGCCGGGGCCTATCGCCACTAAAATGCCTGGCTATATCGGCTACCGAGTCGCGGGTGTCAGTGGCTGCGCAGCCGCTGTTATTGCCGTTATTCTGCCGATGATTGTTGCGATGATAGCGATGCTAGGCATTTTTAGTCGCTATCGTGACGTCGCCTGGATACGCGGCATGGGGCAGGCCGTCATTCCTGTCGTTATGGTCATGATGGGGCAGTTAGCGTGGGACTTCTTTGACAAATCCAACGCTGCCCTCGGCTGGTTAACTAGCACTCTCATGGCGTTAATCTCGGGCGGTTTAATCTACTGGCTAGGTGTGCATCCGGGCTGGGTGATTGGTGCCATCCTGCTAACAGCCTTGCTGCGCCCTGCGGGTGAAAAACGCGTGGAAGACTCGGCATGATCTACTGGGAGCTTTTCTTAGCGTTTTTCATTCCTAACATTATTGGCTACGGCGGCGGCCCAGCAATTATTCCTCTTGTTGAAGCCGAAGTGGTTGGCCGTTATGGCTGGATGACCTCTCAAGAGTTCGCCGAAACCCTGGCCTTGGGTAACGCCCTCCCCAGCCCTATTGCTACTAAAATGGCGGGCTACGTCGGCTATGACGTCGCTGGCATTGG
This sequence comes from Halomonas sp. TD01, assembly GCF_923868895.1. GTDB lineage: Bacteria > Pseudomonadota > Gammaproteobacteria > Pseudomonadales > Halomonadaceae > Vreelandella. The sequence continues at coordinate 276,162 of NZ_OV350343.1, forward strand.
CGGAGCATTTGTGGCCGTTTCAGCAACGGTGATTCCCTCTTTACTGCTGATGATTGGGGCGCTGGGGCTGCTTTATCGCCACCGCAACTCTCCGCGTGTCAAACGCATGAGCCAGTGGGTTCGTCCGGTAATCGCCATGATGATGGCATGGCTAACCCTTGGTTTTTTCATGGAAAGCATCAACAGCAGTGGCATGCTGCATACCTTTTTACTGGGGGGTGTCGCAGCGGTTGCCTTAGTGCGCTTTAACATTCACCCCGCGTTTGTTGTTATCGGCGCATTAGTTTACGGCGCTCTTTTTATTAGCTAACAAAAAATACGGGGACTCGTATGTATAACAATGCACTCTACTACCCTAACGCTTCTCGCCGGATGGCGACGTTTGGCAAACGCGGCATGGTTGCGACGTCCCAACCGTTGGCTGCCCAGGTCGGTATTAGCATTTTACAGCAGGGTGGTAACGCGATTGACGCTGCCATCGCCACAGCAGCGGCGCTCACCGTGGTGGAGCCGACCTCCAACGGCATTGGCAGCGATGCTTTCGCCATTGTATGGGTGAATGGCAAACTACACGGACTCAACGCCAGTGGCCCAGCCCCTCAAGCAGCGACCATTGAGGCAATAAAAGCACTGGGCCATGACACGATACCCAACCACGGCATGCTGCCAGTGACCGTACCTGGAGCCCCCGCCGCCTGGGCGATGCTTTCTGAGCGCTTTGGTAAGTTACCGTTTGCACAGTTGCTAGCCCCAGCCATTGCCTTGGCGGAAGAAGGCTTTGCGGTGACGCCCGTTATTCATCAAATGTGGCAAGAAGCTTTCACTACCTACTCAGCTTATAGTGAAGCTGCTTTCAAGCCCTGGTTCGATACGTTCGCGCCAAAAGGTCGCGCTCCACGCCCGGATGAGATGTGGTCATCGCCTGATCACGCTAACAGCTTAAACGCTATCGCCAACACCAAGGCCGAAGCCTTTTATAAAGGCGAACTGGCAGACGCTATTGATGCGTTTTCCCAGAAACACGGCGGTTTATTGCGTAAAGAAGATCTTGCCGCCTATCAGCCGGAATGGGTAGATCCCATTAGCATTCGCTATAAAGGACACGACATTTGGGAGATTCCCCCCAACGGCAGCGGTATGATCGTGCTCCAAGCACTTGGTATGTTGGAACGTCTAGAAGCCTGCCCAGGTAACACCTTAGAAACTCTTCACCGCCGCATCGAAGCTACGAAACTGGCCTACATGGATGGTTTCAAACACATTACTGAGCGTGCTGACATGGCTCCTAGCATCGAGCAGATGCTAGATGATGGCTACTTAAAAGCGCGCGCCGCACTGATTGGCGAGCAGGCCGTTGATCCTGTCCATGGCAACCCCTTACAAGGCGGCACCGTGTATCTTGCGACCGCCGACAGCGACGGCAATATGGTGTCGTTTATCCAGAGTAATTTTAAAGGGTTTGGCTCTGGCATGGTGGTGCCAGGCACCGGCATTAGCCTACAAAACCGCGGCTGGTCGTTCTCCCTAGACCCAAAACATGCCAATGCATTAGCCCCCGGCAAACGCACCTATCACACCATTATTCCTGGGTTTATTACCAAAGATAACCAAGCAGTGGGGCCATTTGGCGTCATGGGCGGCTATATGCAGCCTCAAGGACAGCTGCAGGTAGTGACGGCCATGCTGGAAGATCACTTAAACCCGCAAGCCGCATTAGATATGCCCCGCTGGAAATGGACCAAAGGCACAACGGTTGAGGTTGAAGCCGATTTCCCCAACCATCTTGCCTTGGCGTTGGCGAGTCGCGGACATCACATTGTAAAAGTGGCTGATTCAATTAGCTTTGGCCGCGGTCAAATTATCCTGCGTGACCCTGACAGCGGTGTTCTGCAAGGGGGGACCGAACCACGCACTGATGGTGCGGTATTACCTCTTTAAACGTTCTGCTACCTGCCCTTAGCTCCACGTTGCAGCACCGACTTGGTTCACTTACTGCTGGGCAATTAACGCACTGCCCAGCAGTAGGCTAGCTATCAACGCCAAAGCATCGCATCATGGCAACCACTTTTATCGGTTATGTTGCTAATCAATGACGCCACCCCCTTCTGTACCCGCTCACTCCCCTTTCAGCGGATTTTTTAGCGTGTTCCGTTATAGCCGACGCGCGCTTGCGTTGGTGTGGGAAACTTCCCGCTGGATGATGCTTGGTTTAGCGTTATGTACCTTAGTCGCTGGGGTTTTGCCTGCCGTGGCCGCCTGGGTTGGTCAGTTGATTGTTGATGGCGTCGTGGCGGCAATGGACAGCTATCAGGCAGCGAATTCACCTAATCTGTGGGAAACGCTAACCCCGGTATTAGGTTTGGTGGCCCTGGAAGGGTTGATTATTGCGTTTATCGCCCTGGCTCAACGTGGGCTGGCTGCTCAGCAATCACTATTACGTGCGTTGCTAGGCCAGAAAGTCAACGTGATGATTTTAGAGAAGGCGGGCACCTTATCACTCAGCCAATTTGAAGACTCCGAACTGTACGACAAGCTCACTCGCGCCCGCCGCGAAGCATCCACCCGTCCGCTCGCCCTCGTCAATAAAACCTTTGGACTGCTACAGAACGCTATTTCGTTGGTCAGTTTCGGATTTCTCCTGGTGCAGTTTTCACCGTGGGCGCTATTGATCTTGGTAGTTGGAGCGTTACCGGTGTTTCTCTCAGAAGCGAAGTTTTCCGGCGATGCCTTTCGGCTATTTCGCTGGCGTTCACCGCAAACCCGTATGCAGATGTACCTGGAAACGGTATTGGCAAGGGAAGACAGTATTAAAGAAGTAAAGCTTTTCGGTTTAGAAGGCCTTTTTCTGCAGCGCTACCGAGATATTTTTACCCAGCTATTTGCCGAAGACCGACGGTTAACCCTGCGCAGAGAAAGCTGGGGATTTATCCTTGGCTTACTGGGCACGCTCACGTTTTATGCTGCTTATGGCTGGGTGGTGGTCGAAACGGTCGCTGGAGCACTCACCCTGGGTCAAATGACCATGTACTTAATGGTGTTTAAGCAAGGCCAAGGAGCGTTATCGGCAAGCCTGACAGCGGTCAGCGGTATGTACGAAGATAACCTTTACTTATCAAACCTCTACGAATACCTTGAGCAGCCAACGGACGCCGAAGAAGGCGATCTTTCCCAGGGCATAACGCCAGGAGATGGGCTGCGCTTTGAGCACGTCAGCTTCGCCTACCCAGGTGGCAGCGAAGTATTACACGATATTTCTTTGCATTTACCCCCTGGCAAAAGTATTGCACTCGTTGGCGAAAACGGCTCAGGTAAAACGACGCTAATTAAGCTATTAACGCGACTTTACCGTCCCACCAATGGGCGAATTCTGCTAGATGGCAGCGACCTTAATCACTGGAATACCCAGGCATTACGGGAACGGGTGGGCGTTATTTTCCAGGACTTTGTGCGCTATCAGCTTTCAGTAGGTGAAAACTTAGGTGTGGGTGATACGCATGCCTTTGGCGATGAGAAACGCTGGCAGCAAGCTGCTCACGATGGCATGGCGGATAGCTTTATCGACCGCATGCCACATGGCTACCAAACCCAGCTGGGACGCTGGTTTAAAAATGGCCAAGAGCTCTCCGGCGGCCAGTGGCAGAAAGTCGCGCTTTCGCGTGCTTATATGCGACACAATGCCGATATTTTGGTGCTAGATGAACCTACTGCAGCCATGGATGCCGCAGCAGAAGCAGAAGTATTCGCCCGCTTCCGCGAGCACAGCCGCGATAAAATGACGATTTTGATCTCTCACCGTTTTTCGACGGTGCGCAGCGCCGACCAGATCATTGTGATTGACCAGGGGAGAATTATTGAGCGCGGCACCCATGAAGAACTGCTAACAGTCAACGGAAGGTATGCTTCGTTATTTCATTTGCAGGCAGAAGGTTATCAATAAAAAAGCCGACCCAATAGGTCGGCCAAGCTGATGAGAGTTGCTCGGTAAAAAGGCCGAGCAATAAGATGCCTGGGGAAGGCATCGCCAAAACGCCTGGTTAAGCGGCTTGGCGATGCCCTCGCTCTGAGGCTTTACCTTTGCGGGAGTAGCTGCCTTTACCTTTTTTCGGTGTTTGCTGCTGCATTTTGAACATGGGCGTTCGCAGCTGCGCTTTCAGTGCGTTATCGCGTATCTTGCCTTTTTTCACGGTGTACTCCTCAGTCTTTGAAAAAACAGTCTTTGAAAAAACAGACATTAACAAACGCTTATCTGGCAGCGCAGTAGTTTGTCCTGCCCCTACTGTTGCCGCCATTCCTATTTGTTTAGCCGCTTCTACGACCAAATGAGATTGATCAAGTTCCCAATGCTTTACGATGACGTTTGATCACCATTGGTGGCCAGCGTGCTCGCGGCAGGACTGTCTGCCACCATGCTCACCACGCTGCCCACCATAATCAGGCATGGCGAGGGTAACGGTTGAGCAGCGAGTCGCGCGGGCATGTCCGCTAACGTGCCCACCAATGATTGCTGTTCGGGCTGGCTAGCATTGGCCACCAACATAATGGGCCACGTATCCGGCAGTCCCGCTTGGCGTAGGCCGTGGCAGATAGCGTCTACTTTGGAAAGTCCCATATAGAACACCAGGGTTTCATCCTGACGGGCAAGGTTGGTCCAGTCCGGCGTGCCGCCCTCCCGGCACAGTTGCGCCGTAATAAAGCGCAGCTGCTGGGCATGGCCACGATCAGTTAGCGGAATACCCATCCCCGCAGCGGCTGCCGAGGCAGCGGTAATGCCTGGTACTATTTCGGCTGATATTGAGGCATTTGCTAATGCTCCCAGCTCTTCGCCCATGCGCCCAAACACGCCTGGGTCGCCACCTTTCAAACGCACAACCGACTTACCTGCCTGGGCAAGCGATACGATCAGCGCACCTATCTCATCTTGAGGCACGCTATGATGCCCGCTTGCTTTTCCCACGTAATAGCGTTCGGTGCCTGGCGGTATCAGCCCCAGCACATCGTCACCCACTAAGCGGTCATAGACTACCGCATCGGCTTGCATTAACAGACGCGCTGCTTTCAAGGTGAGCAGTTCCATATCTCCACTGCCTGCACCGACTAAATACACTGTCCCAGAACGGCATTCGCCGCTAAGCGGAAGGCTTAAGCGCGTGGCTGATTCGCGGCCAAAGGGCGCTAACACCCGCTGGCTGAGGCGCATAAAGGCCTCAAGCCATTTCTGGGTGAGTTGTTTGCTTAGCGCACGCATTTGGACGCTCCTCTTCAAGTAATGATTTTAATTCTGGAATACAGCTGCCGCACTGAGTGCCGCAAGCCAGTCGGGCGCCGAGGGCTTCAACACTAATATCGCCCCCACGAATTGCCTTAATGATAGTGGTTTGTCCTACTTGATGACAGCTACACACCACGGGGCCCGCATCTACCGCACCATCATCGCAACCTGCCAGTAGCCGTTGGCGATGGTGAAGGTCTAGCGTCGCGTCGTTAAAGCGCGCCTCAAGCCAAGCAAACCCCGGTAATTCTTGCGGTGGCCCTACCATTAGCCACCAGCGTAACTGGCCATTCACTATTCCTGCTGCGCGCAGTCTGCCGCTACCACTATCTTCGCACCACAGCGACGCGGGTACATCGAGCCAAGATTCCACCGTTGCCAACCAATCGCTGACCGGTGCCCTATCAGCGAGCTGCCAGCGCTCGCAGTGACCCATAGGAATACGCGACCAATAAGTGTTTTCACACCAACTGGGGGTATCCGTACTGGTTTGGTCGTTGGCCACCAGCAACGTTGCTTGCCAATCAATGGGCAGATTCGTTAATGCCACTGCGCCCTGCTTGGTTTCTGGCTGGCCAGACACGGGGTCGGTATAGCCAGTGATCAGTGCGCCGCTTCGGCCCTGCTTTGTAAAGCAGTCGGTCCAGTGCATGGGCACAAACACTTCCCCTTGCCGCTGGGCGTTTGAAATACGTACTCGCCCACGGTACTCACCTTCAGCTGCCGTCAGCATCGCAAGCCCTTGGTCAGCTACGCCCGCGTTGGCCGCATCCACAGGGTGCAGTTCAATAAACGGCTCTGCCCGATGATTCATTAACCGCGGCGCTCTGGCGGTGCGGGTCATGGTGTGCCATTGATCGCGTACGCGCCCAGTATTCAGTCGCAGCGGATAGGTCGAACTGAGCGCCTGTTCTGGCAGCCGCGGCGTAATCGGCAATAGTTTGGCTCGGCCATTGGCCGTGGCAAACACACCCTCTTCAAACAGCCTTGGTGTGCCCCGCGGCGCAGATTGATTAACCGGCCACTGAATCGGCGAGAGCGCATCATAAGCGGCCTGCCCTTTGCCTGCCAGTCCCGAAATATCAAACAACCGCTTGCTCGTGCCACTGTTTTCAAAACCGGAGAGCCGTGCGTGCTCGTCGAAAATTTCCCATGGATGGGAGTAACTAAACGCTTCAGCAAACCCCAAGCGTTTAGCAACTTCGCAGATAATCCACCAATCGTGTTGGGCTTCACCAGGCGGTGTCAGCATGCCGCGCTGGCGGGAGATTCGTCGTTCAGAATTGGTGACCGTCCCATCCTTTTCCGACCAACCTGACGCGGGTAGCACAATATCGGCATAGGGCAACAGATCAGTGTTAGCAACGCATTCCGATACAATTACCAGCGGACACGCTGCTAACGCGCGGCGTACCTTTGCTCCATCCGGCAGGCTAACGGCGGGGTTGGTTGCCATTACCCACAGCGCCGTAATCTCCCCACGGTCAATGGCATCAAACAGTTCAATCGCTTTATGGCCGGGAGCATCTGGCAGCGTAGGAATTAAATGTTCAGTGGCCCAAAAGCGGCTGACCAGATCAAGCGCACCGGGGGTATGGTAGTCCATATGCGCCGCCAGTTGATTGGCAAGCCCACCCACTTCTCGCCCGCCCATCGCATTAGGCTGGCCAGTGATTGAAAATGGCCCAGCACCCGGCAGGCCAAGTTTACCGCCTGCCAAGTGGCAATTAATGATGGCATTGCACTTATCGGTGCCGCTGGTGGATTGATTAACCCCTTGAGAATAGAGCGTGACAACATGCAGCTGGCTGGCAAACCAATAGTAAAAAGTTTCTAAGCGCTCGGGGTCGACGTCACAGGCTATTGCGACATCATTCACGCTGCTGGCACTCTGCTGAGCAGCGTTTAATGCCTCGCTAAACCCTTCGGTATGCCGTTCAAGGTAGAGGCTGTCTAGTCGACGGTGCGCCGACATCCACGCCAGCAGCCCGTTGAACAGATAAGCATCGCTGCCCGGTCGAATACCAAGATAAAGATCGGCAATTTCACAGCTATCGGTCACCCTAGGGTCGATGACCACCACACGCATCAATGGGTTGCGCTCTTTGGCAACTTTCAGGCGCTGATAAAGCACCGGATGATTCCAGGCCAGATTAGAGCCGACCAACACTACCAATTCCGCTTCTTCTAAATCTTCATAGCTACAGGGCACCGCGTCGGCGCCAAAAGCGCGCTTGTAGCCCGCCACCGCTGACGCCATACACAGCCGCGAATTGGTATCCAGATGCGGCGTGCCCAAAAAGCCTTTAAATAGCTTATTAGCCACATAGTAATCTTCCGTTAACAGCTGCCCCGAAAGATACGCGGCAACCGTATGATTGCCATGCGCGTTACGCTGCGCCTGTAAACGCCGTGCCGTTTCGGCTAACGCCTGCTCCCAGGAAACGTCTTTTCCATCCACCCGAGGGTGTTGCAAGCGGTCATTCGCGCCCAGTGTTTCATGCAGCGCCGTGCCTTTAACACACAAGCGCCCGTAGTTAGCAGGATGTTCACGATCTCCTTCCACAGCGATGACGTTGCCACTGTCTATCGTTGCTTTCACTCCGCAGCCAACGCCGCAATAGGGACACGTGGTGCGGATATCGCCTTCAGCGAGCCGATTAGCCTTTGGCATTGCGTTTTCCTCCGGCGTTAAAAAGCAAAAAGCGCCCAAGCGAGCTTCTCAAAAGAAGCCTGCCTGGACGCCGTTGTCACAGGGGCACCCACTTTGGTGCCATACTCATCAGTGGTTTGCTGCAGTTAGTGTTGTTCGTTGCGATTTGTCGTTGTGTTTTATTTGGCTAATACACTGCAATGAGCCGTTATTACTTGTTATCAACATTACTGCAATCAATAAGCCCAACTCCCTACAAAAAACAAAATAACATTCAAAAACAAAATCTTATAAAAACCACCAAATCATTTGATAGCACGTTCAACCCCCTCTGTTTGCCCACTAGCGTTCTATGACCGTGCGCAGCACTCGCCAAACGCACCAATAGTGTGCGCTTACTTATTTACTCAGGCGAGAGCTTGTGGGCACATCAAAAAACCAAGCATCTGATTAAAAAGGATTAATTCATATCAAGGGAGTAGCTGGCTAATTTTTTGCTGCGTATTAAGCATATGAGACAACTCGGCAGCCAACGGCGGTTGCACAGCGTGCTCATCGACGTGACTTAACGACGCTAACGGGCAACGACGCCCCTGACACACCTTTCTTAACGAAGGGCAGTGTCAGGGGCGTTTTTTTATTGCTCGACACACATGCTGAATGCAAGGAGCCACCTATGGAAACCACTTCCCGGTGCGCATCTATCGACCACCTAATTATCATTGGCAACGGCATGGCCAGCCATCGCCTAATTGAAGCGCTGGTGCGCCATCCACGGCGCCCAACGTGTATCACCGTTATTGGTGAAGAGCCTGTACCTGCCTATAACCGAATACTGCTTTCCCCCTTATTGGCGGGTGAGCTAGCCACCGATGCGCTTACTTTCCGTGACCAAGCATGGTACGCCAAACAGGGCATTACCCTACTTCTCGGCGAAAAAGTAGTAACGATTGATCGCGACAACTGCCGTATTACTACGGAGAGCGACCGCTGCCTGGATTACGATCACTTAGTGATCGCGACGGGTTCACGACCAACGATACCCAACGTTCCCGGCATTGAGCTAGCGGGCGTCCATAGCTTTCGCGATTTGCAAGACACCACCGCCCTAAAAGCCATCGCCCAACGTGGTGGTAATGCGGTCGTTATCGGCGGCGGCCTGCTGGGCTTGGAAGCCGCCGAAGGCCTGCGTAAGCGCAGCGAGCAGTCGTTCTCTCAAGAGCCTTCTCAAGAGCCTTTTCAAGAACTCTCTCAAAAGCTCTCGGTTAGCGTACTTCAACGCAGCGCGCGTTTAATGAATCGTCAGTTGGATGAAACCGCTGCCCAACTGCTGGAGAACACTCTGAGTAAGCGTGGTCTCCACATCGAAACAAACGCCTCGCTAGCTGCGCTGGAAGATAACGGCCACGGACACGTCCAGGCGGTCATGCTGAGCGATGGCCGCCGTTTACCCGCCGATAGTGTGATTGTCGCGGCGGGCATTACGCCCAATGTAGAGCTGGGGCAGCAAGCGGGGCTTCGCTGCGAACGTGCCATTGTGGTTGACGCGCACCTGACCACGTCTGACCCGCATATCGCAGCCCTGGGAGAGTGCTGCCAATTTGAGCAGCACACCTATGGACTAGTGGAGCCGATTTGGCATCAGGTTGACGTGTTAGCAGCCGTACTGTGTGGGGAATCCTCGGATGGTTATCAAGAAGCCCCTACTGCTACCAAGTTGAAAGTCAGCGGCGTAGCGCTCTTCGCATTTGGCCCTACCGAAGCAGGCCCCGAGCACGACGTACTGCGCTACCGCGACCCAGAAAGCGGCGACTACCGCCGCCTGCTACTCCGCGATGGCCAACTTGAAGGGGCGGTGCTCTACGGCGATACCCGCCACGGTCCTTGGTATTTCGAACAGGCATTGGCAAGTGCTGACCTTACGGCTTGCCGCCAAGCACTACTGTTTGGCCCTTGCGATGCCGAGGTACTGCAAACCGAGCACGCTGATAACGCGAACAGTCCTGCTTCCTCATCATCGTCTTCTCCATCCTCTTCTCATCCACCGACCTCAGAGGCGGCATAATCATGGCAACCCCAACAAAACTGATCATTATTGGTAACGGCATGGTCGGCCACCACTTGGCCGAGCAGCTAGTGGAGAGCGGTGCGCTTGAGCGTTTCGAAGTAACGATTTTTGGCGAAGAACGCCATCGCGCCTACGACCGCGTGCATCTTTCGGAGTACTTTAGCGGGCGCGACGCGGAGTCGCTGGCGCTATGCGAAGCCGATTACTACACCACCCATGGCATTACTTTGCGCAGCGGTGAGGCGGTCACTCGCATTGATCGCGAACAGCAAACCGTCATCACTGCCCAGGGCAGCTACCCGTATGACCAGCTCGTTCTGGCCACCGGCTCCTTCCCGTTTGTACCGCCTATTCCCGGCAACGACAGCGAAGGCTGTCTAGTCTATCGCACGCTGGATGACCTGGACGCCATTCAAGCAGCAGCAGAAAACGCTACGAACGGTGTGGTCGTTGGGGGTGGGTTACTTGGATTGGAAGCCGCCAATGCGCTACGCGACCTTAATCTAGATACTGCCGTGGTGGAGTTTGCTCCACGCTTGATGCCTATGCAGGTAGATAACGAAGGCGGTGAGCTACTCAAGGAAAAAATTGAAGCACTGGGCGTCCAGGTGCTTACCGAGCGAGCTACCCAGCGTATCGAACCTGGCGAGACCAGCCGCCTGCGCATGGTGTTCCAGGATGACAAAGTGCTGGAAACCGACCTGATTGTGTTTTCAGCAGGCATTCGTCCACAAGATACCTTGGCACGCGAATGCGGTTTAGACATTGGCGAGCGCGGCGGCGTGGTTATTGATGACCAATGCTGCACCAGCGACCCCGCCATTCTCGCCATTGGCGAAGTCGCGCTGTGGAACCAGAGTATTTTTGGTTTAGTCGCCCCTGGCTACCAAATGGCCAAAGCGGCGCTCTCCACCCTCACTGGCGGCGATACACACTTTAGCGGTGCCGACATGAGCACCAAGCTGAAGTTACTGGGCGTAGATGTGGGCTCTATCGGCGATGCCCATGGCACCCAAAACCCCGGTGCGCGAATGTTTCGCTATCTCGACCCGATCACCCAGGTGTATCGCAAGATGGTGGTAACCAGTGATGGTAAAAAGCTGCTGGGCGCAATGTTAGTCGGCGACAACGGCGCGTACGACACCCTCTTACAGTACTACGCCAACGGCATTGAGCTGCCCAAAGAGCCAGCCTCGTTGATTCTTCCCCAGCAGAGCGGAGCCGCCCCAGCGCTAGGCCCAGACGCGCTGCCGGAAACCGCGATGATTTGTTCATGCCATAACGTCACTAAAGGTAATATCTGCACCGCCATTGATGGCGGTGCCACTGACCTTGCCAACGTCAAAGGGGCGACCAAAGCCAGCACAGGCTGTGGTGGTTGCACCGCATTGCTCAAAAGCGTGGTCGACCACGAGCTAGAAGCCCGCGGCGTAGAAGTTGATAAATCGATTTGCGAGCACTTCGCCCATACCCGCCAGGAGCTTTACGATATTGTGCGCGTGGAAGGCATCAAAACCTTCAGAGAATTGATCGAAAAACACGGCAATCAAGACACCCACTGCCTGGGCTGCGATATCTGCAAGCCCGCTGTGGCGTCCATTCTAGCCTCCTGCTTTAACGAACCGATCACCGATGCTGCTCACGTGCCGCTGCAGGATACCAATGACACCTTTATGGCCAATATGCAGAAAAACGGTACCTACTCGGTGGTGCCGCGCATTGCAGGCGGTGAAATCACTCCCGATAAGTTAGTCGTGCTCGGGCAAGTGGCCCAGAAGTACCAGCTTTACACCAAAGTCACCGGCGGCCAGCGCATCGATCTGTTCGGCGCACGTTTAGAAGACCTCCCCGCTATCTGGGGCGAGCTCATTGAGGCAGGATTTGAAACCGGCCACGCCTATGGCAAATCACTACGCACGGTGAAGTCCTGTGTCGGCAGCACATGGTGTCGCTACGGCGTGCAGGACAGCGTCGGCATGGCCATCAAACTGGAAAATCGTTACAAAGGCCTGCGCGCGCCCCACAAAATTAAGTTTGGTGTTTCAGGCTGTACCCGGGAATGCGCCGAGGCTCAGAGCAAGGATATCGGTATTATCGCCACCGAAAACGGCTGGAACCTCTACGTGTGCGGTAACGGTGGCATGCGCCCTCGCCACGCTGAACTGTTTGCAACAGATCTTGATGACGAGCAGCTCTACCGCACTATTGACCGCTTCTTGATGTTTTATGTACGCACCGCCGACCGACTGCAGCGCACCTCCGTATGGCGCGAAAACCTCGACGGCGGCCTGGAGTACCTCAAAGAGGTGATTCTGGAAGACAGCTTAGCCATTAATAGCGAGCTGGAGCGGCAAATGCAGCATGTTGTCGATAGCTACCAGTGCGAATGGGCCAACGCCATTAGCGACCCAGACAAACTCAAACGCTTCCGTAGTTTCGTCAACGATGCGCGTCCCGACCCGTCAATCATTATGACGTCCGAGCGCGGCCAGCTACGTCCCGCTTAAACACTAATGCCCTGCTTAAACACTACATAATCGCAAACCAGACAACGTTAATGAGGTAACTGATGACCGCGACCGCACTCAAACACACCGTGAGCACTGACACCTGGCAGCCGCTCTGCGCTAAAGCTGACTTAGTGGCATTTTCCGGCGTCGCTGCTTGGTTGAACACGTCAGAAGGCCCTGCCCAAGTGGCCATTTTCTACTTACCGAGGCAGCGTTCCCAGGGACAGGAGAAAGAACTCTACGCCCTTGACCACTTTGATCCGTTTTCTAACGCTAACGTCATTGCCCGCGGCATTATCGGTGATGTTAAAGGCAACCTTGTGGTTGCCTCGCCACTCTATAAGCAGCATTTTCGCCTTGAAGATGGCCAATGCTTAGAGGATGAGGACGTCAAGCTGCGTACCTGGAAAGTCGCGTTTAGGGGCGAGGAGGTATGGGTGCAGGGGTAACTGACAGCTGCTTTACGATGACGTCACTCCCGTCGAGGAATAGCGCTCGCGTAGGTATTCAAGCTCAAAAAATGCTCATCTGCCCGCTGCAACGCATCGAGTGCCTGTGACCGATCATCTTCTGCCAATAAGGTGCACAGTACTTCGGAGATGGCTAAGGCGGGCGTTAACGTATGGAAAAAGCTGTCGCTTTCCGTGGGGCAAAAAATCGTCTGCTTTGACATCCCTACCAGTGGCGATACTTCACTATCGGTGATCGACAGAATCGTCAGCCCCTTGTCTTTTGCCAACTGCGTCAGTTCCAGTGTCGCTACTGCGTAAGGTTTGACGGAGACAACCAGCAAGGCATCTTCGGGCGTGGCACGAATTAGCGCATCGCCGCCGGTTCCCGCCGGTCCATCTAAGTGGACCGAGCGCTCCCCCAGCAGTGACATGACGTAATGGAAATGCCACGCCACGGAGTGACATGAACGCAAGCCTAGCACATACACTTTTCTTGCTGATTTCAGCGTGTTAGCGATGGCTTCCAACCGTTGCAGTGAGTCAGGCTCACAGAGCCGAGTAATCTGAGCACTCAGCCCATGCAGCATATGCGCGGCGATATTGCCGTTGGCCGAGGCTCTAGCCCCCTCGTTTCGCTGGCGAACCTTAGCGGCAAAGCCATCACTTCCCCGCCGCAGCGCTGCCACATAATGCTCGCGGATATCATCATATCCTTGCTTCCCCAGGAACTTTGCAAGACGCGTCATGGTGGCAGGCTGCACCGCCGCATGGCGCGCCAGCTCGCGCATAGAAACCAGTGCCACCTCATCCGGGTGTTCCAGCACGTAGCGGGCAGCCTGCTGAAGCTGCGGCGACATGGCATCGTACTGGGCGATAATCTGTTCCCTTAAAGGGTCGCGCTGCGGCATGCGTGTTGCCTCTTATACGGCTTGTTAAAACGGCAGCCGATTTAAACGTTACTGTTCTAAAAAAACAATGATCTACATGTTTTAACATCAAACATAATGATTCAATTGTTGCATTTGTTAATGAGGTTGTGCCAATCTCCTCATCATGGCGTGCTCACATCGCTTGGTGACCATAAGGAACAGCTTCCATGACTCGTATTCTTCATCGCAGTATCGGCCCAACACTCCCTCATGCCGCGTCGGCGCAAGGCGTCTACATTACAGACACTGCTGGGCGCCGATACTTAGATGCCTCGGGTGGCGCTGCGGTCACCAGCGTTGGTCACGCCCATCCGGAAGTGCTGGCGGCGATGCGCGCTCAAATTGATAACCTCTGCTACGCACACACCTCGTTTTTCACCACCGATGCTGCCGAAGCACTTGCCGAGAAGCTCGTCAACTTAGCACCTGAAGGCTTGAATTACGTCTATCTGGTGTCAGGCGGATCAGAGGCCGTTGAAGCGGCGCTGAAGATGGCACGGCAGTACTTCGTGGAAATTGGCGCCCCACAGCGTAGGCACATCATTGCCAGGCGCCAGAGTTACCATGGCAACACGATTGGTGCGTTGGCAACCGGTGGCAATGCGATGCGGCGTAAGCAGTTTCAGCCCATTCTGCCAGAAACTCATCATGTATCCCCCTGCTATGCCTATCGCGAGAAAGGCCCCGATGAGTCGCCTGAGGCGTACGCTATTCGGCTTGCCGACGAACTCGAAGCAAAAATTCTGGAACTTGGCCCTGAAGAAGTGATGGCGTTCGTTGCCGAACCCGTCGTAGGCGCCACCCTCGGTGCTGTCGCCTCTGTCGCTGATTACTTTAAACGTGTGCGTGCGATATGCGACAAATATGGCGTGCTATTGATCCTCGACGAAGTGATGTGCGGCATGGGTCGCACCGGCACTGTCTTCGCCTGCGAGCAAGACGACGTCACACCGGATATCGTCACCATAGCCAAAGGCTTGGGCGGGGGTTATCAGCCGATCGGCGCGGTGATGCTGTCCGGCAAAATTTACGACAGCTTCGCCAACGGTTCTGGCCTGTTCCAACACGGGCATACTTACATCGGCCACCCTGTTGCCGCGGCAACTGCTAACAAAGTGGTTGAAATCATTGCGCGCCCCGAGACACTTGCCAATGTAAACGCCATGGGCGCGAGATTACAAAGCGGTTTGGAAGCCGTTCTCGGTGCATCCCCTTATGTCGGCGACATCCGGGGAAGAGGGCTGTTTCGCGGTATCGAGCTGGTGGCGGACCGGGACACTAAAACACCTTTCGACCCGAGCCGAAAAATTCACGCCAAGATTAAGCGACAAGCCATGGCTCGTGGGCTAATCAGCTACCCTATGGGCGGCACGATTGATGGCATTCACGGTGACCATATCCTGCTGGCACCGCCCTATATTATTGAAGCCGATGATGTCGACCTAATCATTGAGCGCATTGCCGACGCCATCAACGCCGCCATCGCCGAGTGATGTCACGCACCCTATCTGAATGGAGCTCACCCATGACGCCCTCTCCCTGTCCGCCTATTGCTGATGCCGATTGGCCAAACGAAATCGCTGAATTACGCGAAGACTTTGCCGGTGCTCTCAATGTCTATCGCACCATGGCTCATCACCCGGATTTACTCAAAGCCTGGGCACCTTTGCGCCAGCATGTTGTTAAGGAAAATGCCTTAGGGCCAGAATTAACCGAGGTGGTGATTCTACGCGCGGGCTTGCGCATGGGGTCACGCTACGAATGGGCTCATCATGTTAGCCGGGCGCTCGCTCTCGGGTTCTCCACGACTCGGATCGATGCCATTCGAACTCGCCCCGAAGGCGTTGATGGTCTTATCGTCGACGCGGTGGATGCATTGTTTGACCAGCGAATGCTGTCCACTGAGCAAGAAGCAGAGTTAGCAGACGCCATCGGACGTAAGGCCGTTATCGACCTGATTGCTATGGTAGGGTTCTATTCGGTGTTGGGCTACCTGCTCAAGACTTACGACACACCGGTCGACGACAACATTCAAAAAGAAGCGGAAAAAATGCCAGCGCTATTTTCATTAACTTCGTAGGCATTCCTGTCCCTGGTGCAGGCTTCAACCTATCCCAGGGCAGACCATTAAGTACTTATGCATACGTTTGCGAGGATTCAGGTCTCATTAAATCAGTGGCTGCCCATGATCAGTGCCCACTTAATTTTATTCAGGCACTCAAGGCTCATCATCCAATGTAGGAGGCCGCTTTTAGCGGGCGATGGCGGCGTAGCCACCCTTGCTATAACTAGGTAAATCAGTTGAATCATCGTCGAAGTGTCGAACCAAAGCTAAAGCCCTATCTCACAACAATACATTTGTTTCTAAACACTACACATCTGTTTTTTGCATCACCACGCAGTCAAGCTTCCGCCCTGCTGCTACCGAATACTCAGGTAGCTTTTCCATTACTTCGAACCCAGCTTTTTTCAGTACCCGCTGTGAAGCGTGATTGTCTAAAGAAACAGTCGCCGTGAGCGTATTAATTTGGTAAATGCAACGAGCTTCGCTAATAAGATGGTTCAATGCCTTTTGCGCCAGCCCATTACCACTCGCATGTTGGGCTATCCGATACCCCACCTTAGCGTAACCATTCTCTATCTCACGTAGGTTGGCGCGCCCAACTATCGCACCTCGATGTTGGATAATAAGCGGTCTCATACGTCCTCGGGCATTTAACGCCAAGCACTCATTAATATGCTGGCGAATACCTTCAGGCGTGTAGAAGTGTTCCGCTCTGGCCTCTATATGCTGCTCAAACCATACCCGCTCGGCTACCTCAAACTGAAGCAGTTCAGCAGCGTCTTGCTGGGCAATGAGCTGAAAAGCTATATCCTTAGCGTGACGCATAAGCACGTTTCTCCCTGGGTGCTAAGTTGGTCGATCAGAGGCTATTTCTATAGGCTCAGGGTAAACAAATCACTGACATTGCGGCCACTGATATTGCTATGCTTGCCAGCCTCTTAGCTAGGCAATCTCGGAGCAACAGTTCGTGAAAAAAGAGTCCAGCACCTTAGCATTTTCCGCTTTCATGGCACTGCTGATTGGCTGTGCAGGAATCACTGCGACGTTGGCGTCTAACTCCCAGGCTATTTTGCTGGATGGGTTATTTAACCTTATCTACTTTAGCGTAGCGCTGGTCACCATCAAGGTCAGTAAGCTAGCCAGCCGACCCGATAGCGAGTCCTACCCATTTGGCTACAGCTACTTCGAGTCTTTAGTAAATCTATGCAAAGGTTTATTGATATTAGGCGTTTCCATCTTTGCGTTAGTAGACGCTATCGCTGCGCTACTGACAGGTGGGCGGGAGATCTCAGCGGGGCTTGCGGTTATCTACGCACTGTTTGCCACCGCCGCTTGCTCACTCACCGCTTGGGTAATGCACCGCAGCCAGCGCCACGTTAGTAGCCCGCTAGTGGCTGCTGACAAACTCAACTGGTTGGTAAACAGTATTATCTCAGCTGCCGTGTTAGCGGCGTTCTGCCTGGTGATGCTGTTTGAGCGCCTAGACTGGCGGGGAATCGTACCTTATGTCGATTCACTTCTGGTGATGGCCGTGGTGTTGCTATGCCTTGGCGTACCGGTGCGTATGGCCTCCCAGGCTCTGCGCGAGCTGCTCAATAAAACGCCCGACGAAACAATCGCCGAGCCAGTGCGCCAGGCGGTTGCTCGTGGTCTTGCAGATATCGATACCCAGGAAGTGCGGGTTCGCATGGTACGCCCTGGCCGCCTGCTGTATATCATGGTTCATGTGGTGCTACCCAAAGCATTTCATGAGTCTACGCTTGCCCATCAAGATGTCCTACGCCAGCAAATTGATGAAGAAGTGCGCCTCGTTTACTCACCGGTTGTCTGCGATGTGGTCTTCACCGAAGATGATCGCTGGGCAGCGCCTTCCTGCGGGCAGCTAGTGAAGAAACACGCTTAATCGCGCACCACTAAAAAAGCGGCCCGTGGGCCGCTTTGAAGATGAACCACATTTTCATCTATGGCACCGCTGAGACAGCAGCATAAGCCACCATCTCTACCAACATTTCTTCTCGCGCAAAACCAGACACAATAATGGCGGCCCGGTTAGGGTAAGGCGCGGTGACATATTCCGCATAGACGCAATTAACCGTGGCCAAATCCTCGCGTTGCGTCACGTAAATCAATACCTGAGTCAGTTGCTGCATACCCGCGCCGGCGCTTTCCAGAGTATGTTGCAGATTATCTAGCGTCTGGCGCGTTTGTGCTTCGATACCGCCTTCTACCACGGCACCATCGCCGCCGATGGGAATTTGTGCGGTGAATAAGATGCCATTGCCGACCACGGCCCATTCGAGTGGAGCTTTGGCCGCATAGAGATCAGTTTTTACCGGTTGAATCATGACAATGCTCTCATTGATCTATCAATCGTTATCGTTGACACCTGCACCAGCACCGCCTCGGGAAGACTCAGAAGACTCCACCAGGATGCGATGCGCCAGCGCTTTCAGACGCGCCCAGATCGCATCATCTACCTCAATGCCTTCCTGAAGCGAGCGCTCGCGGCAGGCCATTAAATCGGACTCAGAATGGCGTGCTAGCAGGTCCAGATCGTGGTCTTCACCCAGGGAAGGCAGTAGCTCAACGTGGTTGGCCATCACCAGAGTGATGCCGTCGTTGGGTTCGTTTTCTTCCGGAACATCGCGCACCGAATAGATACGCACTTCTGGCGTGGAGTGGCCTGCGCGAAAGCCCACCACCTGCTCGGTGAGCGGCTCCTGAGCATTGCGCCAGAAGGCAGTAATATTGATACCACGCCCGGCGAGGCGTGAAAGATAGCCCATGATGAGTTGGCGGTTATGGCAGCGGCGAATTTTGACCACCGAAAGCCCACGGGCACGCGCCTTAGCAAAACCCAATTCAGTCGCCAAGCTAATACTGCGCAGCACGCTTTGGCCATGGCCATCCAGTACGGCTAGGTCACCGTCCTGATAAATCACCTTGGGTAACGACTCAGGGTCTTCTTCAAGCAGGAAATCTAGCCCGCGGTTGAGCTGATCAATTGCGTTGAAACCATGACACTGCATCCACGCCACCATATCCGCGGCATCGGCGGCATCACCGTCTTCAAATCCAATCCCAGTAAACGCTTTTCTGCACAGACCTTGCAGCTCATTAAAGGAGACTTTCATAGCGACACTCCCCCTTTAGCAGTTCGCTGTTGCTGGAATGACGACTGTTGTAATGGCGGCCGCTCGCCCTGTGGAGATTGATCACCCTGAGGAGATAGCCCAGCGGGTGCCACGCAGCCCTTTTCCAGCTGTGGCTGTAGCGGAAAACTCCAATCATCGAAGTGACTGAGATCTTCCGGCTCGGCGTTGAGTTCTTCCACCAACGGCGCTCCTTGGAACAGCGTAATACGCACCCAGCGATCTGATTTGGGGTCGAAGCGGCTAGCACCAAAAAACGCCAGCTTAGTGCGCAGCAGATGCATCGGCTTCATTTCCCGATGCCACAGATTGGCATGAATATCGCCGTAAGTGGCTTTTACTAGGGTTTGCACGCGGCGAATAATTTCCTTATGCCGTGGCTTGGCGAGTAGAAAATCGACCACTTTGGCCCGCGGTGTATCCTCTAAAAACTCACAAATCGCTGCGTGGCTGTGGGCGACACGTGGCCCCATGGCAATGGGCACCTCCTTTTCAGCGCCAGGCTCCTCATCGCGCACGCCTAGGCGCGGCTCCTCTTTTTCAGCCGACCGGTACCAGAACCAATACGCACCCTCATCGCTGGTATAATCATGGGAAAGTGCCCAACCGTAGTGCGTTTCAATTAGCTGGCGCAGACGCATCAATGGCATATCCGGCTCAAGGTCGAGGTTTTCATTAACCCCCATCTGCTCTTCCAGCGGGTCAACCTGCTCAGGGTACAGCTCGATCAACAGCGTATTGATGAGCTCCTGAGCTTCTAGCGACAGAGTGCGCTCGCTCCACGCCACTAACTGAGCCCATAGGTTCTCTTCCAACGGTACACTTTCCAACCAGCTCAACACATCTGGTAATGCGGCCACGGTTGCGACGTTGCGCTCGCGCTGCTCAGCATCCTCGGTTACGGTTTCTGCCAAATGCTGCTGGGCACGTTTGGTCAGCGCAATCAAGCGCGCTCGCTCTTCTTCGCTAGGCGCCTGACGCTGTGCCAACGCCAATGCGGTTTCACGCTGGGTGACCCACTGGGCAATCAGCTGCGGATGGTTAATTAGAAAGGGAGCCATCCCTAGACCAGTTGAGTTCCCTATCCCCAAATAGCGGCGCAACTCGATGGCTAGCCCGCAAGCCGTTTCAGGGGATTGACTGCGTGCCAGATGCTCCACTTGTTCAATCGAGAAATGCCGCAACAAATAGACGCCGGCCATCTGCACCGAGAATGGCCGACGGAAGTCAGGGTTTCCATGCAAGCGAGCGAAGTCAGCGAGACCAAACTTACCATTGCCGTAAACCGCCGTGGTGCGATAGAGATAGCCCACCCGAGTTAACCACTGCGGGTCCGGCTGCTGACCATTGCCTAACGCTTCTACAAAGTGGGCAAAGTTACGCAAACTCTTGTTGGCGCGGGACAGCACCAGCACCCGAGGATGTTGACGCCCTGCTTCCTGCAAGGGCACATTGGCGGCCATTTGTTCCAGCAAACTGTCATCTACGTCACCTTCCACTAAGCCAAACGTGACGTCCCAAGCGTCAGCAATAACGCGGTCGGAGCGGCGCTCATCGTCAAGCGCCTGGGCAAACATAACGCCGTGGTAACGCCCATAGGGAGTCTGGAGGCGATAAACGGCAGTGCCATAGCCATTTTCATCAAGATCAAAACGCACCCTGCTTATTTGCCAACGCTGACGCCCCATCTGACGCATCAGGGAACGCACAAAACTCAGTCGGCAAGCATGCAAGCTGCCCAGACGCTCCAAGCGCATCACTTCATCAGCGGGGCGAAGATTCAGGGGCGCGAGTGGCGCCAGCACCCAGTCTCGGT
This sequence comes from Halomonas sp. TD01, assembly GCF_923868895.1. GTDB lineage: Bacteria > Pseudomonadota > Gammaproteobacteria > Pseudomonadales > Halomonadaceae > Vreelandella. The sequence goes on from NZ_OV350343.1 coordinate 297,076, forward strand.
TACTCATTAACGATCACCTTCTTGCGCGTCGTCAGTCCCTGTTCACGTGCCATGGCATAGGCCGCTTTTGGCCCTAACCACAGAGATGGCAACAGCACCAGCGAAACGGGAATTGCGGTAATCACGATAAATTGCTGCAGAACACCGATTTGACCGGAGCCCATGTAAAGCAGGATCGCGGCCATCAACGACATAGTGATCCCCCAAAAAATGCGCACAGCTGTGTGTGGCTCATCATGACCAGTACAAACCACAGCAATCGCGTAGCTCATCGAGTCACCCGTGGTAGCCACAAAGATGGTCGTTAATAGCAAAATTGCCAGAGCCATTAGGGTGCCACCCGGTAGCGCCTGTGCAACCGTCAAGGTGGCCACATCAAACTGGAAGTTATTGAGCGCCTCGGCCAAGTCAATCGCTCCGGTTAGCTGATAGTGGATACCGGCACCACCCAGCAGAGTAAACCAGACGGTAGTCGCAATGGGCGCCATAACCGCCACTGCTAGAATCATCTGACGAATAGTGCGACCACGGGAAATACGTGCCACGAAAATCGCCATTAGTGGGCCGTAACCAATAAACCAAGCGAAAAAGAACACAGTCCACCACTGCATCCACCAAGCCGGCGCAGTTTCCGAGGTCATGGTCGCCATGGCGAAAAAGGAGCTGATGTAGACACCAAAGCCTTGCAGGTAAGCATTGGTAAAGAACAGCGTTGGGCCAAATACAAAGATCACGGCAGCGATTGCAAGGGCCAGAAACACATTGAAACGGCTGAGCAGCTGAATACCACGATGGATACCGGTCGCGGCAGAAGTGACATAGACAGTGCCCAGTACCAACAGAATGGCCAACTGGGTGCCATAACCTGAACTCAACCCAAACAGCTCATGCAGGCCAAAACTGACCTGGGTCGCCAGAAAGCCAATGGGGCCAACGGTGCCTGCGACTACGGCAATGACACAGCAGGCATCTACGACACCACCGACCCAGCTACGCATCAACCGCTCGCCCAGCACTGGGTAAAGCAAGGTACGTGGCTGAAGTGGTAGGCCGCGGTCATAGTGCCAGTAAGCCAACACAATAGCCGTCAGCGAGCCAAGTACCGCCCAGGCCAGAAAGCCCCAGTGCATAAATGACTGCGCTAGCGCACCGGCAATGGCTTCCACCGTACCAGCTTCAGTGTCGAAGGCGGGCGGTGTAACCACGAAGTGATACACCGGTTCTCCTGCAGCAAAAAATACGCCGCCGCCCGCCAGCAGGGTGCACATAATGATAGAAAGCCATTTAAAGGTGCTCAGCTCGGGCGTATCCAGACCACCCACCTTAGCGCTGGCTGCTGGCGAAATTGCCAAGCCAATGGCAATAAAGAACGTCAGTAGCAATAGCAGTTGGAAATACGAACCCAGCACAGCCGCTGTCCAGGCAAAACCAGCTGAAATAGCCCCAGCGACTCCCTCGAGATTGATTAACGAAAGCACCACGAAAAGAATTACAAAACCGCCGCTAAGCCCGAGTACCACCGGGTCGCCGAACTTAGCAAGCCCATGGGCAGGGCCTGTGTCTTTGGGTGAGTTCATGGGGGGAACCTCGTTATTGATTATTGTTGGTGGTAAGTGTTGATAGTGATCAATGCAGCCGGTGTGGCGTGATAAATTGGCCGGTTAGGTCGTTAACATGGTCGTTCGCTCTAACAGTTCGACCCAGTTGCGCCCCATAATGCGAGCAATCTCCTCGTCGCCAAATCCTTTGGTACGCAGCCCAATAATCAGGTTGGGGAAATCGCGGCTATCGCGTAACCAAGCTAGCGGCTGGGGCCAGCCTGCGTTGTTGGCACTGCCTTCACCGTAATCCATCTCTTTCGACCAGCGACCGTTACGCATCCATTCCAGCACCGTGGTCGGCTGGTTTTGGCACAAGTCTGTTCCCAGGCCGACGTGTTCAATCCCCATCATGTCTACGGTGCGGGCAATCATGTCGCAGTAATCTTCCAGAGTGCAGTCCGGGCCGTTCTTCAGGTGGAACGGATAAGCCGAAAAGCCCAGCAGACCATCGCTTTCAGCAATTGCATGAAGCACTTTGTCAGACTTATTACGCTTGGCGGCGTGGAAAAAGCTCGGGTTTGCGTGAGAGATAATTACCGGGCGCTCGGAAATCTCGATAGCCTCAAGCGTCGAGCGTTCGCTGCTATGAGACATATCAATCACCATACCGACCCGGTTCATCTCGCGAATCACCTGGCGGCCAAAGCGGGTAATACCGCTGTCTTCACTTTCATAACAACCACACGCCAGCAAGCTTTGGTTGTTATAGGTGAGCTGCATAATCAAAAGGCCCAACTGGCGCAGCACCGCCACCATGTCGATATCATCTTCGATCGGCGAGCAGTTTTGAGCGCCAAAGAATATGCCCACTTTGCCTGCCTGCTGAGCGCGCAAAATATCGCTCGGGGCATGCACCGGCATAATCAAATCGCCATGGGCTTCAAAACGGCGGTTCCATTCGCCGATGCGGGTTAGGGTTTCGCGCAAGGTTTCGTGATACACCAGAGTGGCATGGACGGCATCCACACCACCCTCGCGCATCTGCTCAAAAATCTCTCGAGACCAGTTGGAATACTGCAGTCCATCAACGGTCAGCACCTGTTTAGACATGCGCCGCTCCTCACGCTTTCACGTAGCAAGTCTTGACTACGGTATAAAACTCACGTGCATAGCGCCCCTGCTCACGGGGGCCGAAACTGGAGTCCTTCCGTCCGCCGAACGGCACGTGATAATCGGTGCCAGCGGTGGGCAGGTTGACCATCACACAGCCGGTCTCGGCTTCGGCTTTGAAGCGAGTCGCCAGCGCCAATGAGTCAGTAATAATGCCTGCGGTTAGGCCGAAATTAGTGTCATTCAGGGTAGCGATCGCCTCGTCCATATCGGCGACCTTGATCACACAGGCTATTGGGCCGAAGACCTCTTCGCGGTTGATGGCCATCTCATTAGTGGTCTCCACAAACAGCGTGGGGGCCATAAAGAAGCCTTGGCTGGCGCAACTTACCCGCTCACCGCCAAAGACCAGTTTGGCGCCATCAGCTTTACCACGTTCAATCCAATGAAGATTGGACTCCAACTGACGGGCATCAGCGACGGGCCCAATCTGCACACCTTCTTCCAGGGCTGGCCCGACTTTGGCTTTCGCTAGCCGCGCAGTCAGCTTGTCCACAAACGCATCGTGAATGGTTTCATGAACAATCAGCCGTGAAGACGCTGTGCACTTCTGTCCCGTACCGGAATAGGCACCGTTAAACGCCGCTTCCACCGCTAGATCCAGATCGGCATCTTCAGCAACAATCAGGGCGTTCTTGGAGCCCATTTCCAACTGACACTTGACCAGATTACCGGCGGTAGCCGCCGCCACCCGGCGCCCCACTTCCAGCGACCCGGTAAAGGTCAGCGCATTAATAACTGGGCTTGTGATCAGCGCCTCGCCAACACGACCACCACTCCCCATCAGTAGGTTGAAGGAACCCGCTGGCAGTGCTTGACGACTGATGATTTCGGTCAGCGCCCAAGCGCTGGCCGGTACTAGATTGGCAGGCTTAAAAATAACCGCATTACCAAAGGCCAGTGCTGGGGCGATCTTCCACACCGCGGTAGCCATGGGGAAGTTCCACGGGCTGATAATGCCCACCACGCCTACCGGCTCGCGGCGTGTATCAACTTCAACGCCAGGACGGACTGACTCTACCCGCTCATCAATCTGGCGCAGCACTTCAGCGGCGTAATAGTGAAAAAACTGCGCCGAACGCGCCACTTCGCCTATACCTTCAGCCAGCGGCTTGCCTTCTTCACGGGATAGCAGGCAGCCAAGCTCTTCCTTTCGCGCCATTAACTCATCCCCGATTGCCATCAGCACGCCATAGCGCTGTTCCAAACCGCTCTTGGCCCACTCCCGCTGACCACTGCGAGCTGCATTGATTGCCTCGTTAACCTGGGCAACACTCGCCTGGGCATAGTCACCAATCACATCAGCAAGATCCGAGGGATTGACGTTGGTGATATGGCTTTCGCCATCGACCCACTGGCCGTTGATATAGAGCGCGTGGAGGGATGACATAGCGACCTCTCTCTTAATGTCGTTGATACGGGTTGTTGACGACATGCTAGAGAAGGCGGGAAGATAAGGATAATCAATAATTCAGATAAAATGATCAGCAAAACTTACCATTGCAGCTTGCCACTATAGCGAGATGAAACACCGACCATGCTCCCCGAATTGAAACTGGCACCTTTACGCTATGTACTGGCGATTCTTGATTCGGGTGGCTTTCACGCCGCAGCTAAGCAGTTGCATCGCAGTCAGCCAGCCATTTCTATGGCCGTGCGTGACCTTGAAGAGCGCCTTGGCCAGCCGATCTTTGAAAAAGGCGGCGGCAAAGCCCTGTTAACGCCCTTTGGCCGTTGGTGCGAACCACGTTTTCGCGAATTGGTAGCGCATCACGACCGAGTATGTCGCGATGCGCTGGCCATTGCTCGCCAGCAGCGTGGCCGCGTTGATATTGCCGCTGTACCCTCGGTCGCCAGCCGTCTTATGCCCGCTCTATTAGCCGGATTTCTGGAGGCTTACCCCGGTATTGATATCAGCCTACAGGACGGCCACTCCGAGCGAGTCAATGAGATGGTTCTGAAAGGCGAGGTAGAGCTCGGCATCACTAGCTTATGGCTACCCGATGACACCCTCCGCTTTGATGCGCTACTCCACGATGATATTGGCGTGGTGTGTCGTGACGACCACCCACTGGCTCAGAAAGATGCACTGCATTGGCGCGCTTTAAAGCCGTATACACTCATTCGTAACGGCACCTCGCGCCTGCTTGAAGGGTCACCAGCAGCAGAGCTTTTAGCCCATAGCACGCTGTATATTTCCAACATGATTTCGCTGACTGCCATGCTGGAAGCGGGTATAGGTGTAACCACCCTGCCCCGGTTAGCGTTTCAGGAAGAACATCAGCGGCTGCGCTTTATTCCACTCGCCACCCCACACTTGGAGCGCCGAATTGGTGTATTAAGGCGAGCACGTCAAAGCCTTTCACCCGCCGCAGATGCAATGTATGGCTATTTAATGGCGCAGCTGGAAGGAAGTCATCGCTAAGACACTCAGCCATCCCTCATGACACACATGAGGGATGGCTTATGCACCACTGCATTACAGCTGAGCTAGCAATAGCAGCGTTGTATTAAACACCGATATCGCGATAGTGGCGGGCAACTTTCTCGATGGCAATCAGATAAGCCGCCATGCGGTAGTCGTTAACTTTCGGGTTTTCATTACGGGTGCGAATGATCTCTTGTAGCGCCAAACGCATGGTGTCGTCCAAACCAGAACGTACTAGATCAAACTCATCGGCACCGCGAGCTAGCTCGTCAGCCAGATGATCTGGTACTTTATGGCCCGTTGACTCTTCAATCGCCTTAATAATGTGCTGACCACGAGCTTCATGGAAGCGCTTATCGAGCCTTCCAAAGCGAACGTGATTTAAGTTACGAATCCACTCGAAATAGGAAACCACCACGCCGCCGGCGTTGCAGTATGCATCGGGGATAATCTCGACACCCCGCTCTTGAAGAATTTTATCTGCTTCATAGGTAATAGGGCCGTTGGCCGCTTCAGCGATAAGCGGCGCCTGAATATAGGGCGCATTTTTGGCAGTGATAACACCTTCCAGGGCCGCCGGTATAAGAATATCGCACTCAAGCTCCAGCACCTTGTTACCATCTTCTCGGTACTCTGCATGCGGATATCCCTTAACCCCACCGGTCTCAGCGATATACTCACGTACCGCCTTAACATCCAAGCCATCGTCATTAACCAAGGCCCCATCACGCTCGATGATAGCGGTAATCCGGCTGCCATCTTCGGTCTGTAGAAAGTGCGCAGCGTGGAAGCCCACATTACCTAATCCCTGCACCACAATCCGCTTGCCAGCCAAGCTGCCAGACAGACCACAACGCTTGATTTCTTCTGGGTGGCGGAAAAGTTCGCGCAACGCATACTGCACCCCGCGCCCGGTCGCCTCGTTACGTCCACGCACACCACCATGTTCAACCGGCTTACCGGTTAACGCCCCCATGTAGTTGATATCATTAGGGAACATCTGGCGGTAGGTATCTACCATCCAGCCCATTTCACGCGGTCCGGTGCCCATATCGGGAGCAGGTACGTTGGTGGCAGGGCTTAGATACCCCTTGTTGATCAGCTCGCGCGCAAAACGCCGCGTAATGGCTTCCAGCTGTTTTTGAGTGTACTTGCTCGGATCAATGATCAGCCCGCCCTTTGAACCACCAAACGGTACGTCGACAATCGCGCACTTATAGGTCATCAGCGCTGCCAACGCCTCGACTTCGTCCTGGTCGACCATCATCGCAAAACGAATACCGCCTTTTGAGGGCAGACGGTGATCACTATGCGTGGCTCGCCAGCCCGTAAACATTTCAATCTTGCCGTCGATATCAATCGGAAATGATACCTGCACTACGCTCTGGCATACCTTCAGAGCGTTTCCAATGCCCTCTTCCAGCTCCATGATATCGATAGCGTGATCCACCATGTGCTCGACACTTTCACGAAAAGACATACCCTGTTGGGCGAACTTAGTATCACTCATTAGTGGCGCTCCATTGCTGCGTTGTTTTTATCAGTATTGTTATCAGTGCTGTTTTGGGGATAACCAACGCTTACGTTTGTGTTGCAATATCTTTGTTGGTTTAAGTTCCCCTAATTGCTGACTCTACCAAAGCCTTAACGCCGGCAACTTTCAACTATTGTTAAATAGTCTCAGCATATAAAACGCCACTGAATTTTTCGTCAGCAATTTACTTCAAGAGCCACGCAGCCAGCCTAATCCATTAGCACTGGGCGGTACTCTCGTTGATTCTGAATAACTAACCAGAGTGTTGTGACAACTCCCCCAAGTAAGGCAACTCCAAAAAGCGTTAATGCCGCGCTATGCCCTAGGGCATCTATAAGCACTCCCGTTGTGACCACAGGAATACTGAAACCAATGTAGGCCATTAGAAAATATCCAGCGCTCGCTTGGGTAGAAGATGGGCCAGCCACGGATAACACGCCACTTAATCCACCCAGATAAATAAAGCCGTAACAGGCGCTGCTAGCCATGATCGTGCCTAGTAGTAATATGGGTAAGTGGCCCGCGATAGCTCCCCAAGCAATCAGTCCATAAGCCGGTGGCAGAATCGCAAGCCCCAATAACGTAGACCGATATGACGACAACTTTCTGGCCCAGGGTTGAAATAACACGCCACAGCTGCAAATACCGAAAACAGCGAAACCACTCCAAACGCTTAAACCATGCTGGTCTAATGCGGAAGGCAATATGGCAATTACCAACCCCACCGTGGCCCAGGCAATTAAAATCGCAAAGCCAAATCGAATAGCCCCTTTTGGGTAACTGGGCAAACGTAACATGCTGCCTTTCGGCCCACTGGGCATGATTTTTCGCAACGTCAACACGCCTATTAATGCGAAAGCGCTAATGCATAGATATAACCACAAACTGGGGGGCGTTAAGCTAGGCGTAGTAACGATAAAAACGCTGGTCACCGCTGCCCCTAAACCGAACCCAAGCGCGCTGCTAATCGTGACGTAACTGGTAGAAGCTTGCTTATCATCGCCTTGCCATAATTGTTGCATATAAGCTGGTGCTACCGCGGATGCCAGCGCGGTCCCCACCCCAAGCAGAAAACGCGCCACGCCAAGCATTACGATGCCAGGCGCTATTAGCATCAGGGAAGTGGCCAGCATATTAAGCAGTAACGCAGTGACAATGATGGCTTTGTAACCTACCCGCTCGGCCAAGCCATTAAGCCCCAGCAATACAGGCATCACCCCTGCTACGTAACAGGCAAAAGCAATTGTCGTGGCACCAACACCAACCCCGCCTTGCGCTGCCAACGCACCATATAGCGGTGCCTGCAAATTAACGGCCGTGGTGATCATACATAGTCCGAAAGCAAGGCGGGCTGCGCTGTACTGGTTCATGCATTAACTCACTTGAGATTGCTAAAAGAACCATAAAGCTCGCACGCTTATTCAAGCGGGGTAAGATACACTGGGCCACTATTATTGAGGCACTGTTCCGGTTTTTTAATGAACAGTTGATCCAGCAGGACTATATATGAAGTTAAAAGTTGATCGGCATGCCAATACGCCTATTGCACAGCAACTTGAAGAGGCGATCAGCACTTGGATTAAACAAAACAAACCTGGTAATGGCAGCCGCCTACCCTCCATTCGCTATTTAGCTGCAACACATCACGTTAGCCGCAATGCGGCCATTGAGGCTTACGAGCGTTTAATCGCGGCAGGGTTGGTCCGCTCAAAACCGGGGGCAGGATTTTTTGTTGCCGATAGTCCACCAAGCGAGCACCAAACAGTTTCCAGCCCACTGCAGGAAGTGACCAACGGGCTTTGGGGGCTTTTTAGTGCGGATGAGACTGCCCTGCCCCTTGGATGTGGTTGGTTACCCAGTCATTGGCGGGAGAGCGATGATTTAACCTATGCGATCCGCCAAGTTGCGCGCATAAATCGCGCGGACATTTTTGAATACAGTACCCCCCAAGGCCCCACGGCGTTACGGCACTTAATACAAGAGCGACTTCGGCTTTTAGCGATCTCGACAAATCCTCAGCAAATTGTCACCACCAGCGGCAGCAGTCATTCGCTAGATTTATTGGTGCGCTTGCTTCTCGAACCCGGAGACGTTGTCTTCGTGGAATCACCAGGCTATTACAACCTATTTGGCCTGCTACATCTGCAACGTGTTCGTGTTATCGGCGTACCTCGCTTAGCCGACGGTCCTGATCTTGAACGCTTAGAAGAATTACTTGCAGAGCATCGGCCGACACTTTTTTATACCAACAGCGTTTTTCAAAACCCCACAGGGGGAACGCTAACGCCCACCATTGCGCATCGCTTATTACAATTAGCCGGGCAGTACGATTTCAAACTGATAGAAGATGATATATACGCAGACTTTCAACATACACCAAGCACTCGCTTAGCCGCGTTAGATGGCCTCAGCCGAGTTATTTATCTGGGCAGCTTTTCAAAAAGCCTCTCCTCTTCTCTGCGCGTTGGTTATATCGCGGCCCCTTCTTCAATAGTGCAGCGCATTGTCGATATCAAAATGCTGACCAGCATTTCTTCTTCGCGCTTTGCTGAGCAAGTCATTACCACCATGCTTCAAAACGGTAGCTACCGAAAGCTGACGGAGCGGCTAAGTGCTAGGCTTTCCAACCACATGTCTATGGCGCTTGCGATGCTCAAACGTGCCAGTTGGGATGTTTATACCGAGCCTACCGGCGGGATGTTTGTGTGGGCAAAGCCACCGGCAGCGATAACATCTGAAAGATTGAGTGAACTGGCTGATGACTGGAAAGTTACCCTGTCGCCAGGGCATTTATTCTTTGCCGATCATCAACCAACGCCCTGGCGGCGACTCAACGTTGCTTATATGCAGGATCCAAGAGCGAAAGGGTTTATTGAAGGATAGTTCATTGGCCTATAAATCAACCTCAACCACCAAACTCGGCTCAAAAAGAGCTGGAGAGAACTCATAGGGATAACCGCCTGGATTAGCGATGATGCGCGTGCCGTTACACAAAGTATCCACCGGCTCATGAACATGACCATGCACCCATAGATCCATCTTGCCCATTAAATGAGGAAGGTGGGAAGCAAACGCAGGCGAAAGTACATCGCCCTGGTATTGGCCAGGGATGCAGTCGCGCAGCGGGGCATGATGACTGACCACCACCTTCGGGCCTTCAAACGGTAAAGCCAGCTCACTTTCAAGCCATGCTAGCGCTTCAGCGTGTAACTGTTGGCTCGCCAGCGGTGAAAACGTTACCCCAGGCGAGGTCTGAACGATTTTAAAGTCGGGCATTACACGCAACGCTTTGGATACTGTCTCCACTGGATCCTTGGTTGGATCATCAGCGTACAGCGCAAAGTCAGTCCACAGCGTAGTGCCATAAAAACGCACTCCATTGAGAGTAACGGCACGGTTATCCATGAGTTCAATGCCTAGTCGTTCGGCTTCTATTGCTAGCTCCTCACGCAGTAACGGCATACAGGTACCATAAAACTCATGATTTCCCGGCACATATAAAATAGGCATTTCTGGAAACCGTTGCCTAGCCCAGGCAAGCCCTTCCGTTCTCTGATGAATATCGCCTGCCAAGATGATGAGATCGGCCTCTACCTCGGGTAATTCACGGTTGCCGTCAAAAAACTCCAAATGAAGGTCAGATAAAATTCGCAAGCGCATAGCATTCCTCACTCTTCCCTAAGTAACGGCCGTGTCATGGAGCAAGCCGCTCAATAAATTCTCTAACATAATTAACAACCACTGCTTCCGCTTCACGGTGGGGCACATGCCCAACGCCCGGCAGTATCTCACTGTGCGCAGCACCACTGGTATAGCGAGCGATGCATTCTGGTTGACGGTGCGAGCCATACTCATCTTTTTCACCATGAAGCACTAGCGTTGGGCAATGGACGCGGTTAAGTGCGGGAATAAGTGACCAGTGTTCAAACGCTGGATGCAACCACGTGTCTATCCAGCCATTCAGTACCCAACGAGCTTTATCGCCGTGATACTTTTCTAATTTGGCAAATTGTTCCGGCATTTGAAACACGGCCCGTGCCTCTTCAATACCGTGTCGCGTGCGTGGTTCGTTTAACGCCTGCGCTGCAATGGTAATCACTCCTTGGCACTGCTCTGCATACTGCCCTGCACAGTGCACCGCCATACAACCGCCGACACTATGCCCCAGCGCAATAAAACGCGTTAGCTGAAACGCGTTCTGAAGTGCCGCAAAGCTAGTAGAGGGTTCATCGTCGATAAAGCTCAGTAGTGGCGGTGCCACGCACGCATCGGAGCGCCCAAAACCTAGACGATCATAAGCAATCACTCGCCGTTGGGTCGACGCACATAGCGCTGCTGGAAAACTGCGCCATAAATCAACACAGCCCAGAGAGTCATGAAACAGAACAATGGGCACGTCAGAGTGCACATGCGGTGCTTCCCAAGTACGAGTAAACACGCGACCATAAGGAGTTGCTACCCAGCGGTCATGGAAAGTAGATTCAGGATAATTAATGTCACAATTGATAGTTGGTAGCACCATGGTATAACTCGTTGTTTTATTAATTAGTTATAGGTATTCAGTCAGCATATCATTCTAGGTACATATGATTGTGCACCGCTTATTTTTATTAACAATGGTTAAAATGCTGCACCGCAACAAAAATAACCTATACTCTAGGTGTGTCCCAATAGGAGGACCACCTCATGATTTCTACATTTGCATTATCGATTCAAGATGAAGAAGTGCTTGCTTTTTGGCGCCTACAAGCCAATTGGCAACATGCTGCCAATGAAGCGTTAGCGGCCTATTTCGGCTAAAAGCAGCGATTTTTACCGCTATCCTCCCCCCTGTAGACCAAAAGATAACCACACAAGCCGACGCTTTTAGTCGGCTTTTTTATATTATGAAAATCTTTTCCATTCAAAGGCATAGGTAGTAAGACATGGCTTTTGTAAGACATTTCTTACACACCATAGCAATTCTCTTACATCTTTAGGACTAGCTTTAAGGATTAGAATGCGCATAAAATTTAACTCGCAGCTGACTTGCTGCGATGCACAAAGCAAACCATGTATAACTAAAACGGGGTCAACAGAGCCCATTATGGCTGAACCGTCCCTCAACCTCTGAATTAGGAGTACTCGCCATGTCATCTTTCGCTGCTCAAGATCAGACCGTAGAAGTGGATGTGATGCAGGTCTGGGCTAATCGTGCCCAACAGCAACGAGCAGCTTTTGACGCCATCGCCGCTTATATGCGTCAGCAGTAAACAACAACGCCTCAGCCCTTGGTTAGTTTTCGGCCTGAGGCGTTGCAGTATTGGTCAATAGTTAATCAAAAACACCTGTTTGTAAGCCTGAATCCAGAGACCGTTCTCTGATTGTTTATCAAGCCAGCTGCGCAAGGTAGGTGTCTTGCAAAATATACATCCGCTTAACATCACGGTATTTGCCGTTGATAAAGAACTCTTGAACCAAGTGCCCCTCTTCAATGAAGCCGCTCTCCTCGTAGAGATGAATCGCTTTGACGTTTTCCACCGCCACAATCAGATATATTTTGTGTAGGTTTAAAATTGTGAACGAGTAGTGCAGCGCTTGACGGATCAATGACCGAGCGAATCCTTTGCCCTGGTGATCTGGCGTGATAATGATCTGAAATTCACCGCTGCGATGAATGTAGTCGATTTCAATCAGCTCGACTAAACCGATGGCATGCCCGTCGCTATCCTCCGCTACGAAGCGCCGTTCGGCGTTGTCATGAATGTGTTTGTTATAAAGCTCCTCCAGCTCGTCAAATGATTCGTAAGGCTCTTCAAACCAATACGACATAATGCTCTGGTTGTTATTTAACTCGTGGACAAAGCGCAAATCATTCCGCTCTAACGCACGTAAATAAAGTTGATTCTCCATCACTTGCTACTCTTATGCGTCGTCATTCAAATTAATCGTTAATCATTGAGGTGTCATCACATTTCACGGTCTATCGCATTTTACGGTCTATCTCGTCAGTCGCTGGAACGAAAAAAGCGCGGCTAAGGGATGCTGTTTGCCTTCAATAAGCGACAGCAGCAGTTTGGCCCCAATCATGCTATAGCTGATTCCATTGCCACCATAAGCCATTGCAAAATGCACCCTTGGACCGTGTGCCTCATGGGGACCAAAAAACGGCAGGCCGTCGTCGGTTTCTGCAAAGGTGCCGCCCCAGGAGAACGTCGGGTTAATATCAAGTTTAGGCCATAGCGCCTCTATCTTGCGTGCCAACCCTTCGGCTTTCTTCTCTACCCGTGCGTCACGACGCTTGGGAATATCTTCATCGTCATCATCGCCGCCCACAAGAAGCCGTCCGTCCCGGGTAGTGCGCATGTAGAGGTAAGGTCGTGCAGATTCCCACACCATGGTGTGGCGTAACTTACCTAACGCCTCAGGCGGTAGCGGGTCGGTGATAAGTGCATAGCTGCTGCGGTTGACGGCCACCAGTTCGGGCAACCAGGCTTGCGATTCATACCCTGCGGCCATCACCACGTACTGGCAACGCAGCTTGGCACCATTAACTAGCGTCAGCGTGACGCCCTGTTCATCAGGCGTCATCGTCTTCATTTGTGTGCGGTCGTATACTTCCCCACCGCGCTCAACAACCCTGGAAAACAGCTGGTACGCCATGCGGTATGGGTCAATAGCGGCAGCTAACTGGGTAAGAATAGCCCCAGGTGCCACAAAGCCATACTCGGCCAACACTGCCTTGCTTTCAAGCCAGTCAGCGTCAAAGCCGTGCTTTTGACGCAACGCTAACTCTTCTTTTAATAGCGCTACGTCTTCTTCATTACTGGCGTAATAAAGGCTTTTCTGGCGCTCAAAATCTACATCACCCAACCCAGCTGCCAAGGTTTCAAGCTCACCAATGGCCTCGGCACAGGCACGATAAGCAAGCAACGCATCGGCTTCCCCATAGCGCTTGGCTAACTCGTTCATATGGTATCAATTTCGTACTGCAGTAACGCCGTGCTAGCAGCCGAACTCCCCCACCCCACGTCACGACGTTCAAGCACCACCACATAATGGCCATTGCGGCTAATCTCATCGGCGATTAGTGCGCCAGTAATGCCACCACCGATTATAGCAATCTCGCATTGATGGTCGCGGGTAAGCTGCGGGAAAGTTTTCAATAGGCCATTTTTGACTGCCCAAAAGGGATAACCGCTTTTCAGATCCATCTGTTTGCCTATGCTAGGTTGCCCTAGAGTATTCTATGGATGATAGAAGTATGCTGTTAACCATAGATGGTTCCTGACAACTTGCTCGGTAAAGCGTCTCAACGTGACTAACCCAAAAAGGAATTCCGCATGATTGACCTACGCAGTGACACGGTAACCCGCCCTACCGCCGCTATGAGAGATGCCATGATGGCCGCGCCGGTTGGCGATGACGTGTGGGGCGATGATCCAACGGTTAACGCGTTTCAGGAAAAGCTAGCAGAGCAAACAGGCAAAGAAGCGGCACTGCTGTTCCCAAGCGGCACACAAAGCAACCTAGTGGCGCTAATGGCTCACTGTGAACGCGGCGATGAGTACATTGTCGGGCAGTCCGCCCATACTTATCGCTATGAAGGCGGCGGTGCTGCAGTGTTAGGCAGTATCCAGCCACAGCCTATTGAAAATGCCGCCGATGGCAGCTTGCCATTGGAAAAAATCAGTGCAGCGGTAAAAGCCGATGATTTCCATTTTGCGCGCACAAAGCTGCTAGCGCTAGAAAACACCATCGGCGGCAAAGTGCTAAACGCAGACTACGTATTAAAGGCCACTGAGCTTGCCCGGGAACGTGGGCTGGCAACGCACTTAGACGGCGCGCGACTATTTAATGCAGCAGTAGCCACTGATGCCTCACTCAAGCAGCTCTGTTTGCCGTTTGACAGCGTCTCGCTATGCTTTTCGAAAGGCCTGGGCGCTCCCATCGGCTCTGCCTTAGTGGGCTCGCAAGCATTGATCGACCGCGCACGTCGCTGGCGTAAAATGGTCGGTGGTGGCATGCGCCAATCAGGCATTATCGCCGCCGCCTGCCAGTATGCTCTGGAGCATCACGTAACTGACTTATCCCATGACCACCACCGTGCAGCACGCTTGGCAGAAGGTTTGGCAAAGCTGCCCGGCGTCGAGATTACTGCTCAAGCAACCAATATGGTGTTCACGCATTTTCCCGACGAACATGTGAAGCCGCTCTCCGCTTGGCTAAAAGAGCATGGCATTTTAATTGAGCTACTCTACGCCACGCGTTTTGTTGTCCACCGGGATATTGATGATACTGATATCGATAAAGTAATAGCTGTGATGCAAAGCTATTTCAGTCGCCACTAATTAGTTAGCGACAGTGCCTGTCAAAGCAACGTAGACCCCAGGGCCAAGTGTATAGCAATAGCCGCCATCATCAGGCCAATTAGCCCATCAATAGTACGCCACGCTCCCGGGCGGGAAAGCCAAGGCGAAAGCGCGGCCCCGCCCCACGCCAGCAGGCTGAACCACATAACAGAGGCAGTCGATGCACCTGCAACGAACACTCCGGCACTTTCTTGCTGGGCACCAATGGCAGGAATTAACAATAGCGTGTCCAGATACACTTGGGGGTTCAGTACTGTAACGGCCAAGGTTGCCAGTAGCACTCCGCGCAAGCTCCGAGCTTTTACGCCACCCGCCTGCAACCCTTCGCGCCCGCTAACAGCCCGCAGTAATGCCTGAGCGGCCAACCAGCTTAAAAACACCACGCCTACCCAGCGCATGGCTTCCATCGCATTTGGCATCGTCAGTAAAAACGCGCTGGCACCAAACATACCGGCAGTTAGCAAGATAATATCCGCGCTCATACACAACCCAGCTGACCACCAGTGGTATTCACGACGCACTGCCAACCCCAGCACGTAAGCATTTTGCGCCCCGATAGCCATGATGATCCCGCCAGATACCACTAAGCCCGTTAAGTAGCTTTCCCACATTGCCCTGCCCCCAGTGTCAGAATAAGTGACGCTTTAAAGAATCGTGGCACTAAGGTAACGGGCAATCTGAATAACTAAAAATCATCCTGCTAATAGGGCATTAGTTTTACTTATAGTCGCCGCAGCCCCCACATAAAGTAGGCACCGCCAACCAAGGAAGCGACCAAGCCTGCCGGTATCTCATAAGGGAAAATAATCTGACGGCCCACCCAGTCGGCCAACACCATCAATAACATGCCGGTTAACGCGGCCCCCAGCAGATGCTGCCCTGCCCGAGAGAAGCCCAGCAGGCGTGCCATATGCGGCGCCAGCAGGCCAATAAACGAAAGCGGCCCCACCACCAGGGTGGCGCAGGCAGTTAGCAGTGCTACCAACAGCAGTAACGCTAAACGAGCACGGTTGAGCGTTAACCCAAGGGCCTTGGCCGTCGGTGCGCCCAAGGGCAAGATATCTAGCCAGCGGGTAAAGGGCAGCGTAACCAGCGCCAGTACAGCGGCAATACCCCCCACAACTATCGCATTGGTGACATCTACGTAATAGGTGGAGCCCGCCAGCCAGGCAATCACCTGCTGGCCTCGCGGGTCGCCGCCTGCCAGCATCACGCTGCGCACTGCATCAAACAGTGCACTGACCGCCACCCCGGTAAGCAGCAAACGTTCGGGGAGATAACCGCTCTTGCGGTTGATAACGACCAACACTAACAGCGTTGCAAAAGCCCCCAGGGTACCTACGCCAATCAACATCATGTTGGTGGGCGCGGGCAGTAAGAAAATCCCCAAAATTAGCGCAATGGCGCAGCCTCCGCTGATACCCAACACTTCAGGGCTGGCCATGGGGTTAGCGGAAAGTCGCTGAAGAATAGTGCCTGCAATCGCCAGCATTAATCCACTGGCCGCAGCCGCCATTACCCGAGGAAAACGCCACTGCATAACACCCCAGTGATGGGGCGCTAGCCAATACCAACCGTCCACCCCCTGGCCGACTAACAACCCAAGCACTGTCGCGGCCAGCAACGCGATCAGTAAACCGGTAGCCAAGCGTGACGGTGCAGGATGGCGATTGGCGAAAACGCCCGCACCTTTCGGTGGCCGATCGCCCTGCAGCTTCAAACGCGGAATCAGCCACATTAAAAGCGGTGCACCCAGCGCACCGGTAATCGCCCCAGTAGGAATAAAGGCCGCTGCCATGCCAGAGAACTGCTGAAGCAATAGGTCAGTGGTGGCCAACAGCACGGCTCCCAGCAACGTCGACCAAAGCAGCCGCGGCCCTAAGCGCCGCGCACCCGCCATACGCACAATATTGGGTGCCGCTAAGCCAATAAAGCCGATGATACCCACCACGCTAACGATGCTACCGGTAATAAAAACCGCCAGCCCCATCCCCGCAAAGCGTAAATAGGTTAGCGAGACCCCCAGGCTCTTAGCACTGGCATCGTCCAACTCCAGCACCGCTAGGGGGCGCAGCAGAAACCATGCTGCCACGCAACTAATTGCCAACCGAGGCCAGAGAATCGCAACGCCATCCCAACCGTTCTGCGCCAGCGAACCAGCGCCCCAGATCAGCAGCCCAGAGAGCGCCTCGTGGTTATACAGCAGTAGCGCTGTAGAAAGCGCCCCTAAATACAGATTCACCACCAGCCCCGCCAACACTACTACGATCGGCGCCAATCCACGCCGCCAGGAAAGCAGGAAAACTAACCCCACCGCCAACGCACCACCCAGTAAAGCGACCCACTCACGTCCCATCGCTAATAGCCCAGGGGTCATCAAGGTGGCGGTCATAAGCGCAAGGTTGGCACCCGATGCCACCCCTAAAGTTGTCGGCGATGCCAGCGGGTTGCGCAACACCTGCTGCATCAGCACCCCCGCTAACCCCAAGCCGCCACCAGCTAGTAGCGCGATCGAAAGGCGCGGCCACCACGCATAGTAAAGCAATAGTTCGTCAACGTTTTCGAAGGAGGGCGCCACTAATGCCTGCAGACCCAGCGTAAAACCACCCTGCCCCTTCAGGCCCACCCAGAACAGCACCACCATCGGCAGGCTAAGTAGAAAGCAAGCTTTCGCGGGCGATATTCCTCCTATTCGCTGGGCAAATCGCGCGCCACCTAACATAGCGAACAACCTCTTGTCATAGCCGGGCACATCGCCAAGCGAGGCGTGATAGGCAGCAGCGTCATTGTCTTAGCCCTGGTCTTTTCTGGAGTTGATGATTGAATTATCAACAAATATTCTAAATGATAATAATTAGCACTACAATTAACACCTTTATTAATGGAGACAGCTACGATGGCGGCCAAGCAGAGCTACCAGCTTTTCGATATCACCTTAGCTCGGCGCACCCAAGTCAGCGCCTCGTTAGTTAAATTCACGTTTAGCGGTCCTAACGTCAGCCACATGGCGACCTACGCACCAGATCAGCGCATCAAACTGTTCTTTCCAGAAGGTGATGGCACTCTCGACCCACTATTTGAGATCGCTAAACGGGAAGAAAATGATTGGTACGATGCCTACCGCGCCTTGCCCGATGCCCAGCGGCCCGCCGCGCGCACTTATACCATTCGCGCGCTCCGCTCAGAACAGGCCGAGGTAGATGTAGAGTTCGTTTTGCACGGCGACAATGGGCCTGCATCACGCTGGGCAATGCGCGCCCGAACAGGTGACCGCTTAGTCATGGCAGCCCCCGTCGCCAATGCGGAAGGCCCAAAACAGGGTTACGAATGGAAACCGCCTAAGGACGTGCGACGTATCCTGATTATCGCCGACGAAACGGCGCTTCCCGCCGCCGCTGGCATACTCGAAGCGCTTGACGATTTACCTCTCATAGCCAACGTCGAAGCGCTTTTTGAAGTCCCTCGTAGCGACGATGTTCAACCACTGCCCCAGGTCGCCAAGCTGCGCTGGCTAGCGCGTGATGGAGAGCCCCACAGCAAGCATGGCGAGCTGCTGCTGAGAGCATTGCGCGATATCGATTTACAAAAAGAGATTGCTGCTCTGGGGGGCAGTCCTGCGACTCATGGCAGTAAAGATAAAAACAGCGAGGATGAACTGGATCATGATGAACTGGGTCAGGATGAAAACGCCCCGCTCTGGGAACCCGCCACTCAGGACAACAGCGCCCCCTTCTACGCCTGGATCGCTGCTGAAACCAAGGTCGCCATGACGCTGCGCCGCTACCTGATTAACGAGTGCGGTTTACCCAAACAGTACGTCACCAGCATGGGCTACTGGCGACTGGGTAAGGCCAATGGCTAAATCTTCGCCTGCTCCGCCCTAGCGAAGCTCTGCACGCGACGGGTTCAACTGACCATCGCTGTCATCGCCATGTCATGGATGGTTAGTTACCTTTATCAAACACTTCAGTAACAGCCGTACACGCTCAGCGCGACGTCCAGTCAGGAGAAACTACATGCTTGAGAATGAAAACAGCTTGCTGGAAACAGTTAAGCAAGCTGCCTATGAGGCTGGCGCGCTGTTGCGCGAGGGGTATTCGCAAAAGGGACGGATTGCATTTGAGCAAAAGGGGGCATCTGACTTTGTTAGCTACTACGATACTGCAGCCGAGAATATCATTATCGACTGCATCAGCAGCGCTTTTCCCGATATTGCGTTCCTCGGCGAAGAAAGCGGTCTGGCCCCCACCGATAGCGACTACACCGTGATCATAGACCCCCTTGATGGCACCAGCAATTTTCTACATGGAGTGCCTCACTTCTCGGTGTCGATCGCAGTCACCAAGGGTGATGTGCTGATCATCGGCGTTGTCTATCAACCACTGCTTGATGAGATGCTATGGGCAGGCCAAGGCGCAGGCGCTTTTCTCAATGATCGCCCGTTAACAACACCAGCCCCTCGCCCACTGACTGAGATGCTGGTGAGCACCTGCCTGCCCTACCATGACAAAGGCGACTGCGCGATAGCCCTAAATCAACTCGCCACTCTAATGCCTCAGGTGGCAGGCATCCGCAGTCCTGGCTCAGCGGCGCTAGAAATTGCCTACCTCAGTCTAGGCCGTTTCGATGCCTTTTGGTCTCAGGGCGCTAAGCTCGACTTTTGGGATATCGCCGCTGGCATTGTGATTTCCCGAGAAGCTGGTTACACCGTCACAGACCTCACTGGCGAGCCAAATCCTGCTCAATGGAATAGCCTAATTGCAGCGCACCCTGAGCGGCATAGCCAACTGCTAGCGTATTTAACCTCTTACTGATAAATGGCCAATGACACCACTGAACTCCAGCGTTTTCCTATTCGTTGGTGCAAACTAGCCGCTGCTATAAACAGCCCCGCTTATTTTTTGTGCTTGCCTCCCTGGCGCGCTTTGAAACGAGGATTCGTCTTACAAATAACATAGAGCCGCCCGCGACGCTTGACCACTTGGCAATCAGGATGGCGGGTTTTGGTGGACTTAAGTGAGCTAAGTACTTGCACGCTATATCTCCGCTATTTGGCGTCAGGGGGCTGGCGCAAAACCCTGCCGAAGCGCTGTTGGAAACGTGCCACCCGGCCTTCTGCGGAAACTCTGCGCTGCTCGCCGGTATAGAAAGGGTGGGAAGCACTAGAAACATCTAGGTCAATCAATGGATAGGTCTTGCCATCTTCCCAGACAATTATCTGCTGTGAGGTGCAGGTAGAACGGATCCGGAAAGTGGTGCCACAGCTGGTATCGCGGAACACAACGTAGTCATAGGCAGGATGAATCCCCTTTCGCATGTTCGACTCCTTCAATTTAATTGATATGAGATAACATACCAATTAAATATGATTCTCATTAGCATGTAAAGATTGTCTTAGAAGATCACGATTGTCATCGAAGAACGCGTAAGTCCTGCCTACACTCAAAACACCCACTTTGCGGCACAGAGAATTTCGTTGATGACCTATTCTGATTTTCTAACCACCACACTTGTCGTCGGTGGCCTGCTGGCCGCTAACACCGTTCATGCCCAAGAAGCGACAGACTCGGAGGATGCCCTGATTAGCGCAGCACAGCAGGTAACGCTAGGGCCGCGCCCGTTGTTCTTGGTAAATGATATGAGCACAGATAACGATCACGAGCGTGCTCTGAAAGCTTCTTTATTGAACTGCGCTGCTGAGCAAACCCAGTGGCAACGGTCTCCATTGACGATTGGGCATCGTGGCGCGCCGTTACAGTTTCCTGAACATACCCTTGAATCGTATATTGCTGGCGCTCAAGGTGGTGCAGGCATTCTGGAGTGCGATGTCACCTTCACCGCCGATGAGGAGCTCGTCTGCCGCCATTCCCAGTGCGACTTACACTACACCACCAACATCGTCGAGACAGACTTAGCTGCAAAATGCAGCGTGCCTCCCGTTGTTGATGAAGCCAATGACCAGCTAATGAATGCGGCAGATATTCGCTGCTGTACAAGCGACATTACCTTGGCTGAATTTCGCAGCCTGCAAGGCACCATGGAGGGAGTAAACACCGATGCCACCACCCTCGAAGAGTATCTTTCAGGCACGCCTGAGTGGCGCACAGAGCTTTATGCTACCCGCGGCACATTGATGAGCCATGCCGACAGTATTGCTCTCTTTCAGAAGCTTGGAGTGCAGATGACCCCAGAACTGAAAGCGCCTGAGGTAGAGATGCCGTTTACGCCAGAGTTCACGCAGCAGGCATACGCACAAAAAATGATAGATGAGTACAAAGCGGCAGGCATTCGCCCTAACAATGTGCTCCCGCAGTCGTTCAATCTGGATGATGTACTTTATTGGATTGAGCATGAGCCAGAATTTGCTAAGCAGGCAGTTTACTTGGATGGCCGCTACAGCGATGAAGGCTTTGATCACACTAACCCTGATACGTGGCAGCCAAGCATGCAGTCGCTGGTGGAAAGCGGTGTCCAAATTATTGCTCCACCTACCTGGATGCTGGTCGAAGAGAACCCAGCGTTTGGCAATGACGGGCAGGAAAGGCGCCTACAACCTTCACTTTATGCCCAGCGCGCCCGGGAAGCAGGCCTAGCCATAATTACCTGGACACTTGAGCGCTCGGGGCCGCTGGGGGAAGGCAGACAGTGGTACCACAGCACCACTGAAGATGTCATTAAGCGTGATGGCGACAAACTGATCACCCTGGACGCCCTCGTCAATGAAGTGGGAGTCATCGGCGTATTCAGCGATTGGCCCGCCACAGTTGCTTTCTATGACAACTGTTCCCAGCGGGGGGCTCCATGAGCGGTACAGCCAGCTGCTAGCTTGTTGGACTACCTGCCGACAAACGACCAACGCCACTACTTATCTCATCGGCTAGGCTCTCAAACAGAGTCTAGCTGATAGTGGCCTCCCACTCACCTATGCCTCCTTACGCTGCATACTCCCACACTACTTACTTACCCCCGCTGCTCAAACCCCCCCACTGTTTAATAAGGCTGTCGGTGTAAATCTTTTCATTTTTTTATTAAAAATGAGAACCATTAGCACTAGAATAGGGCCATTCTTAACCTTATCGCCAGGAGTGATTCATGTTCGAGGTCAAAGGTGCCACCTTTGAAATCAATGGCAAACCGATTCTAACGCCCATTGAGCATACCTTTCATGAGGGCAAGGTTTACGGCCTGATTGGCCATAACGGTTCGGGAAAATCAACACTGATTAAGCTGTTGGCCCAGCAGCAGCCCACCAGCCAGGGAGAGATTCACTTTGACCAGCGCCCTCTCAGCGATTGGGGTAATCGAGAGTTCGCACGCCAGGTAGCTTACTTACCACAGCATTTGCCTAGTGCTGAAAGCCTGACTGGGCGCGAGCTGGTCAGCTTTGGTCGCTATCCATGGCACGGGCTACTGGGTCGCCATACACAGAAAGATAAAGATGCCGTAGAACGCGCCATAGCGTTAACCCATACAGAGGCATTTGCCGACCGACTAGTCGATACGCTCTCTGGCGGCGAACGCCAGCGGGTGTGGCTGGCGATGCTACTCGCCCAGGGAAGTCGTTTTCTACTCCTTGATGAGCCGCTAGCAGCGCTGGACATCGCCCACCAAATTGAGGTGCTAGCGCTGGTTCGCAAGCTATGTGATGATCTAAACCTTGGCGTTATAATTGTGCTACACGATATCAATATGGCCTCGCGTTACTGCGATGAATTGATGGCACTGCACAGCGGCCGTCTGCTAGCCCACGGCACGCCTGGCGATATGATGTGCGACAGCACCTTAGAAGCGATTTACGGCCTCCCCATGCAGGTGATGAAGCATCCCAATGGAGAGCACAACATTGCCGTGGCCCAATAAGTTTTAGCCACACCAGCAAGTCGAGTTAAACTTTTTAGAGCAGCCTTCACTTGGGACTTGGCTTTGCTTAACGCAAGGGCTTTGATTATCGTTTACTGCCTAGCTGATTGAGATACCGTCATGTTTGACTACAAGCTTCTCCATGCACTGGCCACTGTTGTGGAGTGCGGCGGTTTTGAACGAGCAGGTGATGTATTAGGACTTTCTCAATCGGCCATCTCCCAACGCATCAAAGCACTTGAAGTGCGCTTAGGCCAGCCGGTGTTAATGCGCCACCCCAAGCTTTCGCCTACGCCTGCGGGTCAGCGGTTACTCACTCACTACCAGCAAGTACAGCTGCTGGAACGCGACCTACATCAGACGCTACCGACCCTAGACAACGCAACGACCCGGCTACGAATCGCGATTAATGCTGATAGCGTAGTGACGTGGTGGGCAGCCGCAGTGGCAGATATCTGTCAGACAGAGGGCGTATTGCTCGACTTAGTCATTGAGGATCAAGACGTTGGGCTTAAACGTCTGCGAGATGGTGATGTAGCAGCTTGTCTTTGCTCTACGCCAACGCCCATCGCGGGCGCTCGATGTATCAAAGTAGGCGAGATGCGTTATCTCCCGCTAGCATCACCTACCTACGTGCAACGCCACTTTCCTGGGGGCCTTTCTCCAGAAGCCTTTCAACAAGCTCCGGTGATTGTGTTCGGTCCTCATGACCAGCTTCAGCACCAGTTTCTTGCCCAGTGTGGTTATCATGGCCATTTCCCCTACCACCTTTGCCCTTCCTCAGAGGGCTTTGTGCGACTCGCCACCGCAGGCATCGGCTACGGAATGATTCCACAATTGCAGGCACTAGATCAGTTGCAAAGCGGCCAACTTATCAGCATCGCCCCTGGTCATTCGCTTACAGTGCCACTTTATTGGCATTTTTGGCGTCACAGCGGACAACTAGTCCAACACCTAACTGAAAGACTGAACTGCCTCATGCTTTAGCCTCATTGTCGGCCATTCGCTTTGAAAGACGTCTACACTCAGCTTAGGAGGAAATCGCGTCCAAGGCAGGCAAGGGAACCTAGGCACCAAGACCTAGAAGCAACAAAGCCCAACGCAAAAAAATCAAAATAGCGATATCTATGGATGCTTACTGTTGGTTAAAGCGCCTTCCGGCAGGTTTGTTAGTGCTTATTATTAGCTGGCACACTCAGGCTATCGCAGCCACTACCATCGTCGTTTCTTCTGAGCAGACACGTTACGATTTAAATGAAGTAAGCGGTTACTGGCATACGTCAAAATCGCTAAACCTGCGTGATATTTTAGCGTTATCCCCCTCATTTCAACCGGTCCATCACGCCTCTGATTTGCATTTCGGTTATACACAAAGCGATGTATGGCTAAAAACACGAATTCATAATGAATCCCCTTTACCCACGACCTGGATGGTTAAGTTTGAATATCCGTTTTTAGACCATGTCACGCTGCATACACTGAGGCAGTACTCTAGTGACGTTCAGCACAGCGGAAGCGCCGTGCCAATTGATGAGCGATCAATCGCCCACCGACAGGCTGTTTTTCCATTAATGCTGGCCGGCGGAGAAACAGTGACGCTTTATACTCAGGTGAATGCCAAAGGTAGCAAGTTTCTGAGCTACAGCTTAATGACACCAGAGGCTTTTTATACTCAAAATGATCGTCATAATTTCTGGCTGGCGACCTATTTCGGCATGCTTTTGGCATTAAGTATTTACAACCTGTTGCTATTTTTTGGTCTTAAGGAGCGAGTATTTCTCTACTACGCCCTATTTGCCTTCGGGTTTACGCTGGCAATCCTGACGTTCAATGGCATTGGCACGCTGATGTTTTGGAGCTTCCTAGGCGATAACACCGCACGCCTGGTAGCGATTGGCTTTACGTTTGCTTCTACCATGGGAACTCTGTTCGCCCAAAGCTTTCTCAATACAGCCATCTACTGCCCACGTTGGCACCAAACCATCACGCTGTTTCGTGGCTACTGCTATTTAGCGCTGATGGCAGTAATATTTTTGCCAATTCAGCCCGCACTGCGTTTAATGGATATAACAGGATTCGCTGCATCGCTGTTAATGCTTGTGTGCGGTATTTATTGCAGTTGGCGCCGCGTGCCTAGCGCCCGTATTTTCGTGCTCGCTTGGTCAATATTTCTACTGGGTGCCGCCGTATTTGCACTACGAAATCTCAGTATTCTGCCCGCCAATTTCATTACGCTTCACGGTATACAGATCGGCTCAGCCATTGAGATGTTACTGCTGTCTTTTGCACTGGCCGCACGTTTTAATAAATTAAAATGGCAGAAGGAGCGCGCTCAAGCAGAAACGGTAGCAATGCTAAAAAAGCAGGAAGCCATTCTTGAAGCAAAAGTGGCCGCTCGTACCCAGGCACTAGAAAAGCTAGCCAATCACGATATGCTCACCGGCTTGCTTAACCGCAACGGGCTGGCACGCTGTGCAGAAGCGGCCCTTAAACGTTGTAAACAAACGCATACGCCTTTGGTTCTGGTCATGTGCGACCTTGACTGCTTCAAACCTATTAACGACCAGTATGGCCATGAAGTAGGCGACTTCGTGCTCCAGCAAGTTGCCAAACGTCTCGTTCATGTCGCACGTGAGAGTGATCATTGCGCGCGCTTTGGCGGCGACGAGTTTATTCTCTTACTGGAGGGGGTATCTGATCCATCCGCACTAGAGGAGATGCGCAACCGTATCGAACAGGCCGTTTGCTCACCTATCAAGCTTCCTTGTGGCTCACTCGTTAGTGTAGGCGTCAGCATAGGTATGAGTAGTAGCCATGAAAATAACAATACGTTAGCCAGCTTGCTGCGTGAGGCAGATAGCCAGATGTACGCGGTCAAGTCACGCCAAACCACTCGCTACTATGGCTGTGGTTCAGCGTAATGGTGATGGGCATTAAGCTATATTAATCAAATAAGCTCATACGTTTCATAACGTTATCGCGCTTGATACGCCAATGAAATAGAGCACCCGCAATATGCAACGTAATAAGCACGACCAGTGCCCACCCTAAACGCTCATGCCAAACAAACAGCGTTTGCGAAAGCGCTTCGTTTTTGCCCAGCAACCCTGGCAAATGCCATTGAAAAAACTCAACAGGAAAGCCGCCGGTAGCGGTGGCTGCCCAACCAATCAGTGGCATAATCACTAACCCTGCATAAAGCAAGTGATGCACGCTAGTGCTTACAATCCGCTCGAAGGCATTGAGCGGCGGTTCGTGGTCGGGCACAACAAAAGCTAGCCGCGTAATAATCCTCAAGGTCATTAGCAACAGTATCGTCACGCCTAGGGTTTTATGGCTGGTATAGAGCACGTTGGTAAGCGCATTCCCCAGCAAAGCAACGGTGCGTTCATAGCCCAGGAATCCAAGCGTCAAGCCACTTGCCAATGACAGCAACACGGCGACTGCCACTAACCAATGCAACACTCGGTGCGGATAAATATAGTGATCTAACTCGTGCATTCAGAACTCCTGGGCCATTCGCGTCATGGTAGTTAGCTTAGTTCAGTCAGGTTGCGTTAGAAAAACTAATTATCGAGCTCCTCATTGAGCAGAATCACGATCAACCCCCATTTGGCCGCCTTTGGACCAATTCTCCTGCGTTACTTCTTGAAAAAACACCTGCACGCTTACCGGATCGGTACCATACACATCGCAGAAAGCGTCAGTAATACGCTTTGCTAATTCTCGCTTTTGCGCAATATCACGAGGGAATTGCTGGATAGTGACTATAGGCATCTGAGATTCCTGTCAAAGAACACGTTGAAGCAACACCTTATAATGCTTCACTAGGTGCCGCTAGCTGTTCTCGAATCAATTCTCCTAAACGCCGCGCAGGCTCGGAAGGACGATGCGGGGCACGGTGAAGCGCTAGCTCAATCATTGGCAAGGCAGGAAGGCCACTGCTGTCATCCAGCGGGCGCAGTGATGGGGTCAACATACTGCGTGTTACTACCACAACGGCTAATCCCGCCGTTACAATAGGCGCAAGTCCCGCCATTGACTGGCTGGTATACGCAACGCGCCAATCACGCCCAGCCCCTTGTAACGCCTGCTCAGCAACTTCACGAAAAACATCAGCACCTGGCGAATAGAGCGCCAGCGGAATAGGGTCACTTAGCGAAGGCTGTTGATTAACTCCCACTGCCCATATCAACGGCTCACGACGAATCACATCGCCGCCTGGAGAGTTACGCTGGCGAGTTACTAGCGCCAAATCCAACTCCGCTGCTTTAACCTGTTCGACCAAGTGAGCACTGGTGCCACATTTCACCGTTAGTCCCACCGCGGGATAAAGCTGGTGAAAGTAGGCAAATACTGACGGCAATAGCGACGCATAGTCTTCAGGAATACCCAACGTCAAATCGCCCGTTATCTGGCGCGCTTGCATATCGCTCCAAGCATCGTCATTGAGTGCCAATAAGCGGCGTGCGTGAGCCAGTAAACGATCGCCTTCCGGGGTAAAACGTAGCCGCCGTCCCGCTCGCTCATGCAGGCTCACATCAAGCTGCGTCTCTAAGCGTTGCAACTGCATGCTCACTGTTGACTGGGTATACGCCAGCCGCTTTGCCGCGGCAGTGACACTCCCCGTATCGGCAATAGCAACCAGCGTCCGTAGTAGCGTTAAGTCGAACGTCGGTGCGCGCATACATCACCATTATTGATAATAATGATCATAAAAGATCGATATTGTGATGAGTCTTTAATGAGTATGCTGCGCGTCATAGGCTTAACGCAAGGAGAGACGCCATGTATCCCGTTCATTCCCCCGTTGTAATATCACCCAGGTACAGTGTGTGTGCAGCGCTAGTGGCGGTGATGCTATGGAGCGTTGCGCCGCTATTAGCAGAATTGGCGCGAGAGACCTCTCCATTACAGCTCACCGCGCTTACGTTGCTGGCAGGCGCACTTGCAACGCTGCCACTTAGCCGTCGAGTCAACGTGGCTGCTTGCCGACCTCGCTGGCAAGTTAGCGTATGGCTCGGCCTACCACTGTTGATTGTCGGAGCAGTTAGCAGTTATTACATTGGTATGCGCTTAGCACCCGCCGCAGAAGCCGCGTTGATCACTTACACCTGGCCGGTGCTGTTTGTGCTGCTAAGCCAATGGAGCCGGTTTGGTCGTCTGCATATCGCAAGCGTAACAGGCGCACTTATCGCTTTTTCTGGCGCCGCTATTTTATTACTGCCTCAAGCCTTAAATGGTGGCTTTGGTGGGGCCGCTTCAGGGTATGGGCTAGCGCTACTGGCTGCTTGTTGCTGGGCGCTCTACTCCTGGCTAGGGCAAGTAGCTCCCATACCGCTGACCCCATTGCTCCCGCGGTTATTGATGATCGCTTGTGCGGTTGCAACCTGCGCCAGCCTGATAGTGGAAGGAACCTTCACTATGCCGCAAGGTGAGGCTTTGTTTGCAGGCATCGCGCTGGGCCTTGGGCCTTACGGCATTGCTATGGTGGCCTGGGATAAAGCATTACGTTTTGGTCAAGCCAGTCTTGTAGGCAGCTTGGCCTATGGCGTACCGATTCTAGCGGCACTACTACTGGTACTAGCAGGCGTCAGCGTATTCGACTGGCGGCTCCCAACAGCCGCCTTATTAGTCGTCGTAGGCTGTTTAAAAGCGAGCCGCTGAATCATTATTTGCCTAAATAGCGGGGTTTTGCGATGCCTTCCAACGCATCAAGGGGTAGCGTCAAGATAGGCTGGCCAACGGCATAAGGGGCAATGTCGTAGACGTTGTACTTCACCTCCCAGGCAGTGGCTAGCGGCGCTATGTTACGGTTTTCGCTAAGCGGCCAACTGACCGCAAACTGCTCATCGTGGCCCAACTCCGTTATCCAGCGTTGATGCGCCTGATCGAGCAGTGCCTGAAAAGCTTCTTGTTGGCCTTCTAACAACATGTCTTCTGGATCAACCACACGCTGCAGGCGCTCATCTATCACCATAAACTCAGTCATTGGTAGACCGTGCGCTTGCCCTGCATGATAAACGTAACTTTCTAGTTCAAGTATCAATAAGTCGTTGTGCTGCCCATAAACCTTTGCTTCTAACAGCGCTTCACTGGTCATTGTTCCAGGCGCGGTGCGGTTATCTTCTTCAGCTAACTCAAAAAAGTTTTGTGCATAGGCATCCCAGCCATCCGCTGGCAATGCGCCTTCTTCAGTGATGCCCATTGCAAGCGTTAGCAGGCGCTTTTGTAGCTGATCCGTTAGCTCTGGCGATTGCGGAAACATAAGCGCAGACACGGTGACAGTAGAGCACTGCGCTTCTTGGCACCCAGGTGCGAAGTACTCTTTTTCAACCGCGATTGAAGCCAGCTTAAGCGGCTCTGCAGGCGCATCGTCTGACGACTGACAACCGCCCAGTAATAGTAAACTGATCACCGTTAAACCGATTGAATAGCGCAGCATAAAACCTCCTTGTGAATAACGTCACTACCTTGACCACGTGAATGGTAATACATAAACAGCAACGCCCCTGCTGCAATCAGCAAGGGCGTTGTTAAAAATGCAACGTGCGCTTAAATTACGCGTCTGGCTGCATTTCTGTTGGCTCGGCGCTGACTTGCAGCTCAAACATACCGCTGCCGCTAACAGCGAAGCCACGTGCAATAACAGTGTAGGTACCCGGCAGAAGCGCCTGCTCTAAGCGCGAATCAGTGCCGTTACCGCCGTCATCATCGCTGTAAGAATCGCCTTCACCATAAAGCTCTAAGTACGTATCAAAGTCGGATGAACGCATGTTAAGCGTGACTAAAGAGCTCTCTTCTAAAATGAGTTCATAAGTCAACGGCTCACCGCTATACCAGCCATTGAGCGTTTCATTGGGCGTTAACTGACCTTCATTACGTAGCTCTACACCCTCCGGCAATTCGCGTGGTTCTACCGAAAGCGTAAACAAACCGCTATCAGAGCCATACGCCGTGCGCGCCGTTAGCTGATAACTACCAGGTGCCAAGAAATCAGCAATACTGGCATCTAAATTACCGGCACTATCGTCATCTTCGCGGAAATAGCCATTAGGCCCTTCCAATACTAGGTAAGAATCGATATCGCTTGAACGCATATCAATTTGATACATACCGGCTTCTTCAATTTCTAGCTGATAATCCAGCTCCTGACCGCTAAACCAACCACTAAGCGTATCGCTGGGCATAACGCTACCATCGTTGCGTAGCTCGCCATCACCCGGCAATTCACGCGGCTCGGCACTCAACGTAAACAGGCCACTCCCCTCGCCGAAGGCAGAACGTGCGGTGATGGTATAATCACCGGGAGCAAGAAAGTCTGAAATACGTGCGTCTAAGTTCCCAGCACCATCATCATCTTCACGGTAGTAGTTGTTAGGGCCAGATAACTCTAAATACGCATCAAATTCATCAGCACGCATCTCGATTTGATACATACCTGCTTCTTCAACGGTTAACGTCACTTCCCGAGACGAACCATCTAACCAGCTATCCATCGGTGTACCAACGGCAAGCGTGTCAGAGTCGCTTAGCTCAATAGCGCGGCTATTAAGGTTGAATGGACCATAGCTACGCGCATCCGCCCCACTGACAATCACCACGTAATCTCCATTTTCCTCGACATGGTGGCGAACTGTTTCTGCGCTCTCCAGCAGTTGCAGCTGATCGTCATAAAGGGCAAGCACACCTTTTAAGGCTCCGCTAAGAGAAATTTCTACTAAAGAGCCCTCTTCAAGGCTGATGGCATAGCGCAAATAGCGGCTACCATCATTACCGTTTAGCTCGCCTGACGAGGTGAGCTCACCTCGGGCGCGCTCACCTAGCGTGATGCTATCGAGCCCTACTAATGCTTGGGAAACCTGTTCCTGTTCCGCACTGGTAGATTCTTCTGCGACTGCCGTTGCTGTGAGGCTAGGAGCTGCCTGAGCGGCTAAAAAACCAACAACAGCCCCGCCTGCGGCAACTAAAATCAGCGTTAAAGAAGAGGACTTGGCCATAGGTGCATCCTTGTTCATTGGCAAAAATATAAAACTAAGCGTGTGCTAATTATATGATGCTTACCTGATTAAAGTGAGCGTTTATCTAAAATTTACAGTAGACACAAAACACAGCCTAGTTATATCAACCACACTTCGTTAACTTGCTGAATTGTAACGGCACTGAAGAAAGTTGCAAAAAGTCATAATTTAGAAGCCAATTGCGCCGATCTTCTTAAAGCTTGCCGTATCAAAAAGGGCACGTTACTATCAACTGATCTGTTCGGTAACACACCGACGCGTACAGAATTCGCACTATGTAAAACTGAGGCACTCCAATGGGAGCATCTAAACGTTTCATCCGAACGAGTTGTGCAGCGGCATTACTCATTTTCTTTACCGCTAGTCATGCATTTGCAATTGATATCGAAATTCGTGAAGGGGTTGCATCCTTTTACAGTGATCGTTTTCAGGGTTCTCCCACCGCCAGTGGCGAACCATTTGACCAACAGGCACTGACTGCAGCTCACCCAACGCTTCCGTTTGGCACCAAGGTGCTAGTTACTCGCCCTGATACAGGCCAGGAAGTTGAAGTATTGATTAATGATCGCGGCCCCTTTGTTAAGGGCAGAATTATTGATCTATCAAAACGGGCAGCTCGCCAACTCGGCATGATTCGACGCGGCGTTGCCCCAGTCATGATCACCCTGGTCGATTAACGGATAACACACTCGCAAGCGCGTGATACCCCTTAAGCAAACAGCGTTGAAGAAAAATCAGCTTGATTGAAAGCGGCTCACCAAGGCCGCTTTTTTTATTGCGCTGAAAATTAATTTTTCGGCGAACTTGAAAGCACGCTAACGGTCTCTATGCTGCAAGAAGATTTGTCCAAATTACACATGCAGGAGGCACCCATGCAGGAGGCAATCATGCAATCTCGCTTTTTTACATTAACTAATTATCCCACGGGCTTACCTAAGCGCGAGTTATTTGCGCTGGAAAGCCAGGAACTTCCCGAACTTGGCGAAGGTGAAGTGAGAATTCGCAATCGCTGGCTGTCAGTTGACCCTTACATGCGTGGTCGAATGACCGGAATGCACACCTATGTTGCCCCTTTTGAGCTGGGCAAGCCGATGGAAGGTGGCGCGATTGGCGACGTCATTGCATCTAACCACCCAACGATTAAGCAAGGCGATAAGGTCAGCCACATGGGCGGTTGGCGTGACATAGCTCAGGTGCCGGGCGACAGTGTCACCCCCCTCCCCGACAGCGACGTGCCTGAACAAGCCTACCTAGGCGTATTAGGTATGCCGGGCATGACTGCATGGACAGGCTTGAACCTTATTGCCGAGTGCAAACCTAGCGACAATGTACTGGTAAGCGCTGCCAGTGGTGCCGTTGGTTCGCTTGCTGTACAGCTGGCGAAAGCAAAAGGTTGCCACGTGGTTGGCATTGCTGGAGCTGCCCATAAGCTTGCGTGGCTTGAATCATTGGGCGTTGAGCCGGTCAGCTACCAAGACCGCAGTGCACAGGAATTAAGCGACGCTATTAAGCTTGCTAGTCCTGATGGCATTGATGTGTACTTTGAGAACGTTGGCGGTATTTGCTTAGAGGCAGCGTTAAGCCAGCTCAATGACGGCGCACGTATTGCCGTATGCGGCATGATTGACAGCTATAACGCCGAAGCGCCAGCACCAGGGCCGAGCAATCTTTCTCAACTGGTGGTACGTAAAGCTAAAATGCAAGGGTTTATTGTCGCCGATCACTGGACTAGCTATCGCTACTTCCTTAACGAAATTGCTCCCCAGGTAGCGAAGGGGAAAATAGTCTATAAAGAGACCGTCAAAGAAGGCCTTGAAAGCACACCTGATGCCTTTTTAGCGCTTTTTGAAGGGGGTAATACCGGCAAGATGCTGGTGAAACTCACCGACTGAGCCATGCTTACGTTAAGTTAAAACAACCCCCATTTTCCGCCTCCCAACGACAAGCCGCGCTATGGTAACTAGCGTGGCTTTTTGGTTTATGGCATTACTTAGCCAGCAAATCATTAGACCAAAAGCGAATTGATTATTAAAATTACCAATAATCAATGTGTGTTTTAACCCATCATCACTGCCAATGGGTTAGGGCACGTTGTAAATCCGTCGCTTTTCTAATTTCACTAAGCGACTTCAATTCGTTGTTAATAGGGGCTTTCTCATGGATGAACACACGCGTGCCCGCGGAAAATGGCCAGCATTACTATTAGGCCTACTGCTCGCGGTAGCTGGTGTTGCACTAACCATTGGCGGCGCCAAGCTGCTCAGCTTAGGCGGTAGCGCTTACTATGTAATCGCTGGTGTTAGTATTTTTGTTGTCGGTGTACTGCTGGCAATGCGCAAAGGCACAGCATTATGGCTTTATGCGGCGGTACTGTTTGCAACGTTACTATGGGCACTCTGGGAAGTCGGCTTAGACTGGTGGCAGTTGGTTCCTAGGGTTGCCATTGTCTGCTTAATTGGCATCATTTTATTGCTTCCCTGGTGGCGGAAACCGCTGCATTCACGCGGTGGCAGCCTAGCGCTAATGGCAAGCATTGCCGCAGCGATTATCGTGGCAATTGCCAGCCAATTTACCTACCCAGGTACTATTAAAGGCACGATTGAGTCGGCCAGTAACAATGCAGAAGTTAACCCTGCACAGGCTGCAGGCGATAATTGGCCCGCTTACGGCGGCACCAATGCAGGTACGCACTACTCCTCACTTAGCCAGATTACCCCCGACAATATCGGCGAGCTGGAAGAAGTATGGCGTATTCAAACCGGTGATGAACCCGGCCCCAATGCACCACCTGAAATCACCAACCAGAACACACCCTTGAAGGTCAACGATAGCCTTTATATTTGTACATCGCACAGCCGTGCGATGTCATTGTCGCCCGAAACCGGCGAAACTCTATGGGAGTTTGATCCCAATATTAGCACCATGGGCGCAGAGGATTTTTCCGGCTGGGCGCATATGACCTGCCGTGGTTTGGCGTACTACGATGCGGCTAACTATTCCAGCAGTGCTGAAGATTCCACCATCGATAAACCAACACTGTATGCCGATGGCAGCCAATTTGAACTCGACCTATCCTTCTCGCTGACCCCTGACGAAGGCTCCTCTTCTGAGCTGCTAAGCGCCACCGACGTCATGTGCCCACGCAGGCTTTATCTGCCCACCGCCGACGCCCGACTGATTGCGCTTAACGCCGATACCGGAGAGCGCTGTGAAAACTTTGGCGAAAACGGTGAGATCGACCTGACGAATAATATTGGCGAATTTAGCCCAGGGGGCTATTACTCAACGTCGCCTGCCACTGTCACTGAAGACTTGGTGATTTTGGGTGGACACGTTACCGACAATAGCTCAATCGACGAACCCTCTGGCGTTATTCGTGCCTTTGATGTGCATACTGGCGAGCTAGTGTGGAACTGGGATAGCGGTAACCCTGAAGACACCACACCATTAGAAGAAGGCGAGACTTACACACGTAACTCACCAAACGTGTGGGCGCCGATTAGCGCTGATGAAGCGCTCGGCCTCGTTTATCTCCCCATGGGTAATGCCACACCCGACCAGTACGGCGCAAATCGCACCGAAAATGACGAAACTTACAGTGCTGGGCTCGTCGCGCTTAACCTAGATGATGGCCAGGTGGCTTGGGTTTACCAGTTTGTGCACCACGACTTATGGGACATGGACACACCCGCCCAACCCGTATTGATTGATTTGGCGACGACAGATGGCAGCCAGCCGGCCATCATTCAGCCCACTAAACAAGGCAGCTTGTATGTATTAAACCGTGAGACCGGCGAGCCGATTGTACCCATTGAAGAAGTGCCCGCTCCTCAAGGTGCTATTGAAGGCGACTGGACAGCAGAAACTCAACCTCGCTCAGCGCTGAATTTGCTGCCACCGACGCTTACTGAGCGCGACATGTGGGGCGCATCACCCTTTGATCAGATGATGTGCCGCATCCAGTTCCGCTCGCTGCGTTATGAAGGCCAGTACACACCGCCTTCTCTGGAAGGCAGCATTATCTACCCCGGCAACGTTGGAGTGATGAACTGGGGGGGTGTTGCGGTAGACCCCGAACGCCAAGCACTGTTTACCGGCGCGAAGTACTTAGCGTTTGTTTCCAAACTGATCCCACGTGATGAGGTTGAAGATGGCCAAGGATCCGCTAGCGAGCAAGGTTTGCAGCCCAACACAGGCGCACCTTATGCGGTTGAACTCGGCCCGCTGCTGTCAGTACTCGGCCTTCCCTGCCAGGCGCCCTCTTGGGGCGATGTGGCAGGAATCGACCTGCAAAGTAACGAGGTTGTGTGGAAGCACCGCAATGGAACCACCCGCGACAGCATGCCCTTTGATCTGCCGATTGGCCTGAATGTCGGCGTTCCTGCGCTAGGCGGCCCGCTGACTACTGCGGGTGGCGTTTCATTCTTAAGCGGCACACTGGATCAATACCTGCGCGGCTACGACATCACCACTGGCGAAGAACTGTATAAAGCTCGACTGCCTGCTGGCGGCCAAGCAACGCCGATGACTTACACCGGCGCAGACGGCCGCCAGTATGTGGTCGTTACCGCCGGTGGTCACGGCACCTTCGGCACCAAAATGGGTGACTACGTGATTGGTTACGCTTTACCGGAATAGCCATCACTTAGCGTAGTAATAAACGAGAACGGGCGACTCAATGAGCCGCCCGTTTTTTTGCTTATTAAAAACTCAGCTCCACGCCTCCATAAACACTTCGCCCTAGGGCTGGCTCATAAAAGCGGCCAAACGTGCCGTTTAAACGCACGTTGGCGTAGTGCTCTTCATCAAGCACGTTGCGCAAACCAAGATAAGCGCTTAGTCGCGTACCTTCACTTAACTGCCAACCATCGCCTATCCGTAGGTTGAGCAGCCAATAGCTATCTACTTCCGTCGCATTAGCGTTATCCGCCACTAAATCACCGATGTATTCGGTTTCCAACGTTGCAAAACGCTGATCCAGGTTTTCCCAGGTTAATTGATTGACCCACGTCTGCTCTGGCAGCCCAGGAATCCGGTTGCCATCAAAGCGCTCACTTGGTGTTGCAAACTTGTCGAACTCATAACGCGCGAGCGTTAAAGCGCTGTTAAGACGCCAGTGGTCGGCAAGCTGCCAGCCCAGCGCCAGTTCTAGGCCATCGCGATTTGTGTCGCCTGCATTCTGATAGAAGGTACGGCCACCCTCATCATACGGCACCAGCTCATCGCGAACGCGGACCGAAAACAGCGCAAGATCGTAATCCATCGCCAACGGCTCAATGTAGCCACGCAACCCTATTTCGCGGTTCCATGCTTTTTGCGGTTCAACAGCGGGGTTGAAGCCACCGCCAGTCGGGTTAGCAAACTCGGAAAATGTCGGCGTTTCAAAGGCTGTCCCCGTATTGACATAAGCTTGATGCTGCGGACGATAGCGGTAGCTTAGCCCCGCCGAGCCACTCCACTCGTTAAAGGTACGCTTCCCGCTTTGATCTCCGTCGGCAAGAAACGTATCGTCGACGTCTAGCGCCACCCGGTCAAACCGCGCACCTAGCGATAACGTAAGCTGCTCGGAAAGCGTCAGATCCCCTTGAGCGAAAACACCGTTGGCAGTGGCCGTTTGAGTCTCTTTGGCAAGCTGCTCCCCAACCACCCCCTGGGCATTTACTCGGTTACGAAAACGCTCGTCCTCTTGGCGAGCCACATCAACGCCCACAATATAGCTAAGCGGCAGGCTCCCTAACGCCACCTCGTGATGGTATTCGGCGCTTGCGCCCATATAGTCACGCTGATAGCCCAAGCGACTACTGCCCACAAATGGAAGTTGCTGTTCAAAGCTACGTTTAGCAATAAATCCCTTGAGATACAGCTCACCATCACCTACCGCTAAGTCTTCGTACTGCAGGCCAAATAGCTGCTGATCGACGCTTTGCCGCGCATCCAGCGCAATCGAATTGGGCGCGGCCTGATCCCGCCCAGCGGCAACTTCACGGGCATTAAGCGCACCGGGGTCTTCCGAACGGGGGTTATCCAACAGATTAATAATCGCGGTCATCGCCCGTTCGCTGCCTAGCTCTCGACGTAATTTTGCATTCAGCAAATACTTCTCGGTTGAGCTTTGTTCGCGATAGCCATCAACATTAAGCGCCGTCAGACTGATATGGTGCGACCAATCGCCCTGTACACCACCATTTTGCAGTGCCACTTTTTGATAGCCATCGCTACCTGCGCCCATCCGCAGCCTTGTACCAGGATTATCACGTCCATCGGCAGTGGTCACATCAATCACTCCGCCAGACGCATTGCCATAAAGCACTGAAGACGGCCCACGGATAACCTCAATGCGCTCGGCGCTATCTAAATCAATGGCATCCAACTGCGCCTGGCCATCCGGAAGCGTGTAAGGAATGCCATCCACCATGACGGTAATCCCACGCACGCCAAATGGGGCACGCGCGCCAAAGCCGCGAATAGCAATTCGCTGCCCTTGAGCGAAATTATCGCGGTTTTGTAAAAACACACCCGGCACTCGGTTAAGCGCTTCATCCAACCTCACCCGCTGCTGACCTTGGGCAATCTCTTCACGCTCCAAGGTAGAAATGGCCGCTGGCGTGGCATACAGCTCGCGGGCTAAACGCGGGGCGCTCACCTCTACTGTAGCCAGCACAGTCTCTTCGCTGCTGGGTGCCTGCGCCCACACAGGGCTGGCTAAAACGACACTCGCAAGTAGCAGTGATGGCGGCAAGGTGTGAGTCATGGCGTCCTTTCCTATTCAGTATTCGGCGGGGTTTTGTAGACACATTTGGTTAGGCATGTGAACGATAAAGAAGGAACAGCATAATACCTAAGTCGTATTGGTTCGCTAAGCGTAACTGTTGTGACTACACTTACAGTAGTACCAGCAACGCATTGTTATCAAAGCAGCAATCAGAACACTGACTATGTAAGCAAAGGAGGCTTCATGGCATTTACCGCGACGGATCCGATTAAGATGATTTTTGCCGTTATTCTGCCCCCATTAGGGGTGTTTTTTGAGGTCGGTTTCAAAGGACATTTCTGGCTGAATATCATTCTGACGCTGTTTGGCTTTGTGCCAGGCATCATTCATGCGTTTTATGTCATATTGAAACACTAGGCATATCCTGAAGCACTAATGCACTTTTTTGCACCGATTTAACAAACACCGCCTTGCTGAACACAAGGTGGTGTTTGTCTTAAGTGGCCATGCATTGCTCACCGAATTTCCCTGGTCACTCAGTTATGCATGCAAGCGGCGGTGTAAGGCTCGCACTTGCTCATCCAGCCCAGGGATTGGGCCATCAACAGCCAAACCAGGCACTACCTCATTAATCGTTAGCGTGGCGACAGGCGGTGGCGCTACACCAAGTTCAGCTAGCCAAGCGCCCAATTGTTCAGAAGAACTTACGTAAACGATACGACCTAGCCCTACCCATCCATGGGCCGCCGCACACATAGGGCAGTGCTCTCCAGAGGTATATACGGTCGCTTTCGCACGCTCTTCAGGCGTCATGTGATTTGCTGCCCAGCGGGCCAGCGAAAACTCTGGGTGTTGAGTGGAATCGCCACCGGCAATGCGATTGCGGTCCTCGGCTAATACCTCGCCTTCGGCATTAACCAGCACGCTACCAAATGGCTCATCTCCGGCATTTAAAGCCTCCTCTGCCAAGACCACAGCGCGCTTTAGGTAGGCCAATTCGTATTCGGCAATCATAGAATTCTCCTTGTTTTGATAATGTGCCTTACCGGCAGTGGGTGTCGTTTCAAAGATGCTTTGCCAAAGATACCATTTCTAACATTGACGATCTGGCTCACCGTAAAGCACCTAAGCGCCTGGAAAATGGGGTGTAAATAGCCATTATTCTGGCACCGCCCTCAGAAAATATTCATAAAAGGCTTTGACCCGAAGGGAAAATCATGTCACTGTAGCGTCAGTTGGTTAGCAAGCAGCATGGTTTCAGAAGTGTACGATCTATTTCGGCAGCCTGATATTGTATTCCTTGTTTCACCCGCTACTTTTCATCTGGGTAATACCAGGAACTTTATTACGGCGCGTTAGCGCGAAAGGATCTACATCATGGCAACTGGCACAGTTAAATGGTTTAACGACACTAAAGGTTTTGGTTTCATCGCTCCTTCTGACGGCGGCGACGACCTTTTTGCTCACTTCTCTGAAATTCAGTCTGACGGTTTCAAAACCCTTCAAGAAGGTGCTAACGTTTCTTTTGACGTTACCCAGGGTAAGAAAGGCCTTCAGGCTTCTAACATCAAGCAAATGTCCTAAGCCTTAACGGTTTAAGAATTTGCTCGAACCTTAACCGGTTCGAATAACAAGGCCCGCTCATGCGGGCCTTGTTGCGTTTGTAGATTGAGAATAAAAGAAGGGTTTTTTGGGAGAGTACGATTGGATTTTTAACACCCTCTTTATCGCTACCCTTCTTATGCTTACTCCTTATTTCCGCTCATATATCATTAGCCTGGCATCCACCGTTAGCGTTAACGCATCAAGCGCTGCTGCACGCGCACGGCCTTCCTGACTAGCGCGGTAAAGATGGGGCGTCATCGCTAATAAATCACCAATCGAGTCTTGCCCTACCAGCGCTATTTGATAGCTAAGTGATTCTGTCTGCAACGATACAAAGCCTTCCGGCACTTCCCGTTCGCTTATCGCTTCTGGCTTAAGCGTGGGATAAATCACCTCTCGCAGCTCACGCAGGTGCCCCGCCCCTGCTTCAACCTGCAACAACAAGCCACCCGGCTTTAATACCCGCGCAAATTCGTGATGTACTGGAAAGCCAAACATACACAGCACACTATTGAGTGTTGCCGTTTGAATTGGCAAGTGCGCGTTGCTGCCGACTACCCAGCTACAGAGTGGCAGTTTTTTATCATCTTGCTTGGCCGCCGACAGCACTGCCCACTTGGAAATATCTAACCCCACCAGTGAAAGTGGCCGCGAATTCGATGCAGCACGAGATAGCTCACGCAAGTAATAGCCTTCACCGCAGCCAGCATCCAAGCAGCCAAACAGCGAACTAGCAGGCTGAGCCTCAGCATGGTTTAACAGATGTTTGCTTACCGCCTGAGCAATAGGCTGATAGTAGCCAGCTTCAAGAAAACGCTGCCTTGCCGCCACCATCAGCTTACTGTCGCCGGGGTCGGTGGAACGCTTTTGCTGTACTGGAAGCAAGTTGACGTAACCTTGCTTGGCAACATCGAAGCTATGCCCAGCAGAGCAGCGCCAAGCACTGCCAGCCAGATGAAGCGGCTTACCATCTAACGGACAGGCCAGCGCTTGAAAAGGAGTGCTATTCATAACAATGTGAACTCATAAAATGGGTACTTTTAAGGTATTCGGTAATAAAAACAGTTTTTATAAACTCTTATTTTGCTGGTACGACCCACGGGCAACATCTTTAAACAGCGTTGACTGCCACTGACGAACAGCCAGCACCGAGGTGGTGCCAAAGCGCTGATGAATGGGCAGCCCGCTTTCTCGTTCACACAGGGCATGAAACTCTTTCGCCAGCCGCTGCATCGTTTGCTGCCATTCCGCATTGCCCGCATGGGAAAGCAGGCCATTCAGTACCATCAGCTTTTCGCCGTTACTATCAAAATGGGAATGAAAAAACTCCGTGGCAATATATTGCTGGAAAAAACGCTGAATAGGGCCACCAGGGCGCCAGCGAAAATTCGCGGCCACACGCCGCCGGATTCGATTACCCGGCAATAGATCAATCAGCTTTAGTCGTTCTAGCGCCAGTAGCTGCCGAGTACACTGCGCCTCACTGAGCCGGTACTGGTGATGAATTTCATCAAACCGATAGCCATTGATCACACATACAGCGACCAAAAACAGTTCACGGTCATCGACAATACTCTGCTCCTGCGCCTGGGTCAGCTCCTGCAAACGGTGCTCTTCCTCTTGCATGGATTGCACCAACTCAGCAAATTCCAGGTTAAGCTGGTCGCAAATGCGCTCTAGCCGCTCTAAGGTAATGTGCTGTTCAGCGAACAATCGCTTGACCGAGGCCTCGCTTAGCCCAAGCCATATCGCCACATCAGCGTAGGTTTTACCCTGGGAACGCAGCTGACGTTTTAAGGTATCGATAAGTGCACTTGTCTGAGACACATGACCTCCAGGCACGCAAAGTAGCGTATAACGATACCTTAAAGCCCAAATAACACAACTTTAACCACCAGAGTTGCAACATTAGCTCCATTTACCGAAAGTGCTCTAACTTCTGGTTTACAAGGCGTCATTTCATGCAACCTTTACTACGCATCGCGGGCGTCTGGCCCTATCTGATTGCCATTTTCTTAAATGCCTTTGTGGATTTAGGGCATAAAAT
This sequence comes from Halomonas sp. TD01, assembly GCF_923868895.1. GTDB lineage: Bacteria > Pseudomonadota > Gammaproteobacteria > Pseudomonadales > Halomonadaceae > Vreelandella. The sequence goes on from NZ_OV350343.1 coordinate 338,345, forward strand.
TGTTATTCAAAACACGATCTTTAAAAGCTACGACGGTGAAACCCAGGTTGTACTCACGGCACTGGTCAACGGGCTTATCCTTTTGCCGTTTATTTTACTGTTTAGCCCGGCAGGCCATGTGGCAGATAGCTACCCCAAAGTGCGTATTCTACGGGTTTCCGCCTGGGCTGCCGTTGCTGTTTCACTGGGCATCACCGCCGCTTATTACCAAGGCTGGTTTTGGCTGGCGTTTGCGATGACGTTGGTGCTGGCGATTCAGTCAGCCTTTTACTCCCCCGCTAAGTATGGCTTGGTGAAAGGGCTATTTGGCAAACCCCGCTTGGCAGAAGCTAACGGGCTTATCCAGGCCGTCACCATTGGTGCCATTTTGGCGGGCACCGTGGTCTTTACCGCCTTGTTTGAAAGCTGGATTTTACCCAGTGCCCAAACACCCAGCGAGCTATTGCACAGCATTGCGCCGCTAGGTTGGCTGTTGGTGTTGAACAGCGGCATCCAAGTGATGGCGCTTTATCGCCTGAAGCCAGATAGTGCGCAGCCCTCAACGCCCCCACTCACTTGGCAGCGCTATATCAAAGGCAGCGCACTGAAAGACAACCTAAGCATTCTGGGCCGTCAACCGGTGCTGCGGCTGTCAATTATCGGTCTTGCGACTTTCTGGTCGGTGGGTCAAGTGCTGCTCGCCGCGTTTCCCGCCTATGCCAAAGATGCACTCAGCATTGATAACACCTTAGTGCTGCAAGGGATTCTTGCCGCTAGCGGTATTGGGATTGCGTTGGGATCATTGCTTGCCAGCAAACTGTCTCGTAACCGTATTGAAACCGGCTTGATTCCATTAGGCGCTGTCGGCGTTGCGGTGGGTCTGTGGTGCTTGCCACTGCTCACCACCCCCATCAGCCAAGCGCTGAACTTTGTATTTATTGGCATGATGGGCGGGTTATTCATTGTACCGCTCAATGCACTGATTCAATTTCATGCGGCAGACCATGAACTAGGCACTGTGCTGGCTGCCAACAACTGGATTCAGAACCTGTCTATGCTGGGCTTTCTGGCGCTTACCGCGCTGTTTGCCCTGGCAGGTGTGGATAGCCATTACCTGTTGCTGCTCGTGGCGACCGTTGCCATGGTGGGCGGTGGCTACACTATCTTCAAATTGCCCCAAAGCTTGGTGCGCTTTCTACTCAGTTTTCTGCTGACCCGCCGCTATCGTGTTGATGTCCATGGGCTCGAAAACCTGCCCGCCCAAGGCGGCGTGCTGCTGCTCGGCAACCATATCAGTTGGGTGGACTGGGCGATGGTGCAAATTGCCAGCCCTCGCCCCGTGCGTTTTGTCATGCTGAAGGATATTTATCAGCGTTGGTACCTACGTTGGTTTTTTAAGGCGCTGGGCTGTATTCCTATCGAACGGGGCGCAGGAGCCGACAACGCCTTAGCCGCCGTAGCCGAACAGCTGAATAATGGTGAAGTGGTATGCCTGTTTCCCGAAGGCGCAATTAGCCGCAACGGCCAGCTAGGTGAACTGCGCCGAGGCTACGAGCGCGCCTGTAAGTTGGCGAACCCAGAGGTACGCATTGTACCGTTTTACCTGCGCGGACTGTGGGGCAGCCAGTTTTCTCGCTCATCCAGCAAACTCAAAGAGCTGCGTAACGCGCCTCTACATCGCTCAGTCGTCGTTGCGTTTGGCAAGCCGCTGCCTAAAGACACCCCGGCCGACGTGCTCAAACGGCGCATCTTCGAACAAGCAACCAACTCGTGGCAACATGCTATCGATGAACTGCCCTCGCTGCCTGACGCCTGGATTCGAAGCGTGAAGCGTAACCTTGGCGCACAAGCACTCACTGATACCCTTAGCCACCCTCTGACGGCAGGCCAAGCACTTACCGCCAGTCTGCTTATTGCAAAGCGCATCCACACGCTAACCCCAGGGCAAAACGTGGGCCTACTGCTGCCCAATAGTAGCGTGGGTGCACTGGCCAATATGGCAGCACTTCTGGCTGGAAAAACACTGGTTAACCTCAACTATCATTTTGACGGCAGTCTCCACGACAGCCCCAATGACAATTCGTACGAAACCCCATTTTCTGCGGCGCTCACCCAAGCCAACATCGACACAGTGTTTACCTCGCGCCACTTCGTCGAAAAACTCCAGCAACAAGGGTTAAACATCAGTCAGCGGCTAGCCAATACCCAGACGATTTACCTGGAAGACCTGCAAGCCAGCATCCGCCGTCATGAACGCGTCAGCGCATGGCTTGCCGTTCGCCTGCTGCCTGCATGGCTGCTACAACGCCTTTACTGTCGCAGTAGGGATGCCGATGCCACCGCCACCATTGTGTTTCCAAGCAAAAGCGAAGGACAGCCTAAAGGCATCATGCTGAGCCACCGCAACCTGATGGCCAATATCAAGCAGACCTCCGATGTACTGAATACCCAGCATGACGATGTGGTGATCGGATCGCTGCCTCTGTTTCATGCCTTTGGGCTCACCGTTACCCAACTGCTGCCACTTATCGAAGGCCTGCCGTTGGTTTGCCACGCGGACCCCAACGACACTGCTGGTATTGCCAGCGCTGTCGCCAAGCACAAAGCCACCCTAATGTTTGGCACCCCAGACTTTCTACAGCGCTTGAACCACAACCCTAACGTGCACCCACTCATGTTAGAAAGCTTACGAGCAATGGTTATCAGTGCCGAAGCATTAGATGAGCAGGTATGCAGCGACTTCACTCTAAAATTCCATAAGCCCATTTATAAAGGCTACGGGGCAACCGAAACCGCTCCTGTGGCATCGGTCAATCTACCGGATTCCCTGGGCGCTCATTACCAGAAAATACAGCAAGGCAGTAAAGCAGGCACCGTAGGCATGCCGCTACCCGGTACCAGCATTAAGATCGTTGAACCCGATAGCTTTGCGGAACAGCCTACCGGAGAAGCAGGCATGATTTTGATCAGCGGTCCTCAGGTGATGCAGGGCTACCTAAACGCCCCGAAACGCACCGCCGCCGCCATTAAAGAACTCGACAGCCAGCGCTGGTTTGTCACCGGCGATAAAGGGTTTATCGATGAAGACGGCTTTTTAACCCTGATTGGCCGCCATGCTTAAACATTGGTCAATACGATAGATTCCACTGTTGCCGCAATATCCAATCATTTTCTACAAATGCTTAGAGAAAAAATCCAGCAACAACGGGTAGTGAATATTCTGCCCGGCGCTGCTGGGTATATGATCTTCACCGTCGTAGTAGTGAACCGCAGGGTTACGACCATACTCGCGTAGACGTTTTTCCAGTCGCCTAGTCATCTCAACCGACCACATGCGGTCTTTCGTGCCATGAGAAAGCATTAGCGGCCCAGGGTAGCGCTCAATTTCAATCGGCGTAGTCGGCAGTAAGTCTTCATGATTATCACGCCATGTCCAGGCGCGTTTACTGACATCCCAGGCTTGCCAACCGGGGTCCCCCGCATCGCGAAAACCACGCGCATCAAAGGCTCCACAAACGACATCTGGGGCACTATGTACAGCGATAGCATCAGGCGCGCCTTTTAGTTTATCCCTGGCCATCAGTGAGCCAAGCAACAACGCATGTTCGGCCCCGCGTGAAACACCATAAAGCCCAACACGCTCATCAGCGTATTGAAAATCTCTGAGTGCCCTAAGCGCTTCCACACTACACTCCAGTGGGTAATCGATAATATGCCCTGCATTCCACATATTACCGCCGCTTGAGTAGCCATAGGGGAAAGCCAAGAAACCATGTGCTGCAAACAAGACGGCGTCTCGATGACTCCAGCCAGCCCATGCGCCTTCAGAACCATGCAACAACATGATCGCTGGAAAAGGACCATCGCCTGCCGGGCCATAGGTAGCGCCCCAACCGGGCAGAAAGCGCTGTTTGATATTTAACATCATCCTGAACCACTCCTTGGCTTCGTAAGAAGGCTATTTATCCACCAGCAATCGAGCAGCGTAATTGCCTTACTCGGATGGTTTCTTAGTAGAACTATCCGCTTCCTGAGAACGTTTTCCTTGCCCTTCCCCACGCGCAATATCTTCATGGCTGATAACCATGATTTCCCGAGGCCACCACTCTGGATGGTTATCGCGGATAAAGGCTAGCAGCTTCTCGCGCAAATTCATCTCAGCCGTCCAGCCTGCCATGGGATCTGACGTCATTAAATAGCAGGTGATAGTTTGGGCCGTGCCGGTTTGCTCTGTCACGTAACATAGCAACTTGTGGTGCTCAATAACGCTATCTTCTTCTTTGGCGAATTCGAGAAATTTATCTCTTAGCAGCTCTATATCGGCACTTAGGTGGAGCGTCAGCACCAAGGACCGGTACATCTTAGTACTCTTCACCGACAAATTATCGAAAGGCTTAGAGGTAAAGTAGGTGACAGGCACAATCAAGCGTCGTTCGTCCCATGATCTCAGCCGAATAAAGGTATAAAAGATGCCTTCCACATAACACCACTCACCTTCAAAGATCACGAGGTCGCCAATACGAATGGGTTTGGCAAACGATAACTGAAAAGAGGAGAGGATATTGCCAAGCACCGTTTGGCCCGCCACGCCCACTAATACTGCCAATACGCTGGCAGACGCCAGAATAGATAAACCAAGGGTTTCGAAGAGCTGAACCTGGCCTAGGATATAAATCGATACGCCGGTCACGGTGATCAGAATAATGGCGCGGCGCAATGCGTATAGTGAGGTTAACAGCCGTCGCTGATCTCTTGGCTTCGTGTCATCAATTTCTCCCACTAGGCGCCGCGTTAAGCGCAGCATGATCGTGTCGACCAAGCGCAGCGCAATGACACCTGCACCCCAGGCCATAATAGAGATCAACAACACACGAAACGTTGTTGTCGCAATAGCGGAAAACGATACGACGTAGTCCAGCAGCATCTGCGTTACCAGCGACATAACAATCATCGCCATGGGCACGCCAATTTGATCGGCAAAAATAGTAGATACGCCAGAAGGCAGGATGCGAGCCACTAGTCCAACCACGTAGTAAGTGATCACTCCCACCGTGCCAATGGCGATTAAAAAAACCGGGATCGCTAACCATTCCCAGATTTTTAGCATGCCAAACGACGCCTTTAACCGCTCAGGAATATAGCGTTCCAGCATTGAAGGCCCGTACTCTTCATAGAGAATCGGAATAAACGACACGCTCTCTGGCATCACTAACCACACAGGATCTTCTTCCCCCACGCGGTAGCGGCCTAGCCGGACATCGTAGGCTTGGCCATCTACCGTTAGGGCTGCCAGCTCAATATTGCGCTGGGGCTCGCCTGCCTGCGGATTCTGCCCGGAAGGGTCTTCTATCACCGCGTCTTGACGGCCGGACATATTAGATGCGTCCAGCCACTCACCGCGCTTTAATACCTCAGCCAACTGCTTAGCGAGCTCGGCGCCCTGAGCCTGCTGTTCGCCTGGATCAATATCATTGAGGTTAAGCAAATGCGCGGCTGCGGCGTAATTCTCGCTTTCGGTGAACGCTAAAAAGCTGCGAACCATTTCCCTTGGCGACATCCGCCCAACATCCTCAGGCACATCTCCTAGCCCTGTGTTAAGCGAATCAATGGCGAACCATCGCTTATCCTCGCTCTCATCTCCTTGAGTTTGCGCTGTGCAGACGCTGGAAAACACCAAAGTGACAACCAGCACAACCCACACAGGCCACGAGCTGTTTTTTTTCATACTAACCTTGTCATTAAAAGTAAGTGAGCCAAACAATCAGCCACCAACTGGCGCAAAAGCCGCCAGCCCTGCGTGAACACAGTGCCTCCATGTCAGTGGTTGACCAAAGTACAGACTACGTTCTTCAATCAAGCAAGCACCTAGTGTTCCAACACTGCAACACTGAGTCCCAGATGCACTATCTATTAGTTGCGTCCCCTAACGCGTACACTTTTTAACCAACAACGCATTCTTTGAGGAGCAAACAATGAAAAAGTTAGTAGGTGTTACCAACGCACCGCACCCTCATTGGGTGGGTGACGGCTTTCCGGTGCGCTCGCTGTTCTCCTATGGCTCACGTTCCGAGCAGTTAAGCCCCTTTTTACTGCTGGACTATGCTGGCCCCGCCAGCTTTACCCCCACTACACGGCCACGCGGTGTCGGGCAGCACCCACACCGAGGGTTTGAAACCGTCACGATTGTGTATCAAGGGGAAGTGGCGCACCGCGACTCAACGGGCAAAGGCGGCGTGATTGGCCCAGGCGACGTGCAATGGATGACAGCAGGTGCGGGCATCCTACACGATGAATTTCATTCGCCCGCGTTTACAGAGACAGGTGGCACACTCGAGATGGTGCAGCTGTGGGTAAACTTGCCCGCCAAAGATAAAATGGCCACGCCAGGCTATCAGGCATTTTTTAATGCGCAGATACCTGTCGCAGCGTTACCTGATCACGCAGGTAGTGTGCGCGTGATCGCGGGAGACTACGCCACTCACTCAGGGCCAGCACAAACGTTCACCCCGATGAATGTCTGGGATGTGCAGTTAAAAGAGGGCAAGACAACGACGCTGGCACAGCCGGAAGGATGGACGACTCTATTGGTCGTGCTAAAAGGCACGGTGCAAATCAACGGCGAAGAAGTGCTCCGCGAAGCACAAGTGGCGGAACTAACTCGCGATGGCGACAACGTCACTCTAGAAGCCAATAGCGATGCCACCCTGTTGCTACTGAGCGGAGAACCGCTCAATGAGCCGGTCATAGGACACGGCCCGTTTGTCATGAACAGCGAACGTGAAATCATTGAAGCGATAGAAGACTTTAACCGCGGCCGCTTTGGCCAAATGCCAAGTTAATTACGTCGCTATTTAAGCAACCGCTACTTAAGTAGCAAATCTGGCTGCCTTAGGCAGCCAGCTCTTTCGTTACAAATTAATTGCGATGCTGACCAGGAAAAGGAATAAATTCTGCATTGTCCCCTGGCGGCAATTTAAACCGTCCATGCTCAAAGTCACCTTCCATCCACGCCTGCTTGGCAGCCTCTAACTTTTCCCGTGAAGACGCAACGAAGTTCCAAGAGATATAACGTGGCCCATTGAGTGTTTCGCCACCGAGCAGCATTAGCCGGGCTCCGGCTTCGCCTGCTGTTACTGTAATGGGGTCACCAGGACGGAAAACCATCATTCGTCCGGCGTCAAACGTCTCTCCAGCAATGATAACGCTACCCGACGTCACATAGATGCCTCTATCTTCGTGGCCATCAGGCAAAGGAAGCTTAGCGCCTGGCTGGAGGATCGCATCCGCATAAAACATTTCCGAGAAGGTCTGCACCGGTGACCGCTCACCCCAAGCAGTTCCCAGAATCAAACGTATATTCTTGCCCTCACCGTTAAGCATCGGCAGTACATCTTCACTATGATGCTCAAAACTGGCTGGCTTATCTTCGTGAGCCTCAGGCAGGGCCACCCACGTCTGAATACCAAACAGCGAGTGCTTATTCTGACGTGTAGAAGGGCTAGTGCGTTCAGAGTGGGTTACCCCATTGCCAGCAACCATCCAATTAACCGCCCCTGGATAGATCATCTGATTAGTCCCCAGACTATCTCGATGCTGGAACTCTCCCTGATACAAGTAAGTAACGGTGGCAAGTCCAATATGGGGATGAGGACGAACTGAATCGCCCCAGGTTTCATAGACACCTCCAGGCCCTATACTAAAGGTATCTAGGAGGAACCATGAGCCATCCCCGCTACACTGAAGAATTCAAAATCGAAGCCGTCAAACAAGTGGTAGAGCGCGGCCATCGCGTGGCCGAGGTCGCTGAGCGGCTAGGCGTGTCAGGTCACAGCCTGTACAACTGGATTAAGCGATACGATAAGCCGGTAGAACAACGGCAAGAGGATGATGATCTCCAAGCTGAAAACCGTCGTTTGAAGGCCGAACTCAAACGCGTATTAGAAGAGCGAGACATATTAAAAAAGGCCACCGCGTACTTCGCCAGGGAGTCCGACTGAGGTACGCGTTTATTCAAAATTATTCGAGCCAATATTCGGTACGTCGCTTGTGTCAGATGATGGCAGTGCACCCCAGCGGTTACTACGCATGGTGTAAAAAAGCGCTCTCTAATCGAGCGCGGGAAGATGAGCGCTTGCTGGGATTGATCAAGCACTCCTGGCTTGAAAGCGGCGGTGTATATGGCTATCGCAAGGTCTACCAGGACTTGCGTGAAGCTGGCGAAGCTTGTGGGAAGCACCGTGTGGCGCGTCTTATGAATAGGGAAGGTTTACGCTCTCAGACGGGCTATCGACGACGCCCTGGCGGCTATGGCGATGGGAAACCGACTGCCGTATCCCCTAACCATTTAGACCGTCAGTTTGAAGTAACAGCGCCAAATATTGCTTGGGTGACGGACATCACGTACATCCGCACTTACGAAGGCTGGCTTTACCTATCGGTAGTTATCGACCTGTTTTCCCGTCAAGTGATTGGCTGGTCGATGAAGTCTCGCATGACTACGGAGTTGGCACTGGATGCTTTGTTATCAGCAGTCTGGCGACGCAAGCCACAAGGAACGGTGATGGTGCATTCGGATCAAGGGAGCCAGTTTAGCAGTGGAGACTGGCAAAGCTTTCTGAAAGCGAATTGCTTGGTAGGCAGTATGAGCCGACGTGGTAACTGTCATGACAACGCCGTTGCTGAAAGCTTCTTTCAACTTCTCAAGCGGGAGCGAATCAAGCGACAGATTTATTCAACACGCGAAGCGGCTAGACGTGACGTGTTCAATTACATTGAAATGTTTTACAACCCAAAGCGCCGACACGGCACAAGTGATAACTTGTCACCGGTTGATTATGAAAGGCGTTACTTTAAGAGCCTAACGGGTGTCTAAAATATCCGGGGCGATTCAAACATCGATACCATCTTCTCTAAGAAATTCAGCGGGCCCCATCTGATCAAAAAAAATAAACGGGCCAACCATCTGGCGCTTGGGCGCGGGAAGCGCACGTCGTACTTCAAAGCCCCCCAAGTCGTGAGCACGAGGTACGATCAGTGTTTCAATATCGTGTAGGTTGCCTGCGGAAGGGCATTTTGGCTCAATATCGGGCATCCAGCTCATAGGAATTTCCTCCATATACAATGGACAACGGAGCAATGGCATCATCGATAGTTTTGTTTTTACAAAGCTATCGTCTAGCCAGTCTTTTGCCTTTAATAAATAGCTCAAAATTATTAAAAAAACCGGAAGCTCACTCACTTCCGGTCAAAACACGGTTTACTTCATGTCAGAGTTATTTGTCAGAGGCCTTTGTCAGAACTCTTTGTCAAAGTACTGTAGCTATTCATTAAATTACGGTAGTCAGGAATGTGATTGGCGAAAAGTGTGCCCAAGCCCTCTATATCATTGCGCCAGTCGCGATGTAGCTCGCAGGCTGTTCCAAACCAGGTCATCAACTGCGCGCCTGCACTACTCATCCGATCCCAAGCAGCATCACGAGTGAGTTCATTAAAGGTACCCGATGCATCGGTGACAACAAATACATCAAACTCTTCTTCAAGTGCGGAAAGCGCCGGGAAAGCAACACACACTTCTGTCACTACGCCTGCAATAATTAATTGTTTCTTACCAGTAGCCTTAACCGCTTTTACGAAATCCTCGTTATCCCAGGCATTTATTTGTCCAGGGCGTGCGATGTAAGGTGCCTCTGGAAACATCTCTTTTAATTCAGGCACCAGCGGCCCATTAGGCCCATCTTCGAAGCTTGTTGTAAGAATCGTTGGCAGACCAAAGTATTTCGCCAAGTCCGCAAGCGCCAGTACATTATTTTTGAACCGGTCAGGGTCAATATCACGAACCAAGGACAACAGCCCAGTTTGATGATCTACTAAAAGAACAGCGGCATTATCTTTATCGAGACGAACATAGGGATTAGTCATGACATACTCCTTTATCTATTAGGCTGAGTGGGCTTTTGGAAAACAAAGATCCAACAGCTCTTCCACATGCCATACGGAGTTTAGTAGTTCGCTGACTCGATGATTAGATGGAAAATTAAGACACAGCGTTGCACAGGGAGAACACATGACGCCCCCTAATCTGAATGATCTTTATTATTTTGTGAAGGTAGTCGACCATGGAGGTTTTTCTCCGGCGGGCCGCGCCTTGGGTATTGCTAAATCAAAACTAAGCAGACGGGTGGGAGAATTAGAAAATCAGCTTAACGTGCGCTTGATGCACCGTTCGACCCGCCACTTAACGCTCACTGATATTGGTCAACGCTACTACCAGCACTGCAAAGCCATGCTAGTAGAGGCCGAAGCAGCTCAACAGTTCATCGAAGAAACCAAACAAGTGCCCTGCGGTACTATCCGTATCAGTTGCCCTACGGGGCTATTGAGCTTTCACGTGAGTGCAATACTGGCGGATTTCATGGTGCTCTACCCAGATGTCCAGGTACACCTGGAAGGAACTAACCGCCGTATTGACCCTTTTGTTGAAGGCTTTGATATTGCGCTCCGAGCCCGCCCCCTTCCATTGGAAGATAGCGAGCTTATTCTGAAGGTACTATCGGATCGCGGGCAATGCTTGGTAGCAAGCCCAGCACTGATTGAGCAGCATGGCATGCCATCAACACCTGACGACCTTTGCAAACTGCCCAGTTTAAGCAGAGCAAGGCCAGAGGAAGCTCACGTTTGGCACCTTCAGCGCGACGGTGAAGAGCGCCAAATTGAACATTCGCCACGGTTTATTACCACGGATATGACCGCACTTTATAGAGCCGCATTGGCGGGTGTTGGCATCGTTCAATTACCAAGACTAATGCTGGAGGATTCACTAACATCAAAAGCACTTATATCGGTATTGCCCGAATGGGAGCCTCGACGAGAAGTTATTCATGCGGTTTATCCTTCCCGTCGAGGCTTGCTGCCCTCTGTCAGAGCACTGTTAGACTTTCTTGCCGAGCGATACACAGCCATTGGGATTGAACGCTAATACACGTATCAACGCTCCATTTCACCCAGCGCCTCGAGTTCTTCGTCATATAGCGCGACTAGCAGCAGCTCGCCGTGCTCATTGACTCGGAACTGGCCGTAGCGGGCAGGCTCAAAACGCTCGGCTTGTTCTTCCTGAAAGAAAAACGCATCCGTAGCAAAGCGCACGTCCCCATTGCGCAGCCGATAACGTAAACGCCTCTCGTCATCGCCTAGCGGCGTGCCATCATCCAAGCGCTGGAAGTGGGCGATTGATGCTTCATCCAAACGAACCACCACGCTGTCATTGGCTGCCGTTTGCATGGCATTTCCACCCTCCTCTTCGTGGCGATCAATTGCACGCTGCATGCGGATACGATTAGCCAACGCAAAGCTTAGCGCCATGTAGTCGCCCTGCATTAACGAGCGCGGATCAACGGGGGCAAGCTCCAAATAAACAATCTCACCTTCGGCCAGATGATGCTCTTTCTGCCAAATAGTCCAGTTAACCACCGCTAGCACAACGACAGTGGCGGCAATCACTATCCAGCGGTGTCGCTTCACGTTACTGCTCATTGGCATCTCCTTGCGGCTCAGGCTTATGCACTGTTAGCCACTGGTTTAGCAACCAACGCATCAATAACCAGCGAAGGGTTAACAGGAACGCCCCCATTGCCAGCAACATGAGTGATTTCACCAACAGCGTCACGTCCAGCCAGTAGTAATAACTGCTAGCCGCCATCAGTAGTAACAAAATACCGCTTCCCATCAGCACCCGATGGCCAATCGTAAACCCGAGCAGTAGTACGGTAACCCCGGCGCCAAACCCTGGCATGTAAACCGACACCACCGCGACTAGCGCGACTGCGCCATAAATCGCCAAGCGCTGTGCAATGGCAGGCTGAGAATGCTGACGAAATGCCTGATGAATAACACACATTAAGGCCAACGCCACCAACGCAGTGCCTAGCCAGCTGGCGAGCCATGGGCCGAACCACCGAACGTCTGAATCATAAAACCAGCTAAGCTGGTTAGAGTACGCCTGCCCTTGAAGCACTAGCAGACCCACTAACAGTCCAGCCCCCCATGCCTGAACCGCCCCTATGCGCCTTGGCCAACGATACTCATTCAACCAGAGCAGTGTCAGCACCAGCACCACCAAACCAATCGCCACCGGTGCCAGTCCATTGACTGCCAGCGCCATCGTTAACGCTAGGCTTGCTAAAAACGCCGACATACTGCGGTGAACCTGGCTCGGCATGATCAGTGCCAGCGAGCACTGTAGCGCCAGCAGTACCCACCATAGGCTGGCGGAAATACCCCACATTTCGACCGCTGGCCAGGCCACTAATAATTGCCCAGCTAAACTAAACGCCAGCGCCATGTGCTCCAACACATCGCTTCGCGCGGCGCGTAGTAGCGCAAATGCCCCGCTAATCAACAGGCTGCCTACAACAAGAGAAGCCATTGGGCTTTCCATGACAAACACCACTGCCGTGGCAATAAAGCCCAACAAAAACAGCGCTGCTAACCAGCCGGAGAACGCCTGCAGAACCCTCACAAACCAGGGTGACTCCAGCGGTGCTGTTGATGAAGGTTCGTTTAGTGACACGCCCGCCTGAGTTAATCGCTGCGTTAACGTATTCATCGGCTGGTTCATGATGCGTCCTCAGCGTTTAAGCGTTTCAACCACGTCACCGCTGCCGCCCCCATGGCAAAGACAGCACCTGCCAGCAACAGCAAGCCGCCTTCATTCCATTGGCTTTCCCATAGCATGTAGCGTGCAAGCAGCAATGTGACCACCGCAATCACCGAGACGCAGCCCCCTGCCAACATAAATAGCTCAAGCCGCCACTGACGATAAACGCCATACAGCACTGCCAACCACACAGGGTAAACCGCCACAATCGGTGTCAACGCATGCGTTTCCCCGCTCACCCACGCCATCATCAGTAGCGTCAGTGGCACGCCGCTACCTAGCGCCAGTAAGCAAATCGCCCAACGCCCCGGCCAACCTCGGCGCTGCGCGCCCCACTCCCACACGACTTGAGCCACTAAGTTGATCAGCACCAGTCCCCATAAGCCCGCGTTATCGGCAGAGAACACATTGCCAAAAACACCGCCCCAGGTGCTGCTATACAGCCACACGGATAGGTTCAAAAGCCCTAACCACGCCAACCAAAGCGCATCAAAGCGTGCTATCCATACCAATGGCAAGGTGAGCAGCGCCCAGGTGAAAAACAGCTGCCATGGGTCAGCACCGGTTTGGTAAATCTGACCCACCAGCGCCAGTAGTACTCCTATCAATAGAGACGCAGCAGTTAACGTCACGCGAAAAAGCATCACGCTCGCGCTGCCCCACACCGCGATGCCTGCCGCCAACACCAACGCAGCCTGCACTAACGCAAAGCGCGGCAGGCGGCCCATGTCCGACCAATTGAAAGCCACGAAGAACAGCACCGCGCAAGCCAACGCCAAGCTCCCCAGCCACAGTAGCAGCCGGTCAATCAACAGCGCCCAGGCGTGGGGCGACGGGTGCAGCCCCGCCACTTTAACCGCTAACGGCACTTGCTCAGGAGGTATCACTCCCTGCCCGATTAACGACATGAGTTTACGGCGTGTAGTCGCCATGGGCGCTCTCCTTGCTGAAACACACTTATTGAAATGAGGGGAGGCGTTAATGCAGACATCGCCCTATCGTTAGAGTCCCCGTGACACATTTGTGAACTTTGCGCGATACACTCTATATCACCCCGTGACACCCCCGTAATGGTGTACATCGAAGATAGTCTCGAATCTTCCGACCAATGAGTAGGAAAATATCACGAGCATCCAAGCGCCTAGAGCCATAAGGCGAAAGCACAAAAGAAGATAATGCGACTACCTATGACACGAAACGTACTGATTATTGAGGATAACCCGGGTATTGGTGAACTCGTCCGCATGCATGTGGCCGAGCTTGGCATGAACCCTATTCTTTGCGAGCGCGGTGATTCCGGGCTTGAGCGTTTTCGTGAAGGGGGCATCGACCTTGTGGTTCTCGACCTGATGCTGCCCGGCCTGGACGGGCTGTCAATTTGCCGCGAAATCCGCGCCGGCCCAGGTTACGTTCCGGTACTGATGCTAACCGCCAAAAGTACGGAGCTTGATCGAGTGCTGGGCCTGGAAATGGGGGCGGATGATTACCTCACCAAACCTTTCAGTGTGGCTGAACTATCAGCAAGGGTGAAAGCCTTGTTCCGACGCGTAGATGCCATGGCATCTTCCTCAGTCACGGAACCCAGCCAGCAAGCATTAATCACCGATGGGCTGCGCATTGACCCGCTGCGTCGGCGGGTATTTATAAAAGACCAGCCTGTTGAACTCACTGCCCGGGAGTTTGACCTGCTATGGCACTTTGCCACACATCCAGGGCGGGTATTTAGCCGTGCCCAACTGCTTGATACCGTGTGGGGCTACAGCCACGAAGGTTACGAACATACCGTCAATACTCATATCAATCGCTTACGAGGCAAGATCGAAGCGGACCCCGCTGACCCGGTGTTTATCCAAACCGTTTGGGGGGTGGGCTATCGCTTCCGCGAATAAGTTATGCTGAAAACACTCTATACTCGGCTAGCCTTAGGCTTATTTCTGTTATTGCTCGCCGTGGGCCTGCTATATACCTTCATCAGCCTCTATTCGCTGCGTGAATACAACGCTTCGGTCAATCAGGCGTTACACCAGAATCTGGCCAAAAATCTAGTATCAGACAGAAATCTGGTCAGCAACGGGCAGCTTGATAGTAGCGCTCTGGAAGAACTATTCGCACTGTACATGGCCATTAATCCCAGCATCGAGATCTACCTGCTAGGGCTGGATGGCACCATTCTGTCTTATTCAGCAGACCCAGCGAAGATTAAACGCAAGCAAGTCTCGATGGCCCCTATACACAGGCTGATGGCTGACATGAGCCTTTATCCGATACTCGGCGACGACCCTCGCAGCCATGACCGGCAGAAAGTCTTTTCCGTTACCCCAGTGCCAACAGCAGACAACCCCGAAGGGTACCTCTATGTCGTGTTACGGGGTGAAGAGTACGACACGGCGGAAACCATGGCCCGTGGTGGCAAACTACTGGAAATGAGCGCCTGGGCGTTGCTAGTCAGCCTGACGGTGGCGATGCTCGCAGGGCTGACTATTTTCCGCCTGCTGACTCGCCGCCTGAGATCATTAACACGCCGAGTGGAAGCGTTTGAGAACAGCGACATAAGCCAGCCCCGGCTCGATAGCAGATGGCACGAAAAACAGTCCGTGGTGCGCGATGAGATCGATTATCTGGACGCTACCTTCGACGACATGGCCCATCGAATTGCCATACAGATCGAACAGCTGACAGAAAAGGATACCCAACGCCGTCGCTTGATCGCCCAAGTATCTCATGACCTGCGTACCCCGCTTGCCTCCATGCAAGGCTATATCGAAAGCCTGAAATTAAGGCGTGATCGTCTCAGCCCCCAAGAACAGGATCGCTTTCTCGACATTGCCCTCAAAGAAGGCCGTCGGTTAAGCCGCTTAGTGGATGAGCTCTTCGAGCTTGCCGCCCTTGAGGCAAGAGAGAAACAGCCAGTGCCTGAACCCTTCCCGCTAGCAGAACTGGTACATGACGTAGTGCAGAAGCACGACCAAGCTGCACGCGACAACCACTTGGCGCTAACGTTAAGTGGCAACCCAGCATTACCAACCGCGTACGCCGACCTTGCCATGACCGAACGTGTGCTGGACAACTTAATCAGCAACGCCATTGCCTACAGCCCCGCTGGCGGCCACATCGACGTTGTGCTTAGTCAAACGAATGGAGAGCCACAGGTTTGCATACAAGACAGCGGCCCAGGCATTTCGGAACAGGACCTGCCGCATATCTTTGACCCGTTCTATCGTGGAGAGACCTCTGGCGGCGCTGGCCATGCAGGGCTAGGGCTGGCCATTGCGCGCAGAATCATGACGCTGCAGGGCGGTGATATTTGTGTCGAAAATCTAGCCGCTGGAGGGGCTTCCTTCTGCATACGGTTACCCACTGCGCCCTCGCCTCCGCCCTCCAACGTTATAAATACGTAATAACCTAGAGAGCGGGTTGTGATAAATCTCATGCAAACTGGTCACAGTATTTATCCCCCCTTCCCCGTAGCGAGTGGAGACACCACATGCTTATAAAGATTGCCAAACCGAGTGATTTACACGAATCCGATGTAACACCGGAATCTATTTACCTCTCCCGACGGCGCTTTATGGGCGGCATGGCGGGCTTAGGCGCCGGGCTTGCCCTCTCCGGCCACGTCCGCGCCAACGAAGATTATTCTGATGTACCGGAAGGCGATGCCCCAGCATGGCTGAAGGAAAAAATCAGCGACACCCAATGGCGAGCCATCACCCCCAGCAACCCCGAGAAAGATAAAATCGCCCCTTTTGATGATGCCAGCGGCTACAACAATTTCTTTGAGTTTGGCACCGATAAACGCGACCCCGCCCGCCATGCAGGCAGCCTGAAAACCCAGCCCTGGAGCGTAGTGATCGATGGTGAAGTGAATAACGGCGGGCGCTTTGCCCTAGAAGACTTCGCCAAGCCTTCGCAGTTTGAAGAGCGTATTTACCGCCTGCGCTGCGTAGAGGCGTGGTCAATGGTGATTCCCTGGCTGGGCATCCCCTTTGCGGAGGTGATTCGACGTGCCGATCCCACCAGCAAAGCCAAGTACGTGCGCTTTGAAACCCTAGTCGATCCAGAGCAGATGCGTGGCCAGCGCTCTTCGTTCTCGATAATCGACTGGCCTTACGTAGAAGGTTTGCGCTTAGACGAGGCAATGAACCCGCTGACACTGCTCGCCATGGGCATGTATGGCCGTGAACTGCCCAATCAGAACGGCGCGCCCTTGCGGCTAGTGGTGCCTTGGAAGTATGGCTTCAAAAGTATTAAATCCATTGTGCGCATATCGTTAGTGGAAGAGCAGCCAGTCAACTCATGGCAGCAAATCGCCGCTGATGAGTACGGCTTTTATGCCAACGTAAACCCACAAGTTGACCACCCACGCTGGAGCCAAGCCACCGAGCGGCGGCTTCCTAACAGCCTGTTCAACTCCAATACGATTGATACCCAGATGTTTAACGGCTATGCCGACGAAGTCGCCGAGCTATATGCAGGCATGGATTTAAGGAAGCACTACTAATGGCAGCGCCACGGATATGGTTACTGTGGCGGATAGGCGTTTTCCTGGCGGCGCTCGCGCCGCTGGTGTTCTGGGGCTGGCAGGTAGCCATTAACGCCGCTGGTCCCGAGCCTGGCAATTACCTGCTGCTGAACATCGGTATTGGCGGGCTATGGATGCTACTCCTCACGCTAAGCCTTACACCGCTCACCAAACTCACCCGCTGGAAAGGCTTTGCATTGATCCGCCGCCAGCTTGGCCTCTGGACACTCGCCTACGCCACCCTACATATGCTCAGCTACGCGCTGTTTATTCTGGGGCTTAACTGGGCGCTACTTGGTAGCGAACTGATCAAGCGGCCCTACATCATTGTCGGCATGATCGCGCTGATCGGCCTTGCCATATTGGGGGCTACCTCCAACCGTTGGTCAATGCGCCGCTTAGGTAAACGCTGGAAGCCACTGCACAAATTTTCCTATGCTATTTTAGGCTTGGTGCTGCTGCACTTTTTCTGGGTAGTACGTGCCGACATGCAAGAGTGGGCCATGTATGCCGCCATTACCGCGTTAGTCATGGCAACTCGCCTGCCGCCAGTCGCTCGCACACTACCAAAACTGCGCTATCGATTGAGTCGGTGAACATATGTCGGTAAAAGTTAAACGGCACGGCTAACATAAAGACACCCACTAAGGATAATAATGATGCCTAATGCCCGCTTGCTTATTGCCGCCGTTGGCTTTTTAGCCGCTGGCTTCGCCGCCAATACTCACGCACAAGACGACTCTTGGCGTTTCCAGCTAACCCCCTATGTGTGGATGGTTGGGCTGGCTGGCGATGTGCGGCCACTCTCCAACGCCCCAACCATCAGCACCTCACGCTCTTTTAGTGATGTATTGAGTGATCTGGAAGGTGCTTTTTTTATGGCCGGTAGCGCCCGTAAAGACCGCTGGGTATTGTTTGGAGATATTACCTGGGCATCACTTAGCCATGACGGTAAGCTGCCGCCCGGCGTTGCGGTAGAAGGCAACCTTCGCCAACGCTCACTAACCGCATCTGCTGGCTATCAAGTGCTCAGCACTCCGACCCAATACCTAGATCTATTAGCGGGCGCACGCGCATGGCGAATAGAAGCTGACGTGAGCGCGCCCGCCTTAGGCGTTAGTGCCAGTCACACTGAACGCTGGGTCGACCCACTACTAGCCGCCCGGCTACGTTCAACGTGGACACCTAAGTGGTCAACCTTAGTGCATGTTGATGGCGGCGGCTTCGGCATAAGTGGCAGTAGCACTTGGCAAGCTGTCGCCACCGCGAATTACCGGGTAAGTGATGCTTTTCACCTTTCAGCAGGCTTTCGCCACTTGGCAGTAGACCGCGATAAAAACGGCACCCGCGTTGATGTGTCGATGAGCGGCCCACTAGTAGGCGCGACCTGGATGTTTTAATAACAACGTTTCCCACGGCATGACGCCCCGTTAGTCGTGGTACTAACACCCAAGGGCCTCGGTGATTGACTCGCCACCTGAGTATTAACGGTTTTTCTGAAACGCATCACTTAACGCAGCCGCTAAAATCCCCGTGGGCATCGCGATAATCCCGATGCCTGCCACCGCCGTTAAGCCCGCAAAAAACTTGCCTAACCCGGTGATAGGAACCATATCGCCATACCCCACCGTCGTCAGCGTAGTGACACTCCACCACAGCACACGGGGCACGCTGCCAAAAGCATCCGGTTGGGCTGACGCTTCCGCCAAATAAAGGCAGAAAGAGGAAAGTAGCAGCAATAGCATTGCCAAACCCGCACTCAACCACAGCTCATGAGAACGGGACTTCAGCGCTTCTGCCAGTGCTACCCAAGCTTGGCTGAATCTACCTAAACGGGTTAGCCGCAGCATTAACCCCAAACGCAACAGGCGTAGTAAAAAGCCATTGTTTTGAACCATAGCTCCAAAGAAATAAGGCAAAATTGCCAGTAAATCCACCAAGGCCCAAAACGAAAACACATAGCGTAACCGGCCTCTTACCCCGCGATAACGAGGGTCTTCACCGACAACATACAAACGCAATAAGTACTCACCGATAAAGATCACCACAAACACGGTTTCCAAGGTAGGAAAAAGGCGTGGCGAAAGCGCCCGCAGCATTGGCTCCGTTTCCAAAATAGCCACCAGTGATGCCAGCAAAATCAGCACGCAGATGACTCTATTAATGGTCGACAGCCCCTGTCGTAGGTGCGTCTCTAAGGCTAGCTCTCGGTATAGTTCAGCTCTGTTTATGTTCATTTTTAAAAAGCTTATTAGTGGATAAAGCGACCTAAAACCCCAACAACCGCTTACGAACAGGACGAATAGAGAACAGTACCAGCGCGCCTAAAGCCAGCCATTCAGCAAACGCGGGTAGCAGTTCCTGAACTTGGTTCGCCTGTTGAACCGGGTCCCAACCCGTCATCGCCAGCCCTTGATCAAACACCCAGCCAATCAGCACAGTCACCAGCAGAATGCTGCCCAGATAAACCACCAATGCTTGGCTTCCAAACTCACGACGCAGAATGGCCAGGGTTGCCAGGCTCGTCACAGGGCCAGCAAGTAGAAAGACTAACGCCATCCCCGGCGAAATGCCCGCCAATAGTAAACCAGCGGCAACTGGGGTAGCTGCGGTAGCACAGATATACAAGGGAATACCGATGACTGCCATGAGAAGTAACGCCAATAAACCACCCGAAAAACCTACCAGAGTTTCCGGCGGCACAAAGGTAACCAGTACCCCCGCCAGCAATAAACCGGCAAACATCCAACTGCTGATGTCATCCAATAAATCACTAAAGGCATACTTCAACCCTGCGATTACCCCCGCCGACTCAGTAGCATGTGCGTTAGCGTTGCCATCGTCACAGCCTTTTGATGCACAGCAACTGCTAACGGGGGTGGTTTTCGGCAGTGCTGTTTGGCCGGTAAAGCCCACTAAAATGCCTGTCACTATCGCCGTTACCAAGGCTCCCAGCACCCGCGCCAGCGCCATTAATGGGCCTAATAGCACACTGGTGATGAGCATTGAATCCACTCCAACGCCGGGGGTACTAACCAGAAAAGATGTGGTTGGCCCACGACCCGCCCCACCCCGGTGCAGCGCCAGCGCGGTGGGAATCGCCCCACACGAACACAGCGGCAGCGGCATACCAATCACCGCTGCGCGTAAAATGCTGCCCAGCCCACGCCCCCCCATCCAACGCTGTAATAAGTGCTCTGGCATTAATGCCTTAATTAATCCCGCAATCACCAATCCCAGCATTAGCCAGGGCGCAGCACTTAGCGCAATGCTCAACAGCTCATTGATCAGACTCATCGTCGGTTACCTGCTTGTTAGCCAAGAGAATAACGACTAGCCTAAACCCTGTAATCGTTACAGGGTCAAGCCGATGAAACGCCACTATCGTATTGGGGAAGTTGCCAGCCGAACCGGATGCTCGCCGGAAAGCATTCGCCATTATGAAAAATTGGGATTACTGGCACCGCCACAGCGGGGTGAGCAAGGCTACCGGTCTTATGATCAGGCCGCACTAGAACGCATTGGTTTTATTCGCCATGGCCGCAGCCTAGGGTTAGACCTGCACAGTATTCAGGAACTGCTAGCGCTTTCCGACAACCCCGATACCGACTGCACCGCCGCCGATGACATCGCCAGCCGCCATCTACAACACCTGGAAGAGCGCATCGCTGCCTTACAAGCACTGGCAGGCGAACTGCGCCAAGTGGTTCACCAATGCCGAGGTGGAAAAACTGCCAACTGTCAGATCATTCAAACGCTGTATGACCACCAACCCACCTGCACCGAGCGGGGATGTGGAGAAGTCACAGCATAAGGGGCAGCCCCCGGCAACATCGAATTTCGCGCAGCCGTCGGCTACGGCTATGTCAGCATCGTAAAAAAGGAATGTCGCATGATTGAGACAAAGGAAGAACTCGACGCTATTAAAAAGTCATGCTATTCGATGGTGACCAAAAGTGCAGGTATCTCGGCGGGCACCGCCATCATTCCTATACCGGGACTGGATATTGGTTCAGACGTAGCCATCTTAATGCGCATAATTCCCAAAATTAATGCTCAGTTTGGATTATCCCCGGAGCAAATCGAAGGCCTTGATACCGAAACCAAGCTCTTTGTGATGACCGCCATTTCCAATACGGGAAGCAAGTTGGCCGGAAAATACATCACCAAGAAATTAATCATCATGCTGCTAAATAAGATGGGCGTTAAGGTCGCCGCCAAAGGAGTTTCTAAGTTTTTTCCCTTCATTGGCAGCGCCGTGGCAGGCAGTATTAGCTTTACCGCCATGAAGTACATGGGCAACAGCCATATCGAAGATTGCTACAAAATTGCCTTGGCAACCCTGGAAAACAAGCAACTGCCCCGCGCGGCTGAGCCTGCGACCTTTATCCCTGCCAACGACCCCACTAATCTCCATTAGCGAATGACCGACGACGCCAGCTCTGGCCCGTCACTGTGGTGGCAGCGTAATCACCCCTTTCATGTAAGGCGCAACGCGGCCTTTGATAATGACGCGTTCGCCTTCTACCACGCAGCTCAGCGCACCTTTACGGGCACCACCCTGGCGTGCGGTAAACTGCTGCTTGCCTAACCGCTTCGCCCAATAAGGCGCAAGCGAGGTATGCGCAGAACCGGTAACGGGATCTTCTTCCACGCCCACCTTAGGGCCAAACCAGCGAGAGACAATATCCACATCGCTGCCTTTCGCAGTAACGACAATGCCGCGGCCTGGAAGGCGCTTCAATTGCTGCATGTCCGGCGTTAGCGCTTCAATCAACTGCGCATCGTTAACCACCACCACGATATCGTCAGACATCAGCAGCTCTTCGATCTCGTTAATCCCTAGCGCTGCCTTTACCTCAGCCACCATCGTTAAGGGTTCAGTTGCCTTCGCAGGGAAATCCATCGCCAGTTCGTCGCCGTCACGCTGCACTAAAAGCTGCCCGCTGCGGGTCTCGAAATGCAGCGTTTCAGCGTTATCGCCCAGCGCATTAAAAATCACCCACGCCGCCGCCAGCGTGGCATGGCCACATAAATCCACTTCCACCGAAGGGGTAAACCAGCGCAGGTGATAACCAGACTCAGTCTGCACAAAAAAAGCAGTTTCAGAGAGATTGCTCTCTGTGGCTATCGCCTGCAACAACGCATCATCCAGCCACGCTTCCAGCGGGCAAACCGCCGCAGGGTTACCTTCAAACGGCTTAGAGGCAAATGCATCTACTTGGTAAAGATCAATGTTCATTACAGCCAGCCTTTTCTAATGTCATGGGTCATTATGTTTTAGATAACACGAGGCTTTTGGCAAGGACACGCCACCTAACCTAAGGCGCCTAAGCAGAGGCACGCCCTTTGATAATAGAGCGGGCAAGCATCAGATACGCCACCGAGCCACAGGCGGCCATGGCCAGAATGACCGCTTCAAGCGTATGCGGCAACATAGCGGACAATGCGCTCAAAAGCCCAGCAACACCGAACTGAGCTGCGCCCAGAAGCGCTGCGGCCGTTCCACTACTGGTGGGAAAGAACTCCAAAAAGCAGACCTGAATATTTGGCGAGATCGCCCCTATCGAGCCAATGGTCAGCATCATGGCGAGCAAGAAGGCGTAAAGCGGCCACTCCATAAAGGTAGCCATCACCAAAAATAGTATGCCGACTCCCTGACAGCCCGTTGCCAACTGCAGGATACGCAGCGACGGCAACCTGGAAAGCAGTATTCGATTGAGAATATTGAAGATAAGCATGGCGACGATATTCGCCGCAAACAGCATCGAAAAAGCCGAGGGCGACTGGCTGAAATGCCCCTGATAAATAAATGACGCATAGGTGATAAACATCATCAGGGTAGAAAAAGAGGCAGCCTGCCAAACGATGAACGGCAGGGCCGGTTTTGTCGAAAGAACCAGCTTGTAACGCGCCAGCAGGCTCATCTTAGGGCTTTTCACGCGAGACACCTTGCCCGTACCGGTAAAGAGCACCCGCACCAACAACGGCACCAGCAGCACCGCGTATACCGCCAAGGCGAAAAAGATAGTGTGCCAGGAACCAAACGCCAGAATAGCGCTGCCTACACTCGGCGCAATACCCGGGGCCAGCACCATGATCAAGCCCATCATCGAAAATAGTTTCGCGGCCTCGCGGCCTGACACCCTGTCACGCACCAGCGCCGGCACCGATACCAGGGTACAACCGGCGCCAAGGGCCTGCACGGCTCGCCCGACGAGCAGCGTATTTAAGGAATCCGCCATACCAATGACAATGCTTGAGAGCGCAAAAATCGCCAGGCCGCTCATCAACACCCGCTGACGCCCGAAGCGGTCTGAAAGCGCACCGCCGATTAACTGACCAAACGCCATCGCGAGTATATACACTGAAACGCTCAGTGATACCGCCTGCTGAGAAACCCCCAGCGATTCGCCGATAACCGGAAAGGCCGGCAGGTACGTATCCATGGAAAACGGGCCCAGCATCATGGTCAATGCCAAGCTCAGTACCACAATGAAAGGTGTTTTAGATTGGGTCATAGAAGCTCGCGGTAAAAGGCCATAATGATGGACAGCATCACCAATATGATACCGACAGATGCTAACAAGGCAATCGAATAGGTAGGTGGCTTGCTAATGGGGCTTTGGGAGCAAGGTTTTGAGAGCAGGGGTTTGAGAGCAAGGTTTTGAGAGCAAGTGGACAGCGCCCAACCAACAACAGGTATGATTGCATAGCGCATTGAATACCTACGAGGAGAGCCGAATGCCCGCCTACATCGTACTAACCCGTGAACACACTCACGACAACGAAGAAATGAAGCGCTACAGCGAAAAGGCCAAAGCCGCCCGCGAAGGCCACGACCCACAACCACTCGCCTTTTATGGTGATTTTGAGGTGCTAGAAGGAAGCGCCATGGAAGGTGCGGTGATTCTACGCTTCCCCGATATGGCCGCCGCCCGCGCCTGGTACGAAAGCCCCGCCTATCAGGAAGCCCGCAAACACCGTTTCCAGGGTGCCGACTATCGCGTGTTTATTGTTGATGGCTTAGAAACAGCGTAACTCTTAGCTCTCATATCCTTAGTGCTCACCACGCTTTCAAACTTGCCCCGAAGTCATCCATGAGCCGATTACTCAGCCTATTCAGCTCATATTGCGAGCCGAATAAGATATATGTTCGGCTCATGGGTGACGTGAGGGAGTTATTTCAGATGACAAAAGAAGCCGAATGGGCAAACGCAATGGCACATCGGCAGCGCTACTGGTGGGCTAAAAACCAGCTTGTGGCAAAACCAGCTTATTGCGGATCGACCCCAGCGCGATCTATTTCACAACCGCCAGTTCACGCTCCTCTGTCCCCCCCTGCAAATACTGCGGCGTCACTGCCGTATCATCCACCACCACCCCGGCCGCCTTAGCCGTCGCACGCCCAGCGGCAGCGCTCACATCATCCAGTGATGCTGCGGTCAACTTCGCCAATGCGGCAATGTCATCCAGTAATCCTATCAAGCCACCTATGGCCATGGATGCTTCCTCCGTGAATTACAGGTGCTGATAGTAAAGCATACAGCGGGTGAGTTACCTTCAAAGTGCTTTGAGGCAAAGGCATTCACTTGCTATAGGTCGATTTTCATTGCAAGCGATATGGCCTCACTGACAAAGTCCACTGCTTACTGCGTACCTTTATAAGCTTGTCCAAGTAACACCGAATAACGCGTACTACGCCCGCCGCCGGGTAGCTTGTAGAGGCAACCTTTTTCCAGCAGCTCGGCCAAGTCCCGCGTTGCGGTGGCTTTGCTCACTTTGGCCAACGATTGGTACTTACGAGCATTGATGCCCTGCTCAAACTCCTCCCCCGCTGTATCCAACAAGCGGTTCAGCACCTTGATTTGCCGTTCGTTCAGCACAGTGGTGGCATGGCGCTGCCAGAAGGTGGCTTTCATTAACACACGGTCGATTCTTAACAGCGCCTGCTCAAGCGCCTCCTTCAGCGTGTCCAGAAACCACAACAACCACGGCGTAATATCTAGGCTGCCCTTCTGAGCGCTTTCGAGGTGATCGTAGTAGGCGTGGCGGCGCGCCATGATGGCCGCGCTCAAGGAATAGAACCGCACGGATTGACGCTCTGCTTGCGCAAGCGCGCGATCGGTCACCGCACGGGTAACGCGACCGTTGCCGTCATCAAAGGGGTGTAAGGTAATCAACCATAGATGGGTTATGCCAGCGCGAACCAGCCCATCAAGCCCCTGAGGCGGCTGGTTGAACCAAGTAATAAAGGCATCCAGCTCAGCCTCCAACTGCCCACGGGGTGGCGCTTCAAAATGAACGGTAGGCCGATCAAGCCTCCCCGACACCACTTGCATGGGGTGATCCCCACGCAGCTCGCCTACTCGTACATTGCCAAGCAAACCGGGGCCTTGCACAAACAGCATGGACTGCCAAAGGCACAGCCACTCATGGGTAAGCGGCTCATCCAATTGACGCGTGGATTGCAGCAACAGTTCTATCAGCGCCTCGGATTCTGGTGTTGTTCTGCCAGCTATACCGGCCTGCTCAATGCCCAACTGGCGAGCAACGGAAGACCTCACAGAGCCAACGTCCAGACGCTCACCTTCGATTTCGCTGGTACGAATAGCATTCTGGATCAGCGCATCCATCTCCACGTCCAGTTCAGCCTGACCGTGGGCCGCCTCGGTTTTACCCAGCACCCGGCCCTGCAGTAGCCGCACGGCGTCCAGCGTAGGCCGCAGAACGGATTCATCCCACTCAAAATGCGGCCAGTTGCGCTGTTCCCAGATATACATGAGCCGATCACCCCGCCTATTCAGATCATATTATGAGCCGATTATGAATTATATTCAGCTCATAGGCTAGTCAGAGAGCTTTTGAGGAGTCTTGTCTTTCTTGTCAAACATACCTATATTCATATTTGTTACTTTTGAATATAGGAAGAGAATCATGGCTACGACCAGTCTTAGCTTAGGGGAGCACTGGGAAGTCTTTATCAGAAACGAGGTCGCCAGCGGACGCTACGGCTCCGCAAGTGAAGTTGTGCGTGATGCGTTACGTGCAATGGAAGAGCGCAAAAGCAAACTTGAAGCGCTTAGAGCTCACTTAGCCCAAGGCGCAGAGCAAGCGAGAGCAGGTGAATTCGTGGATGATTTTTCGATGGATGCATTAATCAACGATTTGGATAGTGAAACGTAATGCTCAGCTTCCGTATCACGCCAAGGGCAAGAGACGATTTAAAAAATATCGGCCGCTATACGGAGTGGCAATGGGGCAAAAACCAACGAAATACCTATTTGAAGAATTTTGAAAAACGGTTTCACTGGCTCGCAGAAAATCCCCACCTGGGAAAGCACCGCTCGGATGTTAGCGAGGGTTATTACAGCTACCCTCAGGGCCAGCACGTTATCTTTTATCTAATCGGCCAGGAATGCATTGAAATCATTGGCATTCCTCACAAAGAGATGGATATCGTTTCATATTTTCTGCCTGAATGAGCCAAAATAGTTTAACGACTGCCCTGCTTAAATGTTTGCCAAGCGTACGTCCTGATTGGATAACGCCTCCTCTTTTTTGTGCAGAGTCAGTTGCCGAGTTACCTTTTACAATACCAGACGCTGACGGGGTGTATCAGTGACCGGTGCGTAGTGCTCAATTCACCATACTGAAGGCTCTCGATGGAGTCAGTTCGGAGGAAGCCGCGTCAAAGCTTGTTCTAATTGAAGCCTATCTGCCCGACGCTTATCCTCGGAACGCCGCCCCAGGTTCTGCAACTTGCGCTTAACGCCGGGTAGTTCGAGAGCCTGAGGCAGCCCAATCAGTTCGAAATCCGGCTGCTCATCTTCGACGGAAAACAGAAACGCTTGAGAAGGCTCATCCATCCACTCAGCAATGCGCATCAGTAGCCTCTTCCGATATTCCAATAGCTCATGCGCAGCGACGTGCGCCGCCGTCATGCCCTTAAAATGCGCCTGAAAAATGTCTTCAAAGTCCCTAGGTATCTGCGGCTCAAGCATTTCCCAAGCAGGTTTTGGACTACACGTCAGGTAAACCAAAAAGGTGTACCACAGCGCCTTATCGGCTCGTTCATCATCCAGCAATAGTCCTACATCAAATAGGTCACGTGGATGCTGACGCGATAATGCTGCTGCCAGTTTCCCTGCATAGAGATCGGCAAAATTCAGCACTTGTGCGGAAGCGAATCCAAACGCGTCCTCTACCACAGGCCGAACATCCATCTCACGCACTGGATGCACCGTTCCACGCATGACTGGCGTGGTCTCAATCTGTACCAGCGACCTTCCGCGCCTGACAATCAGTCTCGTGCTACCTTGACTACCCTGGCTCGCCGATGGTTGCACATGCATTGTTTTTGATTGAATTCGTAATGTATCAGCCAGCGCTGTCAGCGCCTTATCAATCGCAGCGGCATCCTCGGCGAAACCGTGGGCCGGCAACCAGGTAAGATCGATATCCACCGATAACCGAGGTAGATCATGCTCGAACAGATTGATCGCCGTTCCGCCTTTCAATGCAAAGCGCGGCTCTACGGGAGAATATCTACCAGCAGCTGTACGCGGTCGGTGTAGCGTTTATCCCAAGTGCTCATCCAAGTCCCTCGGTAGCGTGATCTGATAAATCGGGTGCAAACGTCCTCCGGGTATCAGCACGCGTTTGCCACTGCCGAGATCCACCTCATCCAACGATAGGCGACGCAACCACGCATGCTGGTATCGATCCGCCAAGGCGAGAAACAGGCGTTTGGCCTTGATACTGTTGCAATGGCGCAGCAACGCCGTCATGCGCTTTGGGCTCAGTGTTGCCAAGCTCTGCATAAGCGCATCGGCTTCATAGACCATCGCCGCGCAGGTGGGGCTATCGCACAGTTCCAGTATCGCGCGCTCCGGTGTCGAACAAACGATGGTTCCCGCACCAGAAAGCATCTCTTGCCGTTTCAGCCCCTGCTCGAGTAAGTGATCCTTTTGAGAATCTGCAGTAAACGGCCAAACAAAGGGAGGCTTGCCGCAGAATACAAATCTCTCAGGCAGAGCCAACTGGCTCAGCCAACCTGGTGGCCGAGTAGTCCCGTAAAGCGTTATCGTGGCAGCTTCGCCCAGCCGCAGATAGTGTTCGTACCCATGCATTGCCAGCGCGAAGCGCCCACCAACGTATAACGCCAAGCCCTCACGCTCTTGCAGGCTTCGCAGTACGCCCTGCCACTGTAGCCGCCCTCCTTTTCTCAGATAGACGCCACGCGCCGGTGACACCAGCCAACCGCTGGAGACATAGCGCGCCACAAGGCTTCTCGAATAGCCATGCGCCTGCAGCCAGCGACTGGAGACTAAATCCGTATCTTCCAGGCTAGCTAACAGATGGTTTATCTTCGATGGTTTTTGTTCACTCATAGTGAACATATTACGGCTTTGGGTAACCTTGTCCAGTGAATACGAGGTTTACCTGAAATAAATTTTGATCACTATTAGTGAGCTTATTTAAGAATCATTGAACTCAACAACCAAGATGCCGAGTGCTTGACCGATGGGCACCACCAATACTTAAATGTTTGCCTAGCACGCCTTTTGAGTAGCCTTCAGGGCTTTACCACTCTCACCTTTCCAGACGAATCGGCCATTGGCGCTTCCGCCGACCAGTACACCTGCCGCTGTTGAAGGGGATGAAAAACGAAAATACTGCGTGAATAACAGCTTTCCAGCCAGCGGTGCTAACACGCCGCGTTCTTGCCAAAGCTGGCGCTCGCGCACGTAGCCGTGAATAGCAACTGTCTTCTCCGCACCCTCTCAAAGGCTAGGTAGGTGCCACCCACCAGCAGGATGATCGGCAATAGCGCGGGCAAAAAGTGATAGAGCAGCAGCGCCAAAACCAGCTTATTGCGGATCGACCCCAGCGCGATCTATTTCACAATCGCCAGTTCACGCTCCGCTGTCCCCCCCTGCAAATATTGCGGCGTCACCGCCGTATCATCCACCACCACCCCGGCCGCCTTCGCCGTTGCTCGCCCAGCGGCGGCACTCACATCGTCCAATGATGCTGCGGCCAACTTTGCCAATGCGGCAATGTCATCCAGTAACCCTATCAAGCCGCCTATGGCCATGGGTGATTCCTTCGTGAATAACAGGTGCTGATAGTAACGCACATAGCTACTGAGTTACCTGAAAATGGATTTTAGACGCTGCTTAAACACCTCGCTCAAGGGGCTGAACAAGTGAGTACCGGGGATTTCGTGGACGATTTTCCGATGGATGCCTTAATCGGATAGAGAATCGTGACTACACAGAAAGGACAGTCACTTGGGCTGCCCTCTTGTCATTCTTGCCAGCCATACCTATATTCATATTTGTTACTTTTGAACATAGGAAGCACATCATGGCAACGACCAGTCTTAGCCTAGGGGAGCACTGGGAAGTCTTTATCAAAAACGAAGTCGCCAGTGGCCGCTACGGCTCCGCAAGTGAGGTTGTGCGTGATGCGCTACGCTCCATGGAGGAACGCAAAAGTAAACTTGAGGCGCTACGTACACATCTAGCCCAAGGTGCCAAGCAGGCTAGCGCCGGTGAATTCGTGGACGATTTCTCAATGGATGCATTAATCAACGACTTGGATAGCGAAACGTAATGCCCAGGTTCCGTATCACACCGAGAGCAAGAGACGATTTAAAAGATATCGGTCGCTATACGGAATGGCAGTGGGGCAAGAACCAACGGAATACCTATCTAAGGGATTTTGAAAAACGGTTTCACTGGCTCGCAGAAAATCCCCTGCTAGGAAAACATCGCTCGGATATCAGCGAGGGTTATTACAGCTACCCCCAGGGCCAGCACGTTATCTTTTACCTGATTGGCCAAGGGTGCATTGAGATAATCGGCATTCCTCATAAAGAGATGGCTATCGTCTCTTATTTTCTGCCTGGTTGATCACCAACACTCCTTCAAGAACTGCTTACCCACGGGATTAAGCGGCTGCCGTTTAGGCCAAAAGGCAATCAGGTTCCGGTCGCGCCTTGGTGATAGCGGCCGCGTCACTACGTTAGCCGTTGGCTTATTGCTTAAAGCCAAGGTAGGAACCAAGCTAACACCGACATCGCCAGCAACCATCTGCAATAACGTCCACGTATCGCGCACACAAAAATCGACCTGGAAGGTATCAACCTCCTCCAACGAGTGAGCAAATATCTGCTGGATCAGCGCCTCACAACCGCCTGACGACATTATAAGGGGGTGTTCCGCTAGTTCCGCCACCGTGACGCTGGCTTCTTTACTGAGTGGATGGCTTTCAGGCAGCACGGCAACAATCTCGTCCTTCTTTAATAGCTGCCACTCAAAGTTCTCAAGCCAGTAGGTGAGGTTCAACTGGGTGACATCGGTTGTGACGCCCATGTTGATCACGCCGCTTTCCACCCACTCCTTTATTTCCTCTTCTATGCCTTCCAGAACAAGGCTGATGGCATCCGGGTAGCGGCTCGTGAAGCTCGCAAGCTGAGGCGACAACCAGCCAGATAACGCGCTGAGAATAACGCCAATTTTCAGCGCTTCATCCGCCTCGTTATGAAACTGCTCCACCTGCTGGTTTAATACCTGAAGCTCACCTACCACCTTTCTGG
This sequence comes from Halomonas sp. TD01, assembly GCF_923868895.1. Classification (GTDB taxonomy): domain Bacteria; phylum Pseudomonadota; class Gammaproteobacteria; order Pseudomonadales; family Halomonadaceae; genus Vreelandella. The sequence continues at coordinate 369,104 of NZ_OV350343.1, forward strand.
CGCTAGTAAGCACTAACTCTCCTAGCGCAGTGGTCACCAGCCCTTCTGGGCTTTTTAATCAGCGGGCCACCCGCTAGCTTCTCCAGTGCTTGCATGGAATGACTCACCCCCGACTGGCTGACGCCAAGGCGCTCCGCCGCATGGGTATAAGACTGCGCTTCCGCCACGGCAAGCAGCGCGCGAAGTTGGGCAATGGAGATATCCGCCCCTCTGATCATCACAACTCCTCATAGCGACCATGACCTAATCGAGTTTCTAGCCGCATGTTAGCGGCTTCTATGCTGGCCCTTCCCTTATCATCGTGACCAAGAGCCCGCATATCTATCGCCCTTGCGCTAAGCGCCATGGTGCTACTCGGCAGTATGCATTTTATCAATGGTTTACTCGCCCGTTTTTACCCGCCGCTTAATATTGCGTTTTACACTCATCTGGGCGGCGCGCTTGTCCGTTTTGCAGGCGCACTGCTCTTTTCCACCTGGGAGCCGCACGTGTGGATATGGGGCACGCTGGTGGGCATCGGCTCCGCCCTTGGGGCGTGGCTGCTTTACCAGGATTATCGCGGGCGCCCCTTCGCCATCGTGGTGCCTGTTAGCGCTGTCGCAATGGTCACTATTGCCCTCGGGCTTTCGCTGATTTTCCTGGGCGAGCGACCCAATGGCTGGGTATGGCTAGGCGTGATGATTGCCCTACCCGCCATCTGGTTAACGGCGGGCGGGGGTAAGCCGAACAAAGCGCGGATGAATAGCGGCACCAGAGAGGGCCTGCTATTGGGTTTAGACGCGGATTAGGGTTTGCCTTGCAACTTCATTTCCTTGGCCAAGTGCCTGAGCAAAGCGCTTTCTATGGGATCGCCCTCTGCATGCTCAGCGGCGCTATATGTTGTCTGCCCATTTATCAACACCACACCCAACACGAAAGCGCTTTCCAGTGCTGGCAACCGCAGCGGGTGATATTAGTGCACTGGGGCTAACGCTGTATTCGTTATCGCAGGAAGGTGAGCTTGCCATTATCAGCATCGTGATTGTGTCGATGTACCGATACCAGTTGTGTTTTGCTCGCTGATGCGCAAGGAAAGGGTAGCAAAACCAGTATGATCGGGTAGTACTTCCAATTGCTGCGAATATACTGATTGTGGCGTGCAGAAACAGCTGCATTTGACACAAATCATTTCCGGCGTCTTTTAACTCGCGCTTCATATGCGGTCAGAACATTAGAGGTCAAAGCAATACCACGCTCTACAAAGTCATTACCCCCTTCATCAACTTGTTGGAGCAGCGCTTGACCTATCATTTCAGGCGAAAACCCGCCGCCTATAATTTTCTGTAACATCTCGTTTAGAGTAAGCCCTTCTAAACCAGAAGTGACGACCTTTCCATGGCCATCATTTGATACTTTCTGTCCTTCATCCTGTTCGAACAAGTCTCGTAGTCTGTCTGGGGGTTCAGCAGCGAAGCGGCTCTCTGATTTTTCAAGGTTCAATTCGTTGGAGACTCTCTCCCGAGCTATATTACGAGGCTCTGAGCGGGATCGCACCAGAATGGTCTGCCCAAAAGAAAGACGGAACCAGCCAATCAAGTCGCCACTGATCTTTGCAACTGGTGAAGAGGAAATTGCTTCGATACGGTCTATTCCATTCAACCATAGATGTCCGTCGATAATGCCAATTGAATCAACGGCAGCCCTTGCAGGCTTCCAAGACCTGAGATTTGGATAGCGAAAGGACGATGCTTCACCCCCTTTCGCTATTAGTGTGAGTCGTTCAGCTTCAACCCGAATATAATCTCTGTCCTGAACTGCCCCTTCGCATTCTTGATCGGTACAAGACCCTATAATCGCACCCGCCATCGTTGCGATCGAGTCGGTATCCGATCCAAAAACATTGACAATTTTTAGTAGAGCATCTTTGGGGGCTGAAGTATCAGCGAGCAAGCTTACAAAGGAAGCAAGTATTGCTGTCTTTGTACCCGATCCTCGTGAAGACGGCGTAAGCCCTCCAAGCGCATTAACCGCTTGAGGATAAACATCTTCAAGTATGCCTTCACCAAGTGGTTCAAGTATGTTGATATCATCCAACATCTCTTGGACTACCTGCGCGACTGCCTCTTCGAACGATATCTTATTGCACCCTGACCAAACACTTAGCCAAAACATGCGAAGATCGCCATCATTATTTACGACATCCACAACTGATCGTAATTGATTAACCATTACTTTTAGCTCTGCTAGATTAGCGGCTCGGCCGTTCAATAACGCGAAGCTAAGAGAACTAGCATGAAAACAAGCCCCTACTATTCCTCGGACATGCCCATGAGTACATACAGAGTTTCTAATGACATCCAGAAAAATACTGTTTAAATTGTGAAGATCCGGCGCAGCCCAAACATGTGGCTGTATGCGCATGGCAGCACCGTTTCCTCCAACACTAATATAGGTCGCTTTTTTGCTATCAAAAAAGTTTGAATACCAAGTAGCTGACGTTCGAGCGAGGTTCGACGCCGCCTCCTTCGATCCAACCCCAGCCCCTAGGGCATAATTCGCCCATGCCGGTAACTCAACTTTCGCGAACGCAGCAACATTGAATGCCCCGTCGCCACGAATTGCTCGCGACGTAGCTAGACGCAACTGCGTATCATCTGAATACGTACCGGCAGGCAGCTCTACTTTTACTCCACTGTACCCACCGACTTTTCTCTTCCAAGGTACAGTGTCTTGAACTTCATCCGCCCCAATGCGGTATTGCACACGACTAGCATCCGCAAGCTCTGTCATAAATCCAAGTGCGTCACCATATGCAGCCCATTCAGCAGATAACCTGTTCTGTTTTTTGCGATCCATTTTCAAAGCGGCCTAACTCCGAATTTTTCAGGAGCCACGATTACATCAACATCGCGATGGAATGTGGCCTTGATGAAGCCGATTGTTTCCGACTGGTCATCGTGAGTGTTGACGTAAATTCTTTGTAAATAGTCAGTCGAAAGTGATTTCGGGTACAGTGCTTCGGCTTGATAGCACGTTGGGTAACAGAGCCTAGTTGTATGATTTCGCTTCACTACGTTATTACTCCAACGGACAACGCAATCTGAGAAAAGATTAGATAGTCCAGCTGTTCCTACACCTCTTGTGACAGACGTGTAAATATTATTCGTAGATGCAAAGACAACACCCTCGTGGGTAAGCACCACTGGATCAAACGCGAGAATACACCAAAATATTGGCTCTTCACGATGCCATTTTCCAGCACTGATCTGGTAGAAACTAGTGTTGATATGCTCCAGAGATAAGCTGATATGGTCAAGATACTCAATATCGCGACGCAATTCGGCGTTTGCTGCGAACAGGTACTTCACCATTTCGTCGTTTTGCAATCGAGCGCGTGACTGCAGAGCTTGCGTATAAAGTGTTCCAAGACATCCGTGGTTAGTCGTGAAGTGAACTACTTCACTGATGCCCCTGACTGCGACAGTTTCGGCTACGCTCATAATTTAACTACCTCCACTGTACCGGCTGGTATTGCTTGGAGTAGCGGCAGATGCTCGCCCGGTTTAGTTCCCAAAATCACAGTTTGTCTAGCACGCCCAATCCCCATCGCGATCAACCTCCGGTGCGTATCGTACCGGTCATCATCAAGAGCTTTTCCGTAAGAGGCATGCTGAGCAGCAAGGCCAATCATGAATACATGATCAAATTCTAGCCCTTTGGCGCTATGGAGAGTGCAAAGTCCAATGTTCGCTGCCCCCGCCGGCCATACATGCGCTCCCTGTAGTTCACAAAAAACAAACCCGTTGTAGTTCAGTGCCGCTCTTACATCATCAAACCAACCACCACCTTTGAGGTGGAGAAAACCGACGGTCTCTCTCTCCAGATCGATATGTCGAAGACGGTCAACCACATAGGCTAACTGATGCCCAAACTTACCAAGTATCAAAGTTGGTAGTCGACCATTCCGTTGGCAGGCCCCAGGATCGGGAAGACTCCCATCGTCATCTATATTGATTCCGTCAGAGAGCGAGGCAGCGAGTGTCGCAATCTCACGAGTATTTCGATAATTTATGTTTAGCCTAAAGCTCCGTGTGGGTACTATTTCAATACCAGCTTCCGACCAAGGTGCTCCTCGTGGATATATTCGTTGTGCTGAGTCTGTAACGATTGTGATAGTAGCGTCTTCTGCAGCGTGGCGGACAACCGCGCGTAGTTGATTGGCGGAAAGATCCTGCGCCTCGTCAACAACGATCACGTCATACTTGAATTCAGGTTCGGCTCGCATCATATCCACGGCTAGATCGTTGAAATCTCTAACACCGTTCGATTGCTTCCACTCAAGGTAGGGAACTACAACCTCATCTAGCAATTTCTTGCGCACATCATTCGGCATCGCAGGAGATCCGCCGCGACCACTACGCCTGATCATTGGATATTCATCCAGACGCTCAGGCGGAAGCCTTCCCAGCAAATACTCAACCTCGTCTACAACAAATGATGTGTCGCGGGGAAATGAAATGGCAAGTCGGCTAAGATAGCTTCGTGCTTCATTCGCGCTATTCATCCCTGATGTATTTAGTGTGTCTATTGCCCACCTATCGAAAGTCGAAATATACATGCGCACATCGCCCGCATAATCCGCCATTTCATCTTCAGCAACGACTTGTAAATAGCTACGCAATGAGTTGTTGAAAGCGAGTACTAATACGTTTGCTGGCAATCGATTATCGTTACGCAGTTGATTTACTGCTGCGCCTGTCGCAGCCCTAAGCGCCAGCAACGCAGTAGTTGTTTTGCCACTTCCGGCAGCACCGCGAATGAGCGAAGTTCCGGTCTGAATCCGCCTGACTATAGTGATTTGCTCGGGTGTTGGCTGAACCCGCTTAAGTACCCGCATAACCAAAATGCCTCTGGCAGGATGATAGACACATGAATATTCAGCTCATCATGCATTTTTTTAGAACGTTAGGCCATCACAACCATATAACGTCGAAAAGACTTCTGAACTTTCCAATTCGCAATGAAGGGCTCACACTAAACGATGCACAATCTTTTGATAGAAAGTATGGGGTATCTGAGCCAGGGTAGGAACATATCGCGTAGCTATGCCAACTGTGTCTTGGCGCAGCTGAAAAGAGAGTTATCACTTTACTCCAGTCTTCAGGAGGGCCTGTTGACTCTTCATCGTGAACCGCATTGCACCACAAAGCGCGCCAGACAAGGCGCAAAACGCAGGACAGGTGGGTTCCCTTTTCAAGTTTTGCAACGCCGTATGGCGCGCTTTGTGATGCAACCCGAAGGGCTGGGCCCGTTTTACTCGCGGCGGCGTTAGTCGTCGTTGATTTGGAATAACCAAACCTCTCGCCTCCTGCCTCGCCGCGAATAAAAACGGGCACCAGCGCGGCAATGAGTGAAACGTCAATAGGCCCTCGGCTCATCTCAACATATTTATTAAAATTAAACCGTTTTGGTACAGGAAAGAGAAAGAATATCCCACTCGGCTACCAATGTACGTACTCCGACCTGGAAAGCAGCCATCAGTTAAGTATGCTCGAAATTCGGCATAGTATGGAAAATCTCATTAAGCGAGTGGTACTAATCTAGGGGGAGTTCAGTGGCACTTCAAACTAATGATAAGATGATTCTTCATTGGTGATTGAAGCTGACGCTCACCAGAACTGTAGCTATAAGAATGTGCTTTTATTTCAGAGGGCGGCTACTTTGACCGAAACTTTGGACACGCTGTAGAGTTCCACTTCCCCGCCGACAGCCTTTTCGGGATCAAACAGTGCGAGATTGTTGCCATCGCTGACTGAGCTACGATAGACAACCCCGTCGAACCCTTGCTTCTTAATAAACTCACAAAGATACTGGCTCGGAATGTAGTCGATTGCCGCGCCCATAGGCTGAACTGGTCGAGTCAATTCTTCACCCAAACGTTCAAGGAATGGTAAATCGGCACGCAGCTGAGCAATCGCGCTAGACTCGGAAAAGATGAAAGGAGAAACGATCTTACGCGGATTGCGCAAGTCCACAGCCTTAATTTCTGGGATAGTAAAATCGGCAACGCAAGCAAGCTCACCGGTATGGGGTCTGATCTCGGCCACAGCGGTTTCTGAGAGCGATCCCAAATAAAGATAGGGAATGCCCGCCGGATTGGCTCGACCATGTGATGAGCGTCTTTTCGGGGGGGAGCCCATATTCTCAATTAGGAAGGCCTCATCTTCGGTCGAGATGCGTGCGCGATACCATTGCCGGGGCAACTGTCGAGCTAACAGCATTCCTAGGAGTTCACGGAGACGTACTTGGTCGATTTCAACTTCAAGAAACCAACGATTGGCATACATCATTTCGTCACGCAGTTCATCCCATCGCGCAATGCCCTCACTGATATAGCTTGAGGACGGTGAAAAGCCCTTTCTGACGATTTCCCCATCATCCAGAATCTCACCTAGCAATTCCTTAGCGTGAGCAGTATCCATCCGCGGGTGGCTAAAAAGCTGCCAATCATCCTTCATCCACTCTACCAGCAGCTTGCCGCCCTCACTTGGCTCATAGGCATTGACTAGGAGCTCGAAATAATTGGCCAGCTTATATGGCTCAACGAGCTGGGCGTTGGCGGTTCCACAGAAATCACATGCTCCGTGACCAGGATCGAGAGAAGGGAAGAGTTCATCACGCAAGGTACGATCATCGAAACATTCTGGACAACAAAATCGCTTTGGCATAGAGCTCAGCCACAATAGGCGGCAAGAGTCTCGATATGATGCTTCATCGAGAGCTTCTTGACGTAGCCGAGTCCGGGAAAATGGCCCTTTGCATGCAGTGAGCGAAACTCTTGTACCGCATCAGTTTCAAGAATATGCGAATTTCCACTGTCCAGTTTCGCGATCAGTTTTTCCAGTGCTTGGGCGAACTTTCCGGCAGGATCAGTTGGAGTGTCATTTGTATTCGAGACGAAGTGATAGATGTACATGACATCGTCCTTGTCCGGATCAATGAATGTAATGTGGATCGCAACGGCATAAGCCGGGCCTCCACTCTCACTATAGACGTCACCCGCGATCAAAAAATCTCCAAATCCCGCCATGCCAAGTTCATCATAAGTGACATGAAGATCAGTGAATTCTTCTATTGGCTTATAATCAGCATTACGCTGCCGCTTAAAACCATCACGCACGAGGATGCGTCGCCCCTGTCCAAAGTGCTTCCGGTAGAGCAGCTTTGCATAATCTTCGATAAAGATGTTGGTGAGGCCAGCCATTTCTTTCTCCAGCGCAACTGCCAGCTCCTTAGGAGCAGTGAAGCCTGCGTGGACTAGAACAGGGTTATGATCGACGTGTTGATCATAACAAGCCATTACTTCGTTAACGTCCATGTCATTACGCAACAAAATGCCGGCGGAGATATTGTCAATGTTGCTAAAACTTTCTTGGAGTAGGCCAGTAATACTCGCCCCGTCCTCCTTATGATCACCGTAATAAGGATTCACGATAACAATTGCACGTCCCCCAGCTTCGTATACTGCACTTAAGGCCTTTTTAAGACCGCCAAGTGATTCCCTCACTGGCTCAATCACAGGTACGAAATTCTTTTCGGCAAGCACTACCGCCATCTCTCGGATGGTAATAAGCTCGTATTGTTTTCCGCGAAAATAGGGATAATACATACGACGTTCAGCTCCAAGTCATGGCTGTTTGCAACGGAGTCTCAATGGCGCCAATCAGCTTCGGGTGATCAGAGCGGCGCACCGATATAGAAAGCGCCGCAGCTTGCAAAGATTTGGGCAAACGATTGACAAAGTCACCAAGCGGTGCGAGGTCACGCGTCCGCTTGAGCGTGCGAACCATCTCTATATGTAACTCTACCGGGTCTAGCCTAGCGAACAGGTCACGCATAGCGGCGTGCCGTTGAGTGTTAGGAACCTCAGGCACCACTACGCCCATTGTCTGCAAGATTGAGTTGCTTTCGGCCATACGCAATGACTCAAAAACGGTTACCGGGCAGATTCGCGCAGGGCACTCCGCTGCTTCACGCACTGTTGTTATCCGGAAGCGCTTTGAAAGACACATTACCCCTACGTCTTTCGGAACCGTTTCTATTATCCCGTCTATATGACCTTCGCTCGCGATTACATTTACCTTGGCGAAAACGCGCTTATAGTTTTCCACCTGGTTAGCAAGCCGCGCAAGCGAATCCCGCTCTGATTTGATCTCATAAACGGTAGCAGTGCCATTCAAGATAACGAGATCAGCCTTACTACTACCAGCACGAAACTCATTGAGCATCGAGGCTGTGCGTAGAGTGTGCCTTCCCATCAGTATCTTCTGGCTGATAGCCGCTCGATAAATATATTCATCGCGTTGTCCAGCGACCTTCAAAATTTCGAATGCTTGGTCGAAAACATCGCCAACAGTCGCATCTGAACCGGCATTATCAAGCAAATTTGTTTGTCCGAGTAACCGACAGAATAAGCCAGATTGGCCTTTTTTCGCCAATTCACGGAAGACAGCGGCAGAGAAGAGTCGAGTCAGGGCGGACAGTTGCGATGTACTATAATTTTTCATGCTCCTACCTCAGCCGTCCATTTCGAACAAATCAGGGTGCATGAGTTGACCCCTACCCTACATTTAGCAAAAACGGCAGTATCCTTACCGCCGCTCGAAGCGAACAATTTTACCGTTGCATATTCTCAATACTAAATATAGACCTGATACCGAACAGTTTAAGGTTAGGCTACATCACTTGCGCCCACGCAACTATATAAATAAGCCTACATTCACTCCCACTCAATCGTAGCCGGTGGCTTGCTGCTCACGTCATAAGTAACCCGCGAAACCCCTTCCAACTCATTGATAATCCGGTTGGAAACTTTCTCCAGTAGCTCGTAGGGCAGGTGCGCCCAGCGGGCGGTCATGAAGTCGATGGTTTCGACCGCGCGTAGCGCGATGACCCATTCGTAGCGGCGGCCGTCGCCGACGACACCTACCGATTTCACCGGTAGGAACACGGCGAAGGCTTGGCTGGTTTTTTCGTACCAACCGGCGGCGCGTAGTTCTTCGATGTAGATGGCGTCGGCATCACGCAGGATGTCGGCGTACTCTTTCTTCACTTCGCCCAAAATGCGCACGCCCAGGCCGGGGCCAGGGAACGGATGGCGGTAGACCATATCGTAAGGCAGGCCGAGTTCGAGGCCGAGTTTGCGCACTTCATCTTTGAACAGTTCGCGCAGCGGTTCCACCAGCTTGAGCTTCATGGTTTCCGGCAGACCACCCACGTTGTGGTGGGATTTGATCACGTGCGCTTTGCCGGTTTTAGAGGCGGCGGATTCGATCACGTCCGGGTAGATGGTGCCCTGGGCCAGGAAGTCGACGCCTTCAATTTTGCTGGCTTCTTCATCGAACACGTCGATAAAGGTGTTGCCGATGATTTTGCGCTTGGCTTCCGGGTCGTTTTCGCCCTTCAGCTTGCCCAGGAACAGCTCTTCGGCGTCGACACGGATCACTTTCACGCCCATGTGCTTGGCGAAGGTTTCCATCACTTGGTCGCCTTCGTTTTTGCGCAGCAGACCGTTATCGACGAATACGCAGGTCAGCTGGTCGCCAATGGCTTTGTGCAGCAGCGCCGCCACAACCGAGGAGTCGACACCACCGGAAAGGCCAAGCAGTACATGGCGGTCGCCCACTTGCTCGCGTACGCGCTGCACTTGGTCTTCGATAATTTGTGCAGGCGTCCAGAGTTTTTCAGCACCGCAAATATCCAGCACGAAGTGCTCAAGAATGCGCTGACCTTGCAGGGTGTGGGTCACTTCCGGGTGGAACTGTACGCCGTAGAATTGCTTCTCTTCCCAGGCCATAGCGGCAATCGGGCAGCTCGGCGTGGAAGCGGTCACGGTGAAGGTGTCAGGTACCTGGGAGACCTTGTCGCCGTGGCTCATCCATACGTCTAGCAGGCCTTTGCCGCTGTCGGTATCGATGTGGTCTTTGATGTCTTTGAACAGCGGGGTGTCGCCGTCGATTTGAATCTGGGCGTAGCCAAATTCGCGCTGGTTAGAGCCTTCAACTTTGCCGCCAAGCTGCTCGGCCATGGTCTGCATGCCGTAGCAGATACCAAACACCGGCAGGCCCATTTCGAACACGCACGCCGGTGCTCGCGGGGAATCCAGTTCGGTCACGGATTCCGGGCCACCGGCCAGGATGATGCCGTTAGGGTTGTATTCGCGAATTTCTTCTTCGGTGATATCGAAGGCGCGGATTTCGGAGAATACACCGATCTCACGTACACGGCGGGCGATCAGCTGGGTGTACTGGGAGCCGAAGTCGAGAATCAGGATCTTATGGGCGTGAATGTCACTCATGGCGGGGTCTCGGTTAAGCGGTGTGGGTGCCGCTGGTAAGGCCAAAAAGCAAGCGGCGGGGCAATGCCCGCCGCGCCATTTAACTAAACGTGCTGGTTAGCTCACCCGGTAGTTGGGAGCTTCTTTGGTGATCTGCACGTTGTGCACGTGGGATTCGTTAAAGCCAGCGCTGGTAATTTGTACAAATTCTGGCTTGGTGCGCATTTCTTGAATATCGCGGCAGCCGGTGTAACCCATGGAAGCGCGCAGGCCACCCATCAGCTGGTGAACGATAGCGCCCATCATGCCTTTATAGGGTACGCGGCCTTCAATGCCTTCCGGCACCAGCTTCTCGGCACCTTCGCTCTTGTCTTGGAAGTAGCGGTCGGCGCTGCCCTGGTTCTGAGACATGGCGCCCATGGAACCCATGCCACGGTAGGCTTTGTAGGTACGGCCTTGGTAAAGCTCGACTTCACCGGGGGCTTCTTCGGTACCGGCGAGCAGGCCACCGACCATCACCGCGCTTGCGCCAGCGGCGATCGCTTTGGCTAAGTCACCCGAGAAGCGAATGCCGCCGTCAGCGATCAGCGGAATATCGAACTCTTTCAGCGCTTCTGCCACGTTAGAAACCGCGGTGATTTGCGGTACGCCAACCCCTGCAACAATACGCGTGGTGCAGATAGAACCGGGGCCAATGCCCACTTTAACAGCGTCTGCGCCCGCTTCAGCCAGCGCTTTCGCGGCAGCGGCGGTGGCGATGTTGCCGCCAATCACTTGAATGTTGGGGAAGTTCTCTTTGATCCAGCGCACGCGGTCGATAACGCCTTTGGAATGGCCATGGGCAGTATCAACAATGATCACATCCACACCGGCTTCGGCCAGAGCCGCAACGCGATCAGGCGTTTCTGGGCCAGTACCAACGGCGGCGCCAACCAACAAGCGGCCATCGCTATCTTTAGCAGCCATCGGATAAGTGCGGGCTTTTTCGATGTCCTGGAAGGTCACCAGGCCCCGCAGGTGAAACTCGTCATCGACGATCAGCATTTTCTCAATGCGGTGTTCGCGCATTTTGGCTTTGCTGGTTTCAAGGTCGGTGCCTTCCTTGACAGTAATCAACCGATCGCGGGGGGTCATGATGTCCGCTACGCTGTCGCCGTGGTTAGGCTGGAAGCGCATATCACGCTCGGTCACAATACCAACCAGCGTTTCACCTTCTACAACGGGGAAGCCAGAGAAGCCGTTCTCGCGCGCCATCGCCAGCAGGTCTTCCAGCTTCGCCTTGGGGCTAACGGTGACCGGATCTTTTACAATCACGCTTTCGTGCTTTTTAACCTTGCGCACTTCAGCGGCTTGCTGGCTCATGGCCATGCTCTTATGGATAATGCCGATGCCGCCTTCCTGGGCCATCGCAATTGCTAGACGCGCTTCGGTAACGGTGTCCATTGCAGCGGAAAGCAGCGGGATATTGAGTGAAATATTGCGGGTCAGGCGGGTTTTGAGGCTGACATCCTTAGGCAGAATATCGGAGAAGCCGGGAACGAGGAGTACGTCGTCGAACGTAAGTGCTTCTTGGGCCATACGTAGCATAGCGGCAACACCCTGATGGAAGAGGAAGTGGGGCGTGGAAAGTTAATCCCCTATTATAACGTTTTGAAGGCCGTACCAGCAATGTGAAGAAGGTTTTCAATTCAGACCAATGGCTAATAAGCTAGGATTCTTGCGAAAACTACCCGCTCGCCCATTTATTTGTAAGGTTGCTCCATGCACGAAACGCCACAAGCGCTCTCTGTTAGTCAGTTGAATCAGCGCGCCAAGCAGACCCTTGAGCGAGAGGTGGGCGAGGTGTGGGTAGAAGGCGAACTTTCCAATGTTTCCCGCCCGGCCTCTGGGCATATTTACTTCACGCTGAAGGATGACCGCGCGCAAATTCGCTGTGCACTGTTTCGCCAGCGGGCGCGTTTTGTGGCGGCCCCCATGCGTGATGGTGATCAGGTAAAACTACGCGGCCGTGTTTCGCTGTTCGAGCCGCGCGGCGACTATCAGCTGATTGCCGACGCCGTGCAGGCGGCGGGCTTGGGGGAGCTACTGGCGGCATTTGAGCGCCTAAAAGTGCAGTTGGAAAGCGAAGGCGTGTTTGCCAATGCTCGCCCTCTGCCCTTTCCACCCCGCAAGATTTTGATTTTGAGTTCTGCCAGCGGCGCAGCGATTCGCGATGTATTGGCGGTGCTGGCGGCTCGCTGGCCCCTGGCGGATGTCACGCTGATTCCGGTGCCCGTACAAGGTGCCGAGGCCGCCCCCGCCATGATTTCTGCACTGGGGTTATTAAACCGGCAGGCGCGTTTAGACCCTGACCAGGATGTGGTGCTGATCACCCGCGGTGGCGGTAGCTTAGAGGATTTGTGGGCGTTTAATAACGAGCATCTGGCACGGGCGATTTTTCACTCCCGCTTGCCGGTGATGTCAGCAGTGGGCCACGAGGTAGATACCACCCTGGCAGATTTCGCCGCCGATATGCGCGCCCCTACCCCATCGGCGGCGGCCGAGCGTTTAGTACCCGACCAGCAAGCGCTAAAGCACCAATTGTCACAGCTAGAAAACCGCTTACGTCGTGCCATGCAGGCGCGCTTAGAACGAGATAGCCAACGGTTGGATACCTTGCGTGCCCGCCTTCGCCACCCTGGGGAGCAGCTTAACCGCCAGCGCCAGTATGTTTCCGCCCTAACCCAACGGCTGCAACGCGCAATGCAGCAAAGCGTTCAGCAGCAGCAAACTAGGGTCACACAGTTAAGCAAACGCTTAGCCAGCCAAGACATGGCACGCCTACACCGCACAGAGCAAGAGCGTGTTAGCCAGCTCCAGCGCCGTTTAGCCAGCACTATACAGCGGGCGTTGGAAGTACGTCAGGCACTCTTGAGTAGCGCTGCCCGTGAGCTAAATGCCGTCAGCCCACTTGCGGTATTGGGGCGCGGCTATGCCATTGCCCAGGATGAAAAGGGCCATGTCATTCGCCGAGCAGAGGACACCGAGCCAGGCCAGAAACTCTCGCTACGGCTGGGCGAAGGCAGGCTAAGCGTAGAAGTAAAACGGCGCTACAACAAAAAGTAGCGCCGCGTGAATGGCCATGAGTTTGCCGCTAGTTAGGCCTACGGTGTGACAAATCATGCTTATCATCGACCAACTGTTTAGCCGTTCCATCGTTTAACTGATTTGACGTTCTCCTCTAAGTGGTGCGCTGCGCCTCTAGAGCTATAGCTGATATGCAGCGCTTTTTCTTTATCTTGTTGCTGAGCAGTCACTTTTAGTTCCTCAGCGCTCTCTCGGCTTTTTTGCTTAAGTGAACCGTGATCATCCAGCTCATCAAGATGTAAATCGTCAATATGTGAATCTTCAATATGTGAATCTTCAATATGTGAATAGTTCTGTTTTCCTTGCTCATCCATGGTGACGCCCTCCGTGTCGTTAAAATAGCTTCGAAAATCACCTCTTATTTAAAACTATAGCGAACCGCCATTAGCTTTCCATTCAAAACAGCTTAATGATCAAAAAAACCAACCCAACCCAACCCAACCCAACCCAATCCAACCCAACCCAATCCAACCCAACAAATATCGTTAATTTTCATAAATCAAATCAAAAGACAGCGAATATAAATAACAAAAATTAAAATATTAGCATTTAAACCCACTCACCGGAGATACTGCTAACTATTACAACATCCTATAAAAAAGGCGCTACTATTGGGTAGCGCCCATTATTAGGCAAACCGGTTAAATTAGTGTTTAGGTTGCTTGGTGGACGACTTATCGTCGGCATCAGGATTGACATGATGCGTGTCGGGCATCGGATTGGCATCATCATGGTGATCTTGGCGCTGATCTTTCTTATGATCGTTCTTGTGATCGTCTTTATCAGGTTGCTGCATATTACCTCCTATTCCTTGGTAGTCGCCGTATCGCCTTACGTGCCAAGGGGAATGAATTGGCTTATTCACTATAGTCGCTCGTAACCTACTTGCCATTACGCAAAATAAAAATCATCCAAAGCACGCAGCACACTTACCTTTTATAAAACTTATAAAACAGCCACTTGTGATATTAATACGTTATTAAAAACGATCTAATAGACATTTCAAATAGTCATTATTAACGTTTTCTATTACCTTTACCGCGGGGTTATCCAGCGGTTACTTGTCACTTTATGCGCCATTGGTCTACGTTAGAAGCACTCGAATTAAGAACATAAGGCATTCAAAAATAGGGATGCCCTATTTAGCCACTGAAACCGGATGAAACATACACTGTCATTTTCAACTCTTCCCAGTGCTGAATCTTTCTAGCCTTCCAATAGGCTAGCGTTAAAAAAATGTGCCAACAAAGGAGTGACCGCACATGAGTGATCAACAGCAACCCCCGCAGCATCAGAATAAACAGCCCGGCGATGAGCATGCGATGCAGCCAACGCCGGAGTATATTCGCGAAAGCTACCGCGGTGCCGATAAGCTATTAGATAAAGTTGCTATCATTACTGGTGGCGACAGCGGCATTGGCCGAGCGGTGGCCGTACATTACGCCCGTGAAGGTGCCGATAGCGTTATTGTGCACCTTAAAGAGCCCAAAGATGCCGACGATACCAAGCGTTTAGTAGAGGCAGAGGGACGCCGTTGCTTGGTGCTGCAAGGCGACGTGGCGGAACCCATCTTTTGTGGCGACATTGTGGAACATACCCTGAAAGAGTTCGGCAAGCTCAACGTAGTTATTCATAATGCCGCTGAGCAGTATGACTGGGACGATGTCACTGACATTCCTGATGAGCAGCTACTACGCACGTTTCAAACGAACGTGTTCAGCCATTTTTATCTCACGAAAGCGGCACTGCCCCACCTGAGTGAAGGCGACACCATTATCGCCACGTCCTCCATCAACGCCTTCAAAGGCAACGACACACTAATTGACTACACCGCCACGAAAGGCGCCATCCAAGGGTTTGTACGCTCAATGGCTATGTCGTTAATGGATAGAGGCATTCGGGTTAATGCCGTCGCGCCGGGGCCAATCTGGACACCGTTAATTCCCGCCAGCTTTGATGACGAAAAAGTCGCCAACTTTGGCGGGCAAGTCCCCATGAAGCGAGCCGGCCATCCCAGTGAAATTGGCCCAGCGTATGTATACCTCGCCAGCGAAGAGTCGTCTTACATGAGCGGCCAAACGTTGCACTTAAATGGCGGGGTTATTTTAAATACTTAAGCTTGAATAACTGAGCTTAAGTATCTGCGGTGATCAGTAAAGCTGCATTTAACGACTTGTCAGCGTATTTCGATATCCAACTCGGTGATAAAGCGGTCCCGCCGCGAGATTGCCTTACCTGCCGAGTCGCCTGCCAGGGTGGCACAAGCATTAATCAGGCACTCCATGGCGGCAAAATAGGCCACCATGCTGTTGGAAATAAAGCTGCTTTCATGGGGCACCAGGATAGATACCTGCGCATATTCGACCAGTGCAGAACTAGCGTAGTCGGTTACGGCCAAGGTTTGAATACCGTGAGCCTGCGCCATGCGGCAGACATCCACCACTTGGCGCGTATAGGGCTGACAGCTGGCGACAATCAGCACGTCACCTTCGGACAACGACGCCAATCCTTCCGCGACCCCATTAGTGGCGTCGCTAAGCAGTGCTACATCAGGACGCAACATGCCTAGCCCGTAGGCTGAGAAACTGCACAGTGCATGAAACTGACGCACACCGTACAGCCTTACTCTGGGCGCATTGATCACCGCTTGGGCGAAAGTTTCAATATCATCATGCTTCACACCCTGTAGAAAGCGATCGATATTGTGTTTGTTTTCAGCGCATAACTGCTCCGCCTGGACATGCAAACTGCGCTTGTCTGCTGCCAACGCGCTGGCAGCATGGTCGCGGTAAAAAGATGCTGAAGAAGTAAAGTTCGCGCTCAGCAGGACTCTTTGTAAATCACTGAAACGGGCATAGCCGAGAGAGCGTGCCAAACGAGAAATACTCGACGGGTTGACCTCTAAACGACGGGCTGCCGAGGAAATAGACAGCAAGACCTGGTCCCCCTGAAGGTCGATCAGGCGCGCCAGTACTTCCCGTGCTTTAGGGCCAAGTCGCAGCTCACTCTCACCTCTGGCAATACGCAGTGCCAGTTCACGTAGCGCATCCAGCGTTTGGGGAGGCTGAGTACTTGATGACGCTTGGTCATTCTCACGTCGGGTAGATAAGTTTTCCGGCATAAGCGGGCGGCGCTCCAGTACGATCATAAAGCTGCCATGCTACACCATCCGCTTCAAGACGCATCACAGCCGTAACCAGGGTATTCTCGTGATCAGGATCGTCAGCGCTAAGCCGCAGAATTGGCAGACCACTGGCTTGTTGATCATGCAAGATGGCCAGCGGCGCAGTCTCTCCTTCTTTCAGCAGCTGATCCCCACGCTGCTGGCGGTCTCTAGAGGAGTCAGTAATCCATTGTGACGCCACACCACTCGGGTGATACAGCGCATGATTGGCGTGCACGCTGGGGGCATTCAACGCCCTCTGGGCAGCCCCCCCGCCACCGAACTCAATACTCGTCACCTCGGGCTGGCCGCACTCGGCAAGCGAAAAATGAAAGCCGCCACACTCATTGTAGCGCTGCAGCAGCGCCACCACGTCGGTTACATTGGGCTGGTTTAGGGCTGCTCGCCCTAACACCATTCTTGGCACCTTGGGTGTGATATCGAGCAGGCGCAAATTATTGACCGCCTGCACCCAGCCCTGGCGGGTAAACGCCAGGGTGTGACCGGGTATCGAGCCGGGATAGCAGAAGGCTGTAAACCCTTCTCCCGGCGCTGATGTTACTTCAGCCATAAAGCAGTGGCCGCGGAAAAATGGCAGGCCATCTTCATTATGCGCCACCAGCGGCGTTTCTCCGGGAACCGCCAAGGTAGTACAGCCGTCCGGTGCATGGGCCAACAGGTCACCACGGCAGTTCCAAGCAAATACCGCCTCAATGGGCAGATTAAGGCCTTCCGCAAGCCCCTCTAGCTCTTCCCACACCTGGGGGAAATCACGCTGCGTATTGGCTGCCATGGTAGCAACAGCATTCTGGTGAATCGGGTCGTTAATCTCGGCCCAAATAGCGCTCGGCAACAGAAACCGATGCACCGCATCGCGCCCTGCGCGACCAAGGGCAACGCCAATGTCGCGTGGCTGTCCGTTGATAATCTGCCAGCCAATAGA
Source organism: Halomonas sp. TD01 (assembly GCF_923868895.1). Classification (GTDB taxonomy): domain Bacteria; phylum Pseudomonadota; class Gammaproteobacteria; order Pseudomonadales; family Halomonadaceae; genus Vreelandella. Next base: position 386,651 of record NZ_OV350343.1, read on the forward strand.
GCTTACTTGTTTAGACATGGCGCAGAAAATCCTTCATCCGGTCATTAGGCGGGTTATCGATGACATCAACAGGGTTGGCATCAACAGCAATTTTGCCGTGTTCCATAAAAATCAAGCGTGTGCCCACCTGCTTGGCAAAGGACATTTCATGGGTCACCACCACCATAGTCATATGCTCTTCTGCCAATTTATGCATGACAGTCAGCACTTCCTGTTTTAGCTCAGGATCAAGCGCCGAGGTAGGTTCATCAAACAGCATTACTTTGGGCTTGATCGCTAGCGCTCGAGCAATCGCTACCCGCTGCTGCTGGCCACCCGAAAGCTCATGGGGGTAGTGTTTGGATTTGTCCCCTAGGCCGACCTTCTCCAGTAGCTCCTGGGCACTAATGTCAGCAGCCTTGCGCCCCATACCTCGCACATGGCGTTGACCAAAGGCCACATTTTCCAGCGCTGTCATCTGTGGAAACAGGTTGAACTGCTGGAAGACCATGCCCGCTTCCTGGCGAATTTCACGCAGCGTTTTGTTCCCCCCTTTAACGCTCATACCGTCAACAAGAAGGTCACCCGAGGTAATCATTTCCAGCCCATTAATACAGCGCAGCAAGGTGGATTTTCCAGAACCGGATGGCCCTATTAGCACGACCACTTCGCCACGATTAATTTCCAGATCAACCTTTTCAAGTACCTTAAGCGGGCCAAAGTGCTTGGACACATTTTTGAACTCTATGATGGCGCTCATAAGATCCTCATCCGCTTCTCGATGATACGCAGCAGCAGCGACAGCGTGCCGGTCATAATTAGGTAGAACACGGCAACCGCCGTCCATATTTCGACCGCGCGGAAGTTAGCCGCCATGATTTCCTGGCCAGTGCGCGTCAGTTCGCCGACGCCGATCACAATAAACAAGGAGGTATCTTTCAGACTGACAATGCACTGGTTACCCAGCGGTGGAATCAACCGACGAAAGGCCAGTGGGCCAACGATATAGACCACCACTTTCCAGCGCGGCAAACCAATGGCGCGTCCTGCCTCGGTTAATCCTTTTGAGATCGATAGCACTGCGCCACGCACAATCTCAGCAACATACGCCCCGGCATTAATAACGATCGCAAGAATGGCCGTTGTCATCGGGTCAATACGGATATCCACCAATACCGGCAAGGCGAAGTATAGAAACATCACCTGGACAACAATCGGCGTGCCACGAATGATTTCGACGTAGATAAACGCAAGCGTATTGAGAATATAGCCGCCGTAGGCACGCATCAGGCCAATAACAGCCCCCAATGAAATACCACCGATCAAGCCCGTTACGGTGATATACAGCGTGATTTTTGCCCCATGGAATAGTTGAGGCAGGAAATTAATGATAATCGACCAATCGACATTCATTGCCTTGCTCCTGATCTATCGAACTCAGCGGAGGGACACTGCCCTCCGCAAGATGTATGGAATAATCAGGCGTTATTCAGTCGGTGCTTCACCAAACCACTTGGCATAGATTTCATCGTAGCGACCATCTTCACGCATGGCGGCTAACACGCCATTAACCGGCTCGACCAGCTCGCTCCCCTTGGGAAAAGCAATGCCATACTCGTGCGCCATCATCTGCTCGCCTACGGCTTTAACCTGGCCGTCACCAGCAGTGGCGATGTAGTAGAGAACGTTGGGCGTATCATGCATAGCGGCTTCGACACGGCCAGTGCGTAATTCAAGGTAGGCGTTATCGATATTGGGGAATTGGCGTAGCTGGGTGTCGGTGAAGTTATCCCGGGCGTAATCAGCAGCGGAGGTGCCGGTGCGCACGGCCAGGGTTTTGCCCGCTAGGTCTTCTGCGCTTTCGATATCGCTATCGATTGGCACCATGATACGGAAGCCGCTTTCATAGTAGCCATCCGAAAAATCGATCACCTCAGCACGGTCTTCGCGGATGGTGATACCCGCCAGGGCAACATCTAACTGGCCGGTCTGCAGGCCAGGAATAATGCCGTTGAAATCCATTGGCCGCAGTTCGAAATCCAACTCAAGCTCTTCGGCAATCATTGTCCACATGTCGATATCGAAGCCGACATATTCACCGTCCTGGGCAAATTCAAAGGGCACAAAGGCAGTATCGGTGGCAACCACTAGCTTTTCCGCAGCGGCAGTCGTGGCAGTGAGAGAGAAAGCAGTAGCAGCCATTAGAGTGGTTAGTGTCTTCATGGGGTAATCCTCGTGACGTCGATGTTGTTGGCAATTTGTGAGTGACGTTGCGTGCAGATAACGGCGTTGTTCGTTGTTGTTGGTTTGGATTAGCTTCTTCAAATCTGCATGCAAATATAATTGCACAGATAACAAAAATGACCAAATATTTGCATTAATTTTTTGCACGCATGCGAAGCCGGATGTCGTAAAGACACCCGGCTCGGCTAGCGTTTTCTGTTTAAATAAGCGCTCTTACGTTAGATTTTTGACCAACACCTTGGATTTTCGGGCGTGGTTGTAGGCTTCACGCTTTAGCGGCGGCAGGTCGTCCAGGCTGGCCGCACGGAAGCCACGTTCAACAAACCAATGAGCCGTGTGGGTAGTCAGCACAAACATTTCGGAAAGCCCGCGCTGCCGAGCGCGTCGTTCTAACGCTTCCACCAAACGCTCGCCACGCTCACCGCCGCGGTAGTTACCGTGTACCGCGACACAGGCCATTTCCCCCACCGTGGTGTCTGGGAAAACATGCAGTGCGGCACAGCCAATCACCATGCCATCACGTTCTATCACCATGTAGTCATCAATTTCGTGCTCTAACCGCTCCCGCGAACGAGCCACCAACATGCCACGCCGCTCAAGCGGCTCCAGCAGCTCTAGCAGGCCAGCGACGTCGTTTAACGTGGCTGGTCGCAACTGCTCGTAGCGGTGCTGGGTGATCATGGTGCCAACGCCGTCACGGGTAAACAGCTCCCCCAACAGCGCATCGTGATTGCGCCAGGAAAGCAGGTGGGTGCGCGCGACCCCTTCTCGGGCGGCGGTGCAGGCGGCGTTTAAGTGGCGTGCCAGCTCACTGCCCGGTAACGCCTGCTGCAGCCGAGGTTCGGCCTCTGCCGGGGAAAGCTGGCGTAATAGCGCGCCCTGCTCGTCCTCTAGCCCTTCCGACTCGCCCAGCAGAATGAGCTTGTCCGCTTTCAGCGCTACGGCAGCATGTTGCGCCACTTCCGAGGCGTCTAAATCAAACACTTCCCCCGTACTGGAAAAGCCTAGCGGCGGCAGCAGCACCAGTGAGCCTTTTTCCAACAGCCCTTCAATAGCGCTAGCGCGTACCCGGCGCACTTCACCACTGTGATCAAAATCTACGCCTTCACGTACACCGAGTGGTTTAGCGGTCACCAAGTTGCCGGAAATCACGCTAAGCTCCACACCGTGTAGCGGCGTGCTAGGCAGGCCTAAGGAGAGCCGCGCCTCTAACCATAACCGTTGGTGCGCTGCTACCTGTTCCACATGGGCCATCACCGCTCGGTCAGCTACCCAACGGCCATCCACCCGCGTTGGCTCTACACCGGCAGCCGTTAATGCATCATGCACTTGTGGGCGAATACCAAACACCACGACTAGCCGCACCCCCAGGGTGTGTAGCAGCGCTAAATCCTGAATCAGCTGCTCCCCTCGGCCAGACGCCATGGCTTCGCCCTCAATTAAGATGACAAAGGTTCGTCCCCGGTGCGCGTTAATGTAAGGGGAAGCGTTACGAAACCAATCAACAAAAGGGAAGCGTGTGTCCAAGGGCCGCTCTCCGGCAGCAGGTGAATGAAAGTATCAGCGTTTACTTTAACAGAGCGCAAAAAACAGCGGCACCTTCTTGTGCAAATCCACCCAGATACAGGCTGATTTGCGCGAAGGTGCCGCTGCATTATCTATCCAAAATAGCATCGAGCAATGGCGTACTACGGCGGGTTTACCCCCGTGTTAACCGAACATGCCTTTGAACATAAAGAAGAACAGGATGGCCAAACCGGCACCTGCTGGCAGTGTGATAAGCCAAGACATCACAATCGTACCGATAACACGCAGATTAAGCGCTGCCATACCGCGTGCCAGACCCACACCAAGGATAGCCCCCACAAGCGTGTGGGTGGTTGAGATCGGCAAGCCAGTACCGGATGCCAACACCACGGTGGTCGCAGCGGCCAGCGTGGCAGCAAAACCACGGCTGGGCGTAAGTTCGGTAATGCCGGTACCAACGGTTGCAATGACTTTATGGCCGTAAGTAACAAGGCCAAACACAATGCCGCCGCCGCCAAGCACCAGTACCCACCAAGGCACTAACGCCGCGCTATCAATAACGCCGTCACTACGTACCACGCTAATTACCGCTGCCAGCGGGCCTACGGCGTTGGCAACATCGTTAGAGCCGTGGGCAAACGCCATCGCACAAGCCGTAAAGATCATCAGAACGCCAAATACCCGTTCAACATTGGCGTAGCCAAAGTGGTCACTGGCATTTTTTTCGAACTTAATGCGGCGCTGCATAATCAAGCCCAAGCCCATGATCCCTGCACCGATTAAAACCGATAGCAGCAAGCTCTGACCAAACGTCAAGTTCAGACCAACGTGGCTAAGGCCCTTGGTCAGCGTCACCATCGCCACGATAAACCCAACCAGGAACACATAGCCGGGTACGTAACGTTTGGCGGCGGCAAATGGGTCATCACTTTCGAAAATCAGGTGATGAACTGATTTGAACAGCACAAAGCCAATCGTACCGGCCAACAGTGGTGAAACGACCCAGCTGGAAGCAATTTGACCCACTTTGCCCCAAGCGACGGCTTCCATTCCAAGCCCCACCGCGCCAAAACCAACAATAGCGCCCACGATAGAGTGGGTGGTGGAAACCGGCCAGCCACGAGCCGATGCAATCATCAGCCAAATAGCAGCCGCCAGCAGCGCGGAAAGCATGCCGTAAACCAATAGTTGGGGGTTTGACTCTAGTAAGACAGGGTCAAGCATCCCGCCTCGGATAGTAGCGGTCACTTCGCCGCCCGCCAGCCAAGCACCTAAAAATTCAAAGATAACCGCGATAATAATGGCTTGTTTGATGGTGATGGCTTTCGACCCCACCGAAGTTCCCATCGCATTGGCAACGTCGTTTGCACCCACGCCCCAAGCCATAAAGAAGCCAAACAAACAGGCCAAAATAATAAAAATTTCACCGTGCTGGGCAATAATCTGCATGGAATCCCCTTAGCGTGCGGTCAAAATCTGCAGGCGGCTGCCCACGCGTTCGGCGCGATCGGATAGCTCACCGACCCAATCGATAATCTTGTAAAGAAAGATCACATCAACGGGGGGAAGCTGGCTCTCAAGCGCAAACAACTGTCGCCGAATATTCACCTGCTGATCATCAGCTTGGTGCTCAAGCGTATGCAGCTCGCGGATCATTTTCTGCATAACATCGGAAACGTTACGCCCAAAGCCGGACTCAAGGAGGTCTTTCAGCTCTTCTAACGCCTGACGCGCCTGAGCCACGCAAGCCACGCTGGTGCGCATATAATCACGCATGGGATCGGCCAGCTCATCAGGCACACGCATTTTACGTCCCAGCATAATGCCGGTAATGTCGCGCACCTTGTTGGCGATCTTGTCCTGCACGCTGATAAGGTCGAGCAAGTCAGAACGCGAGACGGGAAGGAACATCGTGTTGGGCAAATTAAGCCGAAGCTCTGTTTTCAGCGTGTCGGCGTCATGCTCTAAACGAGTGACGTTTTCACGCAATACAGCTGCGGTATCCCAATCACCGGCAAGTGATGCCTCGAAGAACGGCAACAGTTGGTCGGCACATTCATTGGCCTTGACGATGTGAGCCAGCAGCGGCTGGAATGGCGAGCGGCCAAACATCGCGGAAAAAGGGTTGGAGGTAACCATATAGCCTTTAGCCTGTTTTCGGGGAGCCTGGAAATGGCGGCGCCAGTATAAAGAGTGCGCTCGCCGCCGTCATGAAAAGTTCACAATGTAATTAAAAATTAATTGAAATGTCACAATATAAAGGTGGCTAATGTCATGAAAAATTCAACTCCTACTTCTAGTTCTGTTTCAGCACCTACCGAAATCGAGCTTAAACTCGCCCTTTCACCTGCTCAGCTAGACACGCTGCTGTGTCACACTGCGCTAGCAGCCCCCCCCGAACAGCAGCACCTTGCAAACACCTATTTCGATACCCCTGCGGGCGATATGGCCAAGGCACGGATCGCCGTGCGCTTACGCCAAATAGATGGCCGTGTGCTACAAACGGTAAAAACCGCAGGCCACGGCGGTGGCGGCCTCTCCACCCGACAAGAGTGGGAGTGGCAAGTTCCAGGCCCACAGCTTGACCAACATGACTTGGCCGCCCTACCGCCTTTTGAAGGTTCACTAGGCACCGTTATTTCAGCGCTACGCCCTGCGTTGCGCACCGATTTTATTCGGCGCAGCTGGCAAATCGACTGGCAAGGCAGCCATATCGAGTTAGTGTTGGACGAGGGAGAGATTGTCAGTGGTGGTGCTCAAGCGGCTATTTGCGAGGTTGAGCTGGAATTAAAAGCAGGCAAACCAGAGGCGCTTTGGTCGCTGGCATTGAAGCTCGCGGAAAGCGTACCGCTTCGCCCTTCTGATACCAGCAAAGCCGCTCGCGGAAATGCGTTAGGCGTGCAGCAGTGGTCACTACCTGAAGCTGATACCCCGGCTCAGTGGCTACACAGAGCTACGGTGGCGCTGGATGCCTATCACGACAGTGGTCTAGCGGAGCACCTAACCATCGCACAACAGGCGTTAGACACACTGGCCGCCCACCCGCAGTTGGATGAAAGCACCCACCGCGATGCTCAGACATTGGCCACGGCACTGACTGATAACGGACAGCCAACTTCCGCTTATGGCGTTGCTGCGTTAACTCTGGCCCATCGCTTCGCCTATCAAACCACGCTACGCTAGAAGCATTTAGCTCACTTCAGGATGACGCGATGAGTTTTCAATTAACTCCCGGTGCAGAAGGACTTCGCACACGGCTTTTCCATATTATTTTTGAGTCCGATACGCCGGGGGCCAAAGGATTTGATATTGCGCTGATTATCGCCATCCTAATCAGCGTGGCGGTTATTTTGCTGGACAGCGTGGATAGTTATTCCGAACGCTACGGGCACATTTTTTACTATGCAGAGTGGATATTTACCCTACTTTTCAGCATTGAACTGGCGGTGCGGATTTACTGTTTAGAGCGCCCAACGATTTACCTCAAAAGCTTCTACGGCATTGTCGATGTGATTGCGATTATCCCAGCCTGGTTAGTACTGCTGGTGCCTGGTGCTCACGGACTCGTGATCGTTCGGATACTGCGGGTGCTACGCATCTTCCGGATTCTGAGATTGATGGAGTTTATCGGCGAGGGGCGTTTACTACTCGATGCGCTTAAACGCAGTCTTCGTCAGATCCTGCTGTTTTTTAGCAGCATCATGATGGTCGTCATACTGTTTGCTGCGCTGATGTACACCATCGAGTCGCCTGAAGCCGGCTTTACCAGCATTCCTATGTCGATGTATTGGGCAATCGTCAGCATGACTACCGTGGGCTACGGAGATATTGTGCCAGCCACGTCGGTAGGCAAAGCGATCACGATGATTCTGATGCTGCTGGGGTACTCGATTATCGCCGTGCCTACCGGGGTTTTTTCCGCCCAAGTTATCCGCTCTATTCGCGAAGACCGTTATTCGGAAGAAGCCTGCCCCGGCTGTGGCCATGATCGCCATGATAAACGCGCTCGTTATTGCCTGCGCTGTGGCACATGGCTGGACGAAGACAGCGAAGACCCGCGCAAAAAAGAAGAGCAAAAAGAACAGCAAAAGGACGAAAAAAAGCCCTAGTCATTCACTAGGGCCTCTTCAGCTAATTAGCTTCCCATTAAAATGGGAAGCTAAAGCTTACTCGTCTTCAAAAGGTGCTTCCCACGCTTCTAGCTCCGCGTCGCTCCAGCTTCCGTAACTCGCATTGGGGAAAACAATCCAGTCTTGGCCAAAACGCTCAGCGTGGTCGTTAACCAGATCACGCTGTTCTTCAAGGCTTGCGCCGACAAAGTCACCCGAGAAATCATGCAGCGTATCGCCCAGTTGCATTACCAACGTGTGATTGTCTTCGACAATAGCGCGACGCTCGGTCTTCGGGGGACCAAGTAGCATAACGCGCTCGTCAGATACTTGAGGGAGTGATAACGCTTCTAAGGTAGCCAGCGTATCTGCTTTGTTTTCTTGATAGCGATCCGACACGTAATAGATCGACACACCCTGCTCATCGGCAAATTCCAGGAATTCCATGGCACCTGGGTTCAAACGCGGCTCGCCTTCGCGTTCCCAATGCAACCAAGTATCCCAAGTAGTAAAGTCGTGGCAGGCCTGCATATCGCGCACTAACAAGGCACTATTATCGATGAGTGTCTCATCCACATCGGTAATGATGGCCAAATCGGCATCTTCACCATGCGCTTCAATCTGTTTTTCCAAACGATAGGTCGCCAGCTCGAAGCCTTGGCGCTGTAAAGCAATTATTTCTGCGGATTGCTGTTGGTAACGAAGTCCCATGGCGTACTCAACCTGATCACAAGCGCTAGCGTCATCGGCTACAGCGTTACCTGATAAAGGAAGTAGCGCTAAGCTTGCGAATGCCGTTGCAGTGGCAGCGTTGCGGTATCGAGATATCGTCATTAAGCAATCTCCAGTCAGTGATGGTCATCAGGTTGCAGGGAAGTTCCTGTACCACCCATCATCATTAATTATCAAAAATAAGCATAATCATCATAATTTATTTTTATTGGTCATTCAAATAAGAAAGATAGCGCGCTAAATGAATTACCTATCAATATGGTTATCATTTTTATGGATTTTTTTATGAATAGAGAAACAGGCGGGACATCAGCAGCCCCCTTGAGACTTGCCGCCAGGGGCTACCATTACAAGCTAGAGAGAGGTGTTAACTCGTAAACGGCGTAACATCGCCGCGGCCTTCTCGTACAATTTTGGGCGGCAGCTCGCGCAGATCAATCACACTCGTGGGGTCAAGGTGACAGGCTCCGCCATCGATAATGGCATCAAGATGTGCCCCAAAGCGGTCGCGGATCTCTTCAGGATCGCTCATCGGCAGGGTATCTCCAACCGGAATCAACGTCACGCTCATCAGCGGCTCACCCAGCGCACCAAGCAGCGCGTGGGTAATGCGGTGATCCGGCACACGAACACCAATGGAGCGGCGCTTCGGGTGCAGCAACAGTCGCGGCACCTCTGTGGTGGCATCCAAAATAAAGGTGTAAGGGCCTGGTGTATAGGCCTTCAGCAGCCGAAACACTGCGTTGTCCACTTTAGCGTAAGTACCAATCTCGGAAAGATCCGAACACACCAGCGTAAAGTTGTGTTTATCATCTAGCGAGCGCAGCCATTTGATCTTCTCAATGGCCTTTTTCTCACCCAAGTGGCAGCCCAACGCATAGCCTGAATCCGTTGGATACGCGACCACACCGCCTTTACGGATGACTTCTATGGCTTGGTCAATCAAGCGTTTCTGCGGATTTTCGGGGTGAATCTGAAAATATTGACTCATCACTTGCTCCTGCCCGTGGGCATATCGTTGTCCATTATGTTTTTAGGTTAGCCGATACGCGGTTTAAGACCCAGGACCTAACATACCACTAGGTGCATCGCGCAAATGAACTAAGCGCGGGTGCTGCCAAATCGGCGGCGCAGCAGTGCGTGGTATCACGCTCATACTACCGGGGGCGGCATGGCTGCCAGGGAAATGAAAATCGCTACCCATGGAGGCATACAGGTCGCGCTCGACTAGTTGCCGGGCCAGGTCGCGGGTACTATCGGGATTCTGCTGACCACTCACCAGCTCAACGCTCTGCCCACCTGCGGCCTGAAAGGTATCCATCAGTAAGCCGCGCTTGCGCCGAGTAAGCCCGTAGCGTAGCGGATGCGCCAGCACCGCTACACCACCTGAAGCCACCACCCAGGCCACTGCATCACTAATTTCCGGCCAGTGGGCTTTTACATCGCCTTTTTTACCGCTGCCTAAATAGCGCTTAAACGCGCCTGCCCAGTCAGCAACCACACCTTCAGCTACCAGCGCGCGTGCAAAGTCTGGCCTGCCTAAGGGGCGGTCGCTGCCCGCCTGGGCACGCGCTTTTTCTAGCGCGTTGGGTAAACCCATTTTTTCTAACCGCTCGGCGATCACTTCAGCCCGCTTGATCCGCGCTTCGCGCTGCTGTTCAAGCCCTTCTACCAGCGGCCCTTGCAAACCGCCGGGCATAAGCGCCACTACGTGAATGTTGATTCCTTGCCAGCGCGTGGATAACTCACAGCCAGGCACCAAGCAAATCCCAGCTTGCTGAGCCGCGACTCCGGCTTCTTCAATGCCTTCCATGGTGTCATGATCTGTCAGCGACATGTGCGTAAGACCACGCTCAGCGCACAGCTTTACCAGCTCGGTAGGGGTAAGCGCGCCATCTGACGCGGTAGAGTGCATGTGTAAATCCACCGTATAACGCTGGTCGGCATCAAACACAGGGGGCAGAGAGTTAGCAGGAAGATAGTTCTCAGGAAGTAGGGGCATAAGCATGACGCCGTGTGGCGAGTTTGTCAGAATAGGATGGTGTGAATAAAAAATGGTGTGAACAAAACAGGCATCCTGTTTTCATTTAACGGTATACAGGCGCTCGCCATGGTGCGCGCTTACAAGGGCGCGGTCAATTCGACACTGGACAACCGCCCCAGCATACAAGGAGTTATCCCCATGCTTTACGCTATTATCAGTGAAGATGTATCTAACAGCTTGGAGCGCCGACTAGCGGCACGCCCGGATCACCTTGGCCGCCTGGAAAAGCTACGTGATGAAGGCCGCCTAGTTCTGGCTGGCCCCCACCCCGCTATTGATACCGACAACCCAGGCGATGCGGGCTTTAGCGGTAGCTTAGTCGTTGCCGAATTTGAAAGTCTTGAGGACGCACAAGCATGGGCTGATGCAGATCCATACATCATCGCGGGGGTCTATGCCAAGGTAATTGTTAAGCCGTTTAAAAAAGTTATGCCTTGACCGATAGCGGCGAGTGTGAAGAGTCCGTCTTCTTTTTCACAGAGCCTGTGGAAAACTCTGTGAAAACTCGGCGGACGCTTTTCCCAAAGCTAGAGATGATGCCCTTATCAACAAGTTGATCATTTTTTAACCAATCTTTAACACAAACTTCATCAGTACGGGGATACCCGCGTGACTCAACGCTCTACTGCCCTGCCCCCACTCGCGGCGTTAACGGCTCCTTTACTCACCTGGAACGAGACGTCTCCCCATTCAGACGCCTTCGACGATGTGTATTTTTCCAGGGAAGACGGCCGTGCTGAAACCGAACACGTTTTCCTGGGGGCGAATCACCTTCCCGAGCGCTTTGCGGATTGGCAACACAGCCGCGCGTTTGTGGTTGGCGAAACAGGCTTTGGCACTGGGCTTAATATGCTGTGCGCGTGGGACTGTTTTGAACAACACGCACCGGGTACTGCGCGCCTTCATCTGTTATCCACTGAGAAGTTTCCGCTTGACCGAGTGTCTCTTGAGCGCGCGCTAAGCGCTTGGCCTTCTTTGGCGCACTATGCACAGGCGCTATGCGCCCAATGGCCTGAAGCCGTCAGCGGCATTCACCGTCTTCATCTCAACGAGCGGGTAACTCTGGACCTGCACTTTGGCGACACCACAGAACGACTAAACCTGCTAGATGGCCAAGTCGACGCATGGTTTCTAGACGGCTTCGCTCCCTCTAAAAACCCAGAAATGTGGCAGCCTGAGCTATTCGAGGCCATGGCAGCGCGCTCTCGACCAGGGGCCACATTCGCCACGTTTACCTGTGCCGGTGTCGTTAAACGAGGATTAAAAGCAGCGGGGTTTAGCTGGCAAAAGGTCCCTGGATATGGACGGAAGCGGGAAATGTTAGCGGGCCATATCGACACGCCGCCTAACGACACCCGCCGCCAATCCACCCCTTGGTTCACGCCGCCTGCGGCAAGGCCCGCCAACCATGTAGTCATCATTGGGGCAGGCATGGCCGGTTGCAGCATTGCAGCGGCGTTAGCCAAGCGGGATATTCAAGTAACGGTCATTGAACGCGATGCTCCCGGCGCAGGTGGCTCTGGCAATCGTCAGGGAGCGCTGTACGTAAAGCTAGCAGCGGAAACGAATAACCAAAGCCGGTTCTATTTATCAGGACTTCTCTACAGCCAGCGGTGGCTTAGCCAACAGGCGTCCACCTCGCCACAGAAAACGCCGCTGTGGCAGCCATGTGGCGTAGTGCAACTGGCATTAAGTGACAAAGAGGCTATTCGCCAGCAGCACTTTATGGCACGCCACCCGCTGCCAGAAGCGGTGGTGTCAGCTCAAACGGAGACGCTTAGCGAACTAGCTGGTGTTCCTGTTACAGCGGGTCACGGGCTTTTTTATCCCCAGGCAGGCTGGGTGCGCCCCAAACTGCTCTGCGAACAGCTGTTACAGCACGCTAATATCACCTTGCATCAAGGGGAAGTGATGAGTCTGCAGCACGGCAGCGGTTGGCAGGTCAAATTGGCCAGTGGCGATACGCTGACCGCCGACCATGTTGTGGTGGCCAATGCGTCGCTGGCCAACCGCTTTGCGCAAACCGCGGCGCTCCCATTGCAGCAGGTTCGCGGCCAGGTTAGCGAGATGACGCTTCCTGCAGGAACTCAAGGCCCGCAACGTGTGGTATGTGCTGGCGGCTATGTATCGCCGCCAGTGGAAGGCGTGCTGACGTTTGGGGCCAGCTTTGTGCCCAATAACGCCACGAGCGACGTTACAACAGCGGATCACCAGCGCAATATCGATGAACTTCGCCAAGCACTGCCTGAGTGGGTCGCCGCACTTGAGACTGCTGGTGTAACACTAAACCCCGACACTCTAGCAGGCCGTGCTGCCGTACGTGCAGCAAGCCCAGACAAAAGCCCCTACGCGGGGCCAGTGCCTAATGCCGATGCATGGCAGCAGGATTACGCGGCGTTGCGAAAAGATGCGTCTAACGTGCCTGACACCCAAGGGAGGCACCATTCAGGACTGTGGATATCTACCGCACACGGCTCTCGGGGACTTGCCAGCGCCCCGCTCTGTGCCGAGGTCATTGCCTCGCGAATGTGTGATGAGCCGATGCCACTAGAGCTGTCGTTAGTGGACCATTTACATCCAGGTCGGCGGATTATTAGCGCGCTAGTACGCGCTCAGTAATCGCCCTCTTCCTCATCATCGGCAAGATCTCGCCCAAAGGAGCGCCATTGGGCGAGAGTCATCACCTCGGTCATTTCCAATTCGAGATCGTGAGCGATAATAAGCTCATGACGCTCAAGCTGCTGCTTCAGCTCAACCACCCAGCCGTCCATGCCCGCGCCAGTATCGGTGGTGTCATATCCCTGACGAGTCACAAATGTCTCAAGCAAAGCATCCAACGTTTCCGGCGGCAGCATGCGTGCTGGAACTTCAATAAAACGGCTCATTCACTCTGCTCCCAGGCAGCTAGACGCTCGATAAAGGTGGCTTCATCGATCACCTCAACGCCCAGCTGCTCTGCTTTGGTTAATTTACTGCCTGCGGCCTCGCCTGCCACAAGGCAGGTGGTTTTCTTGGAAACACTGCCGGCCACCTTAGCACCTAGCGCTTGCAGCCGAGCCTTGCCATCATCGCGGGTCATGGTGTCCATCGTGCCGGTGAGCACCCAGGTCTGCCCCTTCAAGGGCGTCGGGCCTTGAGTCACTACACTCTCTTGCCAGGTAATACCAGCATCGCGCAGTGCTACAATCGTTTCCTGATTGTGCGTTTGGCGGAAAAAAGTGTGAACATGAGCGGCCACAATCGGACCAACATCATTAACCGCTTCTAGCGCCGCTTGATCAGCTTCTTGCAGGGCCTGAAGTGTACCGAAGTGGCTGGCTAAATTTGCCGCTGTGGCTTCGCCTACTTCGCGAATACCTAAAGCGTAAATAAAACGTGCCAGCGTGGTGTGCTTGGCCTTATCCAGCGCATTTACCAAGTTGGTCGAGGATTTTTCCCCCATGCGCGGTAGCGTCTGAAGCTGTTCAACGGTTAAGCGAAACAAATCCGCCGGTGTTTTCACCCAGTCCAGTTCCACCAATTGTTCAATCAGCTTTTCGCCCAACCCATCCACATCTAACGCCTTACGGCTGACGAAATGCTTTAGCGCTTCTTTACGCTGAGCGGCACAATAAAGCCCACCTGAGCAACGAGCTACCGCTTCGCCTTCTAGCCGTTCAATATCCGAACCGCACACCGGGCAGTGCTCAGGAAAGGTAATCGCACGCGCCTGCGCAGGGCGCTTGTCGATATCTACCCGCACCACTTGAGGGATCACGTCGCCCGCGCGGCGAATAGCCACCGTATCACCAACCATCACACCTAAACGGGTGATTTCATCAGCGTTATGCAGCGTGGCGTTCGATACCGTAACACCGGCAACGGTGACGGGCTCTAGCCTAGCGACCGGGGTAATCGCGCCAGTACGGCCTACCTGAAACTCTACATCGTTAAGCGTCGTAACTTCTTCCTGGGCAGGAAACTTAAACGCTACTGCCCAACGTGGCGCACGCGCCACAAAACCAAGCTCCCGCTGGTGGCGCAGGTCGTTAACTTTGATCACTACGCCATCAATGTCGTAACCCAACTGGTCTCGCTTTTCACCCAGTTGCTCGCAGTAGTCAGCCACCAACTCAGGGCCACTGACAGTACGAAGCTCCGCACTGGAGCGAAAGCCCCACGCTTTGAGCCTTTCCATTTGCTGGCTATGGGTTGTCATTATGCTATTGCCGAGTGCGCTATCGGCAATATTCGCTATATCAATTCGGGCGACTTGATAAGCATGAAACTCTAATGGGCGTGTTGCGGTAATTCGCGGATCAAGCTGGCGTAGGCTGCCAGCCGCCGCATTACGCGGGTTAGCGAAGACCTTACTGCCTTCTTCCCTGGCTCGATCATTGAGCGCTTCAAAGCCTGCATGACGCATAATGACTTCGCCGCGTACTTCTAATAACGTTGGAATATTGTCGCCCAATAGCTTTAGCGGAACGGACTTCAAAGTGCGCAAATTCGATGTAATACCTTCCCCAGTACGGCCATCGCCACGGGTTGCGCCGCTAACCAGTATGCCCTGCTCATATACTAACGATACCGCGGCACCATCAAGCTTTGGCTCACAGCTAAATTCAATGTCTCCGACCTGACACTCCAAACGCTCAGCCACTCGCTCGGCAAATGCCGTAATATCATCGCGGCTAAAAGCGTTATCCAATGAAAGCATCGGGATCGCGTGGGCGACTTCAGGAAAACCTTCCGCTGGTGCAGCCCCCACGCGCTGAGTAGGGGAATCCGGCGAGACCAAGTGGGGGTATTCAGACTCCAATTGCTTCAACCGCTGCAGCTTGCGGTCGTAATCTGCGTCGGTCAGCTTAGGGTTGTCTAATACATAGTAGCGGTAGTTTGCATCATCAAGATCAGCGCGCAGCTGGCTAATCTCTTCCAGAAGTTTTTTCTCAGGCTGACTCATTCAGTTGTTCCGGCATACAAAAAAACAGGTGTTTAGTAACAAAAACACCCGCCTTCTTTAGGAAGGCGGGTGTTGAAGCGACGCGGCGTTTAGCGTGCCTGCATATGACGATGCAGGCGATGGCGACGTTCAAACTCATGAACCCGCTGGCGCGCAAACTCTATCGTTTGCGCGGTCATCACGCTACGGTTTTCATCTTTAAGCTCACCGCCCATATGGCGTACGACAACCATTGCTGTTTCGACCATGGCTTCAAACGCCGCTGAGCTATCACTGGCACCCGGTAGCGGCATTAGGAACGTAATACCAGGGGTCACAAACTCATCCATTTCTTCAATAGGGAACGTACCAGGCTTGAGTACATTCACCATTGAAAATTGCAGTTCGCTGTCGAAGCTTTCTGTTTCGAATCGGTGAAAGACGCCCATTTCACGACTATAGCGAAGACCGCAGGCCATGATTAGTTCAAGCAGCTTACCGCCGTCAAAACCTTCAGGCTCCCGCGAAAGCACGCTGATCACCACCATTTCAGAAGCGTCGGTGAGCGTATCCCTGGCGCGCTCGCTGTTAACATCATGACGTAGCGCTTTTTCTAACGTGGGATGCGTACGCACAACATTATCCCGGTATCCCGTTTCGGGTGCGTAATCGTCATAGCCATCAACATCTTCATAACCATCAACATCGTGATAGCTATCGTCGTGCGCAGAAATCGTCGCCTCGTTATATTGCGCAGCCTCACGCTCCGCGGCAGCGGCCACCGCAGCGGCCTCACGTGCTTCAGCTTGTTCTTGTGCAATACGCGCTTTTTCGGCTTCTGCCGCCTCTTTTGCTTCGCGACGCTGCTGCGCCTCAAGCGCTTTGCGCTCGGCTTCAAGTGCTTTACGTTCTGCTTTTTGCTTGGCAAGAGCTTCCGCTCGTTTAGCTTTCTCTGCTTTCTTACGCGCTTTTTCTTTACGACGCTCAATTAAGCGACGTTTGAAGGAACGCCCAATACCTTCGAAGTCGACCAAACGATATTCATCAACCTCATCATCGTCTAGGTCTCTGTCTTCACCCGCAGTGTCTGACCGCAATTGACGACGTTTGGGAGTGTCAGAGGCATGTTGAGCAAATACGGCATCTTCAGGTTCGGCTCTCAGCGTCGGCTCTACTTCTACGCTCGGTTCAGCTGCAGTAATGGTATCTTCTGCCGTTTTTCCAACTGAAGTCTCTACACTTGATGCAATTTGCTCATCAATTCCAGCTGACGCCGCTTCCGCGCGGTTCTTAGCTTCAAGATTTGCAGTTTCTTGAGTAGCCGTCTGATGTTCTTGCTCCTCACCTACTTTCACTTTCTCAACATCTACTCTCTGATCATTGGCGTCTGATTTGTAATGCTCGGCTCGTTCAGGTACTGGCTGTGCGCCGGGGCTATCGGTGCGAAGTGCCTCAGGGCTATTTGTTTCAGGATTAAACGACTTAGGGCTAACAGGTTCAGTTGGAGATGTAGGTTCTTCGCTCGTCGTTTGGCGAGCGGCTTCTGTTTGCTGAGTTTCAGTGCTAGCGATATTGTTGGTTTTTTCGTCAGCCATAAATACGCTAGGCTCCCGGCGCTCGGGTTCAGGAATCGCAGACATGCCTAGCGTGTGCTCGACTGAAGCAGTATCTGGCTGAACGTGTGTGTGATTCGCCGACATGGAATGCCCGACAGCAGACGGCTGTTCATGTTTTCGTGGCTCATTTTTACGAGACCATGAGAAATGAGCATTAGCTTTTGATTTAGCCGAGCTGGCAGAGTTAGAAAAAGAACGGCGAAAATCAGACAGCACTTTGGAAGGCCCAGGGTGCTCTTGGCGTTCCAACTTGGGTTTTTGCCCAAGATTGCTATAGTCAGCAGGCTTAACGACCCGAGCACCACCATTAGGCAGTTCCCAGTTTATTTCCGCTTCTTTGACTTCATCATTAAATTCTTCGAATTTAGCGGCTGGCAAGTCTTTGACTGCTTGATCCAGACGGGGCACACGGCGTTGGCGTTGAAGCCTGCGCACACCGTCAACAACGATGAGCGATACCAGTGCCAGTCCTAGAATGATTAACCACTCTCTTAATTCCATGTCGAGCATTCCATGGGTCAATATACCGGTTGCAAAGGCGCTATGCCTGATGACGTAACATATCCGATGTTAGCTAACTACCATCAAGCATAGCGCGGTTGCTACGAAAAGGGCCACTTTTTGCAGATTTTCACGCTTTAACACCGCTATAGGTGGTTTTAGGCCAAATCTTGGACTATATCAACTAAGAAAAGTGCCATTTTAGCGCTAATTTATCCCGACAGGACATATCGCCACATCATTGTCTGCTTTCTATAGGGAAGATTTTCTTTCCCTCGCTCGCCCTTCACACCTAAACATGACAAGCCTACATTCAAACTCACGTAACGAAACGCCACTGCTCTGCCAAGACTGCCCTGCCAACTGCTGTTCTATCAAAATCGTTCTATCAAAAACGTTTCAACAAATGCGGCGCTATCAAAACTGTCTTCACAAGAAGCGTTGTCATAACAAACCGCATGTAATAGCTAATGAAATCATAGCATATATGTTTTAAACCATTAACTAACGCTGCACAAAGATAATAAAAGTTCACATTTCAGATTTATCCGCTTTAGATAAATGA
Source organism: Halomonas sp. TD01 (assembly GCF_923868895.1). Taxonomy (GTDB): domain Bacteria; phylum Pseudomonadota; class Gammaproteobacteria; order Pseudomonadales; family Halomonadaceae; genus Vreelandella. The sequence continues at coordinate 404,892 of NZ_OV350343.1, forward strand.
GCTTGTTCAGCTGCGCGATTTTCTTTAGCAGGAGCAACCCCCAGCATCATGATCAACTCAGTTAACCAAAAACAAAGAAATAAAATAAACCGCTGATAAATATAGATTTTTATAATGAAAATAAAAAGAAAGAAGCGCTATAAATAGTAACTAATGAGCACAGCCTGGGATAGCTAGGCAACGTCAACTATAAAGCGGCAGGTCTCTCTATCTATTCAACACACAATCGGTCACAGGCTCGCTGAATAGCCATTTTTTCATATTTCACGAGACATTTAAGGAGTAAATTCGTTTAATTCACTGCAATAGAAGGCTCTGCATTTTCCGATAAAACACTCAATCAACCAGCGCAGCAGCCTCATCAATACCCACCGATACAAGCCTCGACACACCAGGCTCCTGCATGGTGACCCCCATTAAGCGCTCGGCGGCCTCCATCGCGATTTTATTGTGGGTGATATAGATAAACTGAACGCTTTCTGACATTTCTTTAACAAGTTTGGCATAGCGCCCTACGTTGGCATCATCCAACGGGGCATCTACCTCGTCCAGCATGCAGAAAGGCGCAGGATTCAGCTGAAAAATTGCAAAAACCAACGACAGTGCTGTTAGCGCCTTTTCACCACCCGACAATAGGTGAATGGTGCTGTTTTTCTTACCTGGCGGTCGCGCCATAATTGCCACACCGGTTTCTAGCAAATCATCCCCAGTGAGCGTTAACCAAGCAGCCCCTCCGCCAAACACCCGTGGAAATAGCGTTTGTAGGCCAGTGTTAACTTGATCGAATGTTTCTCGAAAACGCACGCGGGTTTCCTGATCGATGCGTTTAATAGCCCGCTCTAAGGTTTCCAATGCTTCCGTAAGCTCAGCGTGCTGCGCTTCCAGATAGTTACGCCGTTCGGCCTGTTGATCGTACTCTTCGATTGCCGCAAGGTTGATGGCACCTAAACGGCGAATCTTATCTGTCGTGTTTTCCAACCGTTCCTGCCAAGCAGTTTCACTGGCATCGCTAGGCAGATGCTCGGCCAGAACATCTGGGTCATGGCCCAGTTCTGCTAATTGTTCATCCTGAGTAGCCGCCTTAAGCGCCAGCGCTTGTACATCCATACGGCGCTGCTGCAACTGTTCACGACTTTGCTCCAAGTTACGCTCATGCTGCTGGCGGGCCAGCTCATCATTGCGCAGCTGCTCCGCCAATGCCTGGGCTTGCTGGCGTGTGTCATTGAGGCGGCGTTCCTGCTGCTCGCGCTGGTGTAGCAGCTCTTCTAACTCTTCGGCAGCCAACTCATCGGGCTCTACCAGCATTTCCCGCGACTCTTCTAACTCAGCAATACGTAGCGAAAGGCGCTCTTCGCTGTCGCTACTGCGACTTTGCTGGGCACGTAGGCTATCCCGTTCAGCGTTCAACCGCTCTCGCTCTAGTGCCAATGCCTGCTGACGCGCCTTCATAGGAGCATGCTGTTGATTTAACAGGTCACGCTGCTCACGCTGATGGCCGCGATGTTCAGCGCTGGTTTCACGGGCTTCGGTAGCGGCTTCCAGTTGCTCCATCGCGGCATGCCATCGAGCGCGCTGCTCTTCTAGAGTGAGCGTTAACTCCGCCTCATCCTCTTGTAGCTGAGCGAGTTCATCATCCAACTCAGTGGCGCGACTCTCTAAATGTTCCAGACGTTGGGCTAGTCGCTGCTCTTTCACTGCAAGTTGCTGAAGCACAGCCGCGTGGGCACGCTCTTGCTCGGCCTGCTGCTCGCGGGTTTGCTCTAGCGCCTCAATAGCTTCGCTCGCGGCTTCGCACTGCTCATCCAGCAACGCTAACGCGTCTTCATCCTGTGTGAGACGGGCGTCTAATTCATCAAACCGGCGGCGTGTGACCAGCAGTGCATCGACGCCTTCACCGTTAGCCTGCTGGTGCAGCCAGCCGCGCCCGCGCCACACGCCTTCCCGACTGACAACACTCTCCCCTGGCGCTAAGTCAGCTAACCGCGCATCAGCATCTTCGTTCGTTTCAGCGTAGTGAATACTTGATAACCACCCCCCTAACGCACCGGCTCCCTTCACCAACGAATCCAAGCGCTGCGCTGATGACGCAGGCCGCTCAGCTTGATCAATCAAGCACCAATCAGTGGCAAGGGCGTTAGGTAGCGCGGTTAGCTGGTTCGCAGACACTAAGCGGGCGTTTAACCACGGCGCAAGCAGCCAGGAAATCACTCGCTCCCAGCCAGGTGCCACACTAATCGCTTCACCGAGCCGTGGCGCATCGGCTAAGCCTTGAGCCACTAATGCGTCACTTAAATCAGGGTCGTGATCTGCTAGGGCAGCATCAATTAACGCCTTTAGTGACGAGAGTTCGCCTTGATGTTGAGTTAATTCGGCACGCTGGTGATCACGAGCCTGGGAGGCCTGTTGATAAGCTGTTTTGGCATCGCTATAGCGTTGCTGCCACTGGTCACGTTCGGCTTGGAAGGCTTCAGCACGTTGCTCAGCCTCTTCTCGCTGGGCTTGGCATTCAGCGTGTTCGTTACGCAATTCAGTGACATCTGCAAGTTCGCCACGCTGTTGACGGCGGCGCTGATTTTGCGCCTGCATGCGCGCAATGCGCTGCTCTAAGTCGCGTAACTGGTCTTGGCTACGGTCCGCTTCCCGACTGGCATCGCGCCAGTGATTCTCCGCATCTGCCCACTGCTGTTCGGCAGCTTCTAGGACGGGAGTCGCATCCGCTAACGTTTGCTCAAGCGTCTCTAGCTGCTCTTCAAGGGCTTCATGCTCCGGAAGCAAATCCTCCAAGCGAGCCTCTATGGCGACAAAACGCTCCTGGTCGCCTTCGCTGACCCGACGCTGTTCGTCAAGATCGCGGCGGGCCGTTGCTATATCGCTGGCCAATTGAGCTTCACGACTGCGTCGGTGCGCTTGATCTTGCTCCAGGCGGGCAATACGGGTGGTGGTTTCAAAAAACTGTTGCTGATGGCGATCCAGTACATCGGCCAGTTCATCGTGCTGTTCGCGCGCTTGTTCCAGGCGCGTTTCACACTGGCGCACGCCAAAGACATCTTTCTCTACCGCAATTTCCAGCTCGCGTACTCGGCTCTCTTGATGAGATTGCTCAGCGCGCAATGCACGTCCGCGCACTAACGCCAGCTCGCCTTTTAGGCGGTACTCCTGCTGTTTTAACTCTTGATAGCGCTTGGCTGCTTCTGCCTGACGCTTGAGACGTTCGAGCTGTTTGTCCAGTTCTTCACGGATATCATCCAGGCGTTCCAAGTTCTCCTGAGTGCGGCGCATGCGGTTTTCGGTTTCCCGGCGGCGCTCTTTGTATTTTGAAATACCGGCAGCCTCTTCAAGCGTGGCACGCAGGTCATCGGGACGTGCTTCGATTAGCCGTGAAATCATTCCCTGGCCAATAATGGCGTAAGAACGTGGGCCTAAACCGGTGCCCATAAACAGGTCGGCGATATCTCGCCGACGGCACTTTTGACCGTTAAAGAAGTAATTGGATTGGCCGTCGCGGGTGACTAAGCGTTTTACCGCAATTTCTGAGTACTGAGCGTAAACGCCGCCCATACCGCCATCGCGGTTATCGAATTTGAGCTCGATAGAAGCTTGACTGATCGGCTTACGGCCCGTGGAGCCGTTGAAAATAACATCAGCCATGGATTCGCCGCGCAGAGTTTTAGCGGAGGACTCCCCCATTACCCAGCGCACTGCATCGATGATATTGGATTTGCCACAGCCATTTGGCCCAACGATGGCAGTCATATTGCCATCGAAAGGCACCGTTACTGGATCAACAAAAGACTTGAACCCAACAAGACGAATAGAGGTTAAGCGCATTGCGACCCTTCGCAGCGGTTGTTTGCGTGGACGTTATTCAAAAACGCGGTCAATAACAACATTTGCCGCATCATCCTCACTAATCGTTCCAACGCTAACGCTCTCCAGATCACCAAAGAGATCGCCTGGCTGAGGGGTTGCCTGACCAGATTGAGAAACACGAACGACTAAGCGTGTTTCACGTACCTGTGAGATTTGCGCTTGAGGTGACATGGCTGCGGTGTCATCCAGTACGACTGTCATGGGAAGCTCTGACACCTGGGCACGAATAACAGCGAGCGGCGGCAACTCGCCCTCCATGTCGCGGGCGGTAATAAACACGCTAGCATCGTCGCTTACATTATCCATCAGCGCTTCGTCTAATGAGACGGTCACACGCACGCCTTGGCTTTGGGCGGTTTCAACCGCCGCTGTTTCTGGCGCTATACCTAAACGCTCTTGAGCAACGCGAATGCCTTCACGTAAAGAGGATGCCGTATCGGGATCTTCGATGTTTGCAACAGCGCGACGCCAGCGATCTACCGCCGTTTCATAATCACCATTATCAAACGCATGAATACCCAGCAAGCCAAGCACCGTGGGCTGGCGTGGATCTTGCGCTAGCGTCTCGTCCACTAACGACTGTACCTCGGGGGTCAGTTCGCGCCCTGCCATAAAAAATCGCAGTTGAGCAAGCTGGGCGAGCAGCGGAGGAATACGCCCTTCAATAGCAATCAACCGCTCTAACGCATCAGCTGCTTTGTCGGCCTGACCGGTTTCACGGTAAAGCGGAAACAGCGAACTCCATACATTGGGATTATTCGGTTGACGCATGGCTTCTGCTTCCATGCGCTCTAAATACATGGCCAGTGAGCCATCGGGGTCGTTTTGCACTTCTTGCTGAATAGCGTAAAGCGTTAAATCGCCTTCTGCGCCGTTTTGCTGATACCAAAATGTACTCGCTCCCACCACAGCCACCATAACCAAGGGAACAGCAAGCCTGCCTGCCGTCGCCGTCTTTAAGGGGCGCTTAGTACGGGTGGCAGTGTCTTCTAATAGGCTACGCTCTAACTCTAGGCGGTCTTCTTTAAACCGCTCTTCATCCATATCGCCACGTTCGTAAGCAGCTTCTAGCGAAGCCAAACGGCGCTTAAAAATTGCCACGTTTTGCTCATCAGCAGTATCGTTTGCTTCAAAGTGATCTAGTTGGTCACGCAGCGTTCGGGCACCGCGCATCGGCGCTATCATTAACCAAAGCGCGGGCAGTAATAGTAAAGCAATCGCAATCCACAGCGGTGTCATGAAGACCTCTCGCGGTTAATCAGGGCATCCAGGCGGGCACGCTCTTCGGCGCTAAGCGCCTTCGCTGAGGCATTACGCCGAGCGCGAACCATCATCACGACGACAATCACGCCGAGCAGCACTAACCCTATCGGTAATCCCCACAACAGGTAAGTACGGTTTTCTAAGCGCGGGTTATAAAGAATGTACTCTCCAAACCGCTGCACCATGTGGTTAACAATCTCGATATCCGATTGACCATCCTTTAGCAACTGATAAACGCGCTCACGCATATCACCGGAAATTGGCGCATCAGAATCATCAATTGCTTGGTTCTCACACAGAGGGCAGCGCATTGAAGCAGTCAGGTCGCGATAGCGCTGCTCCATAACAGGATCGTCAAACTCTCGTATCTCGATACCAGCAGCCAACGCGCTGCTGGTCAGTGCCAGCAGCGCGACGGTAAGCATTAAGCGTATTAGCGCCATTTTTCCACCTCCGGCAAAATGCGTTCACGAACGTCTTCCGGTGACACGTAGCCTTTGTGGTGGTAGCGAATGACGCCGTCAGCATCAACCAGGAAGGTTTCCGGCGCGCCGTAAACCCCCAAATCAAAGCCAAGGCTACCGTCGGGATCAAAGATATTCACTTCAAAGGGATCACCAAACTCACTCAAAAATTCCAGCCCTTTTTCGCGAGTATCTCGATAGTTAATGCCGACCATGCGAATTCCCTGATCAGCCAATTCCAGCAGCTGCGGCATTTCCTGCTTACAGGCAGGGCACCACTCGCCCCATACATTCACCAGGGTGACGTCACCAGTTAACAATGCTTGATCAACTTGGCGGTTTTCATCGCGCAGTGTTGTGGCTTCAAACGCAGGAAACTGTCTGGCCATTAACGCAGAGTCACGGTGCGAGGGGTCGCGCCCTAGCCCCTGATACAGAAATAGTGCGATCCCCAAAAAGCCAATGGGCAGCAGTAAAAGCAACAGGCGACGTGTCATACCGTAGCTTCCTTAGACATTCCAGACTCAGGCGTTGCAGAGGCTGCGTTAGCAGGCGCTTTGCGCGATACGACACGGCGGTATCGCTTATCGACTATCGCCAGAATGCCACCGAAGGCCATCAGCAACCCGCCAAGCCATAGCCAGCGTACAAACGGTTTGTATTGAACACGCATCGCATAGCTACCGTCGCCTAAATCTTCCCCCATGGCTACATAAAGGTCACGGAACAGCCCTGGGCGAAGCGCCACCTGGGTCATTGGCATACCCGTCGCAAGATAGAGACGTTTTTCTGGACGCATCACAAAGCTACGCCCAGAGTCGCCGCGCTGTACCTGAATGATGGACGTGTCTGCCAGGAAGTTGGGGCCTCGGCGATTTGTCAGCTCAGTCATGGTGAACTGATAACCGGCCACTTCAACAGTCGTGCCCGGTGACATCCGCACGTTGCGCTCGATGTTGTAATTGGAAACAACCGCCACACCGACGATGGTGACCGCAATTCCCACATGACCAAGCACCATGCCCCAGTACGCTAGCGACAGCTTACGCAGCCCGGCCATAAAGGAGCTGGCATGGCGGGTTTTGTCGAATAGATCGCGCACGATAGGCAGCACGATCCAGAGTGCCGAAATAATCCCCAAGGACACCCACAAATTCCATTCGCCGCCATATAGCAAAGGCATCGCACCGCCTAGCACTAGCGCAGCAGCGCCGGATAGCCAGAGCTTACGCCACAGCTCACTGGCATTCATACTTTTCCAGCGGGCAATGGGGCCAAGCCCCATAAACATGCACATGAGTACCGTTAACGGCACAAAAAGCGCATTAAAGTAAGGAGGCCCAACACTGATTTTGCCTAGCCCAAGAGAGTCCAAAATTAGCGGATAGACCGTCCCTAACAGCACGGTGACCGTCATAATGACCAGTAGAATATTATTGACCAACAACAATGAGTCACGGGATAACCAATTAAACCCGACTTTATGGCTCACACGAGGGGCGCGCAGTGCAAATACCAGCAGTGACAACGTCACAGTAATTGCCAGCAGCATCAAGATAAAGAAGCCGCGAGAAGGGTCATTAGCAAACGCGTGCACTGAAGTTAGTACACCAGAGCGCACTAGGAACGTGCCCATTAGTGACAGCGAGAAGGTTGAAATAGCCAGCAGCACCGTCCAGCTTTTAAAAGAGCCGCGCTTTTCTGTGACCGCCAACGAGTGCACCAGCGCCGTTCCTGTTAACCAGGGCAGCAATGAGGCGTTTTCGACCGGGTCCCAGAACCACCAACCGCCCCAGCCAAGCTCGTAATAAGCCCACCAACTACCAAGTGCAATGCCTACGGTAAGAAATGCCCAGGCCACATTAGTCCAGGGGCGCGCCCAGCGGGTCCAGGCAGCGTCTAAACGCCCACCCAGCAGTGCGGCAATCGCAAATGCAAATACCACTGAGAAACCCACATACCCCATGTAGAGCATGGGAGGATGTACAACCAACCCGAAGTCCTGCAGCAGCGGATTAAGATCGGCCCCGTCTTGAGGCATGTTCGGCAATAGTCGCTCGAATGGGTTGGAAGTCATCAAGATAAACAGCAGGAAGCCAACGCAGACCATTCCCATGATGCCTTGCACACGTGCCACCATGTCGCGAGGCAAATCGCCGGAGAACACTGAAGCGGCATAACCCCAGCCAGCCAACATCAAGCTCCACAGCAATACCGACCCTTCATGGTTTCCCCATACGGCACTAAACTTGTAGTACCAGGGCAGCAGTGAGTTTGAATTATTGGCGACATTCGCCACGCTGAAGTCGTCCAGCATGTAACTGGCCGTTAGGCACAAATAGGCAATGGCAACAAAGAAGAACTGCCCTGTTGCCATAGGCTTGCCATAAGCCATCCATAACGGGCGACGAGTAGCTGCACCTGCGAGCGGCATCACAGCTTGAATCACGGCCATCAACAGGGCAATGACCAGAGCAAAGTGGCCGATTTCAGGAATCATTTTGATGAACATGAGCGCTCCAAATTAGCATTGGGCATAACCGTCTGTTTGACACGATAAGACATTAATAATCGCTTGCTTTGGGGGTGCCTTCCTGCTCCAAACGCTTACCCACTTCGGCCGCTTTTGCCTGAAAATCTGCCGGAGAGTAACCTGCTTCTTCCAATGCTTGCGCCACCTCAGGCGGCATATAATTTTCATCGTGGCGAGCTAAGACTTTATCGGCATATAAGCGCCCATCTGCCTGTAGCTCACCTACTACGACCACGCCCTGCCCCTCACGGAAGAGGTCCGGCAGAATCCCGCTGTAATAGACGTTTAAGTCATCGACGTAATCCGTCACGGTAAATTCAACATCAAGGCTTTCGGGGTCTCGCGACACCGAGCCCTCTTTAACCATTCCACCCGCGCGAATCTGGCGCTCCATAGGCGCATCGCCCTGAGCAATTTGTACTGGGCTAAAAAATAAATTGATATTGGAGCGCAGCGCATAAAGGGTTAGCCCCACCGCTATCGCGGTTAATGAAACCAACCCTAAAATAACGAACAGCTTCTGTTTACGTTTAGGCGTCATTACGAACGTCCCTTTGAGCAGAGTTAACCGGTACTTGCGCGGACTGGGAGTGAGCGTTTTGGCGGCGCACGCGGCGCTTTACGCCTTTCAGAAGTTGGCTGCGCTCTTGGCGCGCATGCCAAACTATTACCAGCATCAACAACGCAGTAATGCCCCAAGCAGCCCAAACATAGAGCCAGTGACCACCCATGGCAAAAAATTCATTGAGCGAGGAAAAAGCCATTATCTCACCTCCTCTACTAACTCTTGCACCCAGCGCTTATTGGTTTCACGACGCAGTATCTCGCTGCGTGTACGCATCAGGGTCAACGCAATAAAAAAGCAGTAGAAACCCAGCACCATAATGAGCAGTGGTGCCCACATTTCCATGGGCATTGCCGAGCGTCCGGTAATCGTAAACGAGGCAGGCTGGTGCAGGGTATACCACCAGTCCACTGAATATTTGATGATCGGAATATTAATCACGCCCACCATCGCTAGCACTGATGCTGCTCGCGAGCCGCTATCGCGGCTATTGAAAGCGCCGCGTAGTGCAATGACACCTAAATACAAAAACAGCAAAATCAGCATGGACGTTAAGCGCGCGTCCCACATCCACCAAGTTCCCCAGGTAGGAACTCCCCATACCGCGCCTGAAAAAAGCGCTACAAAGGTCATAACAGCGCCCAAGGGTGCCATCACTGTAGCTGCCATATCGGCTACTTTGATTTTCCAGACCATGAATACCAAGCCTGAAATCGCCATCGATACAAAAATGGATTGCGCTAAAAAAGCGGCAGGAACGTGGACATAGATAATGCGAAAGCTATTGCCCTGTTGGTAGTCCGCGGGAGCAAATGCCAGCCCCCAGACGGTTCCCACCAGCAGCAAGAGCACCGCCGCTGCCCAGAACCAGGGCTGCAGCTTGGCGCTAATCGAGTAGAACCACTTGGGTGATCTCAGTTTATTTATAAAGGCCCACATGGTGTTTTCGTCCTTTAACCGTTGATGCTGATGCGTAGCGATGCGGCGATAGCCCAGGGTGCTAGCATTAACGAAATCGCTAAAAGTGCGCCTAAAATAGCAAGATGTGCCGCGATACCATCGCCTAAAATGGCGGCTTGTACGGCGCCCGCGCCAAAAATAAGAACCGGAATATAGAGCGGCAACACCAGCAGGGACAGCAATACACCACCTCGAGCCAACCCGACGGTAAGCGCCGCGCCAATCGCACCAATCAAGCTGAGACTTGCGGTTCCCAATGCCAGCGAGATCGCTAAAACCACGTAACTACCAGCAGGAAGTGCCAACATGATACCTAAAATCGGCGCCATTAGTGCCAAAGGTAGTCCTGTCAGCAACCAGTGAACGGCAACTTTAGCAAGGCTAAGAGCCGCCAGCGGCTGAGGGGCTAGCAGTAGCTGCTCCAAACTGCCGTCGTCATAGTCACTCCGGAAAAGACTATCCAGAGAAAGCAGTGCCGCCAGCAACGCCGCCACCCACAACAGCCCAGGCGCTATTTCCGCTAGCAGCTGGGGATCAGGTGAAATACCGATCGGAAAGAGCGTTATCACCAAGGCAAAGAACACCAGTGGGTTAAGCACTTCACCACGACGGCGTAGCAAAAGCGTTAGATCTCGCTTAAAAGTGGCACTAATGGCAACCATGAGCCCACCAGAAGGCGCATGCATCGACATTTCTGGGATGCCGGTCGTGGCGTGTGAGCTTGGCAACGCTGTCTCCTTCTACCCCAGTTGAACGCGCCTAAGCACGGATGATGCGGTTAACTCATGATGTGTCGTCACTAATACACAGCCTCCCGCGTTGGCATGTGCAACAAGCTGCGCTTCTAATGCTGCCACTCCATGGCGGTCAATTGCTGTAAAAGGCTCATCCAGGACCCACAATGCCCGCTGGGTGAGCGTCAACCTAGCAAGGGCCACTCGCCGCTGCTGGCCTGCGGAAAGCTGGCCTGCAGGCACATCTTCAAAGCCGCTAAGCCCTACCTGCGCCAGTGCTTCTTCACGCTGATAATCATCTCCCTTTTCACCGCTAAGCGCTTGGTACCACGCCAGGTTTTCCAGCGGAGAAAGGCCTGCTTTTACGCCAGGGGCATGTCCTAAATAGAGTAGATTGGCGAGAAAATGTTCACGCACCTCGCGCATTGAGTCGCCATTCCAATAAATGTCGCCATGGTAGTCGCTCAATTGGCCTGAGAGAATTTTCAACAACGTGGTTTTGCCGCTCCCGTTAGGGCCTTCGATGCGGACAATTTCGCCACGCTGAATATCAAGGTCTAGCCCCTCAAACAGCCAGCGGTCATCGCGCTCACAGGCTAGCTGTCGGGCTTGCAGGCAGAGGCTCAATGATATCTCCAGGCACGTAGATTTTGCGTCGAACTCTACACGGAAAGCCCCTTTCCCGCCAGTCGCTCTCTGCGGTCTGGGGTCGCAGCACGACCCTACCAATCTTCGCTTAAGAACAATGAATAATGCACAACACTAGCACTGTATGCAAAAACAGGCCTATACTACGAACACTGTATGAAAAAACACTACCGATTATAAACACAGCAATCTGCTCAATTACACGCCTAGGGAGCGGGCGCTGCATTGGAGAAAACAGCATGACGATGACAATGCCAACACCCTTGAACGTAACTCAACAAGCGCCGCTTCAAGCACCGCCTCAAACGACACCGAATACCGGTCGCCCTGTTTATTCGGCACCTCGTGTAACGCGGCGCAACACCTATGCGCTTCGCGTGCGCGGCAACAGAATGCGCGAATGCAATCTATTTGATGGCGATGTCATTATTATTCGCCGTTATCAGCAAGGTAGCCATCAAGAAACCGCTATCGCGACGATTAATCAGCGAGAGGTTGCGCTAAAACAACTTTCTATTAGCCGGCTTGGCGTTCACTTATGGCCTGAAGATACAGCGATGCCTGCTGTTTTCCTGCATAATTGTGATATTCAGGTGCTGGGAATGGTCATGGGCGTAGAACATGGCGCCAGTAACACTCGGCACCATTAATTCGCCGCTCATCCGTTAGGGAGTATCGATTGCGTTACCGAGTCCCAGACTTAGCACCCGCCGCATGGCATACCGCTGAAATTGAGGTTGAAAAAAGTCGCTTCCTCACTTGGATATGTCATGCACCCAACACTGCGGACTACCATGCATTGCTGCAGGCAGCTAAGAGCGCTCACCCCAATGCAAGCCATCACTGCACTGCCTTTATTGCAGGCCCTCCCGGAGAGCAAACGCACATAGGTTTCTCTGATGATGGCGAACCCGGTGGCACCGCAGGTAGGCCCATGTATCAAGCCTTGCTCGGTAGTCAGATGGGGGAAATAGGCTGCGTGGTGATTCGCTACTTTGGCGGCACCAAGCTGGGCACTGGCGGACTTGCCCGGGCTTACGCCCAGTCAGTTAACGCTGGGATTGAAACATTACCCACGCGAGAAGTCGTCGAACGAGATAATTACCTGCTTCGCGTTAACTTTGCCCATGAGGCAGTAGCGCGTGCCTGGTGTGACGAGCAGAAAATCCCCGTCCAACAAGCCGATTATGATGGCGGTGGCGTATGCCTCACGATTGGCTGGCCAAGGGATGACACCCTAAACCTCACCACGCTTGAAAACCGGCTAAAAACTGCCCTCGATATTCAAAAAGTGGCACCGTAATAAAGTCATCAATATACCCTACAAAAAAACGCGACTTACGCGAGCAATTGCTCGGTAAGCCGCGTTTTAGACGCTAACCATTACATAGCGATAGCTGCGCAATAGCACTACTAGCGTGTATTAGCCTAAATATTTAATCATCACACCCGCCGCGACAGCAGAACCAATAACACCTGCCACATTGGGGCCCATGGCATGCATCAGCAGGAAGTTATGCGGGTTCGACTCCAAGCCAACCTTATTAGCCACTCGCGCGGCCATCGGCACCGCCGAAACACCAGCAGCACCAATCAGCGGGTTAATCGGCATTTTGCTGACTAGGTTCATCAGCTTGGCCATCAATACGCCTGCAGCCGTGCCAATACCGAACGCCACAATACCCAGGCCTAAGATGCCCAGCGTCTCAAACGTCAGAAAGCTTTCTGCCATCAGCTTTGAGCCTACCGATAGCCCTAGGATAATCGTCACGATATTGATCAGCGCGTTTTGCGCAGTATCCGATAAGCGCTCAACCACACCACACTCACGCATCAAATTACCAAAGCAGAACATCCCTAACAGAGGCGCTGCATCAGGCAAGAAAAGTGCGACCAGAATCAACAACACTAGCGGGAAAACAACCTTTTCCAGCTTGGATACCGGCCGCAGCTGCGTCATCTTAATTTGACGCTCTTTTTGAGTGGTCAGCAGGCGCATGATCGGCGGCTGAATCAGTGGTACAAGCGCCATGTAGGCGTACGCCGCCACTGCAATAGCGCCAAGCAATTCAGGGGCTAACACGCTCGATACGTAAATAGACGTCGGGCCGTCAGCACCACCGATAATACCAATTGCCGCAGCCTGATTAAGGGAAAAGTCCATCACCCCTATCGACGACAGTGCAACAGCACCAAACAGCGTGGCAAAAATACCAAACTGAGCAGCCGCCCCTAAAAAGAGCGTGCGCGGGTTAGCCAATAATGGGCCGAAGTCGGTCATTGCCCCCACGCCCATAAAGATAATCAGCGGGGCAATGCCGGAGGCAATCGCTACGTTATAGAAGCTATAAAGCATGCCATCGCCATAACCAACGTTCATGGCGATATCCTTCGCTGCGCGCAACTGATCTGGGGCAGCAGCATCGTGGGCAATCGCTTTTAGCGACTCCCGCCAGGCTTCCACACCGCTTAATGGATCAAGGGTGGCGCCCAGTACGGAGGCTATCTGTTGAAGTACCGCGGGTTTTGCTACTTCAATCGCCTGATCAAGCGCTGAAATTGCCAAGCCCGCCTCAGGAATATTGGCAAGAATACCGCCAAACCCAATCGGCACCAGCAGCAGCGGCTCAAACTTCTTGTAGATGGCAAGGTAAAGCAGCCCCAGCCCTACCAAAATCATGACCGCCTGACCAAGTTCGAGGTTATAAAGCCCCGAGCCTTCCCATAAGGTGATTAACTTATCCATTCCCGAATGCCCTTAAAGCTCGATCAGCGAATCGCCGACGGTGACGCTGTCACCCTCGCTGACGTTAACTTTCGATACGGTACCGGCACTGCTGGCGCGCACTTCGGTTTCCATTTTCATGGCTTCCAAAATTATCACCACATCGCCTTCCGCTACTTGGTCGCCTGGGCGCACATTGACCTTGAAGATATTGCCCGCCAGTGGCGCATCAATACTGTCGCCGCTGCTTTCGACCTCGGCGCTGGGCGCTGGCTCTTTTGAGGCACCCGCGGCCTGCTCTTTCACCTCACCGATGTCGCCTCCTTCTGAGACTTCCACCACAAACGCTTTTCCGTTGAGTTTAACGGTGTAGGTTTCCGGGCCACTCGAGACCACAGGCGCTTTACTTTCGGCTTTTGCCGGTACATTAGCGCTTTTCGTCTCAGCCGCTTGGGGGACGGGCTCAAAGGCATCCGGGTTGTCACGGTTTTTCAGGAATTTCAGACCAATTTGCGGGAACAGCGCATACGTTAGTACGTCGTCTATCTCCTGTTCGCCCTCAGCAATACGAATACTGTCTGCACTGGCCTTCTCTTTAAGCTCGGTAGCGAGCCTATCCATTTCTGGCGATAGGTTATCTGCTGGGCGGCAGGTGATCGGTTCACCGCCTTCGAGCACGCGTTTTTGCAGCTCTGCGTTAAATGGCGCAGGCGCAGAGCCGTATTCACCTTTTAATAGTGCCTGAACTTCTTTGGAGATGGACTTGTAGCGCTCGCCCATCATGACGTTCATCACTGCCTGAGTACCAACAATCTGGGAAGTTGGCGTCACCAGCGGAATAAAGCCAAGGTCCTCACGTACGCGAGGAATTTCACTCAACACGTCGTCGAGTTTATCACCGGCACCCTGTTCTTTTAGCTGGCCTTCCATGTTGGTGAGCATGCCGCCAGGCACCTGAGCGATCAGAATACGTGAATCAATGCCACGCAACGAACCTTCGAACGCCGCATACTTTTTGCGCACTTCACGGAAATAACTGGCGATATCTTCCAGCAATTCCAGGTCAAGACCGGTATCGCGGTCGGTATCTTTGAGCATGGCCACGACAGATTCGGTCGGGCTATGGCCGTAAGTCATGGACATGGAAGAAATCGCGGTATCGACATTATCGACCCCCGCTTCGACGGCTTTCAAAATTGTCGAGGTCGACAAACCGGTAGTGGCATGACAATGCAGGTGAACGGGAATAGACAGTTCTTTTTTCAGCCGCGAGACAAGATCATAGGCGATATAAGGCGTCAGGAGCCCCGCCATATCCTTGATAGCCAGCGAGTCTGCCCCCATTGCGGCAATGGTTTTAGCGAGCTCTACCCAGCTATCCAGGGTATGTACCGGGCTAACCGTATAGGAAATAGTGCCTTGTGCATGTCCACCTACTTGGCGAACCGCTTTGATGGCACGCTCAAGATTGCGCGGGTCGTTCATCGCGTCAAATACGCGGAACACATCAACCCCATTGGTCTTGGCGCGTTCAACAAACTTATCAACCACGTCATCGGCGTAGTGGCGATAGCCTAATAAGTTTTGGCCACGCAACAACATCGCTTGAGGTGTATTCGGCATAGCCTCTTTTAATGCCCGAATACGCTCCCAAGGGTCTTCACCCAAATAGCGAATGCACGAATCAAACGTTGCCCCACCCCAGGTCTCTAATGACCAATAGCCGACGTTGTCGAGTTTTTCGGCAATCGGCAGCATGTCATCAAGACGCATACGAGTGGCAAACAGCGATTGATGGGCATCGCGAAGAACAACATCAGTGATCCCCAGAGGACGTTTTGTTTCATTCATGGTCGTGGCTCACAGTTTTTACGTTATGGATTTGTAGTAAATTTAACAAAAAAATTATTAATGGAGCGGTAGGATAGCTACAAAACTAGGGTCTTATTTACGGCGCGAAGAACGATAACGATGCACTGCAGCACTAATCACTGCCATGACTTCATCATCCTGGCCTTTCGGTGCAGGTGATTTTGCGTTATTTCGACCGTTCGGCGCTGCTACAGGGGCAGGCTGAAAACGGCCAATCAATTTCGACATCAGCGTAACGCTAATTACCAAAATCGTAAGAAAAACAAACACAAAACCCATACCTAACCCCATAAGGGAAAGCCCTTCTTGGAGCAACTCTGACTCTTGCATACCGCATTCTCCCTCTTTCAAATGCTTATCGGCACACCAACGGCCTCTAAAGGCGCTTGGCGCAGTGAGGCTAATACACTAACCTGCCATATCCAGGATAGATTGCAATCGCGCCATAGTGGAAGTCATGGTTGTTAATTTACTACATAAAGGCAGGATAGGCCTAGCGCCTATGGAAGGTGTCATCGACGCCTTAACGCGTGACCTACTGACTCAGCAGGCAGGGTTTGACTGGGCAGTGACAGAATTTGTCAGGGTGGTTGACGCACGCCTCCCTCCTCGCGTGTTCTATAAACATTGCCCCGAGCTGACAGCAGGTCGCGTCGCCACTCCTAGCGGTGTTCCCGTGCATTTACAGCTTCTGGGATCAGACCCCGAGGCGCTAGCCAGCAATGCGCAACAAGCGCTCTCGCTGGGCGCTATCAGCATTGATCTTAACTTTGGCTGCCCAGCCAAACTGGTCAACCGCCATGATGGTGGCGCATCACTACTGCGTCGGCCTGAACGCGTCTATCGCGCCGTGAAAGCGGTCGCCGAGGCCGTAGACGGCGTAATCCCAGTGACAGCTAAAATCCGCCTTGGCTTTTCTGATCGTCGCTTAGCAGTGGCCTGCGCCCAGGCCACAGAAGCTGGCGGTGCTGCACAGCTAGTCGTCCACGGACGTACGCGAGATGAAGGTTATCGCCCGCCTGCGCACTGGGAGTGGATTGGCAAAGTTCGCCACCACGTGTCGATGCCTGTCGTTGCAAACGGTGATATTTGGACTCTAGAGGACTACTGGAAGGCTCGCACCCTCTCAGGCTGCCAGGATGTCATGCTTGGCCGTAGCGCCCTCTCAGACCCATGGCTTGCAGCTCGTATACGCCACTGGCAGCGTACAGGTGAGCGCCTACCTGATACCACCTGGGCAATGCGCGCCAGCGTGCTAAAACAATACGCTGATTTACAGCGGCAGCACTTACCAGAGCGGGTGGTGGTGTCACTAGTCAAACAGTGGCTGGCACAAATGCGTCAAGGCAATGCCGAAGCGAACCAACACTTTCAGCGCCTAAAACGCCTTACGGATCTTGATACGCTACTAAACAACCTGACCCCCAACGCACCTCTTTACTGCGAACCTGCGTAAGCAAATCGTTTTTACCGCACCAGATAAAACTAAAAATCTATATCAAAAACCCACATCAAAAATATAGATCAAAAAAAAGCGCCCTACCGCTGTGCGCGGGGGCGCTTTAAACGATCGCAAGACCAAAGCGCGAGCCACTGTGGTCAGGCTAGAAAGAAGAAAAACCCGCTTTCAGTAGAAAGCGGGTTTTTCGAATTTGGCGCGCCCGGGAGGATTCGAACCTCCGACCCCCTGATTCGTAGTCAGGTACTCTATCCAGCTGAGCTACGGGCGCTTAACAGTTTTTAACATCACTTGCGTGATAAAAAACATAGTAACATCAATAACTTCTTAATTCAAGCTGGCGCGCCCGGGAGGATTCGAACCTCCGACCCCCTGATTCGTAGTCAGGTACTCTATCCAGCTGAGCTACGGGCGCTTATCCAAATTGATGTTGCTTTATGCAGTTGGCGGAGAGAGAGGGATTCGAACCCTCGATAGGGCTATAAACCCTATACTCCCTTAGCAGGGGAGCGCCTTCAGCCACTCGGCCACCTCTCCTCAACAGCACGGCGCGAATGTTACCGATTATGATGACTGGTGTCCAGCCCTATGCCGATTTTTTTCGCGCCGACCTGCTCTCTTACCCCTTAAACGCCCTTTAATGGGCGTGATATAGGCGTACAACTACTCAGACTCACTTTCGCTATTACGTTCGCGCTGGATGCGCTGATAGATCTCTTCACGGTGAACCGCGACGTCTTTCGGCGCATTAACACCAATACGTACTTGATTACCTTTCACACCTAACACCGTGACGGTGATTTCATCACCTATCATCAGTGTTTCGCCGACACGGCGGGTTAAGATGAGCATGGCTGATCTCCTTCTCAGACGTTTTATACAACGGGATGTGTCCGCTAGAAGCGACACCAGGCTATTATGCGGCACGGTGTCGCCGTCACCAATGGCTCAAGCCCCTATGACACCTTAACCTCCCGTTGAAAGAAAGCTCACCACCACACGGCAGCAAGTACTCTTCAGCGTAGAAGGTTTAGCGCGCAATTGTTATTCAGATTCGATATCAGACTTATCTAAACCGAATGCTTTATGCAAGGCGTTAACCGCAAGTTCCATATGCTTTTCATCAATAACCACAGAAATTTTAATTTCCGACGTGGAAACCATACGGATATTAACGTTCTCATCGGCCAAAACACGGAACATTTTAGAGGCAACACCTGCGTGAGAGCGCATACCAACACCCACAAGTGATACTTTGGCAATATTATCATCACCACGCAGTTCACCACCGCCTAGATCCGGAATTACCGTCTCTTCAAGCAACTTCTTGGTCGCTTTGTAATCACCTTTAGCAACGGTAAAAGTGAAGTCGGTGTAATCACCGGCAGGCGCCACGTTTTGTACAATCATATCGACTTCGATATTGGCGTCTGCAATTGGACCAAGAATACGCGATGCCACACCAGGTACATCAGGCGTGTTCAACAGGGTCAACTTGGCTTCGTTTTTGGTAAACGCGATACCGGAGATTAGCGGTTCTTCCATAGAGTCCTCGTCTTGGTCTGCTTCTGCAACAATTAGGGTGCCGGGGCCTTCTTCAAAGCTCGACAGCACGCGAAGTGGTACGTTGTACTTACCAGCAAATTCGACGGCGCGAATCTGTAGCACTTTGGAGCCTAGGCTTGCGAGCTCAAGCATTTCTTCCACGGTAATGCTCTCAAGACGCTGAGCCTTGGAACACACTCGGGGATCAGTGGTGTAAACACCATCAACATCGGTATAAATCTGGCACTCATCGGCCCCAAGCGCTGCGGCAAGCGCAACACCCGTCGTATCTGAACCACCACGCCCAAGCGTTGTAATATTGCCGTCTTCATCAACGCCCTGAAAGCCAGCCACTACAACTACTTTGCCTTCATCAAGGTCAGACTTCAGGTCATCGGTTTCAATGCGCTGAATACGCGCTTTGGTATAGGCGCTATCGGTATGAATACCGACCTGGGCACCTGTGTGGGAAGTGGCTGAAACACCAATTTGCTGAAGCGCCATTGCCAACAGCGAAATAGTCACCTGCTCACCGGTAGAGAGCAGCATGTCCATTTCGCGCGGTGCTGGGTCATCATTGATCGCGTTTGCCATATCGGTCAGGCGGTTGGTCTCTCCGCTCATCGCTGACACCACTACTACAACTTGGTGACCTTGATCGCGAAAGCCTTTAACCTTTTCCGCCACGGCCTTGATACGGTCGACAGAGCCCACCGAGGTGCCGCCGAACTTCTGTACGTATAATGCCATATGCCGTTTTTTCCTATAGGTTCGGGAATGGAGAATGAGCGTTGTTATTACTATTTAACAAAAAGGCCGGTAGCACAGATAGTGCCACCGGCCTTTGTATTTAGCTAAGCGTATTTTTCAACCAAGCTGGCACGCTGTCTAATGCAGCTGGCAAAGCGTCAGGTTGACTTCCTCCCGCTTGTGCCATATCGGGGCGGCCACCACCTTTACCGCCCACCTGTGAAGCGACATGGTTGACTAGTTCACCAGCTTTTACGCGGCCGACTAAGTCTTGGGTAACCCCGGCAATCAAGCTCACTTTACCTGCTGCAGTATCCGCAGCCCCAAGCAGGATGACACCTGAACCAAGCTTGTTTTTCAACTGATCAAGTACGCCGCGCAAATCTTTACCGGAAACGCCTTCAAGCTGAGTGACCAGTAAATTGACACCGTTAATTTCTTGCACTTGGCTAAGCATATCGCTGCCCGCAGCGCTTGCCAGCTTCGCTTTCAGTTGTTCAAGCTCTTTTTCCAAAGAGCGATTGCGCTCAACCAGCGATTCAACCCGCGCTTCTACCAACTCGGGTTTGGTTTTCAGGCGCTCACCTAACCGCTGAACACGGGCTTCCTGCTCGCGGAAATAAGCCAGCGCGTTTTCACCCGTAATCGCTTCAATACGACGCACACCGGAAGCAATACCCACTTCGCTAATCACATGACAGCAGCCAATATCGCCGCTGCGACTAACATGGGTACCGCCACAAAGCTCAATAGAGAAGTCATCAGCACCAATAGTCAGCACCCGTACGTTATCGGCATATTTTGCCTCAAACAATGCGGCGGCTCCTTTGGCTTTCGCTTCCTCCAGACTCATCTGCTCTGTTTTAGTCGGCGCATTCGCCAAGATCTGCTCATTTACTAGCCGTTCTACTTCCGCTATCTGCTCAGCAGTCATCGGCTCGAAGTGGCTAAAATCAAAGCGCAGGCGCTCAGCATTGACCAGAGAGCCTTTCTGCTGGACGTGATCACCCAGCACCATCCGCAATGCTTTATGTAGCAAGTGAGTCGCTGAGTGATTGCGGATGGTTGCGCCACGCAAGCTGGCATCCACCTCGCCTCGGACATTCGCGCCTACGCTGAGCGCGCCATCTACCATAATGCCTTGGTGAAGGTGGTGACCACTCTGTTTCTGCGTGTCGGTTACCTGGAAGCGAGCGCCATCAACGTATAAGTAGCCGGTGTCGCCCACCTGGCCGCCCGACTCACCGTAGAATGGCGTACGATCCAGCACAACGGTGCCTTTCTGACCAGCTTCCAAGGCAGCTAAGGCATTGCCTTCACTATCCACGATAGCCGTTACCGTCGCCTGATCGGCCAGATGCTCGTAACCTGTAAACTGGGTTTCACCCTCCAGGTTGATAGCAGCGCTGTAATCCGCGCCAAACTGGCTGGCCGCCCGAGCACGCTCACGTTGCGCTTCTAACTCACGCTGAAAACCAGCTTCGTCCAATGTAACTTCGCGCTCGCGGCAAACATCTGCGGTCAGATCGAAGGGAAAACCGTAGGTATCGTAGAGCTTGAAGACAGTCTCGCCAGGCAGCACATCACCCTGAAGCTCTTCAAGCGCCGCATTCAGCAGACCCATACCGTGATCCAGCGTGCGCGCAAACTGCTCTTCTTCCTTAAGCAGCACGCGGGCAATTTGTTCGCTCGCTTCACGCAGCTCAGGGTAGGCATCGCCCATTTCGGCATCCAGCGCCGCAACCAGCTTGTGGAAAAACGGCTCGGAAGCGCCAAGTTTGTGCCCATGACGGATCGCTCGGCGAATAATTCGACGCAACACATAGCCACGCCCTTCGTTAGAGGGCAATACGCCGTCCGCAATCAAAAAAGCGCAAGAGCGGATATGGTCGGCAATCACGCGTAGCGACGGCGTAGTGGTATCCCCATGGCCAGTCGCTTCGGCAGCAGCTTTCAGCAGGTTTTGGAACAGATCAATCTCGTAGTTGGAGTGAACGCCCTGCATAACGGCAGCCACCCGCTCCAAGCCCATTCCCGTATCAATGGAAGGCTTGGGCAGCGGATTCAATGTTCCAGAAGCATCGCGGTCGAACTGCATGAACACGAGGTTCCAGATTTCGATGTAGCGATCGCCATCTTCTTCAGGGCTGCCAGGCGGGCCACCCCATACTTCAGGACCATGATCAAAAAAGATTTCAGAGCTGGGGCCACAAGGACCGGTGTCTCCCATTTGCCAGAAGTTATCTTCATCAAGCTTTGAAAAACGCTCAGGGTCAATGCCGATATCGTCTTTCCAGATGCGCTCTGCTTCGTCGTCACTGATATGCACCGTTACCCAGAGCTTCTCTTTGGGCAGGCCCAACGTTTCTGTCAAAAACGTCCAGGCAAAGCGAATGGCCTCACGCTTAAAATAGTCGCCAAAACTAAAGTTACCCAGCATTTCAAAGAACGTATGGTGACGCGCGGTATAGCCGACATTATCTAGATCATTGTGCTTACCGCCAGCACGCACGCAACGC
Source organism: Halomonas sp. TD01 (assembly GCF_923868895.1). Taxonomy (GTDB): domain Bacteria; phylum Pseudomonadota; class Gammaproteobacteria; order Pseudomonadales; family Halomonadaceae; genus Vreelandella. The sequence continues at coordinate 426,799 of NZ_OV350343.1, forward strand.
TGGGCTGATGTGGCGCGCACATAGGGGCGCGGATCGCGGCCAAGGAAAACGTCTTTGAAGGGCACCATGCCTGCATTGGTGAAGAGCAGCGTCGGGTCATTACCCGGCACTAGAGAGCTGGTGGGCACAATAGTATGCCCCTGCTTTTCAAAAAAAGATAAAAAGGCCTGTCTGATCTCTGCGCTTTTCATAGGGTATCCGTGACAAGAAAGCATGATGCCCCAGGGCGCTGTCGCCGCCACCCGCTGGGGTCGCAAAGGGAGCATTATAACGCAGTTGTCAAACGACTAAAGCCGCAGTTAGTGGCAGAACTAAAACAGACGGCGAAAAAACAACCAGAAAAGGCTTACATAGGGGGAATTACAAGCAAGACAACGCGTAGCGGATTTGCTCAAAATTAAAGCCACGCGTGGCGAGAAAACGCTCGCGTTTAGCACGCTCTTTGGGCGTATCACCTGGCGAGGAAAAGCGCCGAGCCAAGGTATCGCGAGCTAGCTCAAACCAGTCTACGGCTTCGTGCTCTTCTACTGTGGCAAAAGCCGTCGTTGACGTTTCTTGATCTACGCCGCGCTGGCGCAGCTCACCTTTAATGCGAATAACCCCTTGCCCACGAAAAACCCGCGAACGTATAAAGCTTTCGGCAAAACGTTCATCGGACTGTAAATTCTGCTCTTCCAGAGTGTCCAGACAAGCAGCAATCTCATTAGGCTGAAAAGATTTTTGCTGCAACTTGCGCGCTAGCTCGGCGCGAGAGTACTCGCGCCGAGACAGCAGTTGAATCGCAACTTCACGCGGTGTTAACTCACCACCGGAAGAAAACATAGCGTTCTCTCAACGGTTTAAAGAACAGTATCACAAAGCAGCTTATAGCAAATCATCATCGCTCTCGGCTTCAACATCAGCCACAGGCGCTTCTTCTTTTTTCGCATCCGGCGGAGCAAGTAGCTGCGCTCGTATTTGCGCTTCAATCTCTTCCATGGTCTCAGGATGCTCTTCTAAATACTGCGCAGCATTCGCTTTACCCTGACCAATTTTTTTGCCTTTGTAGCTGTACCACGCGCCCGCTTTGTCTACCAAGCTGCACTGCACGCCCAAGTCAATAACCTCGCCCGCATGGTAGATACCCTTACCGTAGAGGATTTGGAACTCGGCCTGACGAAATGGCGGCGCCACCTTGTTTTTAACTACCTTCACGCGAGTTTCGTTACCCGTGACCTCATCACCCGATTTTACGGAGCCTGTACGGCGAATATCCAGACGCACACTGGCGTAGAATTTCAGCGCGTTACCGCCGGTCGTAGTTTCAGGGCTACCGAACATCACGCCGATCTTCATACGAATCTGGTTGATAAACACCACTAAACAGTTGGCGTTTTTAATATTACCGGTAATTTTACGCAATGCTTGAGACATTAAACGCGCTTGAAGGCCAACGTGAGAGTCGCCCATTTCACCTTCGATTTCAGCACGCGGTGTTAATGCAGCCACGGAGTCGATCACGATCACGTCTACACCGCCGGAACGCACCAGCATATCGGTAATTTCCAGCGCCTGTTCGCCAGTATCAGGCTGAGACACCAGCAGGTCGTCTAGATTAACACCAAGTTTTTCTGCATAGCTTGGATCCAGGGCGTGTTCTGCATCGACGAACGCACATACCTTGCCCTGTTTTTGCGCCTGCGCAATCACTGATAGGGTCAGGGTCGTTTTACCTGATGATTCTGGGCCATAAATTTCGCATACGCGTCCAAACGGCAGCCCGCCGATACCTAGCGCAATATCAAGCCCCAATGAACCGGTGGAGACAGACGGCATTATCACGCGCGGTGCATCGCCAAGGCGCATAACGGTCCCTTTACCAAACTGGCGATCAATCTGGCTAAGTGCAGCATTTAGCGCTTTGGTGCGGTTGTCATCCTGAGCCATGCAGAAATTCCTCGTTACAAACTGTATAATTAGCCAGTAGTATGCCAAAGATTAGCGGCTAAACAAATCCTCAGCACTATATTTAATGTTTATTTCTTTTCACTGTCTTTTGCCTGAGCCATCAATCGTGCCACCAACCCAGCCAACGCTTCACGCACGGCTTGTTCGCGCACCGCCTGCCGGTCGCCGTAAAATTGGAAGCACGCTGCCTGCTGGCTTTCTGCATTACCCCAAGAAAGCCATACGGTACCAACAGGTTTCTCTTGACTGCCTCCATCTGGGCCTGCCACCCCACTCACTGCAACGGCTAAGCTAGCACCACTTGTTAAGCAAGCACCTTTAACCATTGCATTAACTACCTGCTCGCTGACTGCGCCATGGGCTTCGAGAATCGCCTCGGGGACATCCAGCATCCGTGTTTTAGCGGCATTGGAGTAGGTCACATAGCCCGCCGTAAAATACGCTGAACTTCCCGCCACAGAGGTAATTGCGCTGGCAATACCGCCTCCCGTGCAGGACTCTGCCGTGGAAACTTCAACCCCAAGCTGTTGGCACAGCCTTCCTAGCCGCTGAGCAAGCAGCGATAGGTCAAGATTCTTCAGGCTTGAAACGCTAGGTGCCATGGTGACTCCTTCATGTGAGACCTTAGTTCAGCGTAGAATACAGCGTTTAGCTTTCTCAAAGAAATTGCCCAAAGAAATTGCTCATAGAAATCGCTTAAAGCAACTGCCCAAGAACATGCCGCAAGCTGAGACTGCTTGCGCAACGCTCAACCAGGACGCCCATGTCACAGGCCAGCCCCGCTCACACGCCAATGATGGCGCAATATCTTAAGATCAAACGCGATCACCCTGAGGTACTTCTGTTTTACCGGATGGGGGATTTTTACGAGCTATTTTTCGATGATGCCAAGCGCGCTGCAATGCTGCTGGATATCACCCTTACCCAGCGCGGCCAGTCAGGTGGTAAACCCATTCCTATGGCAGGCGTGCCCTACCATAGCGCTGAAGGCTATTTAGCCCGACTGGTAAGCGCTGGTGAATCGGTCGCCATTTGTGAACAGATAGGCGACCCCGCTACCAGTAAAGGTCCTGTTGACCGTCAAGTAGTGCGCATTGTCACCCCTGGCACGCTTCACGATGAAGCCCTTCTGGATGCACGCCGCGATAACGTATTGGTCGCCGTGGCGCCTAGCAAAGACGGCTGGGGCCTTGCGTGGCTGGAGCTTTCCAGTGGGCGCTTCAATGTCTTGGAAGTAGAAAGTGAAGCCGAGATGCAGGCAGAGCTAACCCGCCTGTCGCCTGCCGAACTGTTAGTACCCGAAAGTTTGACCCTGCCCGATGCATGGTCGCAAAAGCGCAGTCTGCGGCGCCAAGGAGAGTGGCTGTTTGACTTAGATAGCGCCACTCGTAGCTTGTGCGATCAGTTTGAAGTCCAGGATTTACGCGGCTTTGGGTGCGCACACTTAACCACCGCACTTATCGCTGCGGGGGTGCTGATCGATTACGCCCGAGACACCCAGCGCTCACGCCTGCCCCACGTAACGGCCATTAGCGTCGAAAACCGCGACGATGCCGTGGTGATTGACGCGGCCAGTCGGCGCAATCTGGAAATTGATATTAATTTGGGCGGTAGCAGCGATAACACGCTGGCCAGTGTGCTAGACACCTGCACCACCGCTATGGGTTCGCGATTATTAAAGCGCTGGCTTAACCGCCCGCTGCGCCAGCGTGACGTCGTAGAAGATCGTCACGCTGGCGTGGCGCTGCTCTCTATTGAAGCGGCCTACCTCCCGCTACGCGATACATTGAGTGATGTAGGCGACGTCGAGCGTATTTTGGCCCGCGTCGCGCTATATAGCGCCCGCCCCAGAGACTTGGCACGCCTGCGCGACGCCTTGGTAACACTACCGGCACTTGAGCAACTGCTAAGCGAAATTGATAACGGTAGCGCCCTAGACGGACTTAAACCTCACATTCGCCCCTACCCAGAGATAGCAGATACCTTAACCCGCGCGCTAGTTGAGAACCCGCCGGTGGTGATTCGCGATGGTGGCGTGATTGCAAACGGTTTTGACACCGAGCTAGATGAACACCGCGGCATGGCTGAAAATGCCGGTGATTATCTAGTGCAGTTGGAGCTTCGCGAGCGCGAACGCACTGGTCTCGCCAATTTGAAAGTCGGTTATAACCGGGTTCATGGCTACTTTATTGAATTACCTCGCTCTCAAGCTCAGCAAGCGCCCGCGGACTATATCCGCCGACAAACGCTAAAAAATGCTGAACGCTTTATCATTCCAGAGCTAAAAGAGTTCGAAGACAAAGCACTCTCGGCCAAGTCCAGAGCCCTCACTCGTGAAAAGTGGCTCTACGAGCGCCTGATGGGCGAACTCAACGCGGCGCTTCACGCGCTGCAAAACACATCGCGGGCGTTGGCGGAACTTGATGTACTCTGCGCCTTTGCCGAGCGCGCAGAAGCACTCAATTGGGTAAGGCCCCAGCTTAGCGATGCCACCGGCCTTAGAATCTCTGCTGGACGACACCCCGTCGTCGAACACGTTAGCGACACACCGTTTGTACCCAACGATGTCACGCTAACACCTGATCAGCACATGTTGATTATCACCGGTCCCAATATGGGTGGTAAATCGACCTATATGCGCCAGACCGCGCTCATCGCGCTGCTGGCTCATAGCGGTAGCTTCGTACCTGCCGACAGCGCTGAAATAGGTCCTGTAGATCGTATTTTTACTCGTATTGGCTCGTCAGATGACCTAGCGGGTGGTCGCTCTACGTTTATGGTCGAGATGACCGAAACCGCTAATATTTTGCACAACGCTACCGAGCATAGCTTGGTATTAATGGACGAAATTGGCCGTGGCACCAGTACTTTTGACGGCCTTTCGCTAGCCTGGGCAAGTGCTGAATACCTAGCCGAAGCCAAAGCACTCACTCTGTTTGCCACTCACTATTTTGAAATGACCGCGCTACCGGAGCAGGCCGAGGGCGTTGCAAACATTCACCTGACAGCAACCGAGCACGGCGACAGCATCGTGTTTATGCACCGCATCGAGTCTGGCCCTGCTAGCCAGAGCTATGGCTTACAAGTAGCCCAGTTGGCAGGTGTTCCCAGCCATGTGATACGCAGAGCCCGTGAAAAACTGATGGCGCTGGAGCAGCGCGACGTGGATGAACTGCAGCGCCCAAGCGGAATTTCCGCAGCACCGCAACAAAACGACTTGTTTGCCAGTGCACCGCACCCCGTAGTGGAAGCACTAGGCAAGGCCGATGTAGACGATTTAACACCCCGCGAAGCACTGGCACTGCTGTATCAATGGCGGGAACTGCTGTAATGAGATGGACCGAGCGCTTGCCGCCACGTAAGGGCACCACTAGAATGTCGCCCATACTATTTTAGCTTATAAAAAACGACTGATTTATAACCATTCACTATTGACCACGACCGGGAAGCACCCGGTCCCGCAAGAGGGATAGCAAGATGACGTTTGTCGTTACCGAGAACTGCATCCAGTGCAAATACACCGACTGTGTGGAAGTCTGTCCGGTCGACTGCTTCTACGAAGGGCCCAACTTCCTGGTCATTCACCCAGACGAGTGTATTGACTGCGCCCTGTGTGAACCGGAGTGCCCTGCAGAAGCGATCTTCTCTGAAGATGAGCTGCCGGATGGCCAAGAACAGTTTATAGAAATCAACGCTGAATTAGCCGACGTATGGCCGAATATTGCCGAGAAAAAAGATCCGCTGCCCGATGCAGAAGAGTGGGACGGCAAAACAGGCAAGCTGGAAAAGCTAGAACGCTAATCCAATAAGCCACGCCTTTTCAGACCAGCGTTCGCGCTGGTTTTTTTGTGCGCCACGGATCGGGCGCACAAAAAAAGGCGGCCCGTAGGCCGCCCGCTCCAAGCACTTCCTCTGACCGCTCCATGTGTCAAACTCCTCAGATACGATCCTTGCCAGGGCTCACATCACTGTGTCACCCGGCGTATCTGGCCTGCATCCCGCTGCATCCTGCCTGAAGCATCCTTGCCTCCCCTGTCCTGATTGCATTGTGGCAGAAAGCCATCACAACTCAAGCAGGCCAAAACGGCAACAGGCGAGCCGCAGCGGCTCGCCTGTCATCTAAAAATCCAACAAAATCAAAAACATAATCTTAAGCAAAAAAACCATTTGAGCGGTTAGCGTCGGCATTTGTAAGATATCTCTTACAAAATTTTAAGATATCTCTTACACACCGACGCCCATTTTTCGCTTACTGCCCTTTAATGGCTTTCAAGCCAGGGTAAGTCACATCGCCCAATTCCGCTTCAATGACAAGCAGACGGTTGTATTTCGCTACGCGGTCGGAACGGCACAAGGAGCCTGTCTTAATTTGGCCTGCACAGGTACCCACTGCCAAATCGGCAATAGTAGTATCTTCAGTTTCGCCACTACGGTGAGAAATCACCGCCGTGAAGCCTGCATCCTGGGCCATTTTGATCGCATCCAGCGTTTCAGACAGCGAACCAATCTGGTTGAACTTGATCAGGATTGAATTACCGATTTGCTCGTCGATACCACGTTTAAGAATCTTGGTATTGGTAACAAACAAATCATCGCCAACCAGCTGTACTTTGTCACCCAGCTTGTCAGTCAGTGCTTTCCAGCCCGCCCAATCAGATTCATCCATACCATCTTCGATGGATACGATCGGATAGTCCGCACAAAGGCCAGCCAGATAATCGGCAAAGCCTTCGGCATCGTAGCTTTTGCCTTCACCGGACAGGTTGTACTGGCCATCTTTGTAGAACTCAGAAGAAGCACAATCAAGCGCCAAGGTAACGTCTTTACCCAATGCGTAACCGGCATCAGCAACGGCCTGCTTAATGATCGCCAAAGCATCTGCGTTAGATGCCAAGTTAGGGGCAAAACCACCTTCATCACCTACGGATGTAGAAAGACCTTTAGCAGACAGCACTTTTTTTAGCGCATGAAAAATTTCCGCCCCCATGCGCAAGCCTTCACGGAAATTAGCCGCACCCACTGGCTGTACCATGAATTCCTGTATATCAACGTTATTATCAGCGTGCTCGCCACCGTTAAGAATGTTCATCATCGGCACCGGCATGCTGTACTGGCCCGGCTGGCCATAAAGCTCGGCAATGTGCGCATACAGCGGCACACCTTTAGCGTTGGCAGCAGCTTTAGCGGCAGCCAGCGACACCGCTAGAATGGCGTTCGCGCCCAGATTAGCTTTATTTTCAGTGCCATCCAGGGCCAGCATTGCGTCGTCCAGCCCACGCTGATCACGCGCATCCATTCCCAACAACGCACCACTGATTTTGCCATTCACGGCCTCAACGGCTTTTAAAACGCCTTTGCCAAGGTAGCGTGTCTTGTCGCCATCGCGCAGCTCGAGCGCTTCGCGGGAGCCTGTAGAAGCACCGCTTGGCGCACATGCTTCACCTACGGCGCCACTTTCCAAGCGAACCATGGCCTGAACAGTCGGATTACCGCGGGAATCAAGCACCTCTAGTGCGCTGATTTCAACAATTTTGGTCATAACAGTGTCCTTTTTGGTTGTCAGTCTAATGGATGATTGTGGGTCCAATGTATACCATGTTTGCCGTCGTGGTTAACGGATGGATAAAGGCTCAAACCCCTTCACCAAGGCGTCTAACTGCGAAAGCTGAGTCAAAAATGGCTCTAATTGATCCAGTGGCAGTGCGCAGGGGCCATCACACTTAGCGTTATCTGGATCGGGGTGAGCTTCTAGGAAAACCCCCGCTAAACCAACGGCGACGCCCGCACGAGCCAGCTCTGCCACTTGGGCACGACGACCATCGGCGCTGTCCGCGCGGCCTCCTGGGCGTTGTAAAGCATGGGTGACGTCGAAAAACACCGGATAACCGGTCTGTTTCATATCGCCAACACCCAGCATATCCACCACAAGGTTGTTATAGCCGAAGCTGGTGCCACGCTCACATAGCATCAGGCGGTCGTTACCCGCCTCCTGAAACTTGGTGAGGATATGACGCATTTCGTGAGGCGCCAGAAACTGCGGTTTTTTGATATTAATCGCAGCGCCGGTGTTAGCCATCGCTACCACTAGGTCGGTCTGACGGGCAAGAAACGCTGGTAGCTGAATAATATCGGCGACTTCAGCTACAGGTTCTGCCTGCCAGGGCTCGTGAACGTCGGTAATGATAGGCACGCCATAGCGCGCTTTAATATCCGCTAGAATCTGCAAGCCTTTTTCTAGCCCAGGCCCGCGATAGGAGTGGATCGAGCTACGGTTTGCTTTATCAAAGCTTGCCTTAAACACATAAGGCATCCCGAGCTTTTGCGTTACATTAACGTAGGCCTGTGCCACTTCATCAGCAAGCTCCGCCGACTCCAGCACATTCATGCCGCCAAATAACATTAGCGGCAAAGAATTGCCGGCGGTTAGGCCGGCAACGTTAATATGACGCTCTGGAAATGGTGATTGAGAAGCCGAAGACATGGTATTCGCTCTCCCTTATTCCTGAGTCGTTGTATGGGCGCGCGTACGTGCCGTTTTATGCTCTAAAGCGGCATTAACAAATCCGGAGAACAGCGGATGCCCGTCACGCGGTGTCGACGTAAACTCCGGGTGGAATTGACACGCCACGTACCAAGGGTGGTCAGCCAGCTCGACTACTTCTACCAAGGATTGATCGACACTCTTGCCTGAGACAACCAAACCTGCCTGCTCTAGCTCATCAATAAACTGGTTATTGACTTCAAAGCGGTGGCGGTGACGCTCGACAATCTCATCAGCACCGTAGGCTTCGCGAGCTTTGCTACCGGATTTCAAGTGACAGACCTGACCGCCTAGACGCATGGTGCCACCTAAATCAGACGCGGCGTCGCGCAGCTCGATCTTTCCTTCAGCGTTAATCCACTCGGTAATCAAGCCCACCACGGGGTGCTGGGTATCATGAGTAAATTCGGTAGAGTTAGCGTCTTTCCAGCCAGCTACGTTGCGGGCAAACTCGATAACCGCCACCTGCATGCCCAAGCAAATACCCAAGTAGGGAATGTTGTTCTCACGAGCAAACTGAGCAGTAAGAATTTTGCCTTCCACGCCGCGCTCGCCGAAGCCGCCAGGTACTAAGATGGCATCTTTGCCAGCTAACCGCTCGGTGCCATGGTGCTCGATATCTTCGGAGTCGATATAGTCGACATTCACCTTAATACGACCTTGAATGCCTGCGTGAATAAGCGCTTCGTTGAGCGACTTGTAGGCATCCAGCAGTTCCATGTACTTACCCACCATGGCAATGCTCACCGACTTCAGCGGATTCAACTTGGAATCCAGCACCTTGACCCACTCCGAAAGATCGGCAGGCTCTGCTTCCAAGCGCAGCTTATCGCAAACGATGTCGTCCAGGCCGTGCTCATGAAGCATCAACGGGATGCGATAAATAGTATCGGCATCCTGTAACGGTACGACGGCACGCTCTTCCACGTTAGTGAACAGGGCGATTTTGCGGCGCTCGCTCTCTTCAAGCTCTACTTCGCTACGGCAAATCAAAATATCCGGCTGGATACCAATCGAGCGTAGCTCTTTGACGCTGTGCTGAGTCGGCTTGGTCTTAGTCTCGCCTGCCGTCTTGATATACGGCACCAGCGTGAGGTGCATGTAAATCGCTCGGCTAGCGCCCAGCTCGCTGCGGATCTGGCGAATCGACTCCAGGAACGGCAGCGATTCGATATCGCCTACCGTGCCGCCGATTTCCACCAGCGCCACATCAAAGCCTTCACCGCCCGCATAGACGCGCTGTTTGATTTCATCGGTAATATGAGGGATTACCTGAACGGTACCGCCCAGGTAATCACCTCGGCGTTCTTTGCGCAGTACATTCTCGTACACGCGCCCCGTCGTGAAATTGTTCCCTTGGGTCATTTTGGTGCGAATAAAGCGCTCATAGTGCCCTAAGTCCAAGTCCGTCTCGGCGCCATCTTCGGTGACGAACACCTCGCCGTGCTGGAAAGGACTCATGGTGCCCGGGTCCACGTTGATGTAGGGGTCGAGCTTGAGCATGGTGACCTTAAGGCCGCGGGCCTCTAGAATCGCCGCCAGCGAGGCCGACGCGATGCCCTTGCCAAGAGAGGACACAACGCCGCCGGTCACGAAGATATATCGTGTCATGGAAAACCTGTCGAAACGTGATCAAAAGGCGTAACAGAAAGCCACACCAGGATGGGATGACAGAATAGCAGAGTACGCCTAAAGGCTCAATTTGAACTGCAGGTGGCAGAGGGGCGAAGACGCCCCTCACTATCAAAACTAAACGCCTAGGTAATCCAAAATCCCCTCAGCAGCTTGGCGGCCTTCGTAAATCGCGGTAACTACTAAGTCAGAGCCACGCACCATATCGCCACCGGCAAAAATTTTCGCATTGCTGGTTTGGTAGGCGTATTGGCCATGCTCTGGCGCTTTTACGCGATCACGCTCATCGACCTGGATATTGGCGCTATCGAACCACGGCGCAGGGCTTGCCTGGAAACCAAACGCTACTACGACTGCGTCGGCGGCAATAATCTCTTCAGACCCAGGCACCACTTCAGGACGTCGACGGCCATTTTCATCGGGCTCACCCAAACGGGTGCGCACAACCTTCACTCCTTCGACCTGTTCCTCACCCACCACTGCAACCGGCTGGCGGTTGAACAGAAACTCAACGCCCTCTTCCCTCGCATTGGCGACTTCACGACGGGAGCCCGGCATATTCTCTTCATCACGACGATAAGCGCAGATCACGCTGTCGGCGCGCTGACGGATCGAGGTGCGGTTACAGTCCATTGCCGTATCACCACCACCAAGCACCACCACACGCTTACCTTCCATCGAGATAAAGTCGTTAGGATCTTTTTCAAAGCCTAAGCGACGATTAACGTTGGCGATTAAGAAATCGAGCGCCTTATAAACGCCAGGCAAATCTTCGCCGGGGAAGCCGCCTTCCATGTACTTATAGGTGCCCATGCCTAGGAAAACAGCATCGTATTCCTGCAGCAGCGTGTCGAATTCGATGTCGGTACCAATTTCGGTATTCAGACGAAACTCGACGCCCATCTCTTCAAAGACGGCGCGCCGACGCTCCATCACGTTCTTTTCCAGTTTAAATTCTGGAATACCGAAGGTTAGCAAACCGCCAATCTCAGGGTATTTATCGAACACCACCGGCTTGACGCCGTTGCGTGCCAGGATATCAGCGCACCCCAGACCCGCCGGCCCAGCGCCCACGATGGCGACCTTCTTATCGGTCCACTCCACCTTAGACATATCTGGACGCCAGCCCATCGCAAACGCAGTGTCGGTAATGTACTTCTCTACCGACCCAATGGTAACCGCGCCAAAGCCGTCGTTCAGCGTACAGTCGCCTTCACACAAACGATCTTGCGGGCATACGCGGCCACACACTTCCGGCAGAGAATTGGTTTTGTGTGAAAGCTCGGCTGCTTCAATAATATTGCCTTCCACCACCAGTTGAAGCCAGTTGGGAATATAGCACTTCCACTCGCAGTACGGATTGCCGCAGTGCAGGCAACGGTGCGCCTGACTCGCCGCATCGGTGGGCTTAAAGGGCTCGTAAATTTCAGCGAACTCTTTTGACCGTGTGTGTGCGGCTTTTTTCTGTGGGTCTTTACGACCCACATCAACAAACTGGAAATCGTTATTTAAGCGGTTAGCCATGATATCTCTCCTCGAAGCGTAGGCTCTGGCGGGTTATTCCGGCTGACGCCGAGATTGATTCAGCAAACTGCCCAAGCTTGCCGCTTTTGGCTTCACTAGCCAGAAGTGGCGCGCGTAGTCGCCGAAGTCTTCCAGAATCGCCGCGCCTCGAGCAGAGCCTGTTGCCGCAACATAGGCTTCGATCATTTCACGCAGGTGACGACGATATGCTTCCATCGCTTCAGTATTGACCCGGTGGATCTCGACCAGCTCGTGGTTGTACTTGTCCACAAAGGTACGGTCTTCATCCAATACATAGGCAAAACCACCGGTCATGCCCGCGCCAAAGTTAACGCCGGTTTCACCCAATACGCAGACCAAGCCCCCGGTCATGTATTCACAACAGTGGTCACCTGCGCCTTCAATAACAGCAGTAGCCCCGGAGTTACGCACTGCAAAGCGCTCACCCGCGGTACCTGCGGCAAACAGCGTGCCGCCTGTCGCACCGTACAGACAGGTGTTACCGATAATGGCGGTTTTGTGACTTTCAAACTGGCTAACCTTAGGTGGCACAATCACAATGCTACCGCCGTTCATGCCTTTGCCCACGTAGTCGTTGGCATCGCCTTCGAGATAGAGGTTTAAGCCACGGGCATTCCAAACACCGAAACTTTGTCCCGCTACCCCGACAAAGCGGGCAGTGACCGGCGCTGCTTCTAAGCCATCTTCGCCGTAGCGCTTGGCAATGGCACCAGAGGTTAACGCACCTACGCTGCGGTCACAGTTGGTAATGGTGAAATCAAACTCACCCCCAGACTGGTTTTCAATGGCCTCTTTCAACGCGGCCAGCACTTCCTGGTTTTTAGCACCTGGGTCGTGGGGCACATTACGGCTCACATTGCAGAACTGGGGCGCATCAGCGGGCACGAAGTCATTCGACAGCAGTGGGGTTAAATCCAACTTACGCTGGGCGGCAGTATTGCCTTCCAACACTTCAAGTAGGTCAGTACGGCCAATCAAGTCGGTTAACTGGCGCACCCCCAGCATAGCCATCAGTTCACGAACTTCTTCAGCAATAAAGCGGAAGTAGTTTTTCACCATATCGACAGTGCCGCGGAAGTGCTCGCCACGCAGGAAGTCATCCTGCGTTGCCACGCCAGTTGCGCAGTTGTTCAAGTGACAAATACGCAGATACTTACAGCCCAGCGCCACCATGGGTGCGGTGCCAAAACCAAAGCTCTCAGCCCCGAGGATTGCCGCTTTAACCACGTCGAGCCCCGTTTTAAGACCACCGTCTGTTTGCAGACGAATCTTGTCTCGCAGGCCGTTAATGCGCAGTGCCTGATGGACCTCAGGCAGCCCAAGCTCCCAAGGCGAGCCCGCGTGCTTGATAGAGGTCAATGGGCTGGCCGCGGTGCCACCGTCGTAACCAGAAACGGTGATCAGATCCGCATAGGCTTTCGCCACACCGGTAGCAATAGTGCCAATACCTGGCTCAGAGACCAACTTCACGGAAACCTGGGCATCTGGATTGACTTGCTTGAGGTCGAAAATCAGCTGCGCCAAATCTTCAATCGAGTAGATATCGTGGTGTGGAGGCGGCGAAATCAGCGTTACACCGGGCACCGAGTAACGCAGCCGAGCAATCAGCTGGTTAACCTTGCCACCAGGGAGCTGACCACCTTCACCAGGCTTCGCACCCTGAGCAACCTTGATCTGCAACACGTCGGCATTGACCAAATAGGCCGGGGTAACGCCGAAGCGGCCAGAAGCGATCTGCTTAATTTTTGAACTACGAATGGTGCCATAGCGAGCGGGATCTTCACCGCCCTCGCCCGAGTTAGAGCGGCCACCCGCTTCATTCATCGCCTGGGCCAACGCTTCATGGGCCTCCGGCGAAAGTGCACCCAGCGACATACCGGCGCTATCAAAGCGCGGGATCAGCGCTTCAACCGGCTCAACATCCTCTAACGGAATGGGCGTTTCAGCTGGTTTAAGCTTAAGTAGGTCGCGAATAGTGGCAACCGGGCGCTCGTTGACCAGCTGAGCAAACTTTTTCCACTTTGCGTAGCTGCCTTCTTGTACCGCCGCCTGCAGGGACTTCACTACATCTGGGTTGTAGGCGTGATATTCGTAGCCATGAACATACTTCAGCATACCGCCTTGAGAAATACCTTTGCGGGCAATCCAGGCATCCTTCGCCAGTAGCTCTTGCTGCATTTGTAGCTCTGCAAAACCGGCGCCCTGAATACGCGATGCCATGCCCACAAAGCAGGTATCCATGATCTCATCCGATAGCCCCACCGCTTCAAACAACATAGAGCCGCGGTATGAAGCCAACGTTGAGATACCCATCTTCGAAAGAATTTTGAACAACCCTTTCTGTAGGCCTTTACGGTAGTTCTCTCGGGCATCGGCAGGGTTGCCTGTTAGCTCACCGGTGCGATGCATGTCTGCCATCACTTGGTAAGCAAGCCATGGATACACAGCCGTCGCGCCGACGCCAAACAGTACCGCCATTTGGTGGGCATCCCTTGCGTAGCCAGTTTCCACCACAATATTGGCGTTAGGACGTAGCGCCAAATGGCCAAGGTGGGAGTGAACGGCCCCTACCGCCAAAGCAGCCTGGATAGGCAACTGCCCTTTGGGAAGGTCAGCGTCGGTCAACACCAAAATCACCTTGCCCGCTTTTACCTGCGCTTCGGCTTCTTGGCAAAGTAAGGTGACTGCCCGCTGCAGACTGGTGTGCTCCGGGTCGTACCCGAGTGACAGCGTGTGACTAGCAAAGGCAGGATCATCCTGACTGACCAGCGCAGTGAACTTACGTGGCGACAGCACCGGAGTTGTCAGAATCAAACGGTGGGCATGTTCAGGCGTCGCCTTAAAGACATTTAGCTCAGCGCCACAGCAAGTCTCAAGCGACATCACGATCGCTTCACGAAGAGGGTCGATCGGGGGATTGGTCACCTGGGCAAACTTTTGGCGGAAGAAGTCGGTCAGCAGACGCGGACGGCTAGACAGCACGGCCATGGGAGTATCATCACCCATCGAGCCAACCGCTTCCTGGCCACTTTCTGCCAGCGGACGCAGCACCTGATCACGCTCTTCAAAACTCACCTGGAACATTTTCTGCTGAACATTCAGTGCGTCAGTGTCCATTGTCTGGAAACGCGCAAGCTCAGTCAGCGCCGACTCTAGGTAATTAGCCTCTTGCTTGAGCCAGCGCTTGTAGGGGTAAGCTGACTTCAGACGGTTATCGATATCCTGGGTGTGCAGCACTTCACCGGTCTGCGTGTCTACTGCCAGCATTTGACCTGGACCAACGCGACCTTTAGCAACTACGTCCTCAGGACGGTAACCATAAGTGCCAATCTCAGATGCTAGCGTAATGTAGCCATTTTTGGTAATCACCCAGCGCGCTGGGCGAAGGCCGTTGCGATCTAGCATACAAACGGCTTGGCGACCGTCGGTCATTACCACTCCAGCCGGGCCATCCCAAGGCTCCATGTGCATGGAGTTGTATTCGTAGAACGCGCGCAGCTCGGCGTCCATGGTCTCAACGTTCTGCCAGGCAGGCGGCACCATCATGCGGACAGCACGATGCAGCTCCATACCACCGGTCAGCAGCACTTCCAGCATGTTATCCATGCTTGAGGAGTCAGAACCGGTGGTATTGACGATTTCGTCAAGCTCAGCAATATCAGGCAGACGCTCGTTAACAAAGTTGGCTTTACGAGAGTTCGCCCAGCCGCGGTTGGCTTCAATCGTATTGATTTCGCCATTATGAGCTAGCAGGCGGAATGGCTGGGCCAGCGGCCAGCGCGGTGCAGTGTTAGTAGAGAAACGTTGGTGGAACACGCAAATGGCGGTTTCCAGGCTCGGGTCATTCAGGTCTTTGTAGAACGCCGGCAAGTCTTCCGGCATGACTAGGCCTTTATAGGAAACGACTTCTGATGAGAGCGAAGCAACATAAAAGTCTTCGTCGCTGCGTAGCGCTTGCTCTGCATAGCGGCGCGCCATAAACAGGTCGACATCGAAGCGATCACTGCTTAAATTTCCACTACTAACTGTTCCACTACTACCTGGCTGGACAAACAGCTGCTCAATTCGCGGTAGACAGTCCAGCGCCATTGGGCCACATACGCTTGAGTCGGTGGGTACTTCGCGCCAACCCAATACCTCTAAGCCTCGGCTGCTTAGTTCGCGCTCAAGGGTTTCTTTAGCATGAGCGGCACGTGCATCGTCATCTGGCAAAAAGATGACGCCTACAGCAAAGCGCTCGCCAAGCTCCGCATCAAGCGCCTGCTTCGCGGCGGCGCGCATGAATTGCACCGGCATTTTCAGCAGCAAGCCGCAACCGTCACCGGTTTTGCCGTCTGCCGCAATACCGCCGCGATGGGTCATGCAGGTAAGTGATTCAATAGCCGTTTTCAGCAAGTCGTGGCTGGCCTGCCCTTCCATATGGGCAATAAGGCCAAAGCCACAGTTATCGCGAAACTCGCCAGGCTGGTGAAGACCTTTATTCATGGGCGTGCCTCTAGTCAGCGTATTTATTTAGCAGTGTTTTCATGTTATCGTTGCGGGTTTTTCTTTTTTTTGATGTCTTGCTACCCACTCAAAATAGGGTATTTCCCGCATTCACCGCTTCAAGAAAAGGTCGCTCAGCATAGCGATTTGCCTGCGTGTAGCGCAATCATCCAGAACCCGCCAATCCTTAAAAAACCTTGTCAAATCTTGCATTTGCATTCGCAGTTAATAAAAAAACATATTAACTTCAATCACTTGCAAAGCATTAAAACGATATTTCAACGACAACAACTCACGATTAGACTTTAGTCTTGGTAAGCCCAAAAAACCCATGCCGATAGCGCATAAGGCATACGGATTACATACAAATCGATCATCACTTAACGGCCAGACAACAAAAAACCCACGCGATGGTGGGCTTTCCGTGCAGACTTGTTTATCAATGGCCAATACGCCTCGGCAATTAGCCGCGCGGATAGTGATGAAGTAACTCACGCAGCATATCAGGCGGCGTAGCATCACTCACGCAGGCGTCGCCTAGGGCATTGAGCAGCACCAAGCGTAGCCTGGTATCGATATTTTTCTTATCCAACTTCATGCGGGCTAAAAAGTCATCTACTGACATTCCGGCAGGCGCTGCTAGCGGTAATCCGGCACTTTCAATAACTGCCTTGGCACGTACCAGTGCATTGCTATCGATCCAGCCAAGCTGATGAGAGAGCGACGCGGCCATCGCCATGCCTGCACCCACGGCCTCACCGTGCAGCCAGTTGCCGTAACCTTGATGCGCTTCAATAGCGTGACCAAACGTATGGCCCAGGTTCAGCAACGCGCGAACACCCTGCTCAGTTTCGTCTTCCGCCACAATGTCGGCTTTAATCTGGCAGCTTTGAGCAATCGCCTCAGCGATAACCACAGGCTCAACACTACGCAGCGACTGCATATTCTCTTCTAACCAGCTTAGGAAACGCTCATCGCGGATTAATCCGTACTTGATCACTTCTGCCAAGCCTGCAGAAAGCTCGCGGCTGGGCAGCGTGGTCAAGGTGTCGATATCCACGATGACGGCTTTCGGCTGCCAAAACGCGCCGATCATATTCTTACCCAAAGGGTGATTAACGCCGGTTTTTCCACCCACCGAAGAGTCAACCTGGGAAAGTAGTGTGGTAGGCACCTGAATAAAGGCAACGCCGCGCTGATAAGCTGCCGCTGCATAGCCGACCATATCGCCAATCACACCGCCACCTAAGGCAATCAGCGTACAGCGACGATTGAAACCCGCCTCTAACAGCGCATCCCAAATCTGGCTTACCTGCTCGATGGTTTTGTACTGCTCTCCGTCAGGTAACACTACCGTGCGAACCTCTAAATGACTTGGCAGACTGGCGCAAAGCGTTTCTAAATAAAGCGGAGCGATGGTCTCATTAGTCACTACCATCACCTGCTGACCAGCGATATAAGGCTCCAGCACATTGGCACGCTTCAGAAGCCCAACGCCAATATGTATGGGGTAGCTACGCTCACCCAATGCGACGGTTAGCGTGCGCTGGGCACTTGTCATTTCAGTCATTGTGATACCTTTTTACTTTGAGCCCGCGCAATTTCCAAAGGGTCCACCATGCGATGAACGCGACGCAGTATTTCGTTGACCACCGCACGTGGACTGCGCCGATCCGTTCGCACCGTAATATCGGACGTCGCTCGATACAGCGGATCTCGCGTGGCAAACATGTCGTTCAGCACTTGTTCGCGATTATCACACTGTAATAGCGGTCGATTCCGATCTTTGGCGGTTCGCTTCAGTTGCTGATCAACAGTGGTCAGCAAATAAACGACCGTTCCTCGTTCACGCAGAGCACGTCGATTTTCTTCACGTAGCACGGCGCCACCGCCGGTGGCCACTACCACGCTGGGCAACTGAGTGAGTTCGTCAATCATCTGACTTTCGCGTTGACGAAAGCCGGGCTCACCTTCAACGTCAAAAATCCAGGGGATATCCGCACCGCAGCGGTCTTGTATGGCGTGATCGCTGTCAAAGAACGAGCGCGATAATTCAGCCGCGAGTAAGCGGCCTATCGTGCTCTTGCCAGCCCCCATGGGGCCAATTAAAAAAATATTGGGTAACTCTTGCATCAGCGAACCGCCAAACCATCATCAAGTAGTCGTGGAGTAATAAAGACCAATAACTCTACCTTTTCATTGCTCTCTTCGGTATAGCGAAACAGCCGCCCAAGCCAAGGAATATCTCCTAGGAGCGGTGTTTTCGCTATTTGGCTCAACTGTTCTGTTGTCAAAATACCGCCTAACACTACCGTTTGACCATTATCGACCAGCACTTGGGTCTCTATTTGGTTGGTATCAATCGGCGGTTCACCACCAAACTCACTTTCCCGGAAGCTATCGTTTTTAATCACCAAATCCATAATGATGCGGTTATCCGGGGTAATTTGTGGCGTTACTTCCAAGGAAAGCTCGGCTTCCTTGAACTCTGTATCTGGGTTCCCCTGTGCATCTACACTTTGAAAAGCACGCTCTTCACCTTGACGAATAATAGCCGTGCGTTGGTTGGCAGTGATCACTCGGGGCTGTGAAATCGTCTGGCTTTTGCCCTCACTTTCCAGCGCCCGCAGTTCTAAATCCAGTAAAATATCACCCGAAAGGTAGCCAAAGCTAAAGCCTGTATTGGAAGCTGCCGTCGAACCCAGATCAACGGCCAGACCCGCCTGGGTTCGATTGATGCTGTTAGGGTTCACGTTGCGCCTTTCAAAAACGCCATCGTCGTTCTGCTGAAAGCCTCGAGTACTCGACACTCCCCAGTTAATCCCCAGCTCTCGTGATGCAGTATCTCGAGCAATGACAATTCTTGCCTCAATTTGCACCTGACGTACGGCGACATCCAAGCGGTCTAAAGTGCGGATAATATCGCGCACCTGCTCTGCGGTATCTTGCACCAGTAACGTGTTAGTACGCTGATCAATACTAACGCGCCCACGGTCGGTTAACAGGCCAAAGCCGTCGCCACCACGCAACAGTTGAGCAAGGTCTTCGGCGCGCGCGTATTTTACTTCGATAAACTCAGTGACTAACGGTGCCAGCGTTTGGCGCTGGTTGCGTGTCTCTATCTCTTGGCGTTCGAGATCTGCTAGCTCGCTGGCAGGCGCCACGACGATCACATTACCCTGTTCTCGGCTTGCCAGCCCTTGGCTTTGCAAGATCAACGCTAGTGCTTGATCCCAGGGAACATCGTTTAAGTTAAGCGTAATGCGTCCAGAAACGCTATCACTGGCTACTAGATTCAGGCCGGTAAATTCTGCCAACGTGGCAAGCACTGCACGCACTTCAATATCTTGAAAATTAAGACTTAACCGCTCTCCGGTAAAAGACTCCTCCTGCTGTTCTCGCTCCTGCTGTGAAGCTTGGCTCACTGGTTGTGCTTCAATCGTCAACGTACGCCCGCTTTGTGATGAAATCATCGCGAAGGGGCCGTTCGTTTGCAGCTCCAGCCGCACATCACGCTGTCCAAGACGAGGGGTAATGCGGGTAACCGGCGTCGCAAAATCGGTGACATCGTAAACCTGGTTAAGCGCATCCGGCAGCGCTACATCACGCAGCTCGACGATTACCCTTCCTTCGCTACCTTCACGCACGTTAGCGACCACGCCCACACGATCAAACGTCACCAATACACGCCCTGCACCATCTTCTCCACGCCGGAAGTCAATATTTTCAACACGCGGCCCCTGGATAGCTTGGGCAGTCTGCTGGGTAGCCCGGAGCACTGGCCTAGACGCAGAGCCACCTGATGTTAGTGTGATTCTTAGCTGGTCGCCGACCACTCGAGAGGTGTAATCAAGAGATTCTTTCAAATCAACCACGAGACGCGTACGCCCACTGCCCTCTAACACCGTCACCTGCTCAACACCACCTCGGCTAACGGCAATACGGCGTTGGGCAATCGCACTTTGTGTATCGGCTAAATCAAGCGCTAGACGAGGAGGTGCGTCTAATCGATAACCTCTTAGCTGGGCAACGCCGCCACTAAATTGCAGCACTAGCTCTACGTCACCGCTATTGGTTTGGCGCACATCTAAATCGGTGAGCACTGATGCCATGCTGAGCGACGGCACCAAGGCTATCAACAACAGCAAAATTCGGCGAAGTGTGACGACCATAGGGTGATATCCGATAACAAGTAAAAAGGCTACTCCTCAAGGGTGAGCGTTGCCTGACGCTCTTGCCACCCTTGCTGAGGGCTGAAAACGCGTTCAACAATAATGATTTCTCGTGACCTAATCTGGTTAATAAGACCATGATTGGTGCCTAAATAATTACCTTCCCGAACACTAACAACTTCACCCTCGGGAGGCGCAATCAATGCGACTTGCTGACCACCCATGCGCAGCGTACCAACTAAGCGCAGCGTCTGGAGTTGGAAACGTTCTAAAGGTTCTTGGGTACGCTGCTGATCTGGGGCAAGCTCGCTCGTTGCCTGCTCCACTTGTAATACGTTTTCGCGCACACCTTCCGGCGCTAGAAAAGGGCTACGCGCATCGCTAAAGCGATAATCAAGCGACTGATACTCGGGCAACTTCTCCACTATTTCAGGCGCTTTTCCACCAGGAGCACGGCGTATCTCCGCAAGGGTTTGATCTAACTGCCCTAGCTGAGGGTCGCTGCAGCCAGCTAAGCCAGCAATACACAACAGGCTTATCAAGCGCTTCATGGCGTACTGGCTCCCTCTTGTGATGCTGCCTTGTAGCTGTACGTGCGTGCAAGCAGCGACATCCGTAACGTGTCACCACGTTGATCAACAGGCACTAGAGTTAAATCATGCTGAGTAATAATTCGCGCCAAATCGCTGATATCCGAAACAAATTGCGCCAATGCATGGTAATCACCGCGCACCTGTATATCTAAAGGGTGCTCAATATAGTGCGTGTTACTAACCGTAGGTCGCAAACGAATAGTTTCAATGGTTAGCCGGTTCTCGATAGCGGCGTCACTGATGCTATCTAATAAAGAGGGAATTTCTGCACTGGTAGGCAGCATCGCCTGCATCTGCACCATCTGATCTTCAAGAATGGTCAACTGACTGCGAATATCCGGCAGAAAGGCAGCTTCAGACGACTTGCGTCGATACTCGACTAGCAGACGCTCTTCTTGGCGCTGTTCTGTCGCAAGCGAGTCGCGCGCCTCCCCCACTAGCCACCAGTTGATACCTAAAAGAGCAATCAAAAAAATGAGTAACCCTATAACGGCTTTAAGTAGCCAGGGCCACTCACCCGCTTCTTTAATATCCAGCGATTGCCAGTCAACGTTGCGCAGGCGCTGCCAATCATTTCTAAAGCGTTCACGAGTAGGCGTCATGGTGATGCCTCCATGGAAACGGCCTCATCGGGAGACAATTGCATGACTTCAAACTGAAAAACACGCCGACTGTCATCCTGGCCGCTAGCAACCTCAGAAAACAGCGGTACCCCCAGCCCTGGCATATCTGCAATTTGGCGTAGCTGCTCAGAAATCTGACGCTCATTACTGGCGACCGCTGAAAGACTCACACGCTGTCCACTACGCGACAGGCGCTGATAGACGACACCATCAGCTACGCTAGCGGCAATATCGTTAAATAGCCTCACTGTACTCATGCGCTCATTATTAAGCGTGTGGAACAGCGCTAACTGCTCTCCCAACCGTTCCGTATCGCCCTGATAACGTCGTACATCGGCGATTTCATCGTCTAGCTGCTCTAACTGAGATGAGATATGGGCATTGCGCTGTTGCTGGGCAGCTAACTGCTGTTGATATACGTGCAACACCGCAAAGCCACACGCTACGCCCGACAGCAACACAAACAACATGACCCCGTAAAATTGCCGAGTTCGCCTCTCTCGCCGCGCCTCGCGCCAAGGCAAAAGATTGATATTAATACTCATTGGCTAACTCGCATCGCCAACCCTCCGGCCGTTAGCATCGCAGGGGCATCGTTGCTTAGCGCTTCTTTATTAAGCCGTTTGTTAATGCGCATACGTTGAAACGGGTTGGCAATGGTTACCGACATACCACTATCTTCGGCAATACGTTCTGCTAGGCCTGGGATAACACTAGAACCACCCGCTAGCACAATATGCTGAACCTCATGCTGACGACCAGCTGTGTAGTAAAGCTGCAGCGAGCGCCCCACCTGCTGTACCACCGTTTCTAGAAAAGGCGTGAGCACCTTTTCCTGGTAGTCGCTAGGAAGACCTCCACGCTTTTTAGCAAATCCAGCCTCTTCTATACTCATGTGGTAATACTCGCGGATCGTATCTGTTAGCTGACGCCCACCAAACACCGTATCGCGGCTATAGACAATGTGCCCACCACGCACGACATGGAAGGCGTTCATGTTGGCCCCGATATCAACTAACCCCACACAAGCAGTTGGATCATTTTCCACGTTTAACTGCCGACGTAGTTCGGCCAACGCACGCTCCATCGCGAATGTTTCTACATCGACAGCGGCAGGCTCAAGCCCCGCACGCTCTAGCGTTTCGGTAAGCTGAGTCACATCTTGCTGACGACACGCCACTAAAATAACTTCTTGCTGATCCTCATCGAAAGGAGCAGGACCCAGGCACTGAAAATCGAATGCCACCTCACTGAACGGAAAGGGAATATGGCGGTCTGATTCGGCGGTTATTCGCTCTTCAATTTCCTCTTCGCTTAACGAAGCAGGAAAAGTAAGCGTTTTGGTAATGGCGGCACTTGCTGGAACGGCCACTGCTGCTTTACGCGTAGAAGGCTTTGCATGCTCAACAGCACGCCGGAGCACATTTGCCACATCATTAATGTCGCGGATGCGCCTTTCAACAACCGCACCTTCTCGCAGCGGCCGAACAGCATAGCTTTCTACTTGATAGTTATCGTTATACTGTTTGAGCTCTAACAGCTTGACGGTCGCCGATGTAATATCGACTCCAATCAACCCTTTACCGGGTTTGAGTAAACGCATTTTGGGTTCGGCTCCGCCTGCCTATCGTGCGAGTTTCGAGGTTACATGATTTTTAGTGAAGTCACACGCGAATGGCATTAAGGCATATCAACACTGGTGACCGCTGCCTCGCCTTCCTATAATGGCAGCCAATTGCGTGATACGGTCGTTTAGATACCGTGTCTATTATCCTTTCCACGGGTGTACTCTGTTCATGACGTTTTTTCGAACCCTCATCCTGTCACTATTTTCGCTAATCGTTGCGCTCATTGGCGCCACCGTGCTGGCAGTGGTGGGTGCTGCTATCTATTTCTCCCCTGGCCTGCCTGATGTTCGCCAGTTGCAAGATTTCGAGCTACATACACCACTTCGCATCTTCACCAATGACGGCAAACTCATTGGTGAATTTGGTGAAGAACGCCGTATGCCCGTCGATTTTGCTGATATCCCACAGAACATGATCAACGCACTGATCGCAGCGGAAGATGCCAGTTACTTTGAGCACGCGGGCGTTGACCCTCGTGGCATCGCTAGGGCGGCGGTGGAACTGGCTCAAAGCGGCGGTGCTATTCAGTCAGGCGGTTCGACCATAACCATGCAGGTTGCGCGTAACTATATGCTGACGTTCGACCAGACATTCACTCGGAAAATTCGCGAGATCCTGCTTGCCCTGCAAATGGAGCAGATTCTTGATAAAGAGGAAATTTTCGAGCTCTACGTCAACAAGATATTCCTCGGCAATCGCGCCTATGGCATCGCTGCCGCGTCAGAGACTTACTACGACAAGCCGTTGGCTGAATTAACGCTAGCTCAGACGGCGATGATCGCGGGACTTCCTAAAGCGCCCTCAGCCTTTAACCCGCTTGCTAATTCAGAGCGCTCGCTTATTCGCCGCAACTGGATTCTATTCCGCATGCGTGAGCTTGGGCATATTGATAATGATGCTTATCTAACGGCCGTGCAGGAGCCTGTAACAGCTCGCCGACACTACACTCAAACCGAAGTAGATGCGGCTTATGTTTCAGAAATGGCGCGCCAATATGCCATAGAGCGATTTGGAGATAGCGCCTATACCGGTGGCTACCGAATTTACACCACGATTGATAGCGAAATGCAGCCCCATGCTCACCAAGCATTGGCAAATGGCCTATTAGCTTACGACCTACGCCATGGCTGGCGCGGTTCAGAGCAGCAAGATATCGCAGCCAGCTTAGTAGAAGCTCAAGAGCAAACCGCTACCCAAGGGCTTGAAGAAGAGCTTTCAGAATCACCGGAAATTCGTCAAACCGCCCGCCAGGCAGCTGAGCGCAGCCAAACGAAAATTGAAGGTGTAGACGGCGACGTCAGTAACTGGTTACAGGTATTAGAACGCACGCCCAACTATGGCCTGCTGCAGCCAGCGATTGTGGCTGAAAGCAATGGCCGTGAAATGCAGGTACTTACCCGCGGTGGCGAACTGCAAACAATTGCCTGGAGTGGCCTGAGCTGGGCACGCCCCTATTTAAGCCCACGCAGCCGAGGCGCAGAACCCAGTTCAGCTAGCCAAATTGCTGTTCGCGGCGACTTAGTCCGCGTGATTGAAAACGAAGACGGTTCACTGCGCCTATCACAGCGCCCCGACGCCGAAGGTTCTTTGGTTGCACAGAACCCACGCACTGGCGCTATTTTGGCCCTGCAAGGCGGGTTTGATTTTAACGCCAGCAAATTCAACCGCGCCGTTCAGGCTCAGCGCCAATCAGGCTCAATCTTTAAACCATTCATCTATCTTGCCGCTCTAGAAGACGGCGATATGAATGCAGCAAGCGTGGTAAATGATGCCCCCGTCGTACTAGATGACGGCAGTAATTCTTTATGGCGCCCTGTCAATTCAAGCCGCGACTTCCAAGGCCCGATGCGCTTGCGCCCAGCGCTTGCTCGTTCGCGCAACTTGGTCACCATTCGTGTGCTTCAAACCATGGGGCTAGACCATACCATTCGCTATTTAGAAGGGTTTGGTTTCTCACCCAACCGCCTACCACGCGGACTATCACTCGCCTTAGGCAGCGCCAGTTTAACGCCCATGGAAATGACCAACGCTTACTCCGTTATTGCCAACGGTGGCTTCCAGGTCGCGCCATGGTTTATCGAACGCGTCACGCGCAACGATGATGAGGAGCTTGTGGATGAGGCTACGCCTCAGGTTGCTTGCCCTAGCTGTACGGAAGGACAGGAAACGGTTGAAATCGATGGTAAAGAGTACCCAGTTGCTCCTCGAGTAGCTGATCCTGCTGCTGTCTATATTCTACGCGACATGCTTCGCGACGTTATCACTTCTGGCACAGGCCGTGGCGCTCTAAGCCTGAACCGAGACGATATCGTCGGCAAAACAGGTACCACCAATAACCAGCGTGATGCGTGGTTCGCAGGCTTTAACAGCGACTTGGTGACCACTGTGTGGGTCGGCAAAGACAGCAACGATACCATCGCTGAATATGGCGCTAACGCAGCTCTGCCTATCTGGGTTGATTTTATGGGCGATGCGTTAGAAGGCACCCCTTCTGCGTTACCCGAACGTCCAGATACTATTGTAAGCCTACGGGTTGATCCCACCACTGGCCGCCGCTTGGCGGATGGACAGTCAGGAGGTATTTCTGAGCTATTCCACCGCGACCACCTACCAAGCTTCCAGCAGCAACGCCGCATTAGTCGTGAACTGGAAGAAGCTAGCGGCTCGCAAGGATCTGGTACGCCAGAGTCAATTTTCTAAACCTGACCTACACAATGCGAAAGCCCGGAGGCCTTAAGGCCTCCGGGCTTTTTTATGGTGTGCATTAACGTGCTGCGATTAACTGTTTACTGGCTGAGCCTCGCGCTTGCTGGCGGACCAGTTGGCACCAATCGCGGCAATCATCACTACCACCCCAGCAATTTCAGTTAACAGACTGGGATAGAACACCCCAACGATAGCGCCGCCAATCGCCAAGCGCGGTAACCAAGACATCTTGGTAAACAGATAGCCTTCAAGCGCTGCAGCAAAAGCACACAGCGCCAAAATGGCAATCAGCGCATTCCAAACCACCACAAGCACTGGCCCACCGACAATGATTTCTGGGTTAAACACCATAAACAGCGGAATCAAGTAGAGCCCTTTTGCAAACTTCCAGGCCTGGAAACCGGTTTCCATGGGCTTGCTCCCCGCAATCGCCGCCCCCGCAAAACCTGCCAAAGCGATAGGTGGCGTCACGTTAGAGTCCTGGGAGTACCAGAACACTACCAAGTGAGCAATCAATAGTGGCACCCCGAATTCAGCGGTTAACGCCGGGCCCACCAATACAATCAATACGATATAACTGGCGGTCACTGGCAGCCCCATCCCCAAAATCAAGCTTGCCAGCAGCACCATCACCAGCGCCAACACCAGGTTGCCGCCAGAGAAAGCCAACATCATGGAAGAAAACTTCAGCCCTAGCCCTGTCAGGCCCACAACGCCGACAATAATACCGGCCACAGCACAAGCCATAGAAACTGCAACGGCATTACGCGCACCCAGCTCTAAGCCTTGAACCAACTTCACAAGCCCTGCCCATACCACGCCTTTGGTGCGGCTTATAGTTACCGGCTGACCTTGTTTGGGGGCAATAAAGAAGTACCACAGCGCATAGCGAAGAACCGCCACAGCGATGATAGTGACCACGGCGTAATAACCCACGCGCATAGGCGACATACTCATCGCCAACAGCCACACCAGTACCGCTAAAGGAAGCAGGAAGTGCCAGCCATCTTTCATGACTTGACGCATTTGCGGCAGTTCACTTTTCGCCAACCCCTGCATCCCCTGTTTCAATGCAATGATATGGACAAATAGATACACCGTTGCAAAGTACATAATCGCCGGCAGAATGCTGACTTTAACGATTTCCAAATAAGGCGTATTGGTATATTCAGCAATCAAGAACGCCCCCGCCCCCATTAACGGCGGCATAATTTGCCCACCGGTAGAAGCGGCGGCTTCTATTCCTCCCGCTTGCTTTGGCTGATAGCCCAGCTTTTTCATCAGCGGAATAGTAAATGCTCCGGTGGTTACCACGTTGGCAATCGCGCTACCCGAGATTGAGCCCATACCGGCTGAAGCCAGCACGGCTGCTTTCGCGGGGCCGCCCCGTTGGCGACCAGTGGCAGCATAGGCCATATCTATAAAAAATTTACCCGCGCCGGTACTTTCCAAAAAGGCACCAAATAGCACGAATATAAAGATGTAGGTCGCCGCAACCCCCAAAGGCAAACCAAAAATGCCCTCTTGCCCTAAATAGAGCTGCCCCGCGACACGATCTAAGGTATAGCCTCGATGCTCTAAGATGCCGGGCATCCATTCGCCTAGCCATGGCAACTCGCCCCGAGGCCCTGCAAACGCATAGATAATGGCAAGCAGGCCAATCACCGTCATGCCAAACCCAACGGCCCGCCGACTTGCTTCAAGCACTGTGACCGTCGCAATGCAGGCCACTAAAATATCGGTATCATTCCAAAAACCTGCACGGCTAAAAATCGCGTCTAGATTGAACACTAAGTAACCACCGGTCATCATCGCACCGGCTAAAAATAGACAATCAATGCCCCAACCCAAAACACCACGCTTTCGCTTCGGCCCAAACGCAGGAAACATCAGAAACGCCAGCAACATAATTAGCGCTAAGTGAATGCTGCGCTGGTAGAAAAGCCCCAGGGGCTGGATACCGGCAGAGTAGAGTTGGAAGAGTGAAAGCCCCACCGCAACCGCGGTGATACACCACAGTACAATGCGGGGCTGCATCGCATTCGCGCCGGGCATCACTACCGGCGGTGAAGTGGATTCGTTCATGAACGTCCTCGGAAGCGTTAACTAATGTCGTTTTTATTCACGCGGGGCGGCGCGAGGTGCTATTAATTGGATGGTCACACGTTGCCCGGATGCGTACTCACTTAAACTCACCGGTGAATGCTCACCGTCCGGCCACACCACTTGGTGATTGACGGCAGAAGAGCCCACCCTTAATGCATAACGGTTATTTGCGACCGGCTCATTAATAGCATTAATCCAATAACCGCCCTCATCGTCTGAGACTTGTACCCCACGGCCAAAGATATGGCCAAGCCCTGCGGCAAAGTCAGGTTGATGACTACGCTCAAGTTGCATAACGCCTGCCACATTGCGATAACAGTCAAGTACCGTAAAGTGCTCAACAGAGTGCTGCCACTGGATACACCAGCGACCTCCCGAGGGTACCGGCTCATCCACAAGGATGTCGCCTTGCTCAGTCACCACGGCTAAACGCATAGACGCAATCGCCGAAGCGGGGGAAGCCCCCACTTCGGCGAGCGGTAGACATACAAAAAGTAGCGCCATCAGCCGTTGTTGCCACTGCATGGCAATGTCCTTATGGCAAGGTCTTATGACAAGACCCTTTAACTGTTAAGGGCGCAGACGGTCAGGAATATCAGCCCCTACTTCTTCAAAGTAGCGAATCGCACCCGGGTGCAGCGGCACAGGCGTAGAGTTCATGGTGAACTCAATGGTGGTGTCGTTGGCGGCTGGGTGTACAGCAATCAACTCGTCGGTGTTTTCAAACAGTAGTTGAGTCAGCTGGTAAGCGAGCTCTTCGTCCATATCAGAATTCACCACCAACACGTTGGGAATACCGATCGTCTGAACCGCCTCGTCCATACCGTCATACATGCCCGCTGCCAGTTGGTAGGGCGCGAACACCGCTTCTGCTTCCTGGGCATTGGCAACTTCTTCATCGGAAAGGCCGATTAGACGGATATCACGGGTAGCAGCAAGGTTAAGAATAGAGCTGGTGGGAGGCCCAACGCTCCAGAAGCCGGCGTCGATATCACCATCACGAATGGCATCTGCGGTTTCGTTAAAGTTGAGTCGCTGAGGGGTAAAATCTTCATAACTAATGCCGTTAGCTTCCAGTACAGCGCGTGCATTTAGCTCGGTGCCACTACCTGGCGCCCCAACGGAAACGCGCTTCCCGGCAAGGTCAGCAATAGTCTGGATATCAGACTCAGCCAGCGTCACTAACTGCACCGCATTCGGATAAACAGAGGCCAGTGCACGGGTATTCTCAATCTGACGACTTTCAAAGTCGCCACTGCCGTTATAGGCCTGATAGACCGTATCAGCGAGTGCTAGCGCCAAATCGGCATCGCCACGCATAATCAGCCCCATATTTTCAACTGAGGCACCGGTGACCTCTGCAGTCGCCTGAGCGCCTTCGATATGGTTATTGATCATTTCAGCAAAGCCACCGCCGATTGGGTAGTAAACCCCGCCGGTACCACCGGTCGCGATAGAAAGCTGCTGCGCACTGGCTGGAAGTGCGACGGCTAACATAGATGCTGCCACTGTGTATTTTAGAGTTCGCATGAGCGGTTCCTCCGTCCTGTTTGGACTTATAAGTATGGTTGACGATAAGGAGGTGTGAAGTCCCAGCCTCTGGTTACCGTAAACGGCAAGCAAACGCGGTGCAATGAAGTTAGCACGGCTTTAGCGTGAGATGCTAATGCAACACTATTCACCGATGAACCCCGCATAAATGTCGTTACCTGTGCCAAAATTTTAAAATTTATTGATAATAACCGTTAGTCAATGCTAATCGCCACGCCCCAATATTGGCCTAAGGAGATACCATGGAGCACGATGCGCCGCGCCCCAACCTCGCTATCAGCGCCTATCGCGCCCTGAAGCACGACATTATTCGCGGCCGTTATGCGCCTGAAGAGAAGCTTTTGATGAGCCGTCTCAAGGAGTATTACGGGGCTAGCACTGGCCCGCTTCGGGAAGCGCTTTCCCAATTAGTTGCCGACCGCCTGGTGATTGCGATTAGCCAGCGCGGCTATCGGGTCGCGCCAATGTCGCTAGCCGAGCTAAACGATATTTACGACGCTCGTGCTCAGTTGGAAGGCTTGATTTTGCGCCTGGCCATTGAGCGCGGCGACGACGACTGGGAAGCCAACGTACTCGCCACCGCCCACCGACTGGCCAAAGTGACCGAAGTGAGTTCACCCGATGAACTACTCGATGGCTGGGATTTACGCCACAAGGCATTTCATACCGCTATTGCTAGCGGCTGCAACTCGCCGCACCTATTACAGATGCGCGACACGCTGTTTGATCAAGTAGAGCGCTACCGCCACCTATGGCTGAAGGAAACGGTCATGTCTCCCCAAGCACTTGAAGTCAAACGACAAGAGCATGCCGCCTTAGTAGACGTCATTCTTGCCCGCGACACAGAACAGGCAGCCAATCTCATGCGTGACCATTTGATGACACCTGTCCCGATTATTACTCGCGTTCTCAAGGCGCGTGGTATCCATTAAATTCTTTACTTTAAAATGTAGATATTTTTATAGAACGGCGATACATTGGGCCTATCAGTACAATTACATAGGAGTCCACGCCATGACCCACTTCAACTGGGACGACCCGCTGCTGCTCGAACACCAGCTCACCGATGAAGAGCGCCAAATTCGCGATGCAGCCCACGACTACTGCCAGGAAAACCTGCAGCCACGCGTGCTGAGTGCTTTTCGTGAAGAGCGCTTTGACCGTGAAATCATGAGCGAAATGGGTGAGCTTGGCCTGTTGGGAGCGACCGTTGCCCCTGAATATGGCGGCTCAGGCGTGAACCATGTGGCCTACGGACTGATTGCCCGCGAAGTAGAGCGCGTTGATTCAGGCTACCGCTCAGCCATGAGCGTTCAGTCATCACTAGTGATGTACCCGATCGAAGCCTATGGCTCTGAAGAGCAAAAGCACAAATATTTGCCAAAGCTCGCTAGCGGTGAAATGGTCGGCTGTTTTGGTTTAACCGAACCAGATCATGGATCAGACCCCGGCTCAATGATCACTCGGGCAGAAAAAGTTGACGGCGGCTACCGCTTAACCGGCGCCAAAATGTGGATTACCAACAGCCCAATTGCTGATATTGCAGTGGTTTGGGCAAAATCCGCTGCCCACGACAATCAAATCAAAGGCTTTATTGTTGAGCGCGGCACCGAAGGCTTCAGCACGCCCAAAATTGAAGGCAAGGTATCACTTCGCGCCTCCATCACCGGCGAGATCGTGCTGGACAACGCCTTTGTCCCTGAAGAAAACCTGCTGCCTAACGTTAGCGGCTTAAAAGGCCCCTTCGGCTGCTTAAACAAAGCCCGCTTCGGCATTGCCTGGGGTGTCATAGGCACAGCCGAGTTCTGCTGGCATGCCGCCCGCCAGTACACTCTGGACCGCAAGCAGTTTGGCCGCCCATTGGCTGCAAATCAGCTGATCCAGAAGAAACTGGCAGATATGCAGACTGAAATCACGCTGGGCCTGCAAGCTGCCCTTCAAGTGGGTCGCCTGATGGACAGCGGCAACTGGTCACCCGAAATGGTCTCGCTGATCAAACGCAATAACTGTGGCAAAGCGCTGGATATCGCCCGCGTTGCACGTGATATGCACGGTGGTAACGGCGTTTCCGACGAGTACGGCGTTATTCGCCATATGGTGAACTTGGAATCGGTAAATACCTACGAAGGTACTCACGACGTACATGCCTTGATTCTTGGCCGCGCCCAAACTGGTATTCAGGCGTTTTTCTAAACGGCGAGCGAGGCATCCGATGAGCACAGCAACCAAACCACTAGCAGGCATCAAAGTACTCGACATTTCCCGCGTACTGGCTGGCCCGTGGTGCGGGCAGATGCTCGCAGACATGGGGGCTGATGTGATCAAGGTAGAGCGCCCCGTCAATGGAGATGACACTCGCCACTGGGGGCCTCCATGGCTCTCTGGTAGTTCAGAGTCGGCTTATTATCTCTGCGCCAACCGTGGCAAGCGCTCGGTCACAGTGGATATGGCCAAGCCTGAAGGCCAGGCATTGATTAAGCAGCTCGCCGCCAAGTCAGATGTGCTACTAGAGAACTTCAAGGTGGGTGGCCTGAAAAAGTACGGTCTGGACTATGAAAGCCTTAAGGCACTGAACCCTCGGCTAATCTACTGCTCAATCACGGGCTTTGGCCAGGAAAGCCCTTACGCACACCGCGCCGGTTACGATTTCATGATTCAGGCAATGGGCGGCATTATGAGTCTGACTGGCAGGCCTGACCATGAGCCCGGCGGCGGCCCCATCAAAAGCGGCGTTGCCTTTACCGATATTTTCACCGGCCTGTATGCTGCCAATGCGGTGCTGGCAGCGCTTTACCAGCGCCGCGATACCGACCTTGGTTGCCATATCGATATGGCGCTGATGGACGTGCAGGTAGGCGTACTGGCGAACCAAGCGCTCAACTACTTAACTTCTGGTCAGGTCCCCCAGCGGCTGGGGAATGCACACCCCAATATTGTGCCCTACCAAGCGTTTGCCACAGCAGATGGTCATATGATTGTTGCGGTCGGTAATGACGAACAGTTTAAGCGTTTCTGCCAAGTGATCGATCAGCCAAGCCTGCCGCTAGACACGCGGTTTGCAACCAACGGCGCACGTGTGCAACACCGAGGAGTATTGGCTCCGTTGCTGGAAGCCGTATTATTGACACAGAAAACCGACGAATGGCTGGCAGCCTTTGAAGCCGCCGGTGTGCCCAGCGGGCCAATCAACACCTTGGATCGCGTATTTGACGACCCCCATGTAAAAGCCCGTGGTCTGAAGCAAACGCTTCCCCACAGCCAAGCAGGTCACGTCGACTTAGTCGCGAATCCTATCCGTATCAACGGCGAGTCCATCAGCGCCCAGACAGCCCCACCCTCACTAGGTGAGCACACTCAGCAGGTGCTTGACGAGCTTGGCATTACCAGCGAACAGCGCTGCGCTCTGCAACAAGCAGGCATTATTTAACGCTCGTTGTTAAACGCCCTTTCGTGTCCACTTAACGACTCACTTTAGCGCCCACTTGGGCGCTTTTTTGTCGGCGCAAAGCGCCACCTCATAATTTCTATACAAAACCTATACGAAAAGTTAACACGCGGCTAAACTGATTTCGTCTATGATTAAATAGTTAAAAAATTTAAATTAACTGGCGACGACGATAAAAAATTAGCCAGTGAGTAACTGGGCGCACTGCTATAGGGGGATTTCATGGGTCACTGCGCACGGGTAGACGGTAGCTGTAAACGATGCGAGGGAGACCTTCCTTTTGATTTCACGATGGCCTTCCAGCCGATTGTGGACGTGTCACTTGCTCGGGTGGTGACTCATGAGGCGCTTGTACGAGGCGTCAATGGTGAATCTGCCTGGAGCGTCATTTCCAAGGTGACCGACGACCTGCTTTATCGTTTTGATCAAGCCTGTCGTGTCAAGGCAATTGAGATGGCAAGCGCATTGAACATGCCAACGGCGCTATCGATCAATTTTTTACCCAATGCTGTCTATGAGCCTGAAGCTTGCATTCAAGCAACGCTTGATGTTTCTCGACGCGTTGGATGGCCAATGGATCGGCTAATTTTTGAAATTACTGAAACCGAACGCGTACGTGACCGCCAACACCTTCGCAACATCATCGAAGCCTACCGCGAAATGGGCTTTAAAACGGCGCTTGATGATTTTGGTAACGGCTATGCCAACCTGGACCTCTTAACTGATCTAACACCGGATAAGCTCAAAATCGACCGCGAGCTGGTGATGAACTGTGACCACGACTCGCGTCGCCAAGCGCTGCTTAATTCCGTCGTTTTGCTAGCCAAAGAACTAGGCATGACGCTCATTGCCGAAGGGGTAGAAACACGCGCAGAGGCGCTATGGTTAGCCCGGGCGGGCATTGCTCGTCAACAGGGCTTTTTCTATGCAAAACCAGCTATCAATTCCTTAGGCCCAGATCTAGTCCCTCTATTATTAGACTTAAGAGAAGAGGTATGTGTAGGCTTAGAAGCATCGATCTACTGACGCTCCCTGTTCACCTTATTACACCCGTTTTACCGTCTAAATAACGATTCTGAAACAATGACGACTGAATCTGTCCTATAAGCAGTGACACTGCACAAATTGCGCAAGCAATACCCAACATCCAAAGGAGTTGAGCCATGAGCAACGCCGAGCTAAACGAACTAAAGCAGAAGTATGTCGCAGCGGGCGCCGCTAGCCCCGCCACTGCTTTTGCAGATCGCGCTGAAAACGCTGAGATCTGGGACGCCGACGGCAACCGCTTTATCGACTTCGCAGGCGGCATTGGCGTTTTGAACGTAGGGCATCGCCACCCAAAAGTCGTTGCTGCTGTGAAAGCCCAGCTTGATAAGGTCATGCACACCTGCCAGACAGTGATGCCTTATGAAGGTTATGTGAAGGTTGCTGAAAAACTTAGCCATATCGTACCGGTACGCGGCCATGCAAAAGTAATGCTGGCTAACTCCGGCGCAGAAGCGTTGGAAAATGCCGTTAAAATTGCCCGCGCTGCCACCGGCCGTTCTAACGTGATCTGCTTTGACGGTGGTTATCACGGCCGTACGTTCTACACCATGGCTATGAATGGCAAAGTGGCTCCGTATCAAACCGATTTCGGCCCGATGCCTGGCACGGTATTCCGCGCGCCGTATCCGGTGCCCTACCACGGTGTCAGCGAAGACGAAGCCATTCGCGGTCTGAAAATGACCCTAAAAACCGACGCCAACCCAAAAGACACCGCCGCAATTGTCTTGGAGCCGGTGCTTGGCGAAGGCGGTTTCTATCCTGCGTCCAAGAGCTTCTTGGAGAAGATCCGCGAAATTTGCGATGAACACGGCATACTGATGATCATCGACGAAGTGCAGTCTGGCTTTGGCCGTACCGGCAAAATGTTCGCCATTGAGCACAGCGGCGTTGAGCCGGACATAATGACCATGGCGAAAAGCATGGCTGACGGCATGCCTATCTCTGCGATTGTCGGCACCGATAAGGTCATGGACGCCTCAGGCCCCAACTCTCTCGGCGGCACTTATACCGGCAGCCCTACCGCCTGTGCCGCTGCACTGGCCGTGCTGGAAGTGTTCGAAGAGGAAAACATTCTTGAGAAAAGCCAAGCGCTGGGCGAAAAGCTAGCGGCTCGTTTTGGCGAGTGGCAGAACAAGTTCGACTGCATTGACCATGTGCGCAACATGGGCGCTATGGCGGCATTTGAGCTAGTATCGAACAAAACGGATCGCACGCCCAACGCTGAACTTGCTGCAGCGCTGTGTAAGAAAGCCCGTGAAGAGGGATTAATCCTGCTCTCCTGCGGCATGTACGGCAATACGATTCGCTTCTTGATGCCTGTCACGATTGAAGACAGCGTCCTCAACGAAGGGCTGGATATTATTGAATCCTGCCTGGAATCGCTGGTTTAGCAGTTATTAGCGCCAACATAGACGCCGCCCAAATCGGGCGGCGTTTCTTTAACGTGGGCGTCGATCGCCTTCCAGGAAATTAGCTGTAAAAACCGCTTTCCCGTGGGTCTCAAACGACCACTTCATGACTTCACTTAACGCCGCCATCACCGCATCGAATTCCCCGAACACCTGGGTACTCATTCGATTAGGGTGTACTTCTAATCCTGTCGCTTCCAAACGTTTTACTACGTCTTTCACCACTGGCTTAAAATCATCGGCCAGCGGGTAATAGCTTAGTTGTACGGAAAGATACATCCTGCCTCCTTATGCGCTTTATGCGCGCTTACTGGCTCCCAGCTCAAAACGCTGCCACGCCGCCAATATGGCCGCCCGCGTTTCATCTGGATGCTCCATAGGGAACATATGAGTACCGGGAACCTCGCTAATAGCTAACCCACGGCGCTGAAGCCGCTTGACCCGTGTAGGGGTGAGTAAGTGCGACTCCTGCCCTGCTACCAAGTGGATCGGCACACCAACTCGACGTGGCAATCCAGAAAGGTGGTCGGGCAGATGGCGAAATATCTCTACCTCAACCCCTGGGTCGAAGGTTAGCTCAGCGCTACCGTCATCTAGCAAGCGCGTTCCTGCTTCAATGTAGTCGTTCAATGCCTCTGGGGTAAAGCGGCGAAATAACCCACGACGGCGCAGCGAGTCAGCCATTGCTTCTCGGCTAGGCCACACACTGCGCCGCCCCTGGGTTTTACCAGCAGGCGTGATGCGATCCATAAAGCCAAACCGCTTTGCGGCTTTCATCACCCAAGCATCCGGCCCCAGCATCAACGGCGGGTCGAGCATAATGACGCCGCAGAAGCGTTCTGGCTGTTTATCTGCAGCCATCGCCATCAGCGTACCGCCTAACGAGTGACCAACACCCAATAACGGTGCGTCTGTAACCGGCAAGTAGCTCAGCAGTTCATCGACTAAATTGCCCCAGTTATGGTTCACCGGGTAATCCGGGTGATGACCCAATCGGTCCAGCGGATGGAGGTCAAACGACTCTGCCAGCGGTTCCAGCAACGTGCGATAGCTTAAGCCAGGAAAGCCATTCGCATGGGCGAACACTAAACGAGGGCGTTGGGTGGCATGGGCAGACATGGTTAGCTCGCAGGGTAAGATGACAGGAAAGCAGCGCGGCGGCAGCACCCACGCTAGCTAGCAAGTAGACAAACTATCATACGTCTGTTTTAACGCGCCTTTGAATGAGCGTCAATCGACATAAGTATTAACAGGCTAATTAAAACAGCGAGAGTTGTTGAACGGTGGCTTCTTCTGCCAAGCGGTAGCCCACGCCTAATAGCCGAACAGGCCTTTCCCCTCGTGTCCAACCAATAGTTAACAGGGATTCGAATTGATCCAGGTTAGGCGCGGGATCGGCGTGCTCCACGGTGGTTTGGGTAAAGTCGTTGAATTTTACCTTTACCATTAGCCCACGCACGGCGGGCGCGGGGTCTAGTCTGGCATAGCGCTGCTCTAAGTCGTTGAGAAGATCAGGTAATTGTTGGCGACAGGCTTCTAGGGTGGGTAAGTCCTGGGAGTAGGTTTGCTCGGTACTTATCGATTTCCGCTCACGGTGGGTTTTCACTGGCCGCTCGTCGCGTCCAAAGCTAAGCTCGAACAGTCGATGACCGAAGCGGCCAAACTGTTCGACCAGCTCAGTGAGCGGACGAGCCCGCAAATCCGCACAGGTTTGAATACCCAACCCCGCCAATTTTTCAGCCGTGCGCGGCCCTACCCCGTGGATTTTCTTGACCGGCAGTTGCTGTACAAAGCCATCGATATCGTTCGGCGTGATCACAAACAGACCATCGGGCTTACGCCAGTCACTGGCAATTTTGGCAAGAAACTTATTGGGAGCGACACCTGCCGAGACGGTAATGCCTACTTCTTGCTTAACCCGTTGGCGAATCGCTTCGGCCATGCGGGTGGCGCTGCCGTTGCACAGGGAAATATCAGTAACGTCTAAAAAGGCTTCATCTAGCGAAAGCGGTTCAATCAGTTCAGTCACATCGCGATAGATCGCAAACACTTGACGCGCCACTGCTTTGTATTTGGCCATGTCACCACGGATAACGGTCAAATGTGGGCAGCGTTTGAGTGCCTGCGCCATGGGCATGGCCGAGTGGATGCCAAATTCGCGGGCGGGGTAGTTACAGGTAGCGACAACCCCGCGCTGCTCAACGCTGCCGCCTATCGCAATAGGCACATCGTTAAGCGCTAGGTTGTCGCGCATTTCAACCGCTGCGTAGAAGCAGTCACAGTCGCAATGAATAATTTTGCGCACAGATTGCCCTTGCCTCCGCCCTTTACCTGTAAATAATCACAGCTTACCACAGGAAAAGTCGAGATTACGTACCGCAAAACGTTCTTAGTACCTGCTCGTTTTCCGTTGCGGGGGCTGCAAGGCGTCGTGCTTCTGCTGATTCATCAAAGGGCTGGGTGACCACAGCAAGTAAGCTGTGAAACGGCGCAAAATCGCCCTCGTAAGCCGCATCGATAACTTCCTGAATGCGGTGATTGCGGGGAATAACAACTGGATTAGCACGCCGCATAGCATCTAAACGCTCGCTGTCTTGGCTGGCAGCCTGTGCGGCTTGCCACTTATCTAACCATGCCGCCAACTCATTGGGTTGGGTCGTCAGCGCCAGCAGTGCTTCTTTATGCGGCTCGCTTGAGGTGCTGGCGTAATGTGTCAGCGCATCAAAGGTGGCGGTCATATCCATCCGCCCCTGGTGCATCTGGCTTTCCAGCGCCTTCATTAGCGGTACCGATTGGTCGCTGTCTGCTGCAAGGCCAAGCTTATCCGCATGCAAGCGGTGCTGCTCGGCATCAAACAGTGGCTCAAAGCGGCGGATGATATCAGTGGCCTGCTCGACGACAGTATCGCCTTCTTCGCGCATCAGCGGCAGCAACGTTTCGGCGAAGCGGGCAAGGTTCCATTGAGCAATCGCGGGCTGGTTATCGAAGGCATAGCGTTTACTTTGGTCAATTGAGCTGAAGACCTTTTGCGGGTCAAACTGCTCCATAAAGGCACAGGGGCCGTAATCAATAGTTTCTCCGGCAATGCTGCAGTTGTCGGTATTCATAACACCATGAATAAATCCAAGGCTCATCCACCGCGCCACTAGCACCGCTTGGCGAGCAATCACCGCCTCTAACAAGGCTAAATAAGGATCGTCTGCACTAGCGGCTTCCGGATAGTGGCGCTCAATCACATGGTCGGCCAGCGCTTTCAGGGCAGCTTCATCTCTACGTACCGCAGCAAATTGAAAGGTGCCCACACGAATATGACTGCTTGCGACGCGGGTAAATACTGCGCCGGGCTCAGGTAATTGGCGCACGACTCGCTCGCCACTGGTAACTGCAGCTAACGCACGGGTGGTGGGTACGCCCATTGCAGCCATAAATTCACTGACCAGATACTCCCGTAGCACCGGGCCTAGCGGCGAACGTCCATCACCGCCACGGGAAAATGGCGTGCGGCCACTGCCTTTGAGCTGCACATCGCGTCGTATGCCATCCTGGTCGATAACTTCCCCCAGCAGCAGTGCACGGCCATCACCCAACTGCGGTACAAAGTTACCAAACTGATGCCCAGCGTAGCCCAGCGCCCGTGGTTCTGCGCCCGGAGGCAGCTGATTTCCACTAAACCACTGGGTAAGGGTGGCATCATCGGGCTTATTCTTCAGTTCTGTCTTAAACCCCAGTGTTTCTGCCAGACGCTCATTAAATACAATCAACGTGGGCTGGCTCACTGGCGTGGGCTGGCAAGCCATCCAAAGTGGCTCGGGAAGCGTTGCAAACTGGTGTTCAAATGACAGCACGGGCGACTCCGCTGTTGATGACAATCGTTGCCTAATACCCTAGCACTTTAGTCAAGTAAACGCTGCTGCAAACAGCCGACAGCGTACTCTAGCACTGGCGTCAACGGCGCACGCCACTGATGGGTCAACAGCGCATCGGCGCGAGTGACGCCCAACGATAGCGAGGCAACTGGCAAACCCATGGCGTGGGCATCGCGGCAGAAGCGGTAGCCTGAATACACCATCAACGAGGTGCCCACAGCCAACACGGCATCGGCGTTTTGCAGCCCTGCTTGAGCAGCCAAGCGCCGCGCTGGCGGCACCACATCGCCGTAATAGACAACCTGGGGCTTTAGGATGCCTTGGCAGCGCGGGCAGTCCAACACCTTAAACGTCGAAAAATCGGTTTCTAAATCCGCATCGCCGTCGGGCGCATGGCGGGCATCTAACGCTGCAAAACGCGGGTTCATCCTGGCCATTTCGCTGTGCATGGCGTGGCGCATGAGTTGGTAACCGCAGGTCATGCACGCCACCATGTCTGCTCGCCCGTGCAAATCAATCACCTTGCTGGAACCTGCCCGCTGATGCAGACGGTCTACGTTCTGTGTCACCAGCAGTTCCACGTAGCCCATGGTTTCCAGCGCCGCTAGTGCACGATGCGCACCACTCACTTGGGCTTCACGCATAGCTTTGAAACCGATCAGCGCCCGCGCCCAATAACGCTGGCGCACAGCAAGTGAGGCCATAAAATCGCCATGCTGTACCGGCGGCGGGCGTTTCCACTGCCCATCCGCATCGCGGTAATCAGGAATGCCGCTGTCGGTGCTTACTCCTGCGCCAGTAATCACCCACAGTTTAGGGTGGCGCTCAATAAAACCCGCCAGCGCCTCCCCCGCCTGTGCGATGCTATTTGTCATTTCCACGGCCTGCGTCAATGGATCACCCTATGCAACACTGCGACAAGTAACCGATACTGTATGACAATAAAGGGTCATGCAATATGCCCTCGTTATTCAACGTAAGGAGTGTCTCATGCAGTGGGATCACGAGATTATCATTGTCGGCGGTGGCATGGTGGGTGCCGCGCTAGCGGCCCGATTAGGACATACCGGCATGTCGGTTGGGCTGGTAGAACGCGGCAGTGCCCCCACCCCGCCCAGCGGCGATTATGACCTGCGTATCTCCTCACTTAATGCCCGTTCGCTGGCGTTTGTAAAAGCGAGCGGCACCGCGCTTCCCGAAGAGCGCTGCTGCCCGTTTCGCCATATTGATGTCGCCAACCAGGATGGCTCCGGCCATTCACTGTTTTCTGCCCAGGACAGTGGCATGGATAACTTCGGCATTTTTATCGAAAACCGCACCCTGCAATATGCGTTGTGGCAGCGCTTAGAGAATCTTCCCAGCGTGACCTGCTATACCCAGTGCGCACCGCTCAGCACCATGGCCGCCAGCACTGGCCGCATGCTAGAGCTAGATAACGGCAAAACCTTAAGCGCCCGCTTGATTGTTGGCGCAGATGGCGCGCATTCGACGCTACGAGAACTTGCTGGCATTGCCGTTAGTAGCTACGACTACCATCAGCGGGCGATGATTATTAACGTGGAAACCGAGCTACCCCAACAAGATATCAGTTGGCAGTGTTTCACCCCCACCGGCCCGATTGCCATGCTTCCCTTACCAGGCCATCGTGCATCGCTGGTGTGGTATGACAGCGACGAAGCCACCAAAGCCCGTGAACAGCTCTCCAACGACGCCCTAAAAACGGCCATTGAAACAGCCTTTCCCAAGCGGCTAGGCAAGCTAACCCGTGTGGTCGCAAAGGCGAGTTTTCCAATTAGACGCCAGCACGCCAAACGCTATATCGGCAAGCGCTTAGCACTGATTGGCGATGCCGCCCACGTGGTGCATCCGCTGGCAGGACAAGGACTGAATATTGGCCTGCATGATGCTGACACCCTGGCAGAGCTGATTATCAAAGGCCGCGACCCCGGTGACGCTATCAGCCTGCACCGCTTCGAATGCCACCGCCGTTTGGCCAACCAAGCAATGATTGCCGCCACCGACAGTTTCCATCACCTGTTTACCGGCGCAAAACCGCTACGCCAGCTGGGTGACCTCAGCCTGCACCTTGCCGAACGCGTACCGCTCGCCAAACGCATGATGATGCAACAAGCTAACGGGCTAAACCCATTTAAAATGCGCTAAAGCCGTCTACGCTAAGAGGGTGGCAACGCAGCCGTTGCCAACAATAATCATAACAATCCCTCATTTAAGGAAGGCGTATGCCCCTCAAGCAACGACACTCTTTATTGACCGTGGTGACAGTTACCAGCCTCGGATTACTGGCAGCATCACCGCTACTGGCCTGGGATGGCGTCGTCGAAAAACAAACCTTCGAGATGCAAGACTTCACTACCCAAGGCGGCGAAACAATTCCCGAACTTGCGGTGGGTTGGGAAGCCTACGGTGAATTAAACGACGCCCGTGACAATGCCATCTTAATCACCCATTTCTTCTCTGGTACCAGCAACGCAGCAGGTCGTTATGATCCGGATGGCGAGCCAACCGGCTACTGGGATGCCATCATTGGCCCCGGCAAACCACTGGATACCGACGAGTACTACATTATTGCGTCCGATACGCTGGTGAACCTCAACGCCCACGCCCCCAATGTCACCACCACTGGCCCCGCCTCTATCAATCCAGACACCGGCAAACCGTGGGGAATGGATTTTCCTGTGGTAACGATTCGTGACTTTGTCGAGGTACAGCGTGCGCTGTTAGAGAGCCAGGGCATTGAGTCACTACACGCGGTCATGGGCGCCTCCATGGGGGCGCTTCAAGCATTTGAATGGGCCAGCGCGTACCCTGACAAAGTGGATAGGTTGATTCCTGTTATTGGCGGCGGCGTTGCCGACCCCTGGTTACTGGCAACGCTTAGCGCCTGGGCAGCGCCCATTCGCCTAGACGCCAACTGGAATGAAGGCAACTACTACGATGGCGAGCCACCCACCGATGGCCTAAAAGAAGCGCTCAAGCTCGTCACCCTCAATGCCAATCACTGGCAGTGGGCCAACGAAACTTTCAACCGCGACTGGGCCGACGAAGAGCGCGACCCCGCTCAAGATATCAACGCCCGCTACGCCATTGAGCAAACGCTGGATGACGTCGCCGCCGCCCGCGCCGAGCTTTCCGATGCCAACCATCTGCTGTACTTGGTTCGCGCCAACCAGCTCTTTATGGCGGGACACGGTGACTCGTTAGAAGAAGGACTGGCCGCCATCGACGCCCCCACGCTGATGCTCTACAGCGAAAACGACCTCGTCTTTGCGCCTGAAGGCGTACGCCGCACTGCCGAGCTGATTGAAGCCGACGGCACCGAGGTGACGCTTGAAACCCTGGAAGGCAACCGCGGCCATTTAGATGGCGTTGTCGCTATCGACCAAGCCAGCGAAACGCTGCGAGCGTTTTTGAAATAGCTTTTAAAATAGCTTTTG
Organism: Halomonas sp. TD01; assembly: GCF_923868895.1. GTDB lineage: Bacteria > Pseudomonadota > Gammaproteobacteria > Pseudomonadales > Halomonadaceae > Vreelandella. The sequence goes on from NZ_OV350343.1 coordinate 469,550, forward strand.
AAATAGCGAGTAACGCGCGGGCTTATTGAGAGCCCGCGCTTGAGAAATAGCGTTTTGAAATCGTTTGACTAGCCATACGCCAGCGACAAAAACGCTGGGAAGCGAAGAGCATTCACCCGGCGTATGGTGATGCACTACTAGTGCCGCCCCAGAGGCTGTAGGGCATTAACGGCTCGCGTTTTCCTCAGCCACCTGACGAAGCGCATCGACAAGCACATCGGCTGGCTGGGCGCCAGAAATCAGGTAGCGTCCATCGAGTATAAAGCCCGGCACGGCAGTGACCCCTGCCTCCATGAATTTCTGCTCTGCCTCTCGAACGTCGTCCGCGTACTGATCAGACCGGGCGATGGCCTCGGCAACGTCGCCGTCAAGCCCAACTTCAATAGCCTTCTCTCGTAGCACCTCTGGATCCGAAGGACGCTTGGCCTCACCAAAGTAGGCCTCAAATAATGCCAACTGCAGCGCCGTCTCTCGGTTCTGCGTTGCGGCCCACGCAAGCACACGATGGGCATCGAAGGTATTATTCGCCCGGCGCTCCAGTGCACCACGGAAATTCAGCCCAAGTTCTTCGGCCACGGCCATAATCTCCCGCTGGGACTGCTCCATGCTGGCCGCGTCCTTGCCGTACTTGCGGCATAAGTGCTCTAGGATCGGCTCGCCCTCGGGCGGCATGTCACGGTTGAGTTCAAAGGGCTGCCAGAAGAGTTCAACATCGATCTCACCATCAAGTATCTCTAACGCTTGTTCGAAGCGCCGATAGCCGATCGCGCACCACGGGCATGCTACATCGGACACTAAATCGACTCTCAACTTCTGCATGAGGACTCTCCTTGCTGGGTTCGGTCATCGGGGCTCAAACAGCGCCGAGCACTGGCTTGTAACACGAAACCCATAAACGTAACCAGCCCAGACGACCACGCGCAGAAAACACTACTCGCCCACCACCTCAGAAAAGTGGCCCGTTTTTTCCAAGGTGTATTCGCCAAAATCCCGCGCCAAGAAAAGAGAGCCTGAATAGGCACCCTCAGCTTCTTTGCGAATGTCCTCGATGGACGGCGACGCATGGGAGCTGAACTGATAACGAGGGCTGAAGTGCGTCAGCACCAAACTAGGTAGCTTTATCGATTCGGCAAAAGCAGCAACAAGTTTGGCGTAGCTATGCCCCACATCACCGGCCTTCTGGGCCATCTCTTCGGTATAGGTGGCCTCATGTACCAGCACCTGCGCCTCTGCACACGCCTCGTTCAATAAGTCAGGCTGGTCGTTATCCCCAGCGATCACTACTTTCCTGGGCGTGTTCTTGAAGATTAAGTAGTCATGGCTTTTTAACCGCTCACCTGCAAACTCAATATCAAACCCCTGCTTCAACTGCCCCCACAGCGGCCCTCTTGGAATCCCCTTTTGCGCTAGCTTAGCCACGTCCAAGACAGCATCAACCTTTCGCTCCGTAAATGCATAGGCATAAGACGCCACCCGATGTGAAAGGCTGAATGTCTCAACCGCGATGTTCTCAAACTCAACGCTTGGCAGGTCGTCTGAGGCGATAAACTCCAAGGCAAAAGGTAGGCATAGCTGCGTCACCTCGCAGGTTGCCTCCAACCAAGTTTTGATACTTGCGGGCGCAACAATAGTGAGTGGCGCTTTCCGGCCACCCATAGCCGCACTCGCCAGAATACCCGGCAGCCCGTAGCAGTGGTCGCCGTGCACATGGGTAATCAAGATGGCTTTCAATGAATGGAACGATAGCTTGGTATGCAAGACCTGATGCTGGGTACCTTCACCACAATCAACCAGATACCAGCCCTTCCCTTTGCTTTCACGCAAAGCGATCCCGGTGACATTTCTTGTTTTGGTGGGTACACCGGCGGAGGTGCCGAGGAAGAGTAGGTTCATATCGCGTCCGTGCTTTCTCTTTAGAAACCTGACCTAGTCTGGCGGCATACAGATTTCCAATAAGTTTGGTTGCTCAGCTTTTTACGACAGGATGCCAACGACAACAGTAGCAATCGTTAAGCGGCCTCAAAGTCCAATGGCTGCAGGTCGTCCAAATTAATTGTGCTGCGAGCCATCCATAGGTCATACATGTCCTGCATTGATAGCCAGCTCTCCGGGGTACGTCCGAGAACCTTCGACAAGCGCAAAGACATTTCGGGGCTAATGCCACTATCCCCTTTGAGCAACCGTGACAAGGTGGATGGTGAAACGCCCAAGTTGGAAGCAAGCTGACGGGAGCTGATACCAAAAGGTTCTAGGTACACTTCCCGAATAAATTCGCCGGGATGCGGCGGATTATGCATCGTCATTAGTGATAATCCTCATAATCAAGAATGTACGCGTTGCCATCTCGAAATTCGAACGTCATGCGCCAATTTCCGTTGATCCAAATTGACCACCGCGCTTTGTCTCTCCCCTTCAACGGGTGGAGCCTAAAACCAGGGATATCCATATCTTCTACTGACACGGCCGTGTCCAGAGCGGCAAGCTGCATACGCAATTTCTTGGCATGATCCGCCTGTATACCAGCGGTGCTGCCACTAGCGTAGAACCGCTTGAGTCCCTTGTGGCGGAATGATTTAATCATAAGCACATCATAGCTCGTTGCGCACCGCGCAACAACCAGATTTATATTATTTGAGTTACCCGAGCCTGAGCCAACAACTTACCCTTTCGGGATTTGGAGTAGCGCTAATCTAATAGTGATAACGACACAAAATAATCGTAATCGCATTATCATCAACTGCGTAGACGAATCGATTCGTATCATCTATACGTCGCGACCAAAAACCAGCTAAGTTTTCCTTTAACGGCGCTGGTTTGCCAGTGAAGGGAATCGCTCCAGGATTCGTCAGTCCATGACAGTAATCGGCGACTCATCCATCAAGTCTCTGCGGGTTACCTTACCTGCTTTGAATTGTTCAATTGAGCGATTCAAATGCTCAGAATTCGCCGATGAGCGCAGAGCGCCGATAGTTTTTACGCAGCAAAGCAGATACAAAGGCATCCGAGTGCCACGCCTGGTTTAATGACTACCGTTCACCTTTAAGACCATGCCATACCCGGAGAACAATGATGGCAGTGGCATGGACTGAATATCGAACGACGTATTTTCCGAAAACCATATCTCGAACAGAGTCAGGCACCGGTGCCATTTCAACCGGTGCGCCCATATTGGGGAAGCCTGGAAGTAATTCGATTTTGCCAACAAGCTCGGCGGCAATCCTGGCCGCCGCAGACGGGTTGTGATCCGCAATGAACTCTCGGAGGCGTTTCAAATCGTCAATGGCTTCGGCCGTGTAAACCAGTTTCACTTACCTGACCCTGGCGCATCCTGCTCGTTTTCGGTTCCCCAGCTATTAAGCCAGCTGTGAACCTCGCTGGCATCAACAACCTTGCCTTGGGCAGCAGACTCCATTGCCTCTAACGTTTGTTTCCACCGCTCTTGCTCAAGCTGCTGCTTTGCTATGTATTCCGACAATGCCTGGTTGATCACCCAGCCTTTGCTCCGGTGTAACCTGCTAGCGATTGCTTCCAGGTGTTGTTCAACGTCTGCTTGAAGGCGGACTGTGGTGACGCTCATGACGATACCCTCAAATTTGGCGACTACAACGTATTACATCATAGTCTGCGAGGATGGAGCAAAAAACTTAACGCTGCGCTAATTCGCGCCGTTTTGCGGCGACGAATTGAGCGATTTGTTAGACGACTTGCCCGGTATGACTTCAACTTTTAATTCCTGAATCATAGGCCGGACCTTCGTCATTCGAGATTCTAGCTCTAGGGCATGAGACCGATACTCCTCAAGCTTTACCGGGTCATCGGGGCTATCATCGCTCAGCCACTTTAGCCTGCCAGGGATAACTGCCGCATACCGCGCCAACTCCTGCTCTATTTTGTCTAAACCATCAGGGAATCGGTACTCTTCACCTTCGTAATTGATGGCCATTGCTACAACTTGGTGAAGCTCACGCACCTCAAAAAGAACGCCGGAAAGAATAGTCCTGACATGCGTCCTTTTCTCTGCAGCAGCAGTTCTCCTGGCCAGTCGGGCTGAGTCAAAGCTGACCCAGAAGCTTCCCAACGATATTAGGAGTGCAAAAGCGGAAATGATGAGTGACATATACCTACTCGTCTAACAGTTTATTAATGCGCATGCGTATTTTCCTAACAACCAGCAGCCAAACCATCTACCTGCCATACATTGAAATTTATAAAAAAGCTCGCCTACGCGATACGCTTTGCTTAAAAATGGTTGTTGTCGCCCTCACCTGAATCTACCCCATTAATTCCCTTTAGGGAAAAGCCAATGTTGGCAAACTATCCAAACGTCGCGTATTTGCGAACTCGTTAACGGCCAAGTAAGGGAAAGCGTAAAATAGCGGGGTTGAGTGGCAGCCCTAAGGCTGCTTTTAACTGAGTGATATACACGCCAACTCCCCTCCAAACCATTGCTGTTTTAGCCCGCGCTGTTTTTCCAGCAGGGCTAAGTATGGGCGTAGGGGGTGGTGGCTGGGCAGCGTAACGTTCCGTTGGCGTAGGCGGCGTTGGAACGACAGCTGTTCGGCGGGTTGGTGCAAGGGCGTGACGTGCTGGGTGAGCCATTCGATGTCAGGTAGTAGTAGATGCGTGGCGCCGCTGTCTAGGGCTAGGGTCACGCCTTTGGCGTCGAAGTCACCGGCGTAGAGGTGTGGCCGATTGGTTTTGCGCCATGCTTTTGTCAGTTCGGCAAAGCCGCCGCCGTAGTGGCTGTCGCCACGATAGACCACCAGCGGGTTAGCGTAGCCGCTAAGCGCTGCTATCTCTGGCGAAAACGCGTAGAAGCTATCCAGGTTTTCCACCTGAACGAGCGCGCCAAACACCGCCAGCTTAAGGCCGCTTACATCAACATCGCGTATGCTGCGCGGCTCTGGCACAAGCCATGCAGAGGGCTGTGACGGCAAGTTGATCAGCACGCGTTTTGCACGAGGGCCTTCGCGGCGGCTTTTATCCTCCTCAACGCCTTCTGCTGCTTGGGCGGTACTGCTTAAGCCACTTAACGAGCGCCCTAGCGGTGCCAAACGGTCACTCTCCAACATGCTGTTGATTTGCGCCACGAGAGTGGCGTCAAAGCGCAGCGCTTGGTTGGAAATCCGCATGGTCAGATCAATATCTTGCTGATGGCACCACGCCACCACATCTTCTACCCACTTGCCACGGGATTTTTCTACCACGGGCTGGCGGTTAAGCTCTCGAACAACACTGTTAAGCCCGGCACGGGCGCGGCCTGATAACGTCATACTGCCACCGCCAGTGCGACGTCATGAATCAGGCGCAGATCGTTAAATGGGCTGGCCGGTGATTCGTCTTGGTGTAGGCGAAACGCCTGCTGCTCGCTACGCGGCAAGCCCTGATATTCGGAGATAACCTGAAACAGCCAAATTTCATCGGGCCAGTCGAGGTGGCTGTCATACAGATAAGCGAGGGCGCTAATCGGCTCGGCGGGGGGCTGATCTAACACCGCAAGATAAAAGCGTTCGACATCTTGCTTAAGCGCCTGCTGGCGTGCAGCGGCAAGATTATCTTCCGGCGTGAGCGCAGGCACGGCCGACTCAACGGTTTGCGTGGCATGGCGTGGGGTTGGCAATTCATGCAACAGTTCTGCCAGCACGCGGCTTTCCAGCGCGCGATCTAACGCTGGCGCAGCGGCGGGGTGTAACGGCGCAGCGTGGTTAAATAACGCCGGTACATCGCTGCGTTTGGCGTAATTACTCGGCACAAAGCCTGGGTGTTCGCGCATAAACGCGACCATGCCGCTGATCAGGCGGCTGCGTGACTGCTGTTTGCGAAAGCGTGCCATTAGCTCAATTAACCGCCGTTGCACTTCCCGCAGGCTGGTGTAATGGTGGCTTAAGCGCTGCTGTAGCTGACTGATCAGTAGCTTGCGCAGGCTGCCATCACTGCCTACTAACGCAATCAGTTCGTCGAAGTCGATCAGCGCCAGGCCATCCAACAACCTAACAATCTGCTTCTGGGCGCGGTCGTTTTCGCGGATCTTATCGCTCAACTGGCTAACAAAGCCGAAATCGCTATTGAGCCGCTGCCAAAGGCTATCAATAGCATCGGCAAAGCGGCCGTTTAGATCGTCAACTTCCTGACGCAGGCGCAGCAGCTGCTGCTCCTGTCGCCAATGCTCACCTCGGCTGCGGGCTTCACGGTAGCTGTGCACCAACGAACGCACCAGCTCAAGGGTTTCCGCAACATCGGCATTCACATGACGGCGGGTTTCGTCGGCGAGCATTTCAGCGATCAGCTCGCGCACTTTAGGGGAGAGCTTTACGCCGCTCTGCTCATCGGGCCGCCATAACACTCGAGCAGCCAACAGCTTGCGCAGCGCACTGTCGTTGAGTCCGTCTAACGGCACGTCATCGCGAGTGTAGCCCTGCATCAGTCGTTCGGCATGCTTGCCCAACAGCGCCAGCCGCTCAGCGCCGGTTTTTAGCAGGCGGCTTTCCAGTTCGCTCACAGCAGCGCCTCCTGGGCACCCTCTTCCTGCTCCACGTCAATGGGCAAGTTTTCCTCATCGCGGATAAAGCGCACCACCTCGATCAGGTAATCAATTTTACCGGTGACCACAAACACCTGACGCTCAGTGTGGGGCTGAAGCAAGTAGCCATGCTCTTTTAAGCGCTTAAATAACTGCTTTACTTGGGCATCCAGCTGGTCGCTCTGGGAGCCAAAGAAGCTGTCTGTGGCTAGCCTTTCCAAACGCTCACGCAGGCTTTGGTTGTCTTCGCACTTAGCGCTGAACTCTGCGGGCTTGAGCACGTCGCCAGGGGCCGCCAAGGTGTCGCGGCCTAGCGCCTCTTGAACCAGTTGCAGCCATTCCAGCAGCGGCAACAGGCTGTTGACCGTGTCACTCAGCTGGCGCGATAGCTGCTCCCGAGCGGCTTCGTTCAGCTGTCGCCAAGCTAAAAAGTAGACACTGCCTTCATCATTGCTCGCCAGCCTGCGGTTGAGCGGGCGCAGATAGTCATCAATCGCGTCGCGGGTCTCTTCGTTGGCTAAGTGGCGAAAGGCATTGTCATCACTAACGGCGCAGACAAACTCGCCAGCCAGCAAGCGTTCCAGTAGCGGGCCGTGTTCGATCATGCGGTCACCTCTTGCTGACGCTCCTTGATCCGCTGCGCAAGCGGGCTAAGGCGCGGTTCAATACGTTTTAGCAGGCGCTGGTTGGGCTGGTTAGGGTCCCGCTCAATCAGGTAGCGATTAGCAAACAGCAGCAGCACATCTGATTCCGGGTTGGGGAAAGCCCCCACAATATGAATGCGGTTGCTGTCACAAGCGTCGAACAACTTTTCGACATTGTGATAGGCCAGCGTGCCGATTTCATCAATCGGCCAATGGATAGCGATTTGCGCATCCCCCCGCAGCAGCCGCGTAAACGCCAGCAGGAACTTACACAAAATCAGGTAGGCCATGCCATGGCTGGAAGACTCCAACAACTGGCGGTCATTTTTGATCACCAGGTCAGTGCCGCCTTCGTTTAGGTGCAGCTCAAGGCGCAGCAGGCTTTCAAAGCTGTACTGCTGGTCACTGCGCAGCAAATCGACCACATCGGCCAGCGCATTAAGGTAATCGTCACTGGGCAGCATCTGGCCAGATTCCCGCCACGCTTTGTAGCGCTGGGCAAACAACTTTAAAGGCTCCCAGAAACCCAGCTCATCGATCGTCGATTGAATGCGCACTTCCGCTTTGCTGATGCCTTCTAAGCGCAGGTCATCCGCCACTTCGTCGGAAAGCCGACGGCTTTGCGCACTGATACGGCGATTTAAGTCGCGGAAGACAATAAAGAATTTATCCAGGTCATCGCTTAAATTGCGCCCTTCCTGAATCAGCTGCTGCTGTTGATCTTCCAATAGTTTTAGCATGTCGCGCAGCAGCGGCAACACTAGTCGCGGGCTGTCGTTCGGCAGCTTCTCGCGTTCGCTTTGCAGTGCATCGGCAAAGCCGCTGCTGGCATCTTTAATCAGTTGGCTTTCTACCTCCAGGCAGCCCCGGCGCAGTTGTTCAAGCTGCTGATGGCGGCTGGTTAACGCTTGGCGAGCACGCTCAATGCGCTCCTCCATGTCACCTACGGCATCCGCTAAGGGCGCCCCCTCTGAAACGATGTCCAAACTTTCTAACTGGGTCAGCAGCGGCTTAAGGGCTTCTACGCTGCCGTGGGCATTTGCGCGCTGAATTTTAAGCTCATTAACCGCTGATTGATGCGCTTCACGTGCGGCATGGAAGTCGTTTTTGAGGTGCGCTTTTTCACGTTTCAACTGCTGGTCAAGCTGAACAAGCTCCGCTTCCTGGGCCACCAGCTGGGGCTTGTGCTGGCTCCACTCCACGCGCATAAAGCGTTGGTACTCGGTGAGTTCTTCCTGGCGAGCGGCGATCTTACGAATGCGGTCACTCTGTTGCTCTAGGCGTTTTTTCGTTTCCTGAAGCTGCGCGGGGTCCACGCCCTGCTCGGCAAGTTCCTGGCTGAAGGCGGCTTCCAGCTCATTGCGCTGGCGCTGATGTTCCGCGTTGGCATCGTTGAGCTGCTGCTTGTACTGGCGTAGCTGCGCATCCAGGCTATCCAGCTGGTTTTGCGCATCGGCTTTTAACTCCAGCAGTTGGCCCTGATGGGTCTCGGCCAGCTCGGCAAGCGACTGGCGTTTCTCTTCACGCAGTTCGGCCTGGGCCTGCTCCTGGCGAGCCAACGCCGCTTGGTGCTCCGCTCGACGTGCCTGCTGGCGCTTGGTATGGCGCTCTTGCTGCTGGCGGCGAGCCTCAAGGGCATACTCCACTTCCTGTTCGGCACGCTGATACCCCATACGCGCCTGATCTTGGGCCTCGTCGGCCTGTTGCACCCGTTCGTTGTGCTGCTTTAGGGCTTTTTCGGCAGCGGCACACTCGGCTTGGGCGCGCTGTTTAGCGCCATCCGCCTCTTCAATCGCCGCCAGCAAACTGGCTTCGTCTTGGGCGTAATCCGGCAGTGCAATGGCGCTTAGGTCCAGCGCTAACCCGAACAGGTCGTCGCTGGCGCCTTCAGCAAGCTGCGGAGCAAGATCTCGGCGCTCAAGCAGCTCTGGCGCAATAACCTTGCCAAGCTGCTGCTCCCAACCAGGGCGATGGTAGCGCAAGAAGTGACGCAGGCTGCCTTGTTCGGGGTCACGCTGTTGATAGAGCGCATAGCAGTGTTGTTCGGCCCGCTCACGCTGCTGGCGACACTGCACCAGCTGCTGCTCGGCGGCGTCGCGTTCACGTTTGTGGCTTTCAAGCTCGCGGCGCAGCGCTTCCAACGTGGCGGTGGCGGCGCTGCGTTCCTGCTGTGTTTGGTCTAAACGCGCTTGGGCAAGCTCGGCTTCTTGGGCTTCTTCAGCAGTTTGGGTGGGCATCGCCAGTTGCGCTTTTAATTCGGCAAGCTGCTCAACACCCAGTTCTAACTGCGCTTGATACTCCCCCTCTAACCGCTGGCGCTCTTGCTGATAGCGCTCGTTATGCTGCTGTTCGGCTTGCCATTGCTGCTCTCGGCGCTGCGCTTTTTCCTCGACCAGGGCATCTATCAATTCCTGGTTTTCTTGAGTTTGGCGGGCAAGTGCTTCGGAAAGCTCGCGTAACCGGCCATCTAAGCGCGCCTGGCTCTCTTTTACCGCCTCTTGCATGACTTGCAGATGCTTCTGAAGCTGATCACGCTGTTCACGCCACTGGGGCAAGGCGTTGATGTCCCGCTCCAGGCCGGTCATGTCAGCATCAGCGTAGTGCTCAAACTGGGTTTGCAGGTCATTCAGGCGACGCTGAGTGTGCTGCAAGTCGCTCGCGACTTCACTGTGGCGGTCGTTCAGCTCATCGCGCTGCTGGGTGTAGGCATTTTCACGCTGTTGGAATTCACGCTGGTGGCGATTTAACTCACCATCCAGATCCGCAATGCGTTGTTCAGCCTGTTGATGATCGGCGCTTAGCTGGGGTTTCAACTGCCAAAGCGTGGTCTCTAAATGGGCCAATTCGCGGTCGATGCCACCAAGCTTAGTCAGCGCGGCTTGCAGCGGCTCCAGGCGCATGGACTGGCGCATCTGGGAAATCCACTCCCGCGCTTTGGCACTGCGAATGCGGGTGACCGGCAGCTCGACGCCATCCTCTTCGAAAATTGCCGCCAGCATGGTTTTGAGGGTGTCCATCTTGCCCTCTTTCGCATGCACAGCAGACACCAGTTTTTCGATATGACGGATACGCCGTTCAGGGTTAACCAGGCTAAATTGCGCTGCAATTTGGCGCAATTTTAGGCCATCGCGGCTATTACCGTGAAGCTGGGTGAAGTCGTTTTGGATCACCGAGCGAAACTCGGAGGTAGCCCCCAACTTAGATGAGACAGGAATCCCGCTGCGGCGCAATCCGCTAGACCACTGTGGGTACTCCAGTGCCAAGGGGCCTTTTTCAGTTTCGATCAGGTAGTCTTCTGGTCGATAAGGGGCACCGACAAAACGGTACTCCACGCCGCCTTCCTGCTTGCGCGTCAGCACTACTTGGCAAACATTGCCTGCTTCGCGGCGGTATTCGTAGACCAGATAGCTTTGACGAGTGGGCAAATAGAAGGCATCAAACTTCATGCGAGTTTTCGGCACTACCTTATTGGGCAGTTCGCCATAAAACACCGGCACTAACCGCTGAAGCGTGGTTTTGCCTGACGCGTTGGTGCCGCAGATATTGGTGTGGCCATCCACATTGAGCTCAACCACTCCCGACAAGTGGCCGTGAATCATAACGATGCGTAGCAAATGCGCCATGCCGTGTCCTTGATCGTCAAACGTCCGAAAACGCTATCTTGCCAGACCTAGAGCAAGGCGACATCTGTTCAGGTGTGAACTATTGATTTATCTAATGACAATGCACATTTAGATTAGGGGCTAGCTGCTCTCACGCACTCTTTTATTCACTCCCCCACGCTGCTCACCACAAAATCCCTAGCAACGCCTATATGGTAGTCAATGGCCTCGCGGCAAGCCTCGGAACGGCCGCTACCCAAGGCATCTAGCAGCTTAAAGTGACTGGTGGCAATGGTATCGGGGGCTTCGTGGGTTTTGGTAATCAACGTAATGCACAGGCGAAGTTCGTGGGTTAAGCCATCAAATGCCCGCAGCAGCCGCTCGTTGCCCGCGTAATGAATCATTAAGCGGTGAAACTGCAGGTCCTCTTCAATGCGGCGTGTTCCATCATTGCTGGCGGTCGCTTCGCACAAAACCTCTACCTGCTGTTTTAGCGCGCGCTCAGCGTCGCTGCTATAGCGCTCAGATAAGCGCTGGATAGCATGGCGCTCAAGGCATAGCCGCAGATCGAAGACATCCTCTAATTCAACGGCATTCAACGCCCTGACAAAAAAACCACGCCGCGGTTTTGAGACCAACAACCCACGACTTTCCAATAAGCGAGCGGCTTCGCGAACCGGCGCGCGGCTAACGCCTAAATCCCTGGAAAGCTGCACTTCCGAAAGCCGCTCACCGGGCAAAAAGTGTTGCTGGATAATCGCTTGCGTCAAATAGTCGGCCACCTGTTCAACAAGGTTTTGCTGTTGAATAAAAGCGCCGGGAGCCGCTGAGGAGGAGGCCATAGAGTCTACTCTTATTAGGTATTACGTACTTTTAGTATGACGCAAAAAAGCATTCTGTCGACGGCCGATTGCCGACTGTCGACAGTTTTACAAACCACTGCTATGTTCAAAAAGGCCTCTTATAACGATCTATAACGACGATCCACAACAATTCATAACAACAATCACAACTGGGCTGTTTTGTATCACGCCTCGCTCGCCTAACGACAACGTAAATCCATTACGTGCCAGGCTTTGGCCTAGTAACCGAGGAGCAGAAACAAAATGAAAACATCTTTAGCGTTGGCAATTTCCGCTGCAGCATTCGCCTTTTCGTCGGCCACCCTGGCAGACGACCCGAAACAGGGCGGCACAGTTAACACCATTATCCAACCAGAACCGCCAGGCTTAGTGCTGGGGATGGTGCAAAACGCGCCTACGCGCACCGTGGCAGGCAATATCTATGAAGGACTACTGCGCTATACCACTGACCTGGAACCCATGCCGCAGTTGGCTGAATCATGGGAAGTCAGCGACGATGGCCGCACCTATACGTTTCACCTGAGGGAAGATGTTACCTGGCACGACGGCGAACCCTTCACTGCTGACGACGTGGTATTTTCTGCCGATGTTTTCCACCGCGAGCTGAACCCCAGTGCGCGGGCCGTTTTACAACATGTGGAAAGCATCGAAGCAACGGATGACCACACCGTTGTATTTACCTTAATCGACCCCTTCGGCCCGTTCCTGATCTCCTTTGAGGCAGGCACCTTCACCATGGTGCCTGAGCACCTGTATGCGGACACCGATTTTCGCAACAATGAACACAACGACCACCCCATTGGCACAGGCCCCTTCAAATTTGCTAATTGGGAACGCGGCACCGTTATCGAGCTAGTTAAAAATGACGACTACTACGAAGACGGGCTGCCCTATCTAGACGGCGTCAACTGGCACATCATCCCGGACGGTGGCTCCCGTGCGGTCGCCTTCGAGAATGGCACCATTGATGTACTACCAAGCGGCACCGTTGAGAACTTCGATATTCCACGTTTATCCGCTATGGATAACGTCTGTATGACGGAAGAAGGCCACGAGTATTTCAGTCCCTTCGCTATGTTGTGGATGAACAACCGTGAAGGCCCAACCGCCGACAAACGCTTCCGCCAAGCAGTGATGTATGCCATGGATCGTGAGTTTGCCAAAGATGTGCTGTGGAATGGCTTAGGCAATGTGCCGCTCTCAGCCTTTGGCTCCAATGCGCGTTTCCAACATGATGGTTTAGAGCCTTACGATCACAATCCAGACCGTGCCCGTGAGCTGTTGGAAGAAATGGAGTATGACGGCGAAGAGATCACTATCCTGCCGCTTCCTTACGGTGAAACGTGGACCCGTTGGGCTGAAGCCGTACAACAGAACCTGCGTGAAGTGGGTATTAACGTAAGAACCCAAGCCACCGACGTGGGCGGCTGGAACCAGCGTCTTGGCGACTGGGATTACGATCTCGCCTTCACCTACCTGTTCCAATATGGCGACCCGGCGCTGGGCATTTCACGTACTTACCTGTCCGACAATATTGCCAAAGGTTCACCCTGGAACAATGTGGAAGGCTACGAAAACGAGCGTGTTGACGAGCTGTTTAACGCCGCGGCCACAGCCTTCCCCGATAAAGAGCGTGAAGCGCTATACCATGAAGTGCAGGAAATTCTGCATGAAGACGTGCCTGTCGGCTGGTTGATGGAGCTTGGCTTCCCTACCCTTTACCGCTGTGACGTAAAAGACCTCGTGACTTCCGGTGTGGGTGTCAACGATGGCTTCAAAGATGCTTGGTTAGACCGCTAGTCCAAAGCGACACCCAGGCCGCGCAAGCTGCCTGGGTGCTTCAGCCATGTTATGAAGGTATCGGTCAGGAAGGTGTCTATGGTTTACGCTCGCTTGATAGTGATGCGGCTATTGAAGGCCGTTATCGTATTGTTCTTAATCGTTATTTTTAACTTCTTCCTTATTCAGATGGCTCCCGGTGACCCCGCGGCGATTTTAGCCGGTGAGGCGGGCGCTGCTGACCAGGAATTTCTCAACCAGCTTCGTGAACGCTTCGGCCTTGATCAGCCGATGTATGTGCAGCTATGGCGCTACGTGTCGGGCATTGCCATGCTCGATTTCGGTTACTCCTACCGGCTTGGTGTGCCCGTATTTGACCTCATCATGGATCGCTTACCCGCAACACTGCTACTAACAGGCACGGCGTTTGTGCTCTCGCTGGTGCTCGGCATTGTGGCGGGTTCCATGGCCGCGGCGCGGGTTAAAAAACCTTCTGGTTCACTGATTATGGCGTTAGCCCTGGTGTTCTATGCCACGCCTCTGTTTTGGGTAGCGCTGATGTCCGTGGTGGTCTTTTCTGTCTACCTCGGCTGGCTGCCCGCTTACGGTCTTTACACCGTTGGCGCGGGCCACACTGGATTTGCGCTTGTGCTGGATGTTGCCAAACACCTGATACTGCCTGCCACCACGCTGGCGCTATTTTTTATGGCGATTTATACCCGCATGACGCGCACCTCGATGCTCGATGCAGCCCAGCAGGACTTCGTTAAAACCGCCCGTGCGAAGGGTTTAAAACCTAGCGTCATTCAGCGCCGACACATTCTCCGCAATGCCTTACTGCCGATTATCACCCTGGCAGGCTTGCAGGCTGGGCAGATGGTTGGTGGCGCTATTTTGACAGAAACCGTATTTGCTTGGCCGGGTATTGGGCGGCTGATGTTTGAAGCGCTACAACAGCGTGACTACAACCTGCTGCTGGGTATTTTCTTCTTCTCGGCGGCTTTAGTGATTGTCTTCAATATTCTTACCGACTTGGTTTACCGCTTGGCTGATCCGCGCATCAAGGGGGCCTCATGAGCTTTTTCGCACGCTTTGCGCAAAACCGTGGTGCCCTGGTAGGGCTGATTATTCTGCTGCTAATTATCATCATGGCAATTCTGGCGCCGCTGCTATTTCCTGAGTCTCCCTGGCGCATGGTTCAGCGGCCCTTTTTGCCGCCGCTTTCCCAGGACGGTTTCCTGCTGGGCACCGACACCATGGGACGTAACGTCGCCTCAGGGTTAATGCATGGCGCCTGGGTATCGCTGCTGATTGGTTTGGTATCCACCAGCGTCGCCCTGCTGATTGGCGTGCCGCTGGGAGCGATTGCGGGGTACTACGGGGGACTGATTGACGACGTACTCATGCGCTTTACCGAGTTCTTTCAAACCATTCCCAACTTTGCCCTGGCGATTGTGCTGGTGGCGATTATGCAACCCAGCATCACCTCCATTGTGCTGGCGATTGCGCTGGTCAGTTGGCCCCCCGTTGCCCGTTTGGTAAGGGCTGAGTTTATGTCGTTGCGGCACCGTGAATACGTTGAAGCGGCTCGCTTAGTCGGCCAAACCAACAGCACCATTATCCTGCGTCAAATTCTGCCTAACACGCTGTCGCCGATTATTGTGTTGGCCTCGTTAATGGTCGCTACCGCTATTTTGCTGGAATCGGCGCTTTCGTTTTTAGGCTTGGGCGACCCCAATGTGATGTCCTGGGGCTACATGATTGGCGCAGCACGCACGGTTATTCGCCAAGCCTGGTGGCTGAGCTTCTTCCCTGGTGTAGCGATTCTACTCACCGTTCTGGCGTTGAACTTAGTCGGTGAAGGGCTAGACGATGCGCTTAACCCCAAACTTTCCCGCGAGCGCTAGGAGCCCTTCATGACGGTCACTATTGATTCTAAAAAACAGCACCCATCAGCTGAAACAGTGCTTAGCATTCGTGACTTAAGCGTGGCGCTACCCAAAGGGGCCGACCGTGCCTTGGCGGTGGAAAACGTTAGCTACGACGTTAATCGCGGCGAAATCATGTGCGTGGTTGGGGAATCCGGCTCGGGTAAATCAATGGCCGCCAACACCGTGATGGGCCTGCTCCCTAAAGGCGTTCGCCCCGTTCAAGGTGAGGTCGACTTTCTGGGCCAAGACGTCATCACCCTAACCGAAAAGCAGCATCGTGCCCTGCGCGGCCTTAAAATCGGCATGATCTTTCAGGAACCCATGACCGCGCTTAATCCGTTAATGCGAGTTGGCGCCCAAATCGCTGAGGTGTTTGAAGCGCATGGTCAACTGACACCGAAACAGCGTCAAGAACGTGCCTTGGAGCTGTTGATTGAAGTGGGTATTCCACAGCCGGAAAAAGCCATTAGCGCCTACCCTTTTGAGCTATCTGGCGGCCAGCGGCAACGCGTCATGATCGCCATGGCATTAGCCCTAGAGCCCGTACTATTGATCGCCGACGAACCCACTACGGCGCTGGATGTGACTACCCAGGCGCAGATTCTCGAGCTTATTCGTGACCTGCAGCGCCGCCGTGGTATGGCGGTGATGTTTATCACTCATGATTTTGGGGTCGTGGCTGAAATTGCCAACCGCGTCTGTGTCATGCGCCATGGTAAGATTGTCGAAATCGGCGAAGCCAAAGAGGTGCTAGAAAATCCGCAAAACGCTTATACAAAAGCACTGATTGCCGCCATTCCCAGCAATGCAGTGCCGCCCCACCGTGAAACAAGCCAGGTGGCTCCGCTACTCGAGATCAAACAGCTTAATAAAGTCTTTCGTTCACGCGGGGGCTGGTTTAAGCCTGCCCGAGAAGTCCGCGCACTGGATGATATCTCGCTAACCCTGGCCCGTGGCGAAACCATGGGCATTGTTGGTGAATCGGGGTCGGGGAAATCCACCCTTGGCCGCTGTGTGGTACGTCTTGAACACCCGGACAGCGGTGAGCTGTTGCTGGATGGCGTTAACCTTTCACAGCTAAAAGGCGACGCGTTACGCCGTGAACGCCACCGCGTGCAGATGATTTTTCAGGACCCCTACGCCTCACTCAACCCACGCACTCGGGTCGGCATGGCGATTGCTCAAGGGCCTATGGCCAATGGCACACCCAAAAACGTGGCGCTCAAACAGGCAGGTGATCTGCTTGACCTTGTGGGCCTTGGCGCAAGCGCCGTGGAGCGCTTCCCCCATGAGTTTTCCGGCGGACAGCGCCAGCGCATTGGCATTGCTCGTGCGTTGGCGCTAAACCCTGAACTGATTGTCGCTGATGAAGCTGTTTCAGCGTTGGATGTGTCTATTCAGGCCCAGGTACTGGAACTGCTTGAAGAGTTGAAGCAACGGCTTTCGCTTTCACTGCTGTTTATTACCCACGATTTACGGGTAGCCGCGCAAATTTGCGACCGCATCGTGGTGATGCAGCATGGCCGTATTGTTGAACAAGGCAGCGCTGAACAAATATTCCTTCAGCCAAAAGAAGCCTATACCCAATCGCTGCTTGATGCGATTCCTGGTCGTCAAGCGCCGGTGGCGGCTACCGCCTAATCATTGAATCGTTAACCTCTTTACCAAGGAACACCCATGCAGATAACCCTGGAGGCGCTGAGCGCACTTGTTGGTTCAGCCCATGTGCTCACGGGTGATGATGTCACTAGTCGCCGCGTTGACTGGATGACCGGCGCGCCCTGCCAAGCAGGCGCTATCGTGCGCCCGGCAGACACCGAACAGTTAGCGGCTGTCATGCAGGCCTGCCACGCGCTTAAACAGCCAGTAGTGACCCACGGCGGCTTAACCGGTTTAGTGCATGGCGCGGAGGCTAGCCCAGAAGAGTTGGTAATTTCCCTGGAGCGCATGACCGCTATCGAAGAGATTGACCAGGTCGGCGGCACGATAACGGTACAAGCAGGCGCCCCCCTTCAGCGGGTACAAGAAGCCGCTAACGAGGTTGGTCTGCAGTTCCCGTTGGATTTAGGCGCACGTGGAAGCTGTACGATTGGCGGCAATATCGCCACCAATGCTGGCGGTGTCAGGGTGATTCGCTACGGCATGATGCGCCAGCAAGTACTAGGGCTTGAAGCAGTGATGGCCGACGGGCGTGTTGTCAGTTCCATGAATCGCATGCTGAAAAACAATGCAGGATTTGATTTAAAGCAGCTATTTATTGGCAGTGAAGGCACCCTGGGGATTATTACCCGCGCCGTGCTGCGGCTTCAGCCGCCTACCCCTAGCGAGCAAACGGCACTGGTGGCTTGCCACTCGTTTGACGCGCTAACCGGGCTATTAAGCCACATGGGCAAAGCGCTTGGGGGTGGCCTGGGAGCCTTTGAGGTGATGTGGCAAAACCACTATCGCCTACTCACCGAAACGCTGGCGAGGCACACGCCTCCTATTCCACCAGAGCACCCCTTTTATGTGATTATCGAGTCGCTCGGTAACGATGAAACTCACCATGCAGAGCAATTCCGTGTAGCGCTTGAACAGGCATTTGAACAAGACTTAATCGTCGACGCGGTGATTGCCCAATCAAGCTCGCAAAGCGATGGTTTATGGGCGATACGAGAAGATATTGAAGGGCTCATCAAGGGGCTGGCACCCATCTTTACCTTTGATGTCAGCCTCCCCATTGCCGATATGCAGCGCTATACCGATGCATTAGAGAAGCAACTAGTACAACGCTGGCCAGATGGCCGCCTGGTGGTATTTGGTCATCTTGGCGACGGCAACCTGCATATTTCTATTAGCGTTGGCAGCGATGCGCCGGAAGAGCGCCACGCGGTAGAAACACTGGTTTACGAGCCACTTAAAGCGCTGGGAGGCTCTGTTTCAGCAGAGCATGGCATTGGTTTGGAAAAGCGCCCCTGGCTTAGTACCTGCCGCTCTCAGGCGGAAATCGAATTAATGCACACACTGAAGCAGGCGTTTGACCCACATCAGTTGCTTAATCGCGGTAAAATTTTGAGCTGAAAATTTTCACTATTAGGATATCGATATGCCCTCCTACCCCCATCATCTTACTGGTGAAGGTCCCCTTAATCCGTTTCCTGGGATTAAAGTTCTGGAGCGCCGCATTGGCCGCGAAATCCCTCATCGATTGGGCTCTAATGAAGGGCTGGACATGCCCCATCGTGCGCTACGTGAACATTTTGGCGATGCTGTCGCCGAGCATGTGTACTGTTACGGCGATGCGGAAGCTCTCGGCGTTCGTCAGCGACTAAGCGCCCAGCAGGGTATACCGCTTGATCATTTACTGGTGGATGCCGGTGCCGATAGCCTGATTGCATTAGCACTGCGCACCACCTGCACACCGGGCGACACCGTGGTTAGCACGGCGGGCACTTACCCAACCTTTGGCTACTTTGCGAAAGGCCAGGGTTGCCACTTAGTAGAGCCTAGCTATGTTGAAGCCCCTGGCCTACTGGCCCCTGATTTGGAAGCGTTAGCGGCGGCAGCACACCAGGAAAATGCCCAGCTGGTTTATTTAGCCAACCCCGATAACCCTAGCGGCCACCTGCATAGCGACAGTGCCATTCTCAAGCTGCGCGACGCACTGCCGGATACCTGCTGGCTGCTGCTGGATGAGGCGTATGGCGATTTTCGTGATGACGCCAACAGTGACTTCGCGGCCAAGGCACTTCCAGGTGTCATTCGCCTACGCACGCTGTCAAAAGCCCACGGTTTAGCAGGCTTACGCATTGGCTATGCGATTGCTGACCCTGATGTGCTCGCATTGATGATGAAGGTACGCATTCACTACGCGGTATCCACCTTTACCCAGGCAGCCGCAGAAGTCGTGCTCGATCACCCAACTGAAGTCCACCAACATATTGCGGAAGTAAAAGCACGCAGGGAACAGTTAGCGGCTCATTTCCAAGCACTGGGTGCCGACGTACTGCCTAGCGCCACCAACTTTATCGGCATTCGCTTACCAACTGCCGAACTGGCCGAGCGGGTAAACCGTGAGCTACTGGAAGCAGGCCGTTTAATCGCCCGCCCCGCTCACCCAGCGCTTGGTCATGTCTTACGCATTACCGCCGTCGCGGATGCTCTGGAACCAGGGCAGCTAGCGATTCTTGAGCAGGCCATTAAAGAGAATGCCTGACTCAGTTAGAAAATCTGCCAGTGGTGTTGGTGTGCGGGGGCAGATTGAAACGAGGGTCTTTCGCCATGGATGGCGAAAGTAGCGCCCATGGATGGGTTTACAGCGCCCTCGTGGCAAACTGCCCCCGCTAATTAAATGCAAAACGCTCGCTAATAGCGGGCAATGAGCCTAAGCGGGCGTTAACCAGTGCTTGAACGCGGCCAGCTCGCCACGCACCGCTTGGCGATACAGGCGCTGCAAGCGCGCGGTCACACTGTCGTCCGGTATCGGCGCGTCGACTGCCGGCGCACCCGCCCTTACCCCGATGCGGCGGCCATCCAGTTCACGCAGAGGAAGAATTTCCGCAGCGGTACCGGTTAAAAACGCCTCATCGGCAGTATATAGCTCATCGCGGGTGATGCGTCGCTCGCGCACTTCTATGCCCAGCGCCTCGCGGGCTAACTGGATCACGCTGTCGCGGGTGATGCCCTGCAAGCAGGACGTCACTTCAGGCGTGTGCAGTACACCATCGCGCAACAAGAAAACATTCGCGGCGGACGCTTCGGCTACATAGCCTTCTGGGTCAAGCATGATGGTTTCATCAAACCCTGCTTTCACAGCGGTATTCAGCGCCAGCATCGAATTCACATAATGACCGCTGGTCTTGGCACGGCACAGGCTGATATTGACATGGTGACGCGCCCACGAAGACGTCAGCGCACGTAACCCACAGCGGGTTGCCTGCGGCGACAGATACGGCCCAAGGTCCCAGGCAGCAATCATCACATGGGTGCTTAATCCTTTGGCCCGTAGGCCAAGGCCTTCCGCCCCAAGAAACACCGTTGGCTTAAGATAAGCGTTCGTCAGCTGATTTTTACGCAAGCACTCCTGCTGAGCCTCGATCAGCGCCTCTTCGCTAAAAGCGATCGGAATATCTAAGGAGTGGGCGCTCTCTGCCAAGCGGCGGGTATGCTCAGCCACGCGAAACAGCGCCGTTCCCTGCTCCCCCTCATAGGCGCGCACGCCCTCAAAGCAGCCCATTCCATAGTGCAGCGTATGGGTAAACACATGAACCTTGGCCTCTCGCCAAGCCAGCCATTCACCATCCTGCCAAATCCAACCATCGCGATCATAAAGCGGTGTCATTGCGTGCATTGCTCCCACTGTTGGCGCCAGCCATCGATAAGCGCCTGCTGGTGCGGTTGTAAGGCTTGATACCCCCAGGCAGCAATTTCATCGTTTTGCGGATCGGGGACACTCATCGTACTACCTGCCAAGGTTTGAATAACGCCATGCCCACATAGCGGTACATAGCCTTCTGAGTAACCACCTTCATGGACAAAAACCAGCTTTCCCTGGCAGCAACGGGCGGCAAGTGCTTTTAGCTGTGCGGTCATTTCGGCAAACGCGGCACTGTTGAGTAGCATCTTGCCTAACGGGTCTTTTGCACAGGCATCATAGCCACAGGCCACCACGATTAAGTCTGGGTTAAACGCTTCCAGCGCTGGCAACACCAGCGACGCCATCGCATAGCGATAAGCGCCCAAACCACAGCCCGGCGGTAGCGGCAGGTTAAGATTCGCCCCTAACCCCTCGCCTTCTCCCTGCTCTTCAAAACTGCCTGTATCGAGAGGGTAGTTCGCGGCTTGATGAACGGAAACGGTGAACACCTCAGGCTCAGCGTAAAACGCCGACTGCTGGCTATTACCGTGATGCACATCCCAATCAAGAATCGCTACCCGCTTCACTTGCCCCAAGGCCCGGGCACGCATCACGGCTACCGGGATATTGCCCAGCAAACAGAAACCACGCCCCTGATCCGCCTCGGCGTGATGCCCCGGCGGGCGGCAAAGCGCATAAGCGTTATTGACATGCCCAAGCGCCACGTCTTCTACCGCTGCGACGGCAAGCCCCGCTGAGTGCCTTGCTGCTGCCCAACTGCCAGGCATGAAAGGCGCGCAGTCGCCGCCGTTACCACCGCGCGCCTGGTCACCGGCCTGAAGTGATTCAAGATAACGAGCCGTATGGAAGCGCAGCAGGTCCTCAACAGATGCGGCAGGAGGTTTGACGACGCGGAGCTCGTCAATCAGCCCGCTAACCTCAAGAATATTCTTCAGCCGCCGTTTGCTTTCGGGACTTTCCGACGCTGGTTGCGGCTGCAGAAACTCACCGGGAGCAGAAAAAACACCAATGGCACCCTGGTCGTGCCAAAAGCAACGTTCGTGCCAGTAAAACCCTGTCTTACTCATTGAGCGTCTCTCAACTTCTCTGATAACCGCGCATAAAGGCGGCAAGGTTAGCGCTGAGATATTCGGTCGGATAGCCGCCCTCTTGAATCACCACGGTGGGCTGCGATAAGGCGCTCAACTGCTCACCCAATGCCACAAAGGCTTCCGTTTCCACGCTGAACCCAGCAAGCGGATCATCCTTATGGATATCCAGCCCCAAAGACACCACGACCGCCTCTGGCTGGTAACGGTTGAGCTGCTCAATCAGCGTGGCCACCGCGTTAAGATAGGTCCCGCCATCACTGCCCAAGGGCAAAGGTAAGTTGACGTTGGCACCTTCACCCTCTTCGCACCCTATCTCGTCCACGCCACCCCAGAAGAAGGGATAAAAATCACTCGGGTCGACGTGTACAGAGCCGGTCCAGACATCCCCGCGGGAATAGAAAATATCCTGAGTACCGTTACCGTGATGCAAATCCACGTCAATGATCGCTACTTTGGCAAATTTCTCACGCAGCACGCTGGCAGCCAGAGCAGCGTTATTCAACAAACAGAAGCCACCCGCGTTATCCGGCCCCGCATGATGACCCGGTGGGCGGCACAAGGCGTAAGCACGTGGGGCCCCGCTCATTACCTCCTCCGTCGCAGCCACGGCTGTCGCTGCCGAGGCCAGCGCCCCTTGAAAGCTTGTTTCGCTTAACGGGCAGGCCATATCGTGCAAATGCCAGCCCGTCTGGCCAATCGGGTGATCAGGATAGTGGCGCGCACCGCCGCAAGGGTGAACGTTCGGTGCCACCAGCGCCGCTGCATTAGGCAGCGCCTGCCAACGCTCATAAATCGTTTCCAGAAAGCGTAAGTAGCGCGGCGTATGAATCTGCTCTAGACGTTTCCGCAGCGTCGGCGAGTCGGTTTCACTAGGTTCAGTCAGGCTCAAACCAGCCGCCGCCAACCCTTTGCTTAGCAGCTCAGCGCGTACCGGCCCCTCCGGCGAAGGCGCTGGCTGGCCGCGCAACAGAAAGGTCGGCGGCGCATGGTAGTCCTGGTCAGGATGGTAAAAGCACTTCATGTGTTGCTATCCACCTTTTAAAGTAGTGAAGGAATCCAAGTTGAAAGCGCTGGAAATGCCGCTAACAGCACAATAACGCCAATGAACGCTACATAAAATGGTAGTGATGCCACGATGGCTCGCTCATAAGGCACTTCGGCTATTCGGGCGGCCGTCATCAGCGTCATCCCCACGGGGGGCGTCACATTGGAAACGTTGAGCACCACAATCATCAATATGGCGAAATGCAACGGGTCAAAACCCAGCTGAATCATGGCTGGCACAAGTACGGGCGCTACCACTACGAGCGCAGGTAGCACATCCATCACCGTACCAATCACCAACAGTAGCAAGCACACCAGCATTAACTGTAGGAATGCGGCATCACTGAAGGTGGTAATAAGCCCAGCAGCGTCTCTGGCAATTCCTGAGCGTGTTACAAACCAGCCCAGTACCGCCGAGGTAGCGAGCAAGAAAAACACCACGCCGGAGAAGCGCACGGTCACAACCAGCGCGTCCCAAATTTTTCGCCAAGTGAGATTTCGGTAAAATACGACGCCAATCACGATGGCATACACCGCCGCAAACCCAGAGGCTTCAGTGATGGTGGTTAAGCCCGACAGAATGCCACCCAAAATAATCAGTGGCACCACCATGGCAGGCAGCGCAACGACAAACGACATCAGCGCTACTTTAAACGGCGTAGGTGCCTGTTTGGGATAACCCCGTTTCCAGGCCAGGAAAAAGCTCACACATAACAGCGCCAACGCCATCAAAAGCCCAGGAATAATGCCGCCCGCGAAAAGATCGATCACCGAAATATCACGCAACAGGGTGGCATATACCACCATCACCACACTGGGTGGAATAATCGGCCCAATAATCGATGAACACGCCGTAACGGCTGCCGCGTACTCAGCGTCGTAACCCTGCCTTTTCATTTCGGGAATCATGATTTTGCCGATTGCCACGGTGTCAGTGACAGCAGCACCGGTTAACCCGGCAAAAAACACCGATACCGAAATATTGACGTGGGAAAGTGCACCCCGAACACGGCCAAACAATGAATTATTAAACGCAATCAACTTGTGAGTTAGTCCACCCTGATTCATTAGCTCGGCGGTAAAAATAAAATAAGGCACCGCGATTAACAAAAACCCTGAAACCCCTGAAAACATCCGGTCGGCAATGATACCGAGCATGCGCTCTCCGCCCAGGGAGAACCCCCCAGCCAGTCCTGACATAGCCATGACAACCGCCACGGGAGCACCAATAAACAGCAACAGCACAAATACAATAATAGTAGGCGTCATGGCCGGGTCTCCCCTTCAGAACTCTCAAGAAGCTCATCAATCACCTCATGCTCGCTTGTAAAGTGCTCAAGCAGTGCAAAGCCGTGAACGAGATGCAGCAACATAATCAGGCCGCTGATAGGAACAACAATGGCCGTCACTTTGCTAGGAATGCGGATCTGATCCGACACCATGTAAACCTGCGTCGCGTTGGTGAAGTAGCCCCAGCCATACCAAGTAAGCATGAGTGCAAATAAGCCGAGGACCGCCAGACACAACACCGCCGCTATTTTCACCATGATTCTGGGCAGGCTACGCACTAGCAGCGTCATCGCTACATGCTCGCCATAACGCAGTGAAATGGTCATTGAGAGAAAGCCTATCCATGGCAAAAAAAGCCGGGCCAGTGAATAGGTCCAGCTCAGCGTGCTGCCGGTAAACAGCTTGTAGAGAAAGGCGGTAAAAGAAATGCCCAGCATCGATAAAATACAGCCAACGCATACCACAATTGCCACCTGATTGACGTGATCACTCAGGCGGCGTAACGGGAGTAAAACGCTCATCGTGATTCCTCACGCTGGGGCAGGCGTGCTACCCCAGCGTTTGTCCGTCGCTAAGTCTTACTGGCCGTAAATGCGCAGATCATCATCTGCAAGCTGCTGACCAACCCGCTCGACTTCGTCAAGTAGCCCCTGCACGCGGGCTTCATCCATACCGAAGTCATCGACGATCCACTCTTTCCAAGCGGGACGGGCAACCTCTGCCATCCGTTCCCGCTCGGCATCGGGCATTAGGTAGCAAGCTTCAAAGCGTTCGCAGGACTCTACCCAACTGGCGGTGGCAAGCGCACCAGACATACCGTGGCTCAGTTGAATCGCTTCGCGGGCAGAGCTGATTAACGCCTGTTGATGCGTTTCCGGTAGCGACTGATACCAGGATTCACTGACGACCCAAGGGGCACTGTTGTATACATGCCCTGTCAGGGTGGTGTAGTCCGTTACCGCATCAAAGTTGAACGTGGTATTCAACACGGGAGCGTTAAATTGGCCATCCGCCAGCCCCGTTTCAAGGGCAGTAATCAGCTCACCCCAAGGGAGGGGCGTGGCAGAAGCACCAAGTGAGCGCATGATAGCCACGTGAGCTGGGTTCTCTTCGGTACGGATATTGAGCCCTTCTAGATCTTCCATGGTCTCAATCAAGCGCACGTTGTTAGTGAAGGCCACGAAACCGCCGCCATCATCGAACGTACCTAAGTAGCGCATATTGGCGTCTTCAACGGTGCCAGACATAAAGTCAGCAAACCATTCGCTGTCAAAGAAGCTCCACGCTTGACGCCAACTGGTAAACAAAAATGGCGCCGTTACCGCTTGATAGTCGCCATAAAACGATGACATCGCACCCGCTGACATAATGGTCGATTGCAGCGTGCGGCCGCCCTGCACTTCTGAGCCGTTTTCTACTTCTGAGCCTAGCTGACCACCGCCAAAAATAGAGACTTCAAGGTCTCCATCGGTGCGTGCTTCCACAAGGTTTTTGAAATGCACCAGGGCAGGATAGATTTCGTTATTTTTCATATCCTCTGGCAGTTGGGTAGCGATGACCATTTCATAGGACTGCGCCTGGGCGGTGGCACTGGCAATCGCCAGTGGCAGCGTGGCCATGGCAGCGAATAAAAAAGACTGTGTAGGTTTCATAACTTACCTCGTTTTGGTTATTAGCTGGTTTGCGTTATGACTGGCGTTTCCACTCGTAAGCGATCGCTTTATTGTCGTTATTGTTAAAGCCGTAGAAGACGAACGTGACGGCTCTCTGTTAGTTACTCGGCTCTCTGTGAGTTACTGGTTAATGGCCTCCCACACTTCAATGGCCGCCGCTAAGTCTTCAAGCGATGCGCCAACTGACTTAAACAGCGTGATGGCCTCTGCAGAGCGTCGGCCTGGCTTAGTTCCCACAAGCACCTCGGCAAGCTCGGCCTTGATATCCTCGAAACGGAACGCACCTTCGTCGATTGCCTGAAGAATATCGCCAGCTTCACCCTTAGCCCCTGCGTAGGTATCCACAAATACGGCAGATCGACGCAGACACTCAGCATCGGTTTCGCGCATTTGGGGGCGGAAGGCACCAATTAGGTCAACATGCGTGCCCGGTGTTAACCACTCACCTTTAATTAAAGGCTCTGTGGAGAGCGTGACGCAGCTGACAATATCAGCCTGCACAACCGCTTCTTGCAGATCGCTAACGACCTGGGTGTCAAAACGATCCGCATAGGCCTCAGCAATAGCAGAAGCTTTCTCAGGATTTCTGCCCCACACCAGGACACGTTTGATCGGTCGAATGCTGGCATGAGCTTCAATGACCATAGGAGCCAACTTGCCAGTACCCACAACCAGTAGCGTTTCTGCTGTCTCGCTGGCCAGCGCCTGCGCCGCCAAGGCAGAAGCAGCCGCTGTGCGGCGGCGCGTTAGTTCGCTGCCATCAATGCAGGCCAGTGGCTGGCCATGCTTGCCTTCACTAAGCAAATACAGCCCTGAAATAGCAGGAATATTGTGTTGTGCATTTTGGGGAAACACATTGACCATTTTGACGCCAATATAGCCTGCTGGCTCCCAGGCAGGCATTAGCAGCATGGTGGCTTCACCGTCGGGGCGATGCATCGCGTGATGATGGCGTGGCGGAGATTCAACGCCGTTCACAAAGGTGGTATGTAGCCGCTTAATCAAACCTTTCCAGGTAAGATAGCGTTCCACTTCCGCCGCAGACACAACCCGCATATCAAGCCTCCGGCAGCGCAGCAACAACCATGATTTCTACTTTCCATTCCGGCTTAGCAAGCTTGGCTTCAACCGCTGCACGTACGGGTGGGCGGCCAGGCACAACCCAGGCATCCCAGGCAGCATTCATTTGATCGAACTCAGCCATGCTGGTGACCCAAATTTGCGCCGAGATAAGCTGCTCTTTCGAGGTGCCTGCCTGAGCTAACAGTTGGTCAATGCGCGCGAGCACTTGCTCCGTCTGGCCACGCATGTCAGCCGTTGCATCACTAGGCACTTGGCCGGCGAGATAAACGGTGCCGTTGTGAATCGCGACTTGGCTCATACGGGCATTGCTGTCTTGATAGGTAACGCTCATGGTGTCTCTCCAAGGAAGGTGGGAATCCTCTTGAGACTACGATGATGATGAGCGGCGTGCTTGCCCGAAACTCTGGGAAATTTGCCCGTAAGTGTTGAAACGTGCCGGGCATTGTTGATCGCGGGTAGGCTAGCGATCTGAGGAGGGGGCAATCTCAAAGTAGCGCCGATAGGCGCGTGAAAAGCTACCTTGGTCGCGGAAGCCAACCAGCATGGCAATATGGCCCAGGCTTAGCGCGCTGTGCCTAACCAACGTACGCGCGTGTTCAAGCCGCCTGCGCTGAACATACGCTAAGGGTGTCACACCGGTTAGCTCACGAAAGCAAGCATGAAAATGGCCAGGGCTTAGCGCACATAATGCGGCTAATTGCTCAACCCGAATATCGTCCGCCAAGTGCTGATCCAGCCAAGCATCCAGCCTTTCTAGATCCAGCCGCTCACTGATACAACGCACGCCAATCTGATCAGCAACTTGCTTCGGCTCATCTTGGAGGTACATATACAGCGCTCGAAGCAGCAGCACGGCAATTTCATTTTGTAGCGCGGGACACTGCTCTAACTGATGCGTCAAGGCATGGGTAAGCTGATTAAGCGCCGGAGGCACGGTGAAAAAACGCGGCTTATCGAACAGCCGCTCGATTTCACTGCCTTTCTCCAACACGGCCAAGTGCTTCACCGGAATATCCAGCACCAGCGTGCGGTTACTGCCATCGCCTTGGTACTCATGATGTCGAGACGATGGAATCAAGCAGCCACGGCGTGCCGTGACGCGCTCGCTCTGCCCTTCCATAGCAAGCTCAGTCACGCCACACGTCGCCAGTATTAACTGGTGAAAATCGTGGGAGTGAGACACCTGCTCTGGGGCTAAATTGCGATTATGCAGCTCAAACTGGTCCATGGACGTACCGTTTGGTTCTACGTTGACGATTGCACTATAAAACGGCTGACCATAGAAAAGCGAGAAAGCGCCAACGCTTGGCTAACGCTTTCTTTAATACGTAAAACAATTTTACAAACAGCTAAATCGACGTTTGAAAGACGGTCTCCGCCAAACTAGCCAACACCGCCTTCACACAGTCATTAGGCAATCGTGTTGTAATTGGTATTCCAGTTAACGTTATCAAAGTCGCCAAGATTAATATTCTCGAACGACGCTAGCGTGTCAGTTTCAAACGCACTGTTTGAAAGTGCTTCGACACGTTGCAGCAGCGCGTCATCGGCGATCTCTTGCGTACTACCATCACCCGCCAAGAGGTACACCACATCACCGCTTTCCAGGCCAAGCTGATCGAGCCAATCAACGCCGCTCTCGAATTCAGCAGTTGTGAACACGGCGAAGGCGTCGTTAACATCTAGCGTTTGCACCTCCTCGCTAATAACAAGTCCTGCGCCTTCGCCACGCAGTGCTGCAAACTCCTCGGCGGTCAGGTCAACACGTAGCTCGTCGGCACCTGGCACATTGCCGACGCGGAAATCGGTGATGCTCATCACCTCGCTACCAGGCTGACCATCCACCGTAAAGGTTTGGGCGAGTTGATCAACGCTACCACCGGCTTCGGCACCCGGCTGATGCGTGTAACCATTGACCGTAAAGGCAATATTC
This sequence comes from Halomonas sp. TD01, assembly GCF_923868895.1. Classification (GTDB taxonomy): domain Bacteria; phylum Pseudomonadota; class Gammaproteobacteria; order Pseudomonadales; family Halomonadaceae; genus Vreelandella. The sequence goes on from NZ_OV350343.1 coordinate 498,359, forward strand.
AGATCCTGCTCGGCGTCACTCTCAAGCGGGTCATCAATGACGACAATGCTTGCGGCATCATTGACCAGAAATTCAGCTGGTACACCACCATTGCCTGCGACATTAAGCGTGTAGATATTGCTATAAGTGTCCTGCACTACCCATGAGGTTAGCGAGGAGAGAGGCACGTCGTTATTTACCGCGCCGTCCAGCAGCGTACTGGCGGTGACAAACAGCTCCTCGGCCGCGCGAACATCCAGCAATCCAGCATCGAAAAATGCGCTTTGAGCGGTATCCAGCGAGTAGTTTTCAGGGATGCTTCCTCCACTGATAAAGCGCTGCACTAGGTCTGCCAGAGGGTAAGAAACCGTTAGCCCTGTTTGGTCAAAGTTCTCTAGCTCGCTGAGTACTTCAAAATCTTGATAACCGATCTCATCAGTATTGACGCGCACACTACTCGCCGCTAACAGCACGTCACTATCGATAGCCTCCATGAGCTGCTGAACACTATCTTCTATCACCCAGTTCAGCAGCGTTTCGCGGTCTAGCTCAGCGGCATTGTTGGCACCTGCCATAATGGAGGCAACGGTGGCTAGCAGCTGCTCACCTTCCGCTACGGTTAACGAGGAAGCATCGAAAGGCTGGTCAGCCAGCACTTGGTAACTACCCGGACGCTCATCGGAGCTGGCAGGCAATACCTCTCCGGCATTTATTACGGCAACCGCTTCTTGTAAGGAGTAACCCACCTCTACGCTATCGAGCGACACGTTGCCTAGCGCAACAAACGCCTCGTACTGCTCGGCGGTCAGAAGCTCATCAGCTCCCAACTGCAAGCTGATGTTAGCTGCGCCCGTTACCCACGCCTCTTCACTTGCCACCAATAGATTAGCCGCCTGAGCATCGGTAATACTCCAGGTCTGAAGCATTTCCACACTGACATTGCGGCTGTTTAGCGCGCCATCCACAATCGCCTGAACTGACTGGTATCGAGCTTCAGCATCAGCAACCGTAGCCAGTAGGAAATTCGGCAATTCAATATTACTTGGCGTAATTTCATAGCTATTGGCAATGCTTTCAATCTGATTCAGCGTTAAGTTGCTGGTTAAAATAAACCGCACTGGCGTATCGCCAAGCTCAAAATTATCTAACCGTTGTAAACGCTGTAAATCGGCAATCGCTAGAATATCGTTATTAACCGACACCTGCTCCGCACCGGTAATATGCAGCGGGAATTCGGTGCCAGCCTGAGCCTCTAGCAAGGCAGCTGCCGTATCAACAACCGTCCACTTCAGTAATGCGTTCACCGAAGGCGTGGGCCCATTGGCATTTGCCAATGCAGATAGCGCCTTATCCACCAACGGTTTAACGTCAGCAGCGGTGAAGGTACCCACGGACAGCTCTTCATCAGCAATACGATAACCCACACTGTTATCGCCTGGATCTTTATTGAGACTTTCAACACCCTCTTCGTCAATGATCTCTAATGCTTCTTCTAGGGTGTACAGCACCTCAATGGGGTCATCGGCATACTGATAGTTGCCTAGAGTCATCAACGACTGATAGTGCGCGTAGGTGATTTGATCATCCGTAATCACGACATTGCCAGCCAACGTTATATGGCCCTGATTGATCGCACGAATAACGTTGTCAGCCGTGTCGCTTACCGTCCAGTCGAACAGGGCTTGAACGGTTTCATTGTTATTTTCGAGACCATTAGCCGCTTCCAAAACCGTCCGGATGTTTGCCAAGGTATCGGCGGATTCTGCGACGGTTAAGGTCTCTACCAGGGCTGTTTTGTTATCTAGCAGGCTAAAACGTCCTGCTGGTGCGAGCAGATCGGCCTCTTCGGCACGCAACGCATCGCTAATATCGGCGTAGGTTACTGCGGTCGTATCACCTAAGCTAAAGTTGTTCAGCGTCGTATCCAAACGCTCATATTGCGCTGCGGTTAAGGTGAGGTTAGTGACTTGAATGGTATCCGCAAGCTGCAACCCATCTGGAAGATTAGCCCTTAACTGCGCCTGGATATTGGTATAACTATCAAGCACGCTCCAGGTATAAACATTGCCGAGATTGGGCGCGTTTTCGGCGCTATCTAGCAGTTGGCGCACAGCGGCCAGATCATTGATAGCAGACTGTACGGTCAATGGTTGTGGGGCAAATAACGCGCCAGTACTAATAATGTAATTAGCCACGACATCGTCGATACCGACGCTAAACGCCTGCGCTAGCGTGTACTCCACCTGTTCGTCGCCACGCTGATACCCAGCGTTATTGCTTTCAATCGCTAGCAGCGCATTGTATTGAACAATGGTAATCGCTTGGTCGGTGACACGAAGTTCATCAGCAAGAGCGATATGCAATGCACCTTGCTCAACGGCTAAAATCGCCTCAGCAGTATCATTAATCACCCAATCAAACAGCTCATTAGCGTCTAGCCCATCGGCGTTATTGGCACCGCTGATAATGTCTTCAACACGGGCAAGCTCAGAACTAGCACCAGCAACGCTAAGTTCTCCTGGGCTGTAAGCTTCTGGCGCAATTTGATAGTTATCCGCCAGCTCAATGTCTGTACTGATAGCACCTTCTAAGGTGTAGCGAACAACCGTGGCAGCCAGTTCAAAGTTATCTAACATGGCCAAGCGTTCGTACTGGGATTGATTAATTCCCGCATTGGCGACACGCACTTGGTCCGCCAGCATCACGTGATCTTCGGCAATATCGCCAATGATAGTATTGGCGTTATCGACCACTACCCAGCTAAACGGCAAAACTTCGCGCAGCTCCTCACTGTTTTCAGCGTTTTCTACTAACGCATCGATCTGGAGGTACTGTTCCCGCGCGTCTGCCACGGTGAGCTCGCCACCCTGACGGCTGGCCTCAGAATTAATCGCATAATTGGTGAGCAACGAGCCAGCATCTTCAGCTTCAATGGCTTCCGACAACGTGTACTCAACAGTTTCTCCGGTGCGTACGTAATTGCTCTGAAGTCCTGTTAGGGCTTCATACTGCGCTAAGGTAATCACACCATCGCTAACGTTGACGGCATTGGCACGCAGTAAATGGGCAACATCACCCGCATCCAAAATAGCGCCAACCGTATCAAGCACTGTCCAGTTGAAGAGTTGATCGACATTGGGCGTTTCTGGGTTCAGCGCATTCGCCAGAATGTTGTCTACGGTCGCGAGCGTATCTTCTGCTTTCAACACGCTAACACTGCCCGCATTAAAGGGCGGTTGTTGGGCGATTTCGTAGTTTTCGGCAAGCACGTCGGCAGCGATTGCTTGTGCCAAGGTGTAGCCCACAACGGTGTCGCCTAGCTGGAAGTTATCCAACGTATTAAGCTGATCAAATTCACCGACGGTTATCGCACGATCACTAATAGTGACGGGGTTAGCGCCAGCGACGTGGCCATCGTTGATATCCGCAATAATGGCACTAGCACTATCACTCACGGCCCACTGAAATAGCGTCAGTGGCGGTTGATTGTTGGCACCTTCCAAAACCCGCGAAACATCGGCAAAGGCTGAAGCTGCTTGTGCGACAGTCACGGTACCGACATCAAGGGGAGCATCGAGATCAATGATGTAGTTGCTGGCCAGCGGTGTTGCATCGAGGGCTTGTGCAAGCGTATAGCCTACTTCTGTGGCACCTAGCTCGAAATTGCTCAGCGCATCGAGCTGCTTAAATTGCTCTGGCGTAATGACGGCTTCTGTGACGCTGACACGGCGGGCTTCATTAAGCTGCGGGTCAGCGCTGGAAGCGTCTATCACGTTGTCAAAACTATCGAGGATGGTCCAGTTCAACAACATCTCGCGTGTTAAACCATCATCCCCAGTGTTCAGCGCGCGATCTGTTAACAGCCGTGTTTCATCAATAAGCTCTGCCGCTTCACGCAGGCTTAATTCATTATTAACAAACGGCGTTTCTGGATCTAACGTGTAGTTTGCGGGCATTTCTGCCGTTTTCAGCGCCTCTTCAAGCGTGTAAGGCACCACCGTGCTGCCAAGTACAAAGTTATCCAGCGTATTCAAGTCTGCAAACTGGTCCGGCCGGATCGTTTCATCCGTTAGCGTAACGCGCTCAGCACCTAAAACGGCGGGGCGCTCCAAACCGCCAGTCACCAACACATCTTCGACGCTAGCGCGAATTGACCAAGTGTAAATGTCGGAAAGCTCGATAGGCGCCGTTCCAACATCGTAATCACCTGCTAAGATCTTCTCCACCAGCGCTAAACGGTCAGCGGCGACGGTCAATCCCAACGTGCCCGCAGAGAACGACTGATCAGGGTTGATCAAGTACTGAGAGGGCAAGTCTCCTTTTTGCGCAAGATTAACCGCGGTTTGAAGCGTGAGATAAGGAAGATCAGCGCGAACATCAATCGTATTGGAAAGATCGCTGTTGGGGTTTTGAACCGCTTGTTGAGCATCGCGAAGTGGGTTGCTGTCGCCGTCTCGATAAGCATCAAGGTTGACGTCCGCCCCCGCGTTATCAATAGCGTCTAGTGCTTGCTTTACCTGACCGGCGATAGAAGGCAGCCCTAATGCATCAGCCATTTGCTGATTGGTCAGCTCACGACCCGCTTCATTGGCTTGATTGAGTGCGTTGGCAAGTAGTGAAAGCGCGTCGCTACTGCTAATACCCGCACTGTTGGCCATCGCTAGCAAGCCAGCAACTTTAACACCCGCGACAAGCAACTCAACGCTAGCAGAGTCTTCTCCCAGTGGGTCGGTAGTCAGCAAATCAACGCGCTCATCTAGCCCCAACGCGGTTTTAATCACACTTTGCGACGTAGCATCGTTGACATCAAACTGCGCCGATAGCTGAACCATCATGGTGGTCAACGGCGTGATCACTGTGGCACCTTCTGGCGCTCGCAACACCCCGTTGAAGGGCAGCCCAGTGGCAATGTCAACGCCACCTGTGGCAGTCAAGATACCGCTGCCCTGCAGGCCACTGAAGAAACCGCTATTATCGGTTTCCACTTGATTAGCGTTAACGGCACGAGTAACGGTGGCACCAGCAATATAGCCATCAATCACATAGCCGCTGATCGTGGGTGGTTCTGGTGCAGGCGGTGTTGAGGAACCACCACCTCCCCCGCCGCCAGCTGCAGCAGCTCCTAACGCCAGCGCACCGCCACCGATGTAAAGCCAAGGTGGAATCTCACCAAAAGAGCTAACTGGGGTGCTGCTACCGCTTGTGGCACTTGTATTACTTGGCGTGGTTTCGTTGCCGCTAACGCTAGGTGAAAAAGACGCACTAGGCACAAAGAGCAGCGTGCCAAAGTCAGTGCTTTCTGCCACACCTTGCTGCAACGCACTGCTCGGGCTGATCAACAAAAGATCGCCCTGTTGAACCACAGCGCCACGCTCCACGAGCAACAGTGAGCCATCAGCACGGGTAATCATTACATTACCATCGGGCAACAGCTCCCATGTCTGCACATTGGGCAACTGGCTTAACGGCACAAGAAGGCCGCTGTCGGCATCCAGCTTTTCCATAAGCGCCGTGATATCGACCACCACGCGCCCGCCTTCAAGCTCAACATCCGCAGCCGCTAGGTAAATACGCTGGCCGTTATCCATTACCAATGTCAGGCTGCCATTAGGTTGGCGAATAACCTCATCAACCCCTTGCAGGTCATTAACAGCAACCATGTCATCTGCCATCGCCTGCTGAGCCATCAGCGGTAGAACCAGCGTTGCCGCCATTCCACCATGCTTTAACACTTTTTGGTTTTTCGCCATCCAACGGCGAACGAAAGCAAGGCGTGCCTGCGGATCAGCCGGTATTTCTATGCGCGCCACACCCTCTTGGGTGTCAGCGAACGCTTGCCAGTCGCCCTGGGAGCCCACTGAACTCACCCTGACGCCATTGAGCAAGTGGCCGTTCATCACACCAGGCTGGGTCGACTTAAGAATATCGGCTGATGATATCGCCATTGAGCACTTCTCCACTGAAAGTTCGCAGGCGCTTGGCGCCTAATCGTTTTTATATCCGGTTGGCGTACATCGCCCACGCGCCTGCACACACCGTGCTTACCAAGCGCATTAGAAAAATAGGCTTAAGTATTCCACAAAGAAGTGTTAGCCAAACCCTGAAAAAGACTGGTTATATAGCGGTAACAGAGCATTAGACGCATCGCCACTACCGAAACGCGGTAGCAAGCAATGGAATCAGCCGAAAAGCGCGGCCAGATGAAAAGGGATCGTAAAAAGCAGGCACAAAAAAGGGCCTAGCGATAAATCGCTAAGCCCTTGAATTTGGTGCCGGTGGCCAGACTCGAACTGGCACACCCGTAAAGGCGGCGGATTTTGAATCCGCTGCGTCTACCAATTCCGCCACACCGGCAATGGCTGCGCATTATACGTAGATAACCTCACAGGTCAATCACATTGACTGACTTTATCTATCTAAAGCGCTATCCTATGCCGCCTGTTTGACCACTGATAAGAGCCATTTCCATGCAGCGCGCGGATTTTCATTTCGAGCTACCCGACGAGCTAATTGCTCGCTACCCTTCTGAGCAGCGCAGCGACTGCCGTTTGCTATGTGTGGATGGTCAAAGCGGCGCACTCGAGCATCGTCGATTTCCTGATTTACTTGAGCTACTCGAACCCGGCGACTTGCTGGTATTCAATGATACGCGTGTCATTCCAGCACGCTTGCACGGCCACAAAGCTAGCGGCGGTAAAGTAGAAATGCTGCTGGAGCGTCCGTTGGATAGCCACCGTGGTTTAGCGCATATCCGTTCGAGCAAATCGCCCAAACCTGGCACCGAACTGATCTTTGAAGGCGATATTCATGCGGTGGTTGAAGGCCGTCGCGATGCGCTTTTTGAGCTGCGCTTTTTAGGCGACACGCCCATGATTGCGCTGCTTGAAAAGCACGGCCATATGCCACTGCCACCCTATATCACCCGTGACGATGAGCTGAGTGATCGGGAACGCTATCAAACCGTGTACGCCCGCCGCGACGGCGCAGTAGCAGCGCCTACCGCGGGGCTTCACTTTGACCAGCCGTTGCTGGATGCCCTGGCAGAGAAAGGCATTAACAGTGCCTTTGTGACCTTGCACGTCGGCGCTGGCACCTTTCAGCCTGTGCGCGTCGACAACATCCTCGAACACCACATGCACAGCGAGTGGATTGAGGTTTCTGAGGACGCCTGTCAAAAAGTTCGCGACACTCAGGCCGCTGGAAAACGGGTCATTGCTGTCGGCACTACTAGCGTGCGCTGCTTAGAAAGCGCTTGCCTGAAAAGTAACGACGGCCAGATCGCCCCCTACAGCGGCGACACCGATATCTTTATCTACCCTGGCTATGAGTGGCGCTGTGTGGATGCCCTAATTACCAACTTTCACCTGCCCGAGTCGACCCTGCTGATGCTGGTCTCCGCGTTTGCAGGCTATGACCACATGATGCGGGCATACCACACGGCAGTTGACGAGCGCTACGCGTTCTTTAGTTATGGCGATGCCATGCTGCTGACCCGCTAGACACGATACGCCCAGCGCCTTAACCGATTATTGACGAGTTATTTAGATGCGAAACGAATGCTTTATGCGCTTTGAGCGCCTAGCCGACGATGGCCGTGCGCGCCGGGGGCGCCTGCACTTCCCCCGCGGCACCGTCGAAACCCCTGCCTTTATGCCGGTGGGTACCTACGGCACGGTGAAGGGCATGACACCTGACTCCGTGAAAGAGATTGGCGCAGAAATCATTCTCGGCAATACCTTTCACCTATGGCTGCGCCCAGGCACCGACGTTATTGAAGCCCATGGCGACTTGCATGACTTTGCCCAATGGGACAAACCGATCCTGACCGACTCCGGCGGCTTCCAGGTTTTTTCCTTGGGTGAAATGCGCAAAATTACCGAGCAAGGCGTTCACTTCCGTTCGCCAGTCGATGGCAGCAAGGTATTTATGGGGCCGGAAGAATCCATGGCCGTGCAGCGCTCGTTGGGCTCTGACGTGGTGATGATTTTCGACGAGTGCACGCCGTACCCAGCCACCTTTGAAGAAGCCGAAAAATCCATGGAGCTTTCACTTCGTTGGGCGAAACGCTCACGCGATGCTCATGGTGACTCACCTTCAGCGCTGTTCGGCATTATTCAAGGCGGCATGCACCCTGAACTTCGCGAACGCTCACTAAAAGGGCTGCTCGACATTGGCTTTGATGGCTTAGCCATTGGCGGTCTGTCGGTAGGCGAACCCAAAGAAGAGATGATCAAGGTGCTTGATTATCTACCGACATGGATGCCGGACGACACCCCTCGCTACCTGATGGGCGTTGGCAAACCAGAAGACTTGGTAGAGGGCGTGCGCCGCGGCGTCGACATGTTCGATTGCGTGATGCCTACCCGTAATGCACGCAACGGTCACCTGTTTACCTCAGAGGGTACGGTCAAGATCCGTAACGCCAAGCACCGCTTCGATACCCGACCGCTTGATGCCGAGTGTGACTGCTATACCTGTAAGAATTTCTCACGGGGCTATTTGCACCACTTGGATCGTTGCAACGAAATGCTGGGTTCCATGCTCAATACCATCCATAACTTACGCTACTACCAGCGGGTAATGGCTGATTTGCGCGCGGCAATCGAAGCGGGTACATTGACGACCTTTGTGGAAGGCTTTTATGCCCAGCGCGGCCTGCCAGTGCCTCCCCTAGCGAATTAATCGCCATCCGCCATTGGCGGGTGGTTTAATCGGTTCACCCATTGAGTTTTCTAACCCAGGAGTTCTCTGCAATGCTGGATTTCTTCATCTCACCAGCCCATGCCCAAGAAGCCGCTGCCGGCGGTGGCATCGCGCAAATTGTTATGCTGGTTGGTTTTGTGCTGATTTTTTACTTCCTGCTTTGGCGCCCCCAGGCAAAGCGCGCTAAGCAGCACAAACAGCTGGTTACCGGCTTGGCTAAAGGCGATGAAGTCGTCATCGGTGGCGGCCTTGTTGGTCGTGTTACCAAAGTTAATGATGAGTTCCTGACGCTGGAAGTATCTGAAGGCACCGAAGTTAACGTGCAGAAAAATGCCGTTGCTGCCGTACTTCCTAAAGGCACTATTAAGTCCATCTAACGCCTGCTTCTCCCCCCTGCCGATCCAGTGCCAGCCACCCCGGCAGGGGTGACATGGTAGCCACGATGGTGAACTTTGCTGTGCGCGGTCTGTCCGTGCACAGCAATTCCGTTTGTAATTGAAGGCAGGGCTTGCATGCTCAACCGTTACCCCCTGTGGAAGTATCTGCTGATACTGGTCGTCCTGGTGGTTGGCCTTATCTATTCGCTTCCCAATTTATTCCCCGCAGATCCCGCCATCCAGGTTAGCGATGCCCAGGGCGACTCGCTGGATGAACGGCAAATATCCCGCGTTGAAGAAGCACTCATCGACAGCGATATCGCCATTAAAGCCATTGAAGAAGCGAATGGCCAATGGCTGATTCGCCTACAAAGTGACGATGACCAACTTGATGCCCGTGATATTGCCTCTGATGTATTGGGTAGTGACGGCACTGTCGCGCTCAACCTCGCTGACGCCACCCCTGGTTGGCTGCAAGCCTTTTCCGCATCCCCCATGACGCTGGGCCTCGATTTACGCGGAGGCGTGCACTTCTTACTTGAAGTGGATATGGACGCCGCTCTTACCCAGCGTTTAGAAGTGAATGCCAGCGCCATGCGCGAACTGCTGCGTGGAGAGCGCATTCGCTATCGCAATACCACCATCGACGAGCGCTCGCTTTCAATCGGCTTCGGAAGTACAGAAGATCGCGATACCGCACGACGCTTGATTAGCCGCGACTTTCCTAATTTTGAATATAGCACTGAAGGCGATGGCCGCGCCGCCAACCTAGTCATGACGCTCAGCGACCAAACGGTTAACGAGATTCAGGACTATGCGATCAATCAAAACTTAACCACGCTACGTAACCGTGTGAACGAGCTGGGTGTGGCTGAGCCGATGGTTCAACGCCAAGGTCCTAGCCAAATCGTGGTTGAGCTGCCCGGCGTTCAAGATACCGTGGCTGCAAAGCGCATTGTCGGCGCGACGGCAAACCTAGAGTTTCGCCTGGAAGCGCGTAATGACACGCCTGAATCGGAAACCGAGCGCCTCGAATTCCGTAATGACCCAACACGCTCGGCAGAGCTGATGCGCGATGTCATTATTACTGGTGATAGCGTATCCAGTGCCAGCAATAGCTTTGATGAAAATGGTCGCCCACAGGTCAACATTAACCTGGACGGCACCGGCGGTACGCTAATGAACCGCGCCACGCGGACTAACATCGGTCGCAACATGGCGGTGTTGTTCATTGAGCATAAAAGCGAAGACCGTGTTGAAATCGATCCAGAGACCGGCGCAGAGACCATCGTTCGTGAACCTTACGTCGAACGCGGCTTGATCAGTCTTGCCACCATCCAAAGCGCATTGGGCAACAGCTTCCGCATCACCGGCTTAGACTCACCGACTGAAGCTGCTGAGCTTGCCCTTCTGCTCCGCTCTGGCTCACTGGCTGCACCTATCTACTTTGTGCAGGAACGCACCATTGGCCCAAGCCTGGGTGCCGAGAACATTGAACGTGGCCTGCTATCGGTTCAAATCGGCTTGTTGCTGGTCGTTCTGTTTATGCTGGTACGCTATAAAGTGTTTGGCGTGTTTGCCAACATTGCCCTGGCGCTTAACTTAACGCTACTCGTCGCTGTTATGTCGATGCTGGGCGCCACGTTAACGCTACCAGGCATTGCCGGGATCGTGCTTACGCTGGGCATGGCAGTTGATGCCAACGTCCTGATATTCGAACGCATACGCGAAGAATTACGCAACGGCATGTCGATTCAGCAAGCAATCCATGCGGGCTACGAGCGCGCCTTCACCTCTATCGTGGATGCCAATATCACCACACTGCTGGTAGCAGTGATTCTGTTCTCGATTGGTACCGGCCCGGTGAAAGGGTTTGCCGTTACGCTCTCCATTGGCATTTTGACATCCATGTTCACGGCACTGCTGGTGACGCGCGCCATGGTCAACCTGACCTATGGCAGCAAACCCGTCAAAAAGCTGTGGATTTAAACGCATGGATCTAAATGGCATAGATTTGAAAAGCATGGATCTGAACCACGTGCTTAGCCCAGAATTTAAGAGGTGGTAATGAAACCCCTATCACAACTGCGAATCGACTTTATGGGGCGGCGCAACCTTGCGTTTGTCGTCTCTGCCGTGCTGCTAATCATCTCGATTGGCGCGATTATTTTTCAGCAGCTAAACCTTGGGCTGGACTTCACTGGCGGTACGCTGGTGGAAGTGCGCTATGGCGCAGCACCTTCCTTAGACGCGATTCGTCAATTGCTCGAAGACAGTGGCTTCCAAGATGTGTCGGTACAAACGTTTGGGGCATCAACTGAGATACTTATCCGTCTTCAGCAGGCGTTCGATGCTGATGTCGGCAACGAAGTCGTCAGCTTGCTACGTGCCAGTGGCGATAGCGTTAATCTTGTACGAGCCGAGTTTGTCGGCGCACAGGTCGGCGACCAGCTACGCGACCAAAGCGGCTTAGGCCTTCTGGTGGCATTGGGCGTGGTAATGCTTTACGTTGCTTTTCGCTTTCAATACAAGTTTGCGCTTGGTGCCCTGCTGGCTCTGCTACACGATGTCATCATCGTTGTTGGCATTTTTGCGCTGTTTCAGTTGGACTTCGATCTCACTGTACTGGCAGCGATTTTGGCTGTTATCGGCTACTCGCTAAACGACACAATTGTTGTGTATGACCGTATCCGCGAGTCTATTCGCACATCGCGTATTGATGATATGCCGCAAATCTTCAACGAAGCGATCAATGCCACGCTGTCCCGCACGCTCGCCACTTCTAGCACTACCGTACTGGTGCTGCTGGCGCTGTTGCTATTGGGCGGCGATATGATTGAGAACTTCGCTATTGCGCTGCTGATTGGCATCGTGGTGGGTACGTTCTCATCAATTTATATCTCAGGCGCGCTACTGATCCCGCTTAGGCTTTCACGGGAAGACCTTATCCCCACGAAGAAAGAAGTGGACGAAGAGGAAGAAGAGCTACCTTAAACAGCGGCTCTATCGCGCCAGCGCTTTGATTGGCGCACAACAAAAAGCCCTGCTGGTTTTCACCAGCAGGGCTTTTTAATTACATCATTTTTAAACGTTTAAAAATGCGGTGCCAATTGTTTAATCAAGGCCTTGTACAGTCGCGGACCAGCGGCCATTAGCTGGCCTTCAGCATTCACTGTCGGCTTGCCATCAGGCGTGCCCATCAACGCACCAGCCTCTTTCAGCAATAGCGTCCCCACCTGCATATCCTGCTCTTCAAGGCCCAGTACAAAAACACTGTCCACACGGCCACAGGCGAGTTCACAAATATCCAGCAGGCCGCTACCAGAAGCCAACATGGCTTCTACTTGGGGCGCTAATTGTTGAGTAATGGTCAGGTAAGCTGACAAATGACTTGGGCGCAACCAAGTTTCAGGCAGGCTCATCGCTATTCGCGTACCGCTAATGGCGGTAGGTTTGCTTACACGCATGCGCTTGTCGTTGTGCTGAGCGCCGCGACCGCGGCTGGCGATATATTCGTCATCGGCGAACGGGCAAATAATGACCGCATGCTCAGGACGACCTTTCACGAGACACACCACTGAGAGAGCAAAGCCCTTACCTGCCACCGCTAAATTGGAATAGCCGTGCATTGGTTCAATCTTCCAGACGATATCAGCGCCTTCGCCTTCACCCGCTTTATGGGGCGTATAGCGGCCACTGAAGCCGTGCAGGGGATACCCACGCTGCAGCTGCTGAACAATGGTAGCCTCTGCTTTGCGAGCGGTGTCTTCCAGCAAGCGGTCGAGGTTAAATTCATCGTGAGCATTTTCAATGCGCTCACGAACACGTAAAAAGTGTTCAACAGCGCCACGCGCAGCGCGCAGCGTAAATTGGACCATAGGATTCATGATCGGGCCTTGTCACAGTGATGTTAAAGAACGGAGGCAGTGGCAGGACTGCTTTGGCGCGCAATTCTAACAGAGCCCCCTCGGGCATGCTATCGACTCATGCTAAACTGCGCGTTTTCCGCACTTGATTACCGAGCCCATTATGCTTGAGCGCATCCGTATTGTTCTTATTGGCACTAGCCATCCTGGTAATATTGGCGGCGTCGCCCGCGCCATGCACAACATGGGCTTAGCCGACTTAGCCCTGGTGGCACCGCGCTGTGAGGTGATTGCCCAAGACAGCATTTCCCGCGCCTCGGGAGCCGACCACTTGCTTCACCAGGCAAAGGTTCACCCTGCCCTCGAAGACGCTGTTGCTGACTGCACGCTTGCCGTGGGCGCCAGCGCCCGCTCGCGCACGCTGCCTTGGCCGATGATCTCCCCCCGCGAGCTGGCCGAACGGCTGCCCAGTGAATGCCAGCCCGACAATGCACGTGTCGCCCTGGTATTTGGCCGTGAAGACAGCGGCTTAACCAATGCCGAGCTGCAGCGTTGTCACGCCCACGTACATATTCCCACCAATGCGGACTTTAGCTCGCTAAACCTGGCCGCTGCCGTTCAGGTTATCGCGTATGAGTGTCGTATGGCATGGCTTAGCCAACAGGATACCGCCAGCACCGCACACGAAGACGATGATGCGCTAGCAACCCACGTCGAGCTTGAGCGCTATTTTGAGCACTTGGAGCGCACGCTGATTGCTATTGAATTTCATGACCCTGCACAGCCGCGCCAACTAATGGCTAGATTACGTCGCCTGTATCTGCGTGCTCGCCCAGAAAAAATGGAAATGAACATTCTGCGTGGCATTCTCTCGGCAACCGAAAAAGCGGCGAATAAACACCGTCCTTAACGCTGCTCGCTGCTAGCAGCCTGAACGGCCTAAACTTGAAGTCGCATCAGTACGCCCCAACATCGCTTTTTTGAACGCTACATTGCCCTAACCATATTCCAAGAAATTATGATTACTGCCCTTTAACGCCCAAGGATCACCCATGTTTCAACGCCTGCGTGAAGACATTAATAGCGTATTCGACCGCGACCCTGCGGCACGTAACTTTCTTGAGGTGCTGACCAACTATCCCGGCCTGCACGCCCTGCTGCTTCACCGCTGCAGCCACTGGCTATGGAAGAAAAACCTTAAATGGTTAGCGCGAACGCTATCGACGTTTTCCCGCTGGCTGACCGGCATTGAAATCCACCCAGGAGCCACCATTGGCCGCCGTTTCTTTATTGATCACGGCATGGGCGTAGTGATCGGCGAAACAGCGTTAGTTGGCAATAACGTCACCCTTTATCAAGGCGTTACCTTGGGCGGCACCAGTTGGAATAAAGGTAAGCGCCACCCTACGCTAGAAGATGGCGTCATTGTTGGTGCTGGCGCCAAGATTCTTGGTCCATTCACCGTTGGCGCGGGAGCCAAAATTGGCTCTAACGCAGTGGTAACCAAAGAAGTACCATCTGGCGCTACAGTGGTTGGCATTCCTGGCAAAATCGTTAAACGCGCCGACCCCGATGTCGAAGAAGCGTTAGACGTTGACCCGGCTCGCCGTGAAGCGATTTGCCAAAAATTCGGCTTCGATGCTTATGGTGTTAGCCAAGACATGCCCGACCCTGTGGCACGCTCGATGCAGGCAATGCTTGACCACATGCACGCCGTGGATGAGCGCATTGAGCGTATGTGTTCAACGCTGCGTAAATTAGATGCCAACTATCGCGACGGCCAACTACCTGCCCTGCGGGATGAAGATTTCGCCGACATTCTTGACGAAAACGATACAGGCTGCCCAGGGGTTGGCAAACACAGCCACGACCCAAAAGCCAACGCTGGGACAACCGAGACAGTAGCAGCCAGCCCACAGAAAACAGCTCCTGACACAACTGCTGACTCGTCATCTGACTCAACGACATCGCGCAATAGTTGACCAAAGCACTCAGGATTTCCATAATGGCGCTACATTTGCCGTAAGTGCGCTGAGGTTCAGCGTCGAGGTGCCTGTCATGCGCTTGACCACTAAAGGCCGTTACGCCGTTACCGCCATGCTCGATTTGGCGATAAATACCCCTCAAGGCCCTACCAGCCTGGGGGATATTTCTCAGCGTCAGGAAATTTCGCTCTCCTATCTTGAGCAGCTATTCGCACGCCTACGCCGAGCGGGCCTAGTTAGCAGCGTGCGCGGTCCTGGTGGCGGCTATTTGCTGGCTAAACCAGCCGAAGATATCAGTGTTTCCCAAGTGATTGATGCCGTTAATGAGACCGTGGATGCAACACGCTGCCAAGGGCTTTCAGACTGCCAACAAGGCGACACCTGCCTAACCCACCACCTGTGGTGTGATCTGTCAGGCCAAATTCGTAATTTCCTGGATGACACCAGCCTTGCACAACTGATGCAGCGCCCCGATGTTATGCGCATTGCCTCTCGGCAAAAGCAACGCGTAGAAGCAGGCATTCTCGCCTCATCCCCTTAACGGCTTTCACCGCACGTTGGACTCTATGACGATGACCTCCTCACCTTCGCTGCCGATTTATTTGGACTATGCCGCGACCACGCCGGTCGATACCCGCGTGGCTGACGTCATGCAGCGCTACTTAACCGTTGACCAGCTATTTGCCAACCCTGCCTCGCGCAGCCATATGTTGGGCTGGCAGGCGGAGCAGGTGATAGAGCAGGCCCGCCGCCAAGTAGCGGACACCATTGGCGCTGACCCACGTGAAGTGGTTTGGACCAGCGGTGCCACTGAGGCTAACAATCTAGCGCTGATTGGCTACATGCGCGCCAATCGTGAGCGCGGCATGCACTTGGTAACGTCTACCATTGAGCATAAAGCGATTGTCGATACTGCCAACGCCTTAGAAAGCGAAGGTTTCGAGGTGACGTGGATCACGCCAGGACGAGACGGACGCACAACGCCTGAACAGTTGCGCGCAGCCATGCGTGATGACACGGCGCTCGTGTCATTAATGGCGGTTAATAATGAATTGGGTAGCATCAATGATATTACCGCGTTAGCAGAGGTTGCCCATGAATTTGGAGCCGTTTTCCATACCGATGCAGCCCAAGCCGTTGGACGCATCCCATTAGACGTAGCGGCACAGCAGATTGATTTGATGTCATTGTCTGGTCATAAGGCTTACGGCCCCAAAGGGGTAGGCGCACTTTACGTCAAACGCCATCCAGATATACGCATAGAAGCACTCATCCATGGCGGCGGCCACGAGCGAGGCATGCGCTCTGGAACACTTCCTACCCATCAAATTGCTGGCATGGGTGAAGCGTTTGCGTTAATGCAACACCACCATCAGGAAGATCAAGCGCATATCGCCCAGCTACGCGAGCGCTTCCTAAAGGGGCTAGAAGATGCTGATGGTGTCTTCGCCAACTCGCCTCTGGAAAATGCCGTTCCCAATATTTTAAATCTGGCATTTCAAGGGGTAGATGGTGAATCTCTATTGATGGCGCTGCGCGATGTTGCTGTGTCAACTGGGTCTGCCTGCAACTCTGCTAGCGTCGACCCTTCCTATGTTTTATTGGGAATTGGTACGCCGCGCGCCCTTGCACTCTCATCACTGCGTTTCAGCTTTGGGCGTTTCACTACCGACGCCGACATTGATCATGCGCTGACACTACTGCGCCACGCGTTGAGCGGCCTACGCTCAGCAACGCGTTAAATGGCTGATGCCACCACTAGGCAATCAACCTACCGATTTCTTGAAGGAGAACGCCCCTATGGCAACTCTCAACATTACTCCCGCTGCTGCTCAGCAAATTCGTCACGTTCTTGATGAACGTGGCCAAGGGCTTGGGCTGCGCGTTTCCGTAAAGCCTAGCGGCTGTTCAGGCTATAGCTACGTACTCGATTTTGCCGACGACGTCAGCGATGACGAAATCCGCTTTGAAGAGCATGGCGCCAGCGTGTATGTCGCTCCAGACGCGCTCGAAATGCTCAACGGCAGTGAAGTGGACTATGTAAGCGAAGGGCTGAATCGCTTTTTCCGCTTCAACAATCCTAACGTTAAAGATCAGTGTGGCTGTGGCGAAAGCTTCACGGTCTAAGCGTTTAGCGCTGCATCACCGGTATTCATCATCCCCTTGAGGCGCTATAATCGCGGCCACTCGGCATCCGGTAATGCAATGGCAGCCCTGCCGACTCATTTTTCCTGCGCCGCCTCGGCTTTCCGGGGCGGCACTTCTGCTTTATGCCTCTTAAGGAGATTACACCATGGCAATTGAACGTACTCTTTCTATTATCAAGCCTGATGCCGTTGCTAAAAATGCGATTGGCGACATCATTTCTCGCTTTGAAAAAGCAGGCCTGAAAGTTGTTGCTGCTAAGATGGTTCATCTTTCTGAAGAGAAAGCTGGCGGTTTCTACGCCGAACATAAAGAGCGCCCTTTCTTTAAAGACCTGGTTGGCTTCATGACCTCTGGCCCGGTTGTTGTTCAGGTACTAGAAGGCGAAGGTGCTATTGCTAAAAACCGCGATCTGATGGGTGCTACTAACCCGAAAGAAGCGGCAGCCGGCACTATCCGCGCTGACTTTGCGGAAACAATCGACGCAAACGCTGTCCATGGTTCTGATTCTCCGGAAAGCGCTGAACGCGAAATTAGTTACTTCTTCGGTAACGACGAAATTTGCCCGCGCTAAGCCAAGCGTGCCGCCGATTCAACATCCGTTGCCGGCCATTTTCGCGGGGGCTATGCCCCCGCCTTTTCTCTGAACGCTGACCGCCATGACCACTACCGTAGCTCAACATACGCCTACCTCTCGCTCCTCGACCGAAAGCGAACCTGCCGCCACTAACGCGCCAGAGCGCCAGAACCTGCTTGGTATGTCTCGTGAGCAGATGGAAGACTTCTTTTTGTCGATCGGCGAAAAGAAGTTTCGCGCTGCCCAGCTAATGAAGTGGATTCACCAGGAAGGCAGCGATGACTTTGCTGCCATGACGAATCTCTCTAAACCGCTGCGTGAAAAACTGGCTCGGCTGGCAGAGATTCGTGGCCCTGCCGTTGTCTATGAAGGTACTTCAAGCGACGGCACGCGTAAGTGGGTCTTGGAAGTAGAAGATGGCAGTTACGTGGAAACGGTGCTGATTCCTGCGGAAAACGGCAAGCGCCGGACGCTATGTGTCTCTTCCCAGGTAGGCTGCTCGTTAGATTGCAGCTTTTGCTCGACGGGCAAGCAAGGCTTCCAGCGCAACTTGACCGCCGCCGAAATTATCGGCCAAGTGTGGGTCGCCCAGCGTAGCGTTGGCCCGCGTCGCGACACCGCTAATCGCCCGGTGACTAACGTGGTCATGATGGGCATGGGTGAGCCGCTGCTCAACTTCGATAACGTTGTTCCGGCAATGAAGCTGATGCTAGACGACAACGGCTACGGACTTTCCAAACGCCGCGTCACGCTTTCCACATCAGGCGTTGTGCCGATGATAGATAAACTTGGCGATGAGATCGACGTGAGCTTAGCCATTTCGTTGCATGCCTCTACCGACGAGCTACGCAACGAGCTGGTACCGATTAATCGTAAATATAATATCCGCGCACTTCTGGACGCCTGTCATCGTTACCTATCCAAATGCCCGGATAATCGTCAGGTTACCATTGAATATACGCTCATTAGAGATGTGAATGACCAGCAGGAACATGCCGAGCAACTGGCGGCACTGTTAAAAGAACTGCCCTGCAAGATCAACCTGATACCGTTCAATCCATTTCCTAACTCAGGCTACGAAAAGCCCTCACGTAACCAAGTGATGCGCTTTCAGCAATGGCTCTATGACCTGGGTTATAACGCCACCGTACGCGTCACGCGGGGTGAGGACATCGACGCTGCCTGCGGTCAGCTAGTCGGCCGTGTCAAAGACCGCACTAAGCGAAGTGCGCGCTATATTCAGTCCGTACAGCTTGATGCGGACTAAACCGTCGTTATCTTGACTTCCGTCGAGTGCAGCGCTTTGATGGACACGTTTTCAAACCGCCACAAGCGCAAATTTTTTCGAATATCGAATAACTACGTGTCTAATGGTCACTGAAAGATGGTTCTTTGAAGATGTTTTTTTGAAAATAGCTCTTTGAAGACGGTTACGAGAAGATGGTTACTACAAGAGGGTGTACATGATCGGTCACCGCTGGCGATTTTACCCATCCCGGGTTCCCATGCTGTGCATGCTAGTAAGCAGCATGTTGTTAGCCGGTTGTGCCTCTTCAGGTAGCACGTCTTCTCAGGCTAACGATGGCGCTGCAGACGCTTACACCCAACTAGGGGTTGCCTACCTAGAACGCGACAACCTGACCCGTGCGCTCGGCGCGCTGGATCGTGCGCTTGAAATTAATCCTCGCAATGCTGAGGCACTTCAGGCGCTTGCGCTGGTCTATCAACAGCAGAGCGAAAATGAGCTTGCAA
This sequence comes from Halomonas sp. TD01, assembly GCF_923868895.1. GTDB lineage: Bacteria > Pseudomonadota > Gammaproteobacteria > Pseudomonadales > Halomonadaceae > Vreelandella. The sequence goes on from NZ_OV350343.1 coordinate 517,743, forward strand.
GTCGTTATTTTCAGCAAGCGATTAAATCAGCGCCCTCTTTAACGCGTGCGCGTAACAATTACGCGGCGTTTTTATATCAGCAGGGGCAGTTCAACGCCGCCTGCGAACAGTTAGAAACCGCATCTCACGATGCCCAATATGCCAATCGTGCCCAGCTGTTTACTAACCTGGGGCAATGCTATTTGGCAGCCGATAACATTGATGAAGCGCGCAAACGCCTAATGCGCGCAGTGAGCATTGATCCACGTAGCCCGCGTGGATATTTATTATTAGCCGAACTTGAAGTTTCACAGGGCAATTATGGTCAAGCCTGGGAGCCGCTGCAGAGCTACTTGCAACTGGCCGGGCAAGATCCAGTCGCGTTGGAAATGGCGATCGATATCGCCCACGCCCGTGGTGATCACGCTGCGGCTGCGAACTACCAGCGCTTATTGAATATTGACTAACGGTGCCCTGACCACCTAATTATTGAAGGATGCTCAGCTATGAGCGATACACAATCACACGATAATGTTACGACCTCTAGCCCAACTGCAACACCTGGCGAGCTTCTCTCACGCCAACGCGAAGCACTCGGCGTACCGCTTACCGATGCCGCACGGGCCCTTAATTTACGCCCTGCGGTTGTCGACGGTTTAGAACAAGATAACTACGAAGAAATCCCCGTTGCCGCTTATCGCCGGGGCTATTTACGTGCTTACGCAAAGTACCTAGGCATGGACGATCGCTTAGTACTTGAGGCCTACCAAGCTAACCATGGGAATACAGAGACAGATCGTCGAGTGGCCCCTGTTTCAGTCACTCGGCCACCCTCCCGTATTGGCGCTTGGTTATTCAAGCTAGTCACCTTGCTAGTGATTGTTGCCTTAATTGCAGTCACGGTAATGTGGTGGCAAAGCCGTGGCGGCAGCGAGCCACCCAGCATGGGGAGCAACCCCTCTTTAGAAGATGAGAGCAGCTCCACGGGCGCGCCAGCCGAAAATGCAGCACCGACAGAGCAAGCGCAGGTTGCCACACCTCAGCTTCCTAGCAGCGCGCCAGCACAGCAGACTAGCATCGATGAAGGAGCGGCTGACGCCGCAGCGGCAGCCGTTGAGTCGGCATCAGAGTCGCCTACTTCTTCCGAAGGGGCAGAAGACGCTGAGTTCGCCTCTGCAGACGATACGGCTGGGCAAGCTGATGCTGATGCCGCCGCTGCTAGTGAAGACAATGCGGCCGAAACGGCACCTGCAACAAACCCCAATCTGCTTGAGCTTACGTTTAACGAGCAGTCGTGGACTGAAATTTTTGATGCCAATAACCAGCGGGTGTTCGTTGGTCTGCAAACGCCCGGTACCACAGCAAGTGTTGAGGGCGAACCGCCTTTTCGTTTAACTATCGGCAATGCCACCGGTGTAGAACTGCGCTATGAAGGCGAGAACGTTAATCTTGTCCAGCGCGCCGGTGCTAATAATGTTGCCCGCTTTACCCTGGGAGAGTGACCCGTCTTATGCACGCCCCTTCTCCGATTAAACGCCGCTTCTCGCGTCAAATTAACGTTGGCAATGTTGCTGTCGGTGGTGATGCACCTATTGCCGTTCAGAGCATGACCAACACAAATACCCTAGACGTCGATGCCACCGTGGCACAAATTCAGCAGTTGGAAAAAGCGGGAGCCGATATTGTCCGCGTTTCTGTACCCGATATGGATGCCGCTGAAAGTTTTGGCAAAATCAAGCAGCGCGTCGACGTACCGCTGGTAGCAGACATTCATTTTGACTACAAAATTGCCCTGCGTGTTGCCGAACTGGGTGTCGACTGCTTGCGTATTAACCCAGGCAACATTGGCCGCGAAGATCGAGTGCGCGCGGTTGTTAGTGCTGCCCGCGATAACGGCATACCGATTCGCATTGGCGTCAATGCTGGGTCACTGGAAAAAGATCTTCAGAAAAAGTACGGCGAGCCTACTCCCGCAGCGTTAGTGGAGTCGGCCATGCGCCATATCGATTATCTTGATCGTCTTGATTTTCAGGAATTTAAAGTCAGCGTAAAGGCCTCAGATGTGTTTATGGCGGTAGCAGCGTACCGCGACCTAGCTACTCGTATTGAGCAGCCACTACACCTGGGCATTACCGAAGCTGGCGGCCTACGCTCAGGCACAGTCAAATCATCGATTGGCCTTGGCATGCTACTGATGGACGGCATTGGCGACACGATTCGCGTATCGCTCGCCGCCGATCCAGTAGAAGAAATTAAAGTTGGCTTTGACATGCTTAAAAGCCTGAGGCTGCGAGCCAAAGGCATTAATTTTATTGCCTGCCCCAGTTGCTCGCGGCAAAATTTTGACGTCATCAGCACCATGAACCAGCTTGAGGAGCGGCTTGAAGACGTCATGACCCCTCTGGACGTATCGGTGATTGGTTGCGTCGTTAATGGCCCAGGTGAAGCGAAAGAAACTGATATCGGCCTAACCGGCGGCTCCCCTGCCAACTTGGTTTATATCGATGGCAAACCTGCCAGCAAACTACGTAATGACCACCTGGTGGATGACCTTGAAAAGCTGATCCGCGAGAAAGTACGCCAAAAACAGCAGCAAGAAGACGACATGATTGCTCGCAGCGTTTAAAAAAGCCGAGCAAGTGATACCCAACCTGGAGGCGAGCATAACGTTTCTTTTCTCGCCCCAGCGTTGTCTCCCATACAAGGAGTTTTCATTGAGCAAGTCCGCCGCAAAAAAAATTCAAGCTATCCGTGGTATGAATGATTTATTGCCCAGCGAAAGTCCCCGCTGGCAATTTTTTGAAGCCAAGGTGCGTCAGCTCATGCATCGCTATGGCTTTGATGAAATCCGTACGCCCATTGTTGAACAAACGGCGCTATTTGCTCGCTCTATTGGTGAAGTCACCGATATTGTCGAAAAAGAGATGTACACGTTCGATGACCGCAACGGCGACAGCCTAACGCTGCGGCCAGAAGGTACCGCCAGCTGTGTACGAGCAGCGATGGAACATGGCTTGCTGCATAACCAAACGCAACGGCTGTGGTATCAAGGCCCCATGTTCCGACATGAGCGCCCGCAAAAAGGCCGCTATCGCCAGTTTCATCAGGTTGGCGTAGAAACGTACGGCTTTGATGGACCGGATATTGATGCCGAAGTCATTCTGCTTTCTGCTCGTCTATGGCAAGAGCTCGGCTTACTGGAACACGTTACGCTAGAGCTTAACTCTCTAGGCTCCACAGACGCACGCGCGGCCTATCGCGATAAACTCGTCGCCTATTTTGAACAACATCACGATGTCCTCGATGACGACTCTAAGCGTCGCCTCACCAGCAACCCACTGCGCATTTTGGACTCCAAGAATCCAGCGATGGCAGAAATGCTGAACGGTGCGCCGCAGTTGATGGATCATTTGGATGAGGAGTCGCGGACACATTTTGAACAACTCAAAGCAATGCTGGATGCAGCAGGCATTGACTACGTTGTTAACCCACGCTTGGTACGCGGCCTTGATTACTACTGCCGTACAGTATTTGAGTGGACGACCACGGCCCTAGGCAGCCAAGGCACGGTATGCGCAGGCGGCCGCTACGATGGCCTGGTCGAACAACTAGGCGGAAAGCCCACGCCAGCCGTTGGTTTTGCCATGGGCATCGAGCGCTTAATATTGCTGCTGGAAACATTAGACCTGATTCCAGAAGAAGCGCTAGGTGGCTGCGATGTTTATCTGCTGCCCATGGATGACAACGCTACCATTGTCGCCCTCACCCTGGCTGAAAAACTACGTAGTGAGCTGCCAACCCTTAGGCTGCAGTTGCACTGTGGCGGCGGCAGTTTTAAAAGCCGAATGAAAAAAGCGGACAAAAGCAACGCACCTGTTGCAGTCTTATTGGGCGAAGACGAGCTGGCAGAGCAAGCCGTAACGCTTAAGTTCTTGCGTGATGATCGCGAACAGTTGCGCGTTTCTCAAGCAGAGCTCACCGCGACACTGCAAAACCTAGTGTCCCACTAACCTTACTGCCTACTATCTGGCAGACGAACACTCGTCAGCCGCCTTAGTGGCTGAGCTAAAGAACAGGAGGCCGCCCGTGGCGGAGCTGAGAAGCGAAGAAGAACAGCTAGAGGTAATTAAACGCTGGTGGAAAGAGAACGGAACCTCTCTCATAGCAGGGGCTGTTCTTGCGGCGGCGGGTGTATTTGGCTGGAATGCATGGCAGAACTATCAAGAAGGCCAAGCAGAAGCCGCCTCCGTGCGTTATCAGCAACTCGTCAACATGACGGCTGGTAATACCTTGGCAGATGATCAGTTAGCCAATGCCCGTGAGCTCATTAGCGAAATCACCAGTGATCATGGCAACACCCTCTATGCAGAGTTAGCACAGCTGCTGGAAGCGCGTTTAGCCGTTCAACAAGGTGATCTTGACGCAGCAAAAAGCGTGCTTGAGAACGTGGCTAGCGACTCTTCTCGCCGTTATGTACAAAGTCTCGCATGGCTAAGATTGGCGCGGATTGAGATCGCAAACGGCAATCCAGAAGCAGCCCTAAGCGTGTTAGATGCGTCTATTACTGATGCTCTGGCAGCTCAGCAAGCCAACGTGCGCGGCGACGCTTATGCCGCGTTAGACCAAACAGAACAAGCGCGAGACGCTTGGCAAACTGCGCTAGAACTGGCCCAAACCCAGAATCAGCCGCTTTACGGCGTACAGTTCAAGCTTGACGATCTCGGCGTTGAAGAGGTGACACAATGATCATGACCAGTCTTCCTAAATCGCTATTTTCCAAGCCGTCTTTACGCATTGCCGTCGGAGCGGTGGCGTTAGCATTGCTTTCAGGCTGTGCCAGTAAAAGCGAACCTGCTTATACGCCAAAAGAACTGCGTAGCTTTGCAGAGACTTCCTCGCTTAATGGCGTATGGAGCAGGAACGTAGGCGATGGCTTTGGCCGCGCCCGTTACCCCATTGCACCGGCTCGCGAAGGCGACACCATATTTGCAGCGGATGCCAATGGATTAGTCGCCGCATTTAACGCTGATAACGGCAACCGCAAGTGGGAAATTGAGCTGGACACGCCTATTTCAAGCGCCCTGAACGCCATTGCAGGTCAGGTTTATCTAGGCACACGCAACGGTGAAGTTATCTCCCTAGATCAGCGCGACGGCAGTGTTAATTGGCGCTCACGGGTTTCCAGTGAAGTGCTGGCAGCACCTCAAGCGAACCAACAGCTACTGCTTGTTCAGAGCGTTGATGGCCAAATTACGGCTCTCGATCGCGTCAGTGGCGAGGAGCGTTGGGTATATGCCAGCTCACAACCTTCGCTCACCCTTCGCGGTACCGGCACGCCAATGGTCATCGACCCCGTGAGTTTTGTTGGCTTTGCTAACGGGCGACTAGCAACATTAGACAACCGCAATGGCCAGCCACTTTGGGAATTGCAGATTGCCACTCCTCGCGGACGTAGCGACGTCGACAGATTGGTTGACCTTGCCGGTCAGCCAGTAGTAACCCCCGATGGACGACTTTTCGTCACTAGCTACAACGGTAACGTTGTTGCTTTAGAAGCGACGCGCGGTGGCGTTCTATGGGAAAGCAACTTATCTAGCCGCCATACCCCTATTTTGGTAGGTAACATTCTGCTAGTGGTCACTGATGATAGCCACGTCGTTGGCCTGAATGCCGACAGCGGACAGGAAGTGTGGCGTAACGATGACCTAGAAGACCGCTGGTTAACAGCGCCTGCGTTTGCAGATGGCCGTGTGGTCGTCGGTGACTTCGAAGGCTACGTTCATCTACTTGATGCCCGCGAAGGCACGTTAGTAGGCCGTACGCGCGTGCACAAATCGGGCATCAGCGTGCGTCCTGCCACTGAAGGCAGCACCATTCATGTCCAGGCCAATAATGGTCGCCTGGAAACCCTGGAAGTAACTCCATGACACCCGTCATTGCTTTAGTCGGTCGGCCCAATGTGGGCAAATCGACGTTGTTTAACCGCCTAACCCGCTCACGCGATGCGCTCGTGGCGGACTTTCCTGGCCTTACCCGTGACCGTAAATACGGGAACGGCATGCTAGGCGGCAAAGCGTATACGGTGATTGATACCGGCGGCATCAGCGGTGACGAAGAAGGGATTGATGCGGCAATGGCCGAGCAGTCTCTGGCCGCGATTGATGAAGCCGATATTGTACTGTTTCTGGTAGACGCTCGCGCGGGGCTTAACGTGGCTGATGAGGCCATTGCTAACCATCTGCGCGTTAATCAGAAAAAAACCTGGCTGGTGGTCAACAAAACCGATGGTTTGGAAGAGCATTCGGCCATGGCCGACTTCTGGACCTTAGGGCTTGGCGACCCATGGCCGATTGCTGCCGCCCACGGCCGCAATGTTTCACTGCTAATTGATACCGTACTGGAGCCGTTTCCCGAGCGTGACCCCAGCATTCCTGGGGATACGGGTACCAAAGGCATTCGCATAGGCGTTATTGGCCGCCCCAATGTGGGTAAATCCACGTTGGTTAACCGGCTGCTGGGCGAAGAGCGCGTTGTCGTATTCGATGAGGCAGGCACTACCCGCGATGCGATTGAAATCCCTTTCGAACGTCGTGGCAAGCCCTACGTATTGATCGATACTGCAGGTATTCGGCGGCGTAAAAACGTGAGCGAGATCGCTGAAAAGTTTTCCATCATCAAAACGCTCGATGCTATCAAAGAGTGTCACGTCGCAGTGATGGTACTGGATGCGCGTAGCGGTTTGGTTGAGCAAGATCTACACCTGCTTGATTACGTACTTACCTCTGGCCGCGCATTGGTGCTGGCAATCAACAAGTGGGATGGACTGGAAAGCGACGCGAAAGAGAAGATGCGCGCAGAAATTAAGCGCCGCTTAGGCTTTGCTGAGTATGCGGAGATGCATTTTATCTCCGCACTACACGGCACCGCTGTGGGCGATCTTTATCCTTCGATCGAACGGGCTTTCGATGCCGCTAATGCTCACTGGTCGACCAATCGATTGACCACGCTGCTTCAAGATGCAGTCAGCCAACATCCGCCGCCCATGGTCAACGGCCGGCGTATCAAGCTACGCATGGCGCACCAAGGTGGCAGCAACCCACCCATTATCGTGGTACACGGCAACCAGACTGAATCACTGCCGGAAGCCTACCGCCGCTACCTAACCAACACGTTCCGTAAAGTGTTAAAGGTTCGCGGTACTCCGATGCGCTTTGAATTCCGTTCGGGCAGCAATCCGTTTGACCACATGGCAGGGGCAAGCGATAAAGAGAAGGCCAAAAAACGCGAGCTCAACCGTACAAAGGAAGCACGTAAAAGCCGCCGCTAACGCTATCTCATTAATTGAACCTACCAAACGCCTGCTGACCATCAGCAGGCGTTTTGGTTAATGGTCATCATTCTCTAGTGAATTAGCTTGACAGCTATCCGCACGAGCCCTCAAATAGCCGCGCTTTTCGGCAATCGCCACTCATACCCATTGCCCTTCTTAGGAGGGATATTAATGCACTACGCAATTAAACGCGGGCGCGGTTTGCTCTTACTGCTACTGGCAAGCTTGCTAGCAGGCTGCCTTGCCCTGCCCCAAACAGGCTTATTTGCCTTTCGCTTGGCGGTAACATCGCTAGGCATTGAAGAGGTGCGTATTGGCCCTTACAGCGTGCAAGCAGGGCTTGATACCAGCGACCTGACAAGCTTGCTCGCGTCTAGCCTTGGTGCTGGCAGCTTGCCCGTTCAAGCCACCTTAGCGATGGGACTTGGCTTACCCTCCGGCATGCCCGCTGTTGAGATGTCAGGTTTCCGCTGGATGTTAGATATGCCGGGCGTCGATCCAGTGCAGGGTCAATACCAAGAGGATGTAACGCTCACGTCTGGGGAGGACTCCACATTACGTCTACCCGTATCATTTGACATCCTGACGACCGATACCCAGCGCATGATGCCAATGCTAGAACTCGCCAGTCAGTTAGCTACCCAGGGCGCTCTACCGCCTGGCAGTGAGCTTGCCATCACGCCAGGAGACCTGCGTGGACTGGGTATGACATTACCCGCAGGGCTTTTAACGCCGACCATTCGCCTGAACGTAGGCGCCGACGGTCAGCTAACCCCAGTGCGTTAAATACTAGCTATGTAGCCTTCTCATGAAGCCGTTTGCGGCCCACCCACTGGGCTGCAAACTGCCAAGCCGTTCGGCCGCTGCGCCCACCTCTTAGCGTTGCAAAGCGAACCGCTTCTGCCCGCGCAGCATCACTCCAATCCTGCTTATCACCAATACGAGCAACCCAGTGCTCACAGACCTCTAAGTAGGTCGCTTGGCTAAAAGGATGAAAGCCTAACCATAAGCCGAAGCGATCCGACAATGAGATCTTCTCCTCAACAGCGTCACCATGATGTAGCTCTTCACCCACGAGACGCGTACCGCTATTGTCGTCCATGGATTCCGGCAACAAATGGCGACGATTAGAAGTGGCATACAACAAGACGTTTTCCGGCGGCCCCGTCAATGCGCCGTCTAGCACGCTTTTGAGTGCCTTGTAAGCATCGTCATTGCCTTCAAACGAAAGATCGTCGCAATACACCACAAAACGATGCGGCGTATCGCGCAACTGTTCTACCAACATCGGCAGACTACCCAAATCGTGGCGATCCACCTGAATCAAGCGCAGCCCGTCACTTGCCAGTGAGTTAAGCAGCGCGCGAATCACCGATGACTTCCCGCTGCCCCGTGATCCCCACAGCAAACCATGATTGGCGGGTAGCCCCTGCAAAAAAGCACGTGTGTTATCGACCAACGCTAATTTTTGACGCTCGATGCCTAACAGGTCGTCCAGTGTCATTGTGTCTCGCGGTGGCACGGGAACCAAGCGCCCTCCTAACGGATGACGCTGCCAAATGGCCGCCACATGCTTGCTCCAATCCACCGGGATTGGCGCAGGCGGCAGCCAGTGTTCTACGTGGTCCAGTAACCGCGTTAAGCGTTGGCTCAATTCAGCATCCATGATTGTCCTCAGAGTGCGTTATGATATGAGTTGATTTACCACTGACAGTGGTTATCTTGTGTGCAAGATCCCTACTCGTCTATAAGGAAACCGTCTATGCATTGGCTTCGCCCACTGGCTGTTACTGCACTGTGTGCTTCTATTGCAGCATGCTCCACGTCACCTACCGGTCGCTCCCAGTTGCTGCTGCTCTCTGATGATCAGCTCAATCAAATGGGTCAGCAAGCCTTTGCGCAATATCAACAAGATATTCCCACTGCAGGTCAGGCAAGCCATCGCTATGTACAGTGCATTACGGATGCCATCGTAGAGGTATTGCCAGCCGAACAGCGTAATCTTGATTGGCAAATCCGTGTCTTTGAATCTGAACAGCCCAACGCCTTTGCTCTGCCTGGTGGTTACATGGGCGTGAATACTGGCATGCTCGATATCGCAACTAATCAAAATCAGCTAGCCTCAGTTGTCGGCCACGAAATTGGTCACGTAATTGCAAATCATGCCAACGAGCGCGCCTCGACCCAAAGTGCCACGTCACTTGGTTTATCGGTACTTTCCAGCACATCAGGAATGCAAACCCCTGGTGGCCAACAGCTAATGGGCGTACTGGGAATGGGTGCGCAGTACGGAATTGCGCTGCCATTCTCTCGTCGTCATGAGAGTGAAGCCGATGTTATCGGCCTCCAACTGATGGCCCAGGCCGGTTTTGACCCAAGAGAAAGTGTTACCGTTTGGGAAAATATGCAGGCTGCCTCCAGCGGTGGCGCTCCGCCCGCCTGGATGTCGACTCACCCAAGCGAAGGCCAGCGCATCGAAGGGCTTCAAGCTAACATGAATAACGCTATGGCAAGCTACGAGCAGGCGCGTAATAGCGGCCGCACCCCCAACTGCACACGTCCTTAGGCACCTTAATGTTGAGGTTTGAATGATTCGATTTGGTTTATTGCTGCTTGTCCTGCCGATTCTAGTATTACTCGGCGTCTATTTCTGGGAGCTGGGTGATGTACGTGCCTGCCAGCTCGACGGGGGACACTGGGACTACCTGGCAAGTGCGTGCAGCGAGTCGCCGCAGCCCTTTGTATCGTGGCTTGAGCGTTCTCCACTGCTGGTCAACGGCGGCATGCTGGTCTCGGTGGTTGGACTCGTTATGTGCATGATTGGCTTTTACACCAAATCTCGCTAAACAAGAGAGAACAACCAGCATTAACCGAAAAAGGCAGCCGCAATGGCTGCCTTTTGATATTGAAGAGCATTTATCCTTATACAGCCGTCATTTACTTCCCACCAATGCTGCGCTGTTAGGCATCCAAATTTAAAACAGAACCATCCTCCATTATTAAGCACTATCTTATTAACTAACCCTAGGTTGTAAGAGATCTCCTACACCTTGTAAGCCATTACCTACAAGACCGTAAACGGTTGTTTAAAAGCACCTTTAGCGATTGCAGTTTGTGCTTAACACGCTACTTTGGACGATTCTGACTTTTTCAGTAATGATCCAAGGAGCGGCACGATGGCACAGGGAACGGGCCTACAATTCACCCTCTCGCTACCCGGAGCGAGGGACACAGCCGTGGTGCGTTTTACACACCGCGAGGCGCTATCAGCGCCGTTTTTGCTCTCGGTGGAATTTGCCAGCCGTACCCATGACCTGTCGCCCTCTGATTGTTTGGATCAGAATGCCACGCTGACGATCTGGCAGGATGGCGAGCCGCTGCGCCGCGTGCATGGCATCGTCAGTGAGTTTCATCGCGGTGATCGCGGTCACCGCCGCAGCTTTTATCGTGTCGAGATTCGCCCCGCCCTGTGGCGGCTGTCGCTGCGTCACAACTCGCGTATCTTTCAAGACATCGCGCCGTTTGATGCCATCACCACCCTGGCCAACGAGCGTGGGCTTACCGATATGGGCGTGTCTGCCTTCCGTGAGCCCGCCGAGCGTGAGTTTCTGGTTCAGTACCGCGAGACCGATCTGGCCTTTATTGAGCGCTTAGCTGCCGAAGAGGGTTATTTCTACTTTCACGAGTTTGAGAATGCGGATGGCGGTCAACACCGTTTGGTGTTTGCTGATGCCTCGATCATGCTGCCCAACATCGGCGAGCGCACCTACCACGGCCGTGCGGGCGGTACACCGCCCCAGCGCCACCTGCGCAAGCTGCGTCAGGTCAGGCGTGTACGCCCTGCCTTGGCCACGCTCAAGGATTACAGCTTTAAGAACCCCGCCTATGCACAGCGTCACCAGCATGAGGCTCGCGACCTGGAAGCACATGCCCAGCGGGAGGATTACGAACACTTCGATTACCCAGGGCGCTATAAAAAAGACGCCTCCGGCAAGCCGTTTACCCGTCACCGCCTGGAAGCGCTGCGCGCTGATGCTACCACCGCCGAAGCGGAGAGTGACTTACCTGAACTGGCCCCCGGCCTGTGCTTTACCCTTACCGGCCACGACACGGAAAGCCTGAACCAGGAATGGCAAGTGGTCTCGGTGGTGCACTACGGGGAACAGCCCCAGGCCCTGGAAGAAGATGCCGCAGGGGGTGACGGCATGACCCGCTACCACAACGAGGTGGTAATCATGCCGCGGGATCAACCCTTTCGCCCGACGCCCGCCCCCAAGCCCCGAGTCGATGGCCCTCAGGTGGCGTTCGTGGTCGGGCCAGAGGGCGAAGAGATCTACTGCGACGAACATGGCCGCGTTAAAGTGCAATTTCCCTGGGACCGCTACGCCGAACCCAACGAGACCGCCAGTTGCTGGGTACGGGTTGCCCAAGGCTGGGCAGGCGGCGGCTATGGCAGCATGGCAATACCGCGGATCGGCCATGAGGTTATTGTCTCGTTTTTAGAAGGCGACCCGGATCAACCACTGATTACTGGCCGCACCTACCACGCCGTGAACGTGCCGCCTTATCCCTTGCCGGAACACAAAACCCGTACCGTCTTGCGCACCCAGAGTCACCACAGTGACGGCTTTAACGAACTGCGCTTTGACGACAAAACCGATCAAGAGCAGATCTGGCTCCACGCCCAAAAAGACCTGGAACTGCTGACCCTCAACGACCGCACCGAAGAAATCCGCCGACATAGCCACCTCACCGTTCACCACGACCGCCTCAGCGAGATCCACCACGATGATCACCTGACGGTACACGGCAAACGCCACGCCCTGATCAAAGGCGATGATCACCTCCAGGTCGATGACACCCGCCATGAACACTACGGCGAGGCGCAGTTGGTCGAGGCAGGCCGTGAACTGCACCACAAAGCGGGCAGCCAGATCGTGTTGGATGCGGGCAATGAAATTACCCTTAACGCGGGCGGCAGCTTTATCAAGCTGGACAGCGGCGGCGTGACCATCGTCGGCGCCATGGTCAAGATCAACTCCGGCGGCAGCCCCGGTCGTGGCCGCGGCCACGCCATTGTGCTGCCGCGGTTACCGGGTGAAGCCGCCTCGGAAGCCAGTGAGTACGTCACCCTAGAACCGCACCAAACCCCGCTGCTGGTCAGCGATATTATCGCCGCCACGCCGCTCGCGATGGAGGATATCGACATCGCCGATGGTCTGGCCGACCAGTGCAGCGCCTGCGAGCCTGCGGTGGGCAGCCCGGTCAACCCGCTGCTCGGCGCCAAGCTGCTGCCCGCCGAGACCGATTTTGCGCTACCGGCGCCACGGCCCTGGGTGTTTAGCCGCGGCTACCTCTCCAGCAATGCGCACATCGGCGCGCTTGGCCAAGGCTGGTCGTTGCCTGGGGAGAGTCTGTCGATCACCCTCAACGCGGATGCTTGTATTATCCACGACGCACAGGGGCGCGAGATTACCTTTGGCTCACTGGCCCCCGGTCAGGCGCGCCACTCGCCCACCGAGCAGCTATGGATACGCCGTGGGGGTGCCTCAGTCGATGAAGAGAGCAACGCGTCTCGCTGGCAAGCGTTAGACGAAACGCTGCGAAGTGATCCTGAGCATATTGTGCTCAGCGATGCCAGCGGCCTCTATTATGTGTTTGCACCTTCCACCGTAGAGCAGGAGGAAACAACCGACACCGACACCGCCCGCTGGCCGCTGATTGAAGAGCGCGACCGCAACGGCTATACCACCCAGTACCACTGGGAAGCAGACCTGCTGGTACGGGTGATCGACAGTGCCCAGCGTCACTATCAGTTGGTCTATGACCGTGTCCTTCCCGCCCAGCCTGATGACGCTGGGCTGCGCTTAACCGGCGTCAAGCTGATCCAGGACCACGACGGCAGCGCCCAGGACGACTGGTTAGTCCGTTACTCGTTTAACTCCGTCGGTGACTTGATCGCCGTGCGCCACCGCCACGGTGAGGTGATGCGCGAGTTCGAGTGGGACACCCATATGTTGACGGCTCATCGCGTCCCCGGGGGGATAGAAGCCCACTACACCTGGGATCGTCATGCCCCGGATGGCCGCGTGATCGGTCAACAGGAAGCCGGCGGCCTGGCGCGGTCGTACCGCTACGAGGTGGATCACACCCTGGTCACCGACAGCCTGGGCCGCGAAGAGCGCTTCCACTTTGTGGGCAGCGGCCCCGGCAAACGCTGGACAGCCCACACCCGCGCCGACGGCTCACGCATCGAGTTCCGCTACGACCGTGCCGGGCGTAAGGTGGCCACGATTGATTCGCTAGGGCGTGAGACGCTGATCGAGCGCGACGACCACGGCCAGGTGGTCGGCCAGACCACCCCGGATGGCAGCCGCTGGACCATCGAACGGGATGCCCTGGGACAGCCGATGCGCCTCGACGGCCCCGACGATCAGCGCTGGCAGATCAAACGCAATGACCGTGGTCATCCTATCTCTGTCACTGGGCCAGAAGGCACCACCGCCTTCGCCTATGAGAACGCGTCACTTCCTGACCGGCCCACCACGCTGACGGATGCGGTTGGGGCCACCCACCAGCGCGAGTACAACGCCCTGGGCCAAATCACCGCCCAGACCGACTGCTCCCAGCAACGTACCACCGTCACCTACGACCGCCACGGCTATCTGGCCAGTGTCACCAACGCCCTGAACGAGACGACTCGCACCCAGCACGACGAACGCGGCCAGCGAGTCGCCACCCAACTCCCCGACGGACATTACTGGCACCACCATGTGGACCCTCAAGGGCGGCTGGTCGAGTTGGAAGGGCCCCACGGGTTCCGGCAACAGATCTTCTATGATGACCACGGCCGTCCGGTGCAGCGCATCGAGGCCGACGGCAGTCAGCAGCACACCGCCTACGATGACGCTGGGCGACTCAGTGAACTCACTCTGGGCAACGGCGCGGTGTACCGCTTTACCTATGACACCATGGACCGTCTCGCCAGCGAGACCGGCCCCGATGGCCGGGAACAGCAGTACCGCTACGACGACGCCGGGCAACTGATCGAGCGAGTGGAAGCCAACCGCCCCGGCCCTGACGGCCAGCCACTAGTGACGCGGTACGACTACGATAACGCCGGGCGTCTTATCACCCGCCACTTGCCCGCCACCGAGCACGCCCCCGCCAGCAGTGAACACTACCACTGGGGCACCCATGGGCAACTGGACAGCGTCACCAACGACCACAGCGAAGTCACGTTCCGCTACGACCACGCCCAACGGATGATCGGCGAACAGCAACGCCATGCCAGCCTCGAAGGCGCCACCAACGAACACACGGCGTGGAGCTGGCAACACCAGCACACACTCACTGCTACCGGCGCGCCCCAGGCCAGCCAGTTCGGCGAGTTACCGGCCCTTAACTGGCACACCTACGGCAGCGGCCACCTGCACGGTCTCAGCGCCCCCGACCTCCACCTGGAGATCGCCCTCGAACCCGATGCCCTGCACCGCGAGACCCAGCGCCGCCTGAGCCTCAGTACCGGCGTTAGTACCGGCGATCACACCCAGCCGCTGATCTTAGAGCGTGGCTATACCGCCACGGGCCAGGTGGATCACCTCGCATTGCGCAGCCCCCACAGCGCCGGTGAGCAACACTACCAATACGACGCCCTGGGCAGAATGACCTTCCGCACCCAGCAGCATTCACAAGGGCAAGGCCAAACCAGCCCGACCATTGCGTATAACTACGACAAGGCCGGGCGCTTAATCGGCAGCCAGCACGGCCACGATGCCCACCGCTACCCGGTGGATGCCGCCGGTAACCGCAGTGCCGCGAGCAGCTCCACACCTAATGCCACCAACCAGCTCGCCCAGCTTAACGGCACCCGCTACCGCTACGACGGCGCAGGCAATCTGATCCATCGCGAACACCCCGACGGCGAGCGCCTCACCTTGGGTTACGACGGCGCCAATCGGCTAGTGACGTTAACCCGAACCACTCAGCGCGGTAGCACTACCCACGCCAGCTACCGCTACGACGGTCTGGGGCGGCGCATTAGCAAAACCGTGAGCCACACCGATGGCACCACCGCTACCACCCACTACGGCTGGGACGGCGACCGCATCGTCCATGAAGATACCAGCAACCAACGCACCACGGTGGTCTACGAGCCGGGCAGTTTTGTGCCCATGCTACGCATTGATGAAACCCAAGGCCCGCAAGGCAACCAAAACACGCAACTCAGCGCCTATATCACTGACGCCCTGGGCACCCCGTTACAACTACTCAGCCCCAACGGCCAACCCCGTTGGCTCGCCGAGCCCGACGACTGGGCGGCGGTCACAAAACAACGCGCCGTGCGCGGCGTCACCCAACCGATCCGCTTCCAAGGCCAATGGCACGACGAAGAAAGCGGCCTGTACTACAACCGCCACCGTTACTACGACCCACAGCAAGGCCGATACATCAGCCAGGATCCGATTGGTCTCAATGGCGGAGATAACCTCTACCAATATGCGGCGTCGCCGATTATGGAAGTCGATCCACTCGGCCTCAGTGGTGTTTATGGGCTTGGAGGTGGGCCTTATAGTCAATCGAATACGGTGAGAAGGAAGAGCGAGGAGCTTGTTACAAGCGTGGAACCGAACGTCGCGGCTGAAACGTTTGGCGGTGTATTCGGACAAACAGTATCAACTGGGCTTAAGTTTGATTCTGAAGGAAATATCGCCACAGTAGTAACTGAGTGTCAGCAGTATGGTTTGGGGATTTTTAGAGGGGCAGGCACTGGAGGAAATATCGGGGTTAGCTCTGGGCCTCTTGAAAACGGAGTGTCTGAAACTTGGGGGCCTTTTGTGCGTGCGGGAGCTATGAAGGGGGGTGGTGGGTCGATTGATGTCGGAAGTAACTCCATTGCAGGAGCAAGTGGCTGGTTTGGACCAAGCTATGGCATGGCAGGTGGCATTCAACATTGTAAAACCACTACAACCGTGCGTGAAAAGCCAGGAGACTAAAAGCATGCCCTTAATAAATAAAATACGCATATGGTCTTTTGTGATTTGCTTTTTGAGCGGGGGGGCTCTCGTGTTTGGACCCAACGATTTTTTAGAGGGTGCATTATGGGGAATATTGGCGAATACTAGTCGTATATCAGCAGTTTTCGCTGTGGTGACTACGTTTATAGTGCTTATAGATAGTGCTGGTAACGGGCTTAATGAATTACAGAGAAAAAAAGGAGAAAAGAACAAGAAAAAGCGACGTTAACTTTGCCTCTTGATCTTAATTAGTTGCTGGGATTCAACTTGATTCGTTACCGCTTAACCGTCGTCAAGCTGGTTCAAGATCACGACGGCAGCGCCACGGATGACTGGTTGGTACGCTACTCCTTCAGTGCCGTGGGCGACCTGATCGCCGTGCGCCACCGCCACGGTGAGGTGATGCGCGAGTTCGAGTGGGACACCCATATGTTGACGGCTCATCGCGTCCCCGGGGGGATAGAAGCCCACTACACCTGGGATCGTCATGCCCCGGATGGCCGCGTGATCGGTCAACAGGAAGCCGGCGGCCTGGCGCGGTCGTACCGCTACGAGGTGGATCACACCCTGGTCACCGACAGCCTGGGCCGCGAAGAGCGCTTCCACTTTGTGGGCAGCGGCCCCGGCAAACGCTGGACAGCCCACACCCGCGCCGACGGCTCACGCATCGAGTTCCGCTACGACCGTGCCGGGCGTAAGGTGGCCACGATTGATTCGCTAGGGCGTGAGACGCTGATCGAGCGCGACGACCACGGCCAGGTGGTCGGCCAGACCACCCCGGATGGCAGCCGCTGGACCATCGAACGGGATGCCCTGGGACAGCCGATGCGCCTCGACGGCCCCGACGATCAGCGCTGGCAGATCAAACGCAATGACCGTGGTCATCCTATCTCTGTCACTGGGCCAGAAGGCACCACCGCCTTCGCCTATGAGAACGCGTCACTTCCTGACCGGCCCACCACGCTGACGGATGCGGTTGGGGCCACCCACCAGCGCGAGTACAACGCCCTGGGCCAAATCACCGCCCAGACCGACTGCTCCCAGCAACGTACCACCGTCACCTACGACCGCCACGGCTATCTGGCCAGTGTCACCAACGCCCTGAACGAGACGACTCGCACCCAGCACGACGAACGCGGCCAGCGAGTCGCCACCCAACTCCCCGACGGACATTACTGGCACCACCATGTGGACCCTCAAGGGCGGCTGGTCGAGTTGGAAGGGCCCCACGGGTTCCGGCAACAGATCTTCTATGATGACCACGGCCGTCCGGTGCAGCGCATCGAGGCCGACGGCAGTCAGCAGCACACCGCCTACGATGACGCTGGGCGACTCAGTGAACTCACTCTGGGCAACGGCGCGGTGTACCGCTTTACCTATGACACCATGGACCGTCTCGCCAGCGAGACCGGCCCCGATGGCCGGGAACAGCAGTACCGCTACGACGACGCCGGGCAACTGATCGAGCGAGTGGAAGCCAACCGCCCCGGCCCTGACGGCCAGCCACTAGTGACGCGGTACGACTACGATAACGCCGGGCGTCTTATCACCCGCCACTTGCCCGCCACCGAGCACGCCCCCGCCAGCAGTGAACACTACCACTGGGGCACCCATGGGCAACTGGACAGCGTCACCAACGACCACAGCGAAGTCACGTTCCGCTACGACCACGCCCAACGGATGATCGGCGAACAGCAACGCCATGCCAGCCTCGAAGGCGCCACCAACGAACACACGGCGTGGAGCTGGCAACACCAGCACACACTCACTGCTACCGGCGCGCCCCAGGCCAGCCAGTTCGGCGAGTTACCGGCCCTTAACTGGCACACCTACGGCAGCGGCCACCTGCACGGTCTCAGCGCCCCCGACCTCCACCTGGAGATCGCCCTCGAACCCGATGCCCTGCACCGCGAGACCCAGCGCCGCCTGAGCCTCAGTACCGGCGTTAGTACCGGCGATCACACCCAGCCGCTGATCTTAGAGCGTGGCTATACCGCCACGGGCCAGGTGGATCACCTCGCATTGCGCAGCCCCCACAGCGCCGGTGAGCAACACTACCAATACGACGCCCTGGGCAGAATGACCTTCCGCACCCAGCAGCATTCACAAGGGCAAGGCCAAACCAGCCCGACCATTGCGTATAACTACGACAAGGCCGGGCGCTTAATCGGCAGCCAGCACGGCCACGATGCCCACCGCTACCCGGTGGATGCCGCCGGTAACCGCAGTGCCGCGAGCAGCTCCACACCTAATGCCACCAACCAGCTCGCCCAGCTTAACGGCACCCGCTACCGCTACGACGGCGCAGGCAATCTGATCCATCGCGAACACCCCGACGGCGAGCGCCTCACCTTGGGTTACGACGGCGCCAACCGGCTGGTGCAACTGACCCACATCAGCAAACTGGGCTATACCCGCCACGCCAGCTACCGCTACGACGCCCTGGGCCGCCGCATCAACAAAACCGTGAGCCACACCGATGGCACCACCGCCACCACCCACTACGGCTGGGACGGCGACCGCATCGTACGGGAAGAGACCAACCACCAACGCACCACGGTGGTCTACGAACCGGGCAGTTTTGTTCCCATGCTACGCATTGATGAAACCCAAGACCCGCAAGGCAACCAAGACACGCAACTCAGCGCCTATATCACCGACGCCCTGGGCACCCCGCTGCAACTGCTCAGCCCCAACGGCCAGCCCCGCTGGCTCGCAGAGCCCGACGACTGGGCCGCAGTTAAAAGCCAACGTGCCGTACGCGGCGTCACCCAACCGATCCGCTTCCAGGGCCAATGGCACGATGAGGAAAGCGGGCTGTACTACAACCGCCACCGCTACTACGACCCCGAGCAGGGGCGCTATATCAGCCAGGATCCGATTGGGTTAAGGGGCGGCACAAACTTGTATGGCTACGTCACCAACCCGACGGGCATGGTGGATCCGCTGGGGTTGGAAGTTGTTGGTACCTTTGATGTTTCTACTGGCGATTTAATGTTGATTGATAGTAATACTGGGGTAGAAACAAGAGGAGTATTTCGATCTGGAGGTGTTCCTTATGGTGAGCCTATACCCAATGGAGAATATGATATTCTTGAACATCCCGACCCAGATTTTTTTCGCTTAGAACCTCGGGATTCAAATTATGGGGATGACATCCATGAAGAATCGGGTAGAGATCTATTTCGACTTCATAGGCCAGGCATGACTATTGGTTGTATTGCAGCAAAAGATTCTAGTAATTGGTTAGAAGTGAGGGAAGCCGTGCTTTCCACAGCTACAGATTCGGTAGCAGTTAATTCAAAAAGCCGCAATCCATTTAGCTCTCGAAAAGAGCAACTAATAAGATATGGCCGTATTAAAGTGACGGGAAATAATTGACATGGATTTTTTTCGTTTACTTGCCTTTTTTACTTTAACTCTATATTGCTACTTTGGCTTTGAAAGGTTTTTTCACTGGCTGTGGCTTTCTATAAAATTTAATTCTTTATCACAGGTTGTTTATGTAAACAAAGGTTTAGCTATTTTATATTTAATTATTGGGATTCTATTGATAATTACAGCGCACTGGAACTTCCATGAGAGATATGGCGCATATTTAAAAGTCTGCATAATCCTTGCTTCACTTGCAATGTTAGTGACTTTTTTAATGCTACTAAGTGGTAGGTATCATGCTTAGCCCCTGGGCTTACAGTGGAACCACAACAAGGGCATTTTCCCAGCTACCGCCAAGGAAGCCACTGGCTACTTTCCTTGGCGGTAGCGTGGCTGTGTAGCTTCCACCATGACCCACATCAGACTCAAACACACCTACGGCAGCGGCCACCTGCACGGTCTCAGCGCCCCCGACCTACACCTGGAGATCGCCCTCGAACCCAATGCCCTGCACCGCGAGACCCAGCGCCGCCTGAGCCTCAGTACCGGCGTTAGTACCGGCGATCACACCCAGCCGCTGATCTTAGAGCGTGGCTATACCGCCACGGGCCAGGTGGATCACCTCGCATTGCGCAGCCCCCACAGCGCCGGTGAGCAACACTACCAATACGACGCCCTGGGCAGAATGACCTTCCGCACCCAGCAGCATTCACAAGGGCAAGGCCAAACCAGCCCGACCATTGCGTATAACTACGACAAGGCCGGGCGCTTAATCGGCAGCCAGCACGGCCACGATGCCCACCGCTACCCGGTGGATGCCGCCGGTAACCGCAGTGCCGCGAGCAGCTCCACACCTAATGCCACCAACCAGCTCGCCCAGCTTAACGGCACCCGCTACCGCTACGACGGCGCAGGCAATCTGATCCATCGCGAACACCCCGACGGCGAGCGCCTCACCTTGGGTTACGACGGCGCCAACCGACTGGTGCAACTGACCCACATCAGCAAACTGGGCTATACCCGCCACGCCAGCTACCGCTACGACGGCCTGGGGCGGCGCATCAACAAAACCGTGAGCCACACCGATGGCACCACCGCCACCACCCACTACGGCTGGGACGGCGACCGCATCGTACGAGAAGAGACCAGCAACCAACGCACCACGGTGGTCTACGAACCCGGCAGCTTTGTGCCGATGCTCAGAATTGACCAACGCGTCTCACACAACAACGGCACAGCCGGAGCGAACGAGGAAAAACAGGTAAGCGCCTACATCACTGACGCCCTCGGCACCCCGCTGCAACTGCTCAGCCCCAACGGCCAACCCCGTTGGCTGGCCGAGCCCGATGACTGGGCCGCCGTCACCAACCAACGCGCCGTACGCGGCGTCACCCAACCGATCCGCTTCCAAGGCCAATGGCACGATGAAGAAAGCGGGCTCTACTACAACCGCCACCGCTACTACGACCCCGAGCAAGGAAGATACATCAGCCAGGATCCCATCGGTCTCAATGGCGGGACGAACTTGTATGGGTACGTCACCAACCCGACGGGCATGGTAGATCCGCTGGGGTTGAATCCAAGAGCCATTGTGACAGCCGCACAAACTGCAGAAAAAGTCAGAAATGTAGGCTGGTGCATTGGCCAGGATGTTGCTTTAAACAATAGTCGAGATCAACTACCGGACATCTTGGAGGAAGAAATGGATGCGGCCAGACAGTCTAGAGCTATTGATCTAGAACTATGCCGCCAAGAAAAAAGAAACCGACGTATTTTTGGCACTAAAGAGAATGTCAACGAAGGTAAGTTTAACACCTGCCAAGAAGACGTTGCAGAAGAGTATAACGATAGGGTTGGGGAATTGACTCAACGAGACGCTGCCCGCCACACATCTATTAATGATGGCCTAAACGGAATATTTACAGGCTGTGCGATGCCCAATCCTGCTGATTTAGATATTCCAACACCCCGCAGCAGATAATGTGGATATAAAAAGTTAGGTGAGTTAAATGAAACAAAAATCTTTAAGCGTGTTTTCCTTCGCTTTCACCGCTAGTGCTGTAGTGATGATACTAATACCTGCTCTCGGTATGGCTGACTCTGTGATGTTTCAAGCCAATCTAGAACGAACGGGAGTTTATGAGGATCTGGGGCCAGAAGAAAGCCCGGAACTCGTATGGAAATTTGATGCTGGTTCCGCGGTTTTTAGCACCCCCTTGGTGTACGACAGTTCGGTGTACTTTGTCAGTTTTGAAGGAGGCGTTTACGCCGTTGATAAGGAAGATGGCTCGGTACTGTGGGAAAAAAATTTAGGGGGGCAGCCAAGCTTTCAAATCACATTAAATGAGGATCTGCTTCTAGTTGGGTATCACTTTAATCGTGGTGATGGAGGATACTTGATAGCAATTGATCGGCTTTCAGGCGAAGAACTCTGGAAGTTTGAAGCAGATGATATTACGGGAATGGAGTCTCCTGCCATATACAATGAAAGGGTGTATCTTGCGTCCTCTAATCATCTTTTTTCTTTAGACTTAAGTACTGGGGAAGAGAGGTGGCGGCATCCTATTTCAGGAGTAAGCAGGCAACTTCTAATTTATGATGAGGTGCTTTATTTTCAAGATGACTCACAGACAATATATTCTTTGTCTCTTAGTGATGGTGTGCCTCATTGGAAATATGTCCCTCCAAACAGTAAAGAATCCCTCTTCAGTACGCCTGCTCTAAAAGATTGTTGTGTTTATGCACTGACTAGGAATTTAGAAGGTAGGCAGCTTGTTAAATTAAACAGGCATAATGGACAGGAAGAAGCCATATTCCCCATTAACTCATCTAGTATGTCTTCGGTTAGCCTGGCTGACCGTATTGCATTTTTCGGTGATGACGGGGGCGGGCAAGATACTCATGGCTATATGAATGCTATGGATGTTGAAAATGGAGAATTGATTTGGCGTTTTGAAACAGACGATCTGGTCGGAGGAGCGGCCTCTATTGCAGGGGACACGGTGTACTTCGGTAGTTATGATCATTATATGTATGCTGTTGACCGCTACACTGGTGAGTTGAAATGGCGTTATGAAACGGAGGCAGGTATTGCCTCCTCGCCCGCAGTAGTCGATGGACGTTTGTACTTTGGCAGTATTGATGGCCATGTGTATGTGTTGGAGTAGCTATGTAGTGATGCGTACATAGAAAGGCAACATTTAAACAATGCCTCTTCCCAATGTGGTCAGCAAACGCCAGACCACCCCAGACGGTAGCCGCTAGACCATCGAACGAGATGCCCTGGGACAGCCGATGAGCCTCAACGGCCCCGACGATCAGCGCTGGCAGATCGAACGCAATGACTGCGGTCATCCTATCTCGGTCACTGGGCCAGAAGGCACGACGAAGAGAGTGGCCTGCACTACAACCGACACCGCTACTACGACCCCAAGCAGGGGCGTTATATCAGCCAGGATCCCATCGGCTTCAACGGCGGCACGAATTTGTATGGGTATGTGACGAACCAGACGGGGATGGTGGATCCGCTGGGGTTGAGCGGTGGGCATTATGGATTAGGCGGAGGCCCGTATTCACAGTCAAATCGCATTTCCAGATCTGTGGAACAAACTGAATCAGCAACTAAGAGCTGTAGCGCCAGTAGTAATCACTTAATTGGCTTTGGGCAGGGAGTTGCATCTGTTATAGGTGGAAATGTTAATTTCCTCAGAACTCTATCTAGAAATGCGAGACTGTTAGGTAGAGAGGAGATGAAGCGAGTAACGATAGAGGGGGCGGATGCAGACTCTGAGTGCAACACACTCATTGGATGGTTGATGGGCTTTCATGGTACTTGGCCATCAGCTCGCTCATCACTTCTATCGGACATTTAAATCCAAAGCGTTTTCGAGGTCGCATATTCAGCTCAAAGGCAATGGCGTCCAGCTCTTCCTGGCTATGTACTGAAAGGTCCGTTCCTTTCGGTAAATATTGACGGATAAGGCCATTGATATTCTCATTGGCCCCACGTTGCCAGGGGCTATGGGGATCGCAAAAGTAAATCGCAACGCCGGTTTCTTGAGTGATTTTTGCATGTTGTGCCATTTCACGCCCCTGATCATAGGTCATGCTTTTTCGAGCGGTGGTCGGCATTCGATTCAGAGCAGCACTAAAGCCTGCTACGGCGGAGGTGGCGGTGGCGTCGTCCATTTTTGCGAGGATCAGATAGCCACTACTAAGCTCTACCAAGGTGCCTACCGCGGACGCGTTATTCTTACCTTTGATCAGATCGCCTTCCCAGTGGCCGGGCATTTCACGCTTACTGACCTCGGGCGGACGTAAGTGAATGCTGACCATGTCAGGGATCTGGCCACGTCGATCCACTTCGCCACGGCGAGGCTTGCGTGTGGTTTTACCTTGTCGCAAGCAGTGAATCAGTTCCTTGCGAAGGTGGCCAACAGGCAAGGCATAAATGGCCGTGTAGATGGTCTCTCGGCAGACGTAGGCATCGCGCAAATCAGGTAGTTTCATCGTCTTGAGCTTGCCGCTAATTTGTTCGGGAGACAAGCGTCGCCGCAACATATGCACGATGAGATCAAACCGCTCGGTGCCTGGCAAAAGCTTACGCGCAGGACGACAGACCTCTCGACGCTTTTCTCGCTGACGTTGGGCGTACCGGGCGCAGTAACCGTTCTGGGCCATTTGGTTACGGCGTATTTCACGAGAGATGGTTGAAGGAGCTCGCCCCAGGAGCTGGGCAATATGCCGAAGGCTCATCCCTTGGGCTTGACCCACTTGGATGCTGGCACGTTCTTCAATACTGAGTTCGAGGTAAGACATGGGACAACACCTTAGCGAAATGCTCAGGTGTTGCACTCAGTTTCTGCGGCCAAGGGGTAATACAATTGATGAGGCAGCTAGGCTGTATGCTTCAAATGACTTTGTGCGGGAAGAGGCAAACTCCAGAGTAAAGGATTACTGCGGTGAAGGATTCATGGCTGGAAGAGCTTTCATGGGGACACTTACCGGCTTGGGCCCTACCGCTTTATATGGTGATGTGTCCGTAGCAGTGGAGGATCTAATCAAAGAAAATCCTCATGTGGAATGCGAAGAAGTTGTCTACCGAGTTCTTGAGGCAACATTTCATGGGAACTAAAATACCTGCAAAAATATTGATATCAGTTTGTTTTTTTTGTGCTTTTTTATGGACTAGCTTACTACTGTATAGGGAATATTTTGCCGTATGGATGATAATCTTATTTTTATATCCACAAGTTATGGGAGTGCCAAAGGATGATGGATTTTGGAAAATAATGGTTTTCGTTAATCTATATTTTGCCGCACTGACTTCGATGGTAGTGGATTACTATATGTGACCATATGAATCCTGAACTCAACCAATAACTGCAACACAGATGTTGCTCCATCCACCAGGGAAGGCATGTGCTGTTCTCCTTGGCGGTAGCGTGGCAATCACAATCGGCGCTATTCACTATGACTCAATCACACTAAACTTAGGCATGCCTACAGCAGCGGCCACCTGCACGGTCTCAGCGCGCCCGGCCTCAACCTGGAGATCGCCCCGAGCCTGATGCCCTGCTCCGCGAGACCCTGCGTCGGCTGAGCATCAGTCACCTGCCGCTGATCTTAACCCCCTTTCGGCCCGCATTGAGCAGCCCCCACAGCGCCAGTGAGCCACACTACCCTAGCGTGAATGACCTTCCGCACCCAGCATGTCCAGCGCTGCCCAATCGGTGCTGCCTGCACCAGCGCTCCACTCAACACCACTAATTAGTATTCTTAGGCTGGCCTTAGCTTAAAGCCGTATAAATATATTCATCATTCAATATCAATTACTTAAATAAAACCGCAAAAAGGCAGCCGCGATGGCTGCCTTTTCTTTGTCGAACGTTCGAAAGTTAGCTAGTCGCTGGCGACGTTCAAAGATTGCCTTAATAGTGTGCGCACCGAAGCAGTTTCGGGCCTCACGTTACGCCACAAGAAAAAGGATTCGGCGGCTTGTTCTACCAGCATACCCAGACCATCGAGCAGCTTAGCGCCGCGTGGCCCTGCCCACTGTAAAAACACCGTAGGTTCCGAGCCATACATCATGTCGTAGGCCCAAGCGCCTTGGTTAAATAGGTTATCCGGTAACGGCGGCAAATCCCCAGAAAGACTGGCGCTAGTGCCATTGATCACTAGATCAAACTGGCCTTCTAACGAGTCAAATCCGCCGCCCTGAAGGGTGCCTAAATCGGCAAACGCTTCTGCCAATTGGGCGGCTTTCTCCGCCGTTCGATTGACGATAACCACATCACGGGGTTGCTCAGCAAGCAGCGGTTCAAGCACGCCACGCACCGCACCGCCTGCGCCAATCACCAGCACGCGCTTATCCTGGATGGGGACGCGGTGGTACCCGAGGTCACGTACCAGCCCAATGCCATCAGTGGTGTCACCGTAGGTGCGGCCGTTGCCGCCGACAATCAGCGTATTCACCGCCTGAGCACGCTTGGCGCGGTGGCTCAAGGTATCGCACAACGCAAAGGCATCGCCCTTAAACGGTACGGTGACGTTTGCCCCGCGGCCACCCGTTGCCACAAATTCTCGCCAAGCGCTGGAAAAGCCCTCCACCGGTGCAAGTTCGGCGGTATAGGTCATGGATTGCTGGGTTTGGTTAGCAAACTCTTCGTGAATTAACGGCGACTTAGAGTGCTTAATTGGGTTACCAAAGACACAGTAACGGTCGGTCATATAAGCTCCTTACGCTTTACCCAACTGGGTGGCTTCGGCTAGCCAATCGCGTGGTACCAAGTACTCGTGCAATTTAGCCTCTCGGCTACCTGCGGGCGGTGTAAATGCGTACTCCCAACGGGCCAGCGGCGGCATAGACATTAAGATGGATTCGGTGCGCCCGCCGCTTTGCAGGCCAAACAGAGTGCCCCTATCCCAGACTAGATTAAATTCAACATAGCGGCCGCGACGATAGAGCTGAAAATCACGCTCTTTTTCACCCCATGCATCATCTTTACGGCGCTGCACAATCGGTACGTAGGCATCCAGAAAGCTGTCGCCCACCGCACGTTGGAAAGCAAAACAGTCGTCGAAACCGCCTTCATTTAAATCATCGAAAAATAGCCCACCAACACCTCGGGTTTCTTCACGATGTTTAAGATAGAAGTACTCATCGCACCAAGCTTTGTAGCGCGGGTAGACCTCTTCGCCAAATGGCACGCAGGCAGCCTGGGCTACCCGATGCCAGTGCACAACATCTTCAAACACAGGGTAGTAAGGCGTTAGATCAAAGCCGCCACCAAACCACCATACCGGTGCTTCACCCTGTTTTTCAGCGATAAAAAAGCGCACGTTTCCGTGACTTGTCGGCACATTAGGATTTTCAGGATGGAGCACCCAGGACACACCGACCGCATGAAAGCTGCGTCCGGCA
The DNA here is from genome assembly GCF_923868895.1 of Halomonas sp. TD01. Lineage (GTDB taxonomy): Bacteria > Pseudomonadota > Gammaproteobacteria > Pseudomonadales > Halomonadaceae > Vreelandella. The sequence goes on from NZ_OV350343.1 coordinate 544,867, forward strand.
AGTTCCGGCCGTGCAGCCGTCGCCGAGGGAGGCAGTTGAGCACCGTAAACATGGGAGAAGTTAACACCGCCCTTCTCGAAAACAGCGCCTTCTTCAATGACTCTTGAACGACCGCCACCGCCTTCTTCACGCTGCCAGCTATCTTCTTTAAACGCCGCTTTTCCGTCAGCAGCGGCAAGCCCTGCGCACAACCGTTCCTGCAGGTCCAGAAGGTAATGTTTAACGTCATCTAGGTGCTCGTGAGCCACAGTAACTCCAAAGGGGTCGAGGATAAGTGTGATTGGTGAATAGTGAATGGCAGAGGCCGTTTGAGACGCTGGGTTAAGAACGCATTATTTTGCCAGTCACCAAGTCTTTAATGGTGCTGGGCTTTGCATTTCCCCCAAGCTCACCCGCGACAATCGCGGCTATTTCATCGCCGAAAATGGACGCGACTTCTTCAGCACTCATGGCAGGAGGGTCGCCCGCACGATTAGCTGAAGTGGAAACTAATGGGCCATCAAAGGCCTCGCAAAGCGCCTTCATTAGAGGGTGGTCAGTCACTCGTAGTGCCACACTCTGGTGAGCGCCGCGTACTAAGCCATGGCTACGGCCATTGTCGGGCACTAGCCATGTGTTGGGGCCAGGCCAACTGGCCGCTAAAGGTGCATGCAGCTCAAGCGGCAGTTGGTTTAGCCAGGGCTGAAATTGCTGAATACTCGCAGCGACAAGAATGACGCCTTTGGCGGGGTCGCGCTCTTTCATACGCATCAAATGCGCTAACGCTTCGTCGTTATCTGGGTCACAGCTCAGCCCCCACACTGCTTCAGTGGGGCAGGCGATAACGCCCCCTTCTTTCAGTGCACGTACCGCCTCTTTAACGTCAACAGCCGATTTCATAGATGCTCCTCGTCACAAACGCGGCCCTTCATCATCTGGGTTTGATACAGCCTCAGTAGATGAAAAACGGTTACATACATCCTACCATGGCCGCGTCAAGCGCACCCAGCCGCCCGCCTGCTGCGCCACTTTGCCATCAAGCTCCAGCATCAATAACCGTTGTTGGCATTCGCTGACCGTGATGCCCACGCTCTGAACCAATACATCAATTGGCGTTGGCGTTGCGCCCAAAGTGCTTAACACATCGTCCTTGGGCGCTTCGTTATCGATAATGGGCAAATCGAGGCTTGCGTTGTCAGCGATAACGCTTGGGCTGGTTGGCATATAGCGTTCAGCCCAGTGCTGCAGTTCTTCTAAAATATCGTCTACATGACGCACCAACGTCGCACCGCTACGTATTAGCTGCAGGCAACCGCGAGCCTGTACGTTATGTAGTGAGCCGGGCAATGCAAACAGCTCACGGTCTTGCTCAAGGGCTAATCGTGCACTGACCAATGAGCCGCTCTTCTCAGTCGCTTCGACCACTAACGTACCTAATGAAAGACCGGTCACAACTCGATTCCGTCGAGGAAAGAAGGCTGGCCGAGCAACGGTTCCCGGTGGATGCTCCGATAATAACAAGCCTCCTGCTACGGTACTTAGTTGCTCATGTAGATCACGGTGACGTGGCGGGTAAATGACATCTATGCCACAGCCAAGTACAGCAATCGACCGGCCACCTGACGCTAACGCTGCGCGCTGTGCAACGCCATCAACCCCTAGCGCCATACCGCTGACAATACACCAGCCGCGATTGGCCAACTCTCGGGCAAACGCCTGAGCATTACCGCTGCCTTCCGAAGTGGGACGTCGAGTACCAACCATGGCCAGTTTTGGGCCATCCAATGCGCTGAGATCACCTTGCGCCCATAGCACTACAGGCGGATCTGGCAGTTGATCGAGTAGCTCTGGCCATGCCGGATGGTTACGGTGGAGCAAATGTCGATTAGGCGCGGCCTCTAACCAAGCGAAGGTATGATCGATTGCCTGCTGCAGCGGGCTGCGCTCTGGCTGCGCTAGCCAAAGCCGTAGTGCACTAGCAGCGTTACTAGGCAACCCCGCAAGCCAACCATGTGGCCATTGCGGTTGCTTGGCGGCCAACGCTGCCGTGCGAAGCGCTCCCATACCCGGCAGCTCATTCACCACTAGCCACTCCTTGGCATCCATACGTATCCCCTATTAGCTGTGTGGCGTTTAGTGCGTCGGCGTGCGTACCGTGTCGCCAACGGCTAAAACACTCGATGCCTGCATCACCAGGGCATAGCTCATCAGGTTATACGGCTTAACGACCATAACCCTTCCAGCATCGGTGGCGGGTAGTTGCAGAAGCTCTTGGGTACGTGGGTCATTAACGAGCTCCCCCTGCTGCCCAACGCGCAACACATGACCGGGCTGCAAACCGTCCTGAGTACCGACATCCAGTGCAACCATTTGTAAACGTCCAATAAAGCGCACTCCGCCAGGCACCGCAACAATCTGGCCAGCGACATCGTTCAACGGTAAACGAGGCTGAACGCTATTTTCTAACGACTGAGATTCAAACAACTGAGGATCAAGCGGCAGCAAAATATCGTTATTACGCACTTCCTGGTAAGCACTGAGTACTTCTAAGCGAGCAATGTCTCCCTCACTGCTGAGCTGGCGCGCTTCGCCAATACTGATTAACTCCATACCCAGCGGTGTACCATCAGCAGAAACGTAATGCTCGCCCGGCCGATAAATGCCTAAACGCGCTCTGGGCGGTAGTTTGCCGCGCACATACAGCGTATCGCCCGCGCCACTCATCAATCGTTGATTCTCACCACCGACCACGTAGGCCAGTTCCCGTGAGGGCACGTCTGGCTCGATGATTCGGTGTTCACGTAAAAATGCCTGAACCGTATCCACCGGAAGCGGTGCCATTGCTTCTTGCTGAGGAACAGCGCGCATCTGGGGTGAAAGCTTCACCACCCGTTGCGGTGATTCCCACGCGAACGCAGCTGCCGTCATGAGCGTCAAACATGCTAACGACAGGCTATAATAGAGAGGCTTTTTCGCCACGATCCTTTTCACCACCATCCTGTTCTCCCTTGCCAGTTATTGGTGAAGCCGTTGAGGGGAGCTGCATGGCGTTGTGCGTGCCCAGGAACGCTTACAGCATGATATAGTGGCCGATAGTAAAGCACTTAGGCCTGCCAACACAGACGGCAAGGCCTGCTCATATTAAAGACTCAGCATAACGGTGATTGTAACGCCATGGCCAAACTTCCTATTCTCGAATTCCCCGACGAGCGCCTGCGCACCAAGGCTGCACCGGTGGAAACCGTTGACGATGAGGTCCGCCAGCTCGTCGACGATATGTTGGAGACCATGTACGACGCGCGCGGTATCGGCCTTGCTGCGACGCAAGTCGACGTTCATAGTCGCGTCGTGGTGATGGATGTCAGCGACGATAACTCGCAGCCGCTGGTGCTTATTAACCCGCGCTACGAGCCGATTGGTGACGAAAAAGAGCCCCTTTCTGAAGGCTGCCTATCGATTCCTGAATACTACGCTGAAGTGCCGCGTTATTTAAAAGTAACGCTGAACGCGCTAGATCGTAGTGGTGAGCCTTACGAGCTGGAAGCCGATGGCTTATTAGCCCACTGCATTCAGCATGAGTATGACCATCTGGAAGGCGTGCTTTTTGTTGACTATTTGTCACCCCTGAAGCGTGACCGAGTGATGAAAAAGATGCAGAAACGCCACAAGCTATTACACGACGCGTAAACCGACCTACGCCGTGTGTGATTGCTGGCATGACTGGCCGAGCTGACACGTTGCAAGCGCACGGAATATTAATTCTGTGTTCTGTAGCGTTGCTTCTCGGCCTTTATTTGTTTCACCCACGGCACGATTACTTTACCCCTTCAATGCTAGGTAGCTATCACCATGTCACAGTTGCGCGTTGTTTTTGCTGGCACGCCTGATTTCGCCGCCTCAAGCCTTGCTGCCGTGCTCGAAAGTCAGCATCAGGTGGTGGCGGTATATACTCAACCTGACCGCCCAGCAGGCCGCGGGCGCAAACTCACCCCCAGCCCCGTCAAGCAGCTTGCTCTTGAGCACGGGCTACCGGTCTACCAACCTGTCAGTTTAAAAGATACTGATGCCCAAGCGGAACTGGCAGCGCTGAATGCCGACGTGATGGTCGTGGTTGCTTACGGGCTCTTACTACCACAGGCCGTGCTCGACATTCCCCGCTTAGGCTGCATCAACGTGCACGCATCCCTGCTGCCACGCTGGCGAGGTGCTGCCCCCATCCAGCGCGCCATTGAAGCCGGTGATAGCGCATCAGGCGTTACCATTATGCAAATGGATGCAGGCCTGGATACCGGAGAGATGCTGTATGAAGTTCGCACGCCGATCACTTCCCACACCACGGGCGGTGACTTACATGACCGGCTGGCTATTCAAGGGGCGAATGCACTGGTTAACGTGCTGGATGCGCTAGACAGCAACGATTTAGAAGCAACGATGCAGCCTGACGAGGGCGTCACCTACGCTGCTAAGCTCAGCAAGGCGGAAGCCGAGCTCGACTTTCACCAGCCTGCTGAACAGCTGGCGCGCAAAATCCGTGCTTTTAACCCCTGGCCAGTCGCTTGGTGCACGCTTGGCGATGACCGCCTACGTTTATTAATGGCCAGTGTTGAATCAGGTGAACAACCGCCCTCTCCGCCCGGTACGCTACTAAAACATGGCGAGGATCACCTGCGCATTGCCTGTGGTGAGAAAGGCCAAGAAGTACTGTGCGTTAGCCACGCTCAGTTACCTGGTGGTAAAGCGATGGCCGTGCGCGACCTGCTTAACGCCCGTCAAACCCCGCTTACCGTCGGCGCACGCCTTGGGCACGCCGCCGCTCATCAAGGAGTTAGTGAATGAGCCAGAATCGCCCACCTAAAGGCGGCAGCGGCCAGGAAGTTCGCGCCGCAGCCGCCCGTGCGCTAGTGCCTATATTGACCGATCAAGGCTCGCTAGCCGGGCTAGATGAGCACAGTGTCATTGCTCGCGATCGCAGCCTGTTAAAAGAGCTCTGTTACGGTACTTGCCGACGCTTACCGCGCTTGGAAGCGTTAGCTAACTCGCTGCTGAAACAGCCTTTTAAAAAACGCGATAGCGATATCCACGCCCTGCTACTCGTGGGTATTTACCAATTGTTGTATATGCGTATTCCGGCCCACGCAGCGGTTGGCGAAACCGCTGGTGCTGCTCGTCTGCTAGGCAAAGAGTGGGCTACCCGAGTGCTAAACGGTTGCCTGCGCCGTCTCCAACGTGAATCTGACGAGCTGCAAGCCGCCGTCGACCGCGACGAGAGCGTTGCTTTGGAGCACCCACCCTGGCTGCTCAATGCCTTGCACAGCGCTTGGCCTGAGCAGTGGCGCGCCATTGCCGAAGCCAACAATGAGCCAGGCCCCATGACGCTGAGAGTTAATCAGCGCCACAACGATCGTGAAGCCTATTTACAACAGCTCACTGAACAGGGGTTAAGTGGGCATCTTTGTCTGCATGCGCCGGATGGCATTACTTTGGATGCGCCCTGTGATGTCACCATACTTCCCGGCTTTGAAGAAGGTCATGTCAGCGTTCAAGATGAAGCAGCTCAGCTCTCCGCCGCACTGCTAGGCCCCGCATTAGCCCCCCGACCAGGTGCTCATGTACTCGATGCTTGCTGTGCACCTGGCGGTAAAACAGCTCACCTACTAGAGCAGTTCGATGTTGCTCTGACGGCGATTGATAGCGACAACCAGCGCCTAGGCCGCGTAGACGACACATTGAACCGACTAGGCTTAACGGCAGAGCTGCAGCACGCTGATGCTACTCAGCAAGACTGGTGGAATGGCACGTCTTTTGACGCTATTTTGCTCGACGCCCCCTGCTCAGGCACGGGCGTTATTCGTCGCCATCCCGATATTAAAAAATTGCGCCGTAAAGAGGATATTCGCCAGCTCGCCAAACTACAGCGCCAACTGCTGGATAACCTTTGGTCACTACTTCGTCCTGGTGGCACATTGTTATACGCCACCTGCTCGGTGCTGCCCGAAGAAAACGCTGAACAAATCGATGCATTTCTGGCCCGCACGCCAGATGCAAAGGTCACAACACCAAACGACGTGGCTTGGGGCGAACCAAGCGGCCAAGGTCGCCAACTGTTTCCCGCGCAAAGCAGTCATGATGGCTTTTTTTATGCCAGACTAGAGAAGCGTACTGCTTAACCTACTGCCCCTGACAGGGCAGTGAATTGATGGCAAGGATGGAGACACTATGAGCACTCACACTTATAAGCATATTGAGCTAACTGGTTCTTCTGAGAAGGGAATTGAGGAAGCCGTGCAAAATGCCCTCGCCAAAGCATCTGAAACCGTTCATAACTTGCGCTGGCTCGAAGTCACCGACACACGCGGCCATATCGAAGATGGCCGTGTCGCTCACTGGCAGGTCACGATTAAAGTCGGCTTCACGCTCGAGTAATTCCGACCTGCTTTTCAACGGCGGCTGGTTTACACTGGCCGCCGTCTTTATTGCAGCGCACATATCACTTGCCGAGAATGCGCTGGCGCTTACAACGGAACCGATGCTCAGTAATGAAAATCATCATTCTTGGCGCCGGCCAAGTCGGCGGCACCTTAGCGGAGCACCTCGCCCGCGAGGAAAACGATATCACCGTCGTCGATACTGACGGCGCGAAACTGCGCGAACTACACACTAAACTGGATATTCGCACCGTCACAGGCGCGGCTTCGTACCCCATTGTACTGCGTCAGGCGGGCTGTGAAGATGCCGACATGTTGATAGCGGTGACCAACACCGATGAAATCAACATGATCGCCTGCCAAGTGGCGCATACGCTGTTTCGTACCCCCACCAAAATTGCCCGTGTGCGCTCAACGGCCTACCTCACCCGTAAAGGCTTATTTGCCAACGAAGCAATTCCGATTGATGTACTGATCAGCCCTGAACAAGTGGTGACAGATCATGTGCGCCGCCTGATTGAGCACCCCGGTGCACTGCAGGTGTTGGAGTTTGCCGGTGGCTTGGTACAACTGGTGGCGGTAAAAGCATTTTACGGTGGCCCATTGGTGGGGCAGGATTTAGCCTTTTTAGCCAAGCACATGCCCAATGTGGAAACACGCGTGGCGGCGATTTACCGCCGCAACCGGCCGATTATTCCCCGTGGCGATACGGTGATTGAAGCTGATGACGAGGTGTTTTTCCTGGCGGCACGGCGCGATATTCGCGCAGTAATGAGCGAACTACGCCGCGTTGAACGGGATTTTCGCCGGGTGGTCATTGCCGGGGGTGGCAATATCGGTGAACGCTTGGCCGAACACCTGGAACATAGCCATCAGGTTAAAATTATTGAGCACAGTTTAGAGCGCTGTAATACCCTTTCCGAACGACTTGACCGCACGGTGGTACTCCACGGCAGCGCCACCAGCAAACGGCTGCTGGAAGAAGAGAACATCGAAGACTGCGATATCTTTTGTGCTCTGACCAACGACGACGAGGTGAATATTATGTCGTCGCTGCTGGCCAAACGCTTGGGAGCCAAGAAAGTACTGACGCTGATTAACAACGCGGCCTATGTAGACTTGGTTCAGGGGGGCGAAATCGATATCGCCATTTCACCCCAGCAAGCGACTATCGGCAGCCTACTTACCCACGTCCGCCGGGGCGACATCGTCAATGTACACTCGCTGCGCCGTGGCGCTGCAGAAGCCATTGAGGCCATCGCCCACGGCGACAAGCAGTCTTCCAAGGTCGTGGGCCGCACCATTGCAGAGATCAACCTGCCTGAAGGCACCACCATTGGTGCCATTGTGCGGGGTAAAGAGGTCATCATTGGCCATGGGGATGTGATGGTAGAAAGCGGTGACCACATTATCCTGTTCGTGATCGACAAGCGGCGCATCCGTGATGTGGAGCGCCTATTCCAAGTCGGTTTAACGTTCTTCTAGGTAACGTTCTTCAAGAAACCAGGCCACCGCTATGAGGCAACCACTGCTATGAGTTTGCGGGTCATACTACGCATTTTAGGGCTGCTGTTGATGCTATTTAGCCTCACCATGTTGCCACCCATGCTGATATCACTCTGGTTTCGCGACGGTGTTTGGCACGCTTTCATGAGCGGCATCGCTATTACAGTTATAACCGGCTTACTGCTTTTCCTACCCAATCGCCGCGCCCATAAAGAGCTACGGATTCGCGACGGTTTCATTATTGCGGCTATGTTTTGGACTGTATTGGCACTGTTCGGCTCGCTACCGCTGATGCTGTTTGGTGAAGGCTCACTCGGCATCACCGATGCGGTATTTGAATCGTTTTCCGGGCTAACCACGACAGGTGCAACTGTCATTACTGGCATCGATTTTCTACCAGAATCCATTCTTTACTATCGCCAACAGTTGCAGTGGTTAGGCGGCATGGGGATTGTCGTGTTAGCGGTGGCCATTTTGCCCACCCTGGGGGTCGGAGGAATGGCTCTGTACCGCACTGAAATTCCTGGGCCACTCAAAGATTCAAAGCTGACGCCGCGAATTACCGAAACCGCCAAAGCGCTTTGGTACATCTACGCGACACTAACGCTGGCCTGTATGGTCGCTTACATGTTGGCAGGAATGAGCTGGTTCGATGCCTTGGGCCACAGTTTTTCGACTGTCGCGATTGGCGGATTTTCTACCTATGATGCCAGCATAGGCTATTTTGACAGCGCCGCCATTGAGCTGATTTGCGTTGGTTTCATGCTGATTTCAGCGGTGAGTTTTAGTCTGCACTTTATTGCCTGGCGTGAAAAAAGCCTGCTGCATTATTTCCAGGATCCAGAAGCCCGCTTTTTAATGATATTTCTTGCTGGGTTAACCACGATTACCGTAATTACTTTGTGGCTCACTGACACCTACGACGATGTTGAAGGTCTGAGACATGCGTTATTTGAGGTAGTCTCTGTCGCCACCACGGCAGGCTTTGCAGTTGCCGACTTTTCAGGCTGGCCAGGGGCGTTACCCTTTCTTTTATTTGTCGCCGCGTTTGTAGGCGGCTGCTCCGGCTCGACGGCGGGCGGCATGAAAGTAATCCGTATTATTCTGATTTTGAAGCAGGGCATGCGCGAAGTCATGCGCCTTATTCACCCCAACGCAGTCATTGCCGTTAAAGTGGGCAAAGTCAGTGTCCCCGACAGCATCGCCCAGGCGGTATGGGGCTTTTTCTCTGCCTACGTCATGCTATTTTTCTTGATGCTGGTGGGCGTGATGGCCACCGGTGTTGACCAAGTTACCGCTTGGTCAACCGTTGGCTCTGCGCTAAACAATTTAGGCCCAGCGTTGGGCGAAGCTAGCAGTCATTATGGCGACTTACCCAGCCTCGCCAAGTGGATATTAGTACTAGCAATGCTATTGGGTCGTTTGGAAATTTTCACGGTACTCGTGCTATTTACACCCGCCTTCTGGCGTCGTTAAACACGTATCAATGCTTTCTATTCAAATTGAGACACATTAATGATCCATGACGATGCAACACCGCTGGCGCAAGACCCCAACGCGTTACCAGCTACCAGCGGCCCGTTAAAAACCGTCACCGTTGGCGGCACCCGTTATACCCTGCTCGGCACCGCACACGTTTCTGCCGAAAGTGCCGACGATGTTCGCCAATTAATCAACAGTGGCAACTTTGATGCTGTTGCCATTGAGTTATGCGACGCTCGCCATCACAGCATGGACAACCCTGATGCAATGGGCGAGCAGGATCTTTTTCAGGTATTTAGACAGGGCAAAGCTGGCATGGTCGCGGCAAGCCTGGCGCTTGGTGCGTTTCAGCAACGGATTGCCGAGCAATCAGGCATTCAGCCAGGCGCTGAAATGCGTGCAGCAGTAGAAGAGTGCCGCACTCGCAAGCTGCCGCTACTGTTGGTCGACCGCGACGTCGGTATTACATTAAAACGCATTTACCGCAATGTTCCCTGGTGGCAACGTTTTTCGCTATTTTCGGGGCTGATTGGCAGCGTAATGTCGCGCCAGGATGTTTCCAAAGAGGACATCGAAAAGCTCAAAGAAGGCGATATGCTGGAAGCCACTTTCAGCGAATTTGCTGCCGAATCAGAAGCACTTTATACCCCGCTTATTCGCGAACGCGACCGCTATATGGCACTGCGCTTAGCTGAAGAAGCACCGCCTGGGCGCTACCAAAACGTGCTCGTGGTACTGGGTGCCGGGCATTTAAAAGGCACCGGTGAGCATCTGGAAACACCGCTTCCCGAGAACCCTACCACTGAGCGAGAGACGCTGGAGGCAACGCCACCACCGTCTAAACTCTGGAAAGCAGCCCCTTGGCTGATTACCGCGCTAGTTCTGACCGGCTTTGTGATCGGCTTTTCACGCAATACCGAGCTTGGCTGGCAGCTGGTCATGGAGTGGTTTTTAATTAATGGTGTTTTGTCCGGCGGCGCAACTATTCTAGCTCTGGCACACCCTGTGACGGTGATCGCCACGTTCTTTGCCGCCCCGTTGACCTCGCTTAACCCCACCATTGGTGCAGGCTTTGTCGCTGCGGGGGTCGAACTCTATATGCGTAAACCGAAGGTGCGCGATTTTTCGACACTGCGCCATGATGTCACCGAGCTCAAAGGTTGGTGGAAAAATCGCGTCTCTCGTACGTTGCTGGTGTTTATTTTGGCAACATTAGGGTCTGCGGTGGGCACCTGGGTAGCAGGCTTTAGAATTGCCGGTGCACTGTTCGGTAGTGGTGCTGCTTGAGCGCGATCAAACAAGCGCCATGGCAAGCCGATGCATTGCTATTGCTGGTAACGGTGGTAGCCGCTGGCGGTTGGATTTTTTCTAAAGAAGCGTTAGCGGGCATGCCACCGTTACTGTTTATTGGTACGCGCTTTTTACTGGCAGGGCTGATACTCCTACCCTTCGCCTGGCCTGCCCTAAGATGCTTACCCGCACGTAGGATAAGACGCGGCGTCATGGTGGGTTTCTTGTTCAGCGCCGCGATTGCCTTCTGGATTCTGGGATTAAATTACTCCGACCACCTGGGTGAAAGCGCGTTTATCAACAGCTTGGGGATTTTGCTGGTACCTGTAGTGGCGCGACTACTGTTTGGCGACCGTCCGCCACGCTCTACTTGGATTGCCCTGCCGGTAGCACTACTGGGCTTTGCCCTCCTGTCGCTAAACGCAGGATTCAAAGTAGAAGCTAGTCAACTGCTGATGGTCTGCGCGGCGCTCTGCTTCGCGCTGTTGATCAACGTCAACACCCGCGTGGTGCGCAACGTGCCCGCGCTGCCATTAACGACACTACAGCTGATGTCGGTAGGCAGCATACTGACCTGCCTATCGTTGGTCATCGAGCATCAGCCGCTAGCGCTCAGCCCCTCAATACTGGGCTGGTTTATGGCCAGCGTGCTGCTAGCAAGTTCACTGCGCTTCTTTCTGCAAATCAAAGCCCAGGGCATGACCACGCCTAGCCACGCGGCGGTTATCTTAATGCTTGAAGCAGTGTGGACTGCCCTATTCGCAGCCTGGTGGTTTGGCGAAACCATGACCCTGCTACAGCTACTTGGCTGTAGCCTGATTTTTACCGCCCTATTGATTAACCGCTGGTACTGGGTGCGCAAAGTGATGCTTCGCTGGCTACCTGGCGCTCAGCGCTAACCCTTTCGGTCTAATAGCCGCTGCATGGCAGTGGTTGGTTCAGCAATTTTGCGATAGTAGCGGCTCTCGGCATAGCTATCGTTAAATACATCAAAGTAATCGTCTAGCACATCGGCGGCATTTTCATCACCACTTTGGCGCAGCAGCTCAATAGCAACTTCCGCAGTACAAAGATGCGCTTTTGAGGCGGGTTTGCGTAGCCGATAGCGTGTTTCCCGCTCAGTGCGCAGCGGTAATACCGGCAGCGCATCCAGATAAGGACTCTTACGGAACATTCGCCGCGCTTGGCGCCAAGTGCCATCTAAAATCACAAATACCGGAATACGCGCTTGCTGCTTCACCGCATGCACGGCATTAATGTCCACCACACGATCTGAATAGTCGGGCTGGTCATCAGGAAAGATCACAAAAGGCGCGTAGCGCGGATCCTTAAGCAGTGCGGCTAGTTCTTCGTCCGGTGCGGTGCGATACCAGGTAAACACTTTGGTTTGCGTCAGCACATCCCCAATTAACCGTCCTGTATTAGTTGGCTTGTAGTGTTCTATAGAGTGGGTCAATAGCCACACCTGGGCGGTGCTATCCGCTTTCACCTGGTAGGGACACAAGCAATTAAGCTCGGGAAGATTGCACCCCGCGCAACGCGTGACAAAACTGCCCCGTGCTTTAAATTCACGCCGAGGTGGGCGCGGATGCCCCGTAGCAGGGTCGAAGTCAGTCAATGAAGAAGACTCAGGGGGCTGTGACGTAGCGTCAGACATCCGCGCTCCAATTTATAAAGGGCGATTAATAAAGGGCGATTAACAAAGGGCGATTAACAAAAGACGGTTAACAAAGGGCGCCGAGTATAAAGCAGCTCGGCCACCATGACGAACCCCTGCTCTCTAAAACCACTCGTAGTAAACCAGAACACTCTGAACAGTTGACACCAAAAGCGTAACGCCGCTAGAGTCTCGTCAACTTTCAAAAGAAAAAAGGTTTACCCGTGACCGCCACCGCTTTCAATGCCGCCGCCCCGCGCCACGACTGGACGCTGGACGAAATTAATGCGCTGTTCGCGCTGCCCTTCAACGACCTGTTATTTAAAGCTCAGCAAGTGCATCGCGCCCACTTTGATGCTAACGCGGTGCAGGTTTCTACCCTGCTGTCGATTAAAACGGGGGCTTGCCCGGAAGACTGCAAATATTGCCCGCAGTCCGGTCACTACAATACCCAGCTCGAAAAAGAGAAACTGCTGGAAATCGAAAAAGTCGTTGCCCAAGCCAAGGCTGCCAAGGAGGCCGGAGCTAGCCGTTTTTGTATGGGCGCGGCATGGCGCAGCCCGCGGGATAAAGATTTATTGCTGGTCGAAGAGATGGTTCGCCAAGTAAAAGCCCTGGGGCTGGAAACCTGCATGACACTAGGCATGGTCGACGGCGATCAAGCCAACCGTTTGGCGGCGGCTGGGTTGGATTACTACAACCATAACCTGGATACCTCCCCCGACTTTTACGGTGAAATCATCACCACCCGCACCTTCAGCGACCGCCTGGACACCCTGGCCACCGTGCGTGAAGCGGGCATGAAAGTGTGCTCCGGCGGCATTTTAGGTATGGGTGAGGGCGCGCAAGACCGCAGCGCGCTGTTACAGCAGCTGGCAAAGCTGTCACCGCACCCAGAATCCGTCCCCATCAATATGCTGGTTAAAGTACCGGGCACACCGCTGGAAAACGTCGAAGACTTGGACCCGCTTGAGTTTATCCGCGCTATCGCCGTGGCGCGTATTATGATGCCGCAAAGCCATGTACGGCTTTCCGCTGGCCGCGAGCAGATGAGCGAGTCGACTCAGGCACTGGCATTTTTGGCTGGAGCCAACTCGATCTTCTACGGCGACAAACTACTAACCACCGGCAATCCTCAGGCAGACCGCGACCGCGCGCTATTTGCAAAATTAGGCCTGCACCCAGAGCGCCGCGATACCTGCGAAGATGAAGCCGCTCACACCGAGCGACTCACCCAACAAGCTCAGCAGCGCGCCCAGGCAGAGCGGGCAGCAGCACTGGCAGTAGATGCCAGTGTCTGAAGCGTGGCTGCAGCGCCTAGCCAGCGTCCGTCAGCAGCGTGTCGATCAACAACGCTGGCGACACCGGCGGGTGAACACCCATAGCACGCTGGACTTTGCGGGTAATGACTATCTTGGGCTGGCCTGCGATCCACGTGTACAAGCTGCCCAGGCAGAGGGTGCGCGCCGCTATGGCGCAGGCGCGGGCGCGTCGCACTTGGTCAGCGGCCATTTGGAAATCCACGACGCACTGGAAGATGCCTTGGCCGAGTGGACCGGACGGCAGCGTGCACTGCTGTTTTCCACCGGCTATATGGCTAACCTTGGCGTGTTGCAGGCGCTCGCCGACTCAAATACCGCCCTCTTTCAAGACCGTTTGAATCATGCCTCGCTGTTGGATGGCGCAGTGTTAAGCGGCGCTCGCTCACGGCGTTTTCATCACCGCGACAGTGCTGATCTTGAACGCCTGTTGGCGCGAAGCTCCGCCACCCATAAGCTGGTGGTCAGCGATGGCGTGTTCAGTATGGATGGCGACGTTGCCGATATTGCCACCCTTGCCCACGTCAGCCAGCAGCACAACGCCTGGCTAATGATTGATGACGCTCACGGTCTGGGTGTTTTAGGCGATAACGGCAGCGGCTGTGTGGAAGGTTTCGACAGCCAAGCGGTGCCTATTTTGGTGGGCACACTGGGCAAAGCATTGGGCACCGCTGGCGCGTTTGTGGCCGGTGACGCTGCGCTGATTGACCACCTCACCCAGTTTGCTCGCAGCTATATCTATACCACGGCCCAGCCCCCCAGCATTGCCGCAGCGACCCTGGAAGCGCTAACTATCGTGCAGCGTGAACCCGAACACCGCCAGCGACTCCAGCACCATATCAGCTATTTCCGCCAGCAGGCCCAGGCGCTAGGGCTGCCCCTTGCAGACTCCCATACGCCTATTCAACCGCTGCTACTCGGCAACGAGCCACGCACCATGGCTTGGGCGGCTAAGCTCTCCCAGCGAGGCATCCAAGTAGGGGCGATTCGCCCACCCACGGTGCCCAATGGTGCCGCTCGCCTGCGTATTACGCTGAGTGCCCGCCATACCCCCGGCGATATTGATCGGCTTGTCGAAGGTCTGAGCGCCTGTCAGCGCGAGGAGACACTATGTCCTGCTTAGGTGCCCCTCAACGTCTGGTGCTGCTATCGGGTTGGGGAATCGACCAGCGCATCTGGCAGCCGTTGGAACACCACTGGCCCGCCCATAGCAAGGTACACACAGTGGACTGGCCAGGCTATGGCGACACTCCTGCCCTGGCTGAACCGGCCACCCTTGATACTCTTTCCAGCGCCATGGCCGACCAACTACCCAGTAACGCTGTGTGGGTCGGCTGGTCGCTGGGCGGGCTGTTAGCCAGCGCGCTGCTCGATAAGCTGCCTGCGCCACGCGGCCTTGTGCTGATTGGCACGGGCGATCAATTTTGTAGCGATGACGGCGTGAGCAAAGCCGAGCTTGCCAGCTTTCATCGCGCCTTCACCCGCGACCCCGACGCCACGTGGCGGCATTTCTTGCGCTGGCAAACTCAGGGCGAACCCAATGCCCGCCATGCCTATCAACAGCTACGCACCATGTTGGGTGACACCCCCAGCGCTACTAACAGCACTCTATCCCAAGGGCTTCACTGGCTTGCCAGCCTGGATAACACCCAGCGTTTGCAAGAAGCGCCCTGTCCGGTCATTCGATTAGTTGGCGAGCACGACCCGTTAGTGGCTTCCGGTATCCGCGCTCAGGCCATCAACCTTGCCCACGCGGGGCACTGCCCGATGCTTTCCCAGCCAGCTCAGCTGGTCACGACCATCGCTTCCCACGCCGCACTGGTCACTAAGGAGCACGCATGCACCTAACGACAATGCCCGCACCAAACTGGCAGGCAAAAGTCGCCCACGCCTTTTCTCGGGCGGCTCCGCGCTACGACGCTCTGGCCAGTGCTCAGCGCCAAATAGGGGAAACGCTCTGGTCATCACTTCCGCCTAGTGCCGACAACATACTCGACCTTGGCTGTGGTACTGGCGTCTGGACACAACGGCTAGCCACTCAATTTCCCCGAGCTCACGTCACTGGGCTGGATATTGCCCCTGGCATGCTCGCTCACGCCCAAGCGCGCTATGGCCATCATATTCGCTGGCAGCAAGGCGATGCTGCTGCGCTGCCTTTTGAGCACGCCACCTTCGATCTGATATTTTCCAATCTTGCCATCCAGTGGTGCCGCGATATCGATACTGTTATGCGCGAGCTTCAACGAGCACTGACCCCTGGCGGCCAAGTGCGCCTCACAACGCTCTTACCTGGCACGCTGTCAGAAGTCGCCACGGCTTGGCAGCGCCCAGAGGCGTTACTACAAACGCCGAATGCCCAAGCGCTTGAACGCGCCGTTGGCTTAAGCGGCTTAACGCTGGTTGACCGCATCACCGAATGGCGGCGGTTTTACTACCCCGATCTCACTGCCGTCATGGCTTCAATCAAGGGGGTAGGCGCCCAGGTGGCGCGGCCCAAGGCATGTCTTACCCGCCGAGAGCTGGCCGCCGCCCGCGAGCGGTTTGAAACGCTACGTGACCCCCAAGGGCTCCCCGTTAGCTATCACTGCATCACCCTGCACTTGGAAAAATCATCATGACCGTCTATTTCGTGACCGGCACCGATACCGATGCGGGTAAGACCCTGGCCACCAGCGCACTGCTGTGCGCTGCCAAACATCAGCAGCTCAGCACGCTGGGTCTTAAGCCGATTGCCTCTGGTAGCCACATCACGACGGATGGGCTGCGCAATAGCGACGCGTTGGCGCTACAGGCACAAAGCGCTCCCGCCGTCGATTACACCACCGTTAACCCTTGGGCATTTGCGCCCGCTATTGCGCCGCATCTGGCCGCCAGCGAGGCGGGGCACTCTCTTAATGTCAACCGCGTGGTTGACTCGCTTAACGCCACTCTAAACGACACGCCGCGCGATTTAACGCTCATCGAAGGCGCTGGCGGCTGGCGTGTGCCACTCAATGAGCACAACGACTTTTCCGACATACCACGGATGATGCAGTTGCCAGTCATTCTGGTCGTGGGCCTAAAGCTTGGCTGTCTTAATCATGCGCGGCTTACCGCTGAGGTCATCGCTGCCGATGGTCTAATGCTTGCAGGCTGGGTCGGCAGCGTAGTGGACCCTGTATTCTCCTCTGATACAGCACGCTTTGATGCCAACATTGCCCTGCTTAAAAACACCCTTAACGCGCCATGTCTGGGCATTATTCCCCATTTAGCTATCGCCGATGCCGTCCATGCGCGCCACGCTCTCTCACTAACCGCGCTGCTCAACACCTCAGTTTTGAATCAGGAAGCCGCTCTATGAGTTCTCCCGTTTGGCACCCTTATGCCCACCTCAAAACACAAGCACCCGCCCCTAAAGTGGTCGGCGGTAGCGGTAGCCATTTCACCCTGGAAAGCGGTGAGCAACTGCTCGACGCTACCTGCTCCTGGTGGTGCATGATTCATGGTTACGGCCACCCGCGTTTAGTCGCTGCCATTAGTGAACAGGCAGGCGAGCTATGCCATGTAATGCTCGGTGGCCTCACCCATGATCCCGCCGACCAGCTTGCTCGGGAGCTAGTGCGCATCACCCCTGACGGCCTTAATCACGTGTTCTACTCCGACAGTGGTTCAGTCGGGATGGAGGTGGCGATGAAAATGGCCCTGCAGTACCAGGTGCTCATCGGCCACCCCGAAAAATGCAAGATGCTTTCGTTAATGAAGGCCTACCATGGCGACACCACTGGCTGTATGGCGGTATGTGACCCTGAAGAAGGCATGCATAGCTTGTTCGCCAGCCTGCTGCCCCAACACCACTTCGCCCCCGCGCCCACCGCACCGTTTAACGCCACACCGGAACAGGTAGCCGACGATTTAGCGGCACTTCGCGACGTCTTGGCGAGCCACCATCATGAAGTTGCTGCCCTGCTGATGGAACCGTTACTACAGGCGGCAGGCGGGCTGAATATGACCTCACCTGACTACCTGCGCGGTGCACGGGAGTTATGCGACGAGTTTGGCGTGTTGCTGATTTTTGATGAAGTAGCCACCGGCTTTGGCCGCACTGGCAAGCTGTTTGCCGCCAATCACGCTGACGTAACACCGGATATTATGGTGCTCTCAAAAGGATTAACCGGCGGCTACCTCGGCCATGCAGCGACCCTGGCCAGCGACCGTGTTCACGACGCTTTTGTTGGCGACAGCGCCCACCATGCCTTTATGCACGGCCCTACATTTATGGGCAACCCGCTGGCCTGCCGCGTCGCGCTGGAAAGCCTGCGCGTGTTTGAAGAGGAGCACTACCTGGACAAGATTGCGGCTCTTAGCCAACAGCTTAGCCGAGCGTTAATTGACGACTCCGCGCTGAACGCCCACCCAGACGTGGCCGATGTGCGAGTACTGGGTGCCACCGCGGTGATTGAAGCGCACTCCGCCGAGGCGCTGAAAGGTGTCGGGCAATTCGCCCGCGAGCGCGGTGTATGGCTGCGTCCGATAGGCCGCTGGCTTTACACCATGCCCGCTTATATCGCTACCGACGCCGACATCACTCAGATTACCGACGTAATGAAAGCATGGTTTTTGAAGCGATAGACAGTTCAAGGCAGCATCAAATTGCCCTGTTTGCGCCACTGATTGACCAAGGCAGGAACGCCTTCGCCTGCGGTGGTGTTAATCGCTAGAACGCCCGGCGGTGTTAAGGCATCTGCGTCTGGGTCGACCAGGGCACACGGGGTATCCAAGTCAATATACGATAGCAGCGATGCCGCGGGCATAACCGCCAATGACGTGCCCACCACCAGCAAAAAATCTGCTTGGCTAACAAGCTCGCAGGCGTCTTCAAACAGTGGTACCGATTCACCGAACCACACCACGTCCGGGCGCAGTTGGCTGCCCTTGTCACAAATATCGCCCAGCGCAATACCGCCTTTCGGCAGTGGATAGCGCAGCCGCATATCCACTGAAGATCGCGCCTTCAAAATCTCGCCATGAAGATGCAACACATCTCGCGACCCTGCACGCTCATGCAGATCGTCAATATTCTGCGTTACAACGCTAACTCTAAAGCCATCTTTTTCAAGTGCCGCCAGGGCTTTATGAGCAGCGTTGGGCTTAGCCTTACGAATTTGCTCCCGACGCAGGTTATAAAACTCCAGCACCCGCTGAGGATCTCGTCGCCAGCCCGCGGGCGTGGCTACCTCTTCAACCGGATGGTCTTCCCACAGGCCATCGCTGGCACGGAACGTTTTAATACCACTTTCGGCACTAATGCCCGAGCCAGTAAAAACCACTAGGTGCGGTGGTGCTGTCATGTTTTCCTCGACTAAATCACTGCTTACTGTTTTCTAATATACCAGTTGCCCTATGGTCCCCGCGAAGCGCTGCTTATTACGATATGGGTAAACATCAATCACTCGCCCATCGACAATAGCCTGCTGCAGCTCCAACCAGTAATCGGGATCAAATAACTCCGGATGCTGTTCCATAAAAATACCGCGCAGCTCCGGGTTGGCAAACATAAAGGGCCCGAACTCCTCGGGGAAAATATCGTTGGGGCCGATAGAAAAGCTTTCGCCACCGCCGCACAGGTAATCATTGCCATACGATTTAGGCATGTGTCGAAAGCGGCACTCCGTGAGATAACATACCTCGTCGTAATCGTAAAAAATCACTCGACCATGGCGGGTAACACCAAAGTTTTTTAACAGCATATCGCCAGGAAAAATATTGGCCGCAGCCATCTGTTTAATGGCGTTACCGTAGTCTTTGAGCACCATCACGCGCTCATCCGCACTGCACTGTTCAAGGTAGATGTTCAGCGGCGTCATCATGCGCTCGGTATAGCAGTGCTTGATAATCACCTTGTCATCTTTCAGCGACACCGTAGAGGGTGCCACTTCTAGCAAGTGCT
Organism: Halomonas sp. TD01; assembly: GCF_923868895.1. Classification (GTDB taxonomy): domain Bacteria; phylum Pseudomonadota; class Gammaproteobacteria; order Pseudomonadales; family Halomonadaceae; genus Vreelandella. Next base: position 564,451 of record NZ_OV350343.1, read on the forward strand.
CCAGACACTCTGGGGAAAAATGGTCCTGGCGCACGATAAAATTTGAGAATTCCTGGGTATCGGCCATACGCCCGACTCGGTCATGGCGTTTCACCAAGCGGTACTTTTCGCGCACCACCGCGTGCGTGACATCCTTGGCCGGATCAAATTTATCTTTAATGATTTTAAACACAGTGCGAAAACTGGGCAGCACAAACACCGCCATCACCATGCCACGCACGCCAGGTGCAATGACAAACTGGTCCTCACGCTTGGCTACTTGCAGGTTTAACGCACGGAAAAATTCGGTTTTGCCATGCTTAAAAAAGCCAATCGCAGCATACAGCTCACCTTCGGGTTTATGAGGCATCAGCTGTTTTAAGTAGTGAACAAACTCCCCAGGCACCGGCACATCGACTTGGAAGTAGGCACGGGTAAACGAGAAAATAATCGAGACTTCATCAGTCTCGGTTAGCACGGTATCCAAGTGCAGGCAGGGGTCGCCGCCCTGCTGCTCGCCAAACCCTTCACCATGTAGAATAGGTAATACCAACGGCACCTGCTCACCGCCACCCAAAATGCGGCCCACCAAGTAAGCCCCTTTATTGCGATAAAAGACGCTTTTCAACAGTTCTAATTGAGCATCTTCTGATTGCAGAATAGCGGCAGGAAGCAGGGTTTCTAATAAGCCAGCACCTAGTTCAATATCGCGTTCCAGATCAGCAAAAGCGTTATCAAACGGTGCTTCTTCAAGCGCCCAGGCAAGTGCCTGGGGCCAATCACCGCTGACTGAATGCTGGCGACAAAGCTCAATTCCAGAATGATGCGCTGCATCTTCTCGAGAGCTGTACACAAACATCCAGTCATTGCGAATATGGCGGTGGTGGAAAATCGAGCAGAATAACGAGTTAAAAAATGTCTCTGCCAATTCGTAATCCAACCGCTGACTGATCAGCTGCGCATAGTGCTCACGCGCCTCTCGCCATGTTTCACAGTACGTAAGCGATTCATGATCAAACGTGCGCTGCAAACGTGTTAGCGTATCGCCCACTTTCTCTTCATACAGGTTAATCCGCGCTGCGGAGGCTTGCTGAGCCTCCCGCCATGCTGCCTCTCGAAAACGACGGCTGGCATCAAAGGTTATCTGCTTAAAGCGAGCACGGTAACCATCAAACCCATGCAGAATAGTGACCGCTAAGCGATACGCTGGGGAGTGCTTCATGGCGGTGTGCTCTTATTGGAAAATTACTTTGCAAAATAGACTGCTAAAGCGCTGCAATGGATGCAATGTCGAGTCGAAATGGTCCAGCAGTTCGGTCAGCAATCAAGAAGCCAAGTTGATAAATGCTTTCAGAAGAAAGTGGCGGCGCATCGTTAAGAAGAGTGCCACGCCGCACAGCTTCAAACCTATTCCAAGTAAACGCCAGCGTTTCCCACTGACCTTGGGGCGGTGTGAACGCTACCCGATAGGCGCTGGCTTCGTCTAACGCCGTACTTTTCAAACGCAATTGATAAGTACGCCCGTCGCCCCGTATACGTAGAGTAACGCCGTTACTTTTGGCAAGCGATTGCTCAAAGTGGTCAGGTTCGCGGCGTATCGAGGCAAAACCACCGCCATTATCAAGCGACACCTCACCGATAAAACAGCCCGCCCCCGCGTCGATACGAAACGTACTGCGAGACACGCCGCCCATTACACCGTCATTCACTGCAAACCAGCGCTGCTCCTCACGGTGCTGATTAAAATCGGGGGCGTTAGCGCGGGACAAAAAGGTTAATGTCATGTTGGCTCCTGGCGTCGTCAACGTTTCGCTGTTTGTTACCATAGTTACTAAAAAGCCTCTGGGCCGTTAGGCACAGAGGCTTAAACTGCCTAATCAGGTTAGGCGATTGGGGCCGAACATTACAGCTTGGCAGCGGCTGGCGTTGGCTCGCTAATGCCTACCTCTTCCGGGGCGGCAGTCACCAACGCAAACTCCTCTTCAGCGGTTTTCGCCACCAGCTTATGCTTACTGTAAAGGAAGTAGTACGCTGCACCGGCGATGAATAGAACAATGGTGTAATTAAACGCCCGTGGGTCGAAAGCATAGACACCGGTCAGCGCGACGAGTGAAAGAACTAATGCAACCCCAGAGGTCACCACACCACCGGGTGTTTTATAAGGGCGCGGCAAGTCAGGCTGTTTAACTCGTAATAGAATGTGGCTGAGCGCCATCAATGCATAAGAGAGCGTTGCACCGACAACGGCCATCCCTAAAATTAGATCGCCTTCGCCGCTAAGTGAGACCAAAAAGCCAAATACACCAGGCACGATCAGCGCCAGATAAGGCACTTTACGCTCACTGGTTAGTGACAACTGCTTAGGCAAGTAACCCGCTCGTGAAAGCGCAAAAACCAAACGGCTGTAGCCATAGATAATCGAGAAAAATGATGCCACCAGTCCCGCAAGGCCCAGCACGTTAACCAGTGTGGCAAGCGTAGGGTTGCCTGCAACCTTAAGCGCATCGACCAGCGGCACACCGCTTTGACCTATCATTTCAGCACCCGCTGCGCCTGCCAGTAACACCACGACTAATAAAGCGGTAAATAGCAGAAACAGCATCGCAGCAATAATGCCTTTAGGCATATCGCGCGCGGGATCTTTGGCTTCTTCTGCCGCTAGGGGCACACCCTCAACCGCTAAAAATAGCCACATACCAAACGGCAGCGCGGCCCAAATACCGTACCAGCCATAGGGCATAAAGGTACTCGCGCCAGCGGCATCAGTGGGCGCAATATCAAAGAGGTTCGCTGAATCGAAATCGCCAATCAGCGCTACTGCTGTTGCCAAAATCGCAAACACCGCCAGGCCGCTAATCACCATCATGACTTTTAGCGCTTCACCCACGCCTGCTAAATGAATACCGATAAACACTGCGTAGAACAGCAGGTAAACCAACGGTCCATTAATACCCAGCAGCGCTTCGACTGCCGAGCCGATGAAAATCACTATCGCGGCAGGGGCAAGCGCGTACTCAATCAGCACCGCAAGCCCCGTTAAATAACCACCGGCTGGCCCCATCGCTTGGCGGGCAAAACTATAGCCACCACCCGCGGCTGGAATCGCTGCGGACATTTCCGCCAATGCTAATACGAGTGCAAGGTACATCAACGCCATTAGGCAGGCGGCAATGGCAAAACCACCCCAGCCCGCTTCGGCAATACCGAAGTTCCAGCCGGCAAAATCACCGGAGATAACATAAGAAACCCCAAGCCCTGCTAGTAATAGCCAGCCCGCGGTCCCTTTTCTCAGCTGGCGCTTGGCCAGATACGCTTGATCGACAGAAGGTTGTGTCATTGTCATGCCCTTTTCAGTGTGGAACGCAATCATTGTCAGCGGCGTGCTGAGTCGGGGTGTTGGTTCCGTATTGTTGTTAGGAGTGTTGTTAGGAGCGTTTCTATAAGTGTTGTTATTGATAGGTTGTTAATGGGTTGCTCTTAGCACGCAAGCCCCCGTTAATCGGCCACCAGGAAGTTTTGTGTTGAGCCACCCGATGCACCTTCTAATACGTTGTCCTCGCTACGATCTTTAAGTTGAACGCCGGACAGTTTTCGCTGACGGGCCTCGGTTAATAGCAACAGCAGCCGCCGCGCGCCCTCTTCCGGTTTCAGCCCTGCCGGGCGAACGTTCGAAATGCAGTTACGGCGGTCATCTTTTAAGCCCACTTCAGGTGCCCAAGTCATATACAGCCCGAGGCTATCGGGGGAACTTAAGCCTGGGCGTTCACCAATCATCACCAGCACGGCATCGGCATTAAGCAGCGCGCCAACCTCATCACCAATCGCCACGCGGCCCTGCTCGACAATGGTTAGCGGCGCGAGCTGCCACTCCCGCTGATCATGTTCAAAGGCGCGATACAGCGCAGTAAGAAACGGCGCGCTATTCTGCTGCACCGCCAGTGCGGAAAGCCCATCGACAATGACCACCGCCAAATCGAAGCGCTGGCCACTTTCCGCACATTGCTGCAACTTCGCGCGCGAGGCGTCGTTAAGACGACGGCCATAATCAGGGCGTTGCAGATACATGGCCCGGTCCACTGCGTGGCTGTGTACATGAATAGGCGCCTGGCTCAGGTTCAGCGCTGTCGTTAACTCATCGGCCAACGCGTCGCACTCAAGGGGGCAGTGAACGGCGTCCTGGGCCTGGGCATGAGCCAGCTGAAACGCCAATAGCTGATGTGTAGGCAGGCTAATACCCGCACGACCAAGCCCAATACGGGCATCGGTAAATGCCCTCAGCCGCTCCCATGGGTTCGCGATAACGATAGATGGGGACTCTTTCGATTCATTATCAGACATCGCGGGCAGCCTCCTTTGGCAGGTGGCGAAGGCTATTGGCGAAAGCGGCCGGTAATTGATCGTTTAGCCGATAGGAAGAAACGTCTTGGAAGATTTGCATCTTCGCCAGCCACTGCTCGAACTCCGGGGCGGCCTTCAACCCAAGCACCCGCCGCGCATACAGAGCATCGTGAAAGGACGTGGTCTGGTAGTTGAGCATAATGTCATCAGAACCAGGGATACCCATCACAAAGCTACAGCCCGCCACGCCTAATAGCGTTAGCAGGTTGTCCATATCATTTTGATCGGCTTCAGCGTGATTGGTGTAGCACACGTCGCAGCCCATGGGCACGCCTAACAATTTGCCGCAGAAATGATCCTCCAGCCCCGCTCGGGTAATTTCTTTGCCGTCGTACAGATACTCGGGGCCGATAAATCCCACCACCGTATTCACCAACAACGGGTTGAACTTACGTGCCACGGCATAGGCACGGGCTTCACAGGTTTGCTGGTCCAGGCCATGATGGGCGTCAGCGGAAAGCGAACTACCTTGGCCGGTTTCGAAATACATCACATTGCGTCCGACCGTACCGCGGTTCAGCGTCTGAGCGGCCGCTTCGGCTTCCGCCAGCGTACTCAAATCAAAACCAAAACTGCGGTTGGTAGCTTCGGTACCGCCAATGGATTGAAAGACGAGATCTACAGGCGCGCCCTGCTCGATCGCTTCTAGCGTGTTGGTGACATGGGTGAGCACGCAGGATTGGGTGGGAATTTCGTATTTCTGGATGACGTCATCCATCAGGCGCATCAGCTTGATACTTTGGGCGACGTTATCGGTGGCAGGATTGATGCCAATGACTGCGTCGCCACTGCCATACAGCAGGCCATCCAGAATACTGGCAGCAATCCCGGTCACGTCATCGGTGGGATGATTGGGCTGCAACCGTGTGGATAACCGGCCTGGCAGTCCAATAGTATTGCGAAACGCGGTCGTCACCTGACATTTCTTGGCGACCAGCATCAAATCTTGATTGCGCATCAACTTGCTAACAGCGGCGGCCATTTCAGGGGTAATGCCGAGGCGGGCCGCAGCCAACACATCACTGGTGGCGTAGTCGGACAGCAGCCAGTTACGAAAGTCCCCCACGGTCAAATGCTTCAGCGGCGCAAATGCATCAGCATCGTGCTCGTCGATGATTAAGCGGGTAATTTCATCTTGCTCGTAGGGAATCAGTACATCATTCAAAAACGTGGTAAGCGGCAGCTCCGCCAGGACCATTTGCGCCACTACCCGCTCTTCTGCTGTTTCCGCAATGACACCTGCCAAGCGGTCACCGGAACGTGGCGGCGTGGCCTTGGCCATTAATTCCGCCAAGCCATTAAAGCGATAACGGCGGCTTCCCACTGTCGTTTGATAGGTCTGCGCCATGGGACCTTCCTTTTTTATATTTAAAAGCTGACTATCTCTAAAACAACGTCGCCGAATGCGCGTTGAGGAACAAAATTTGCTTGTTTCCACAATAGCGCTATCACTTAATGGGGAGTATCGAGTTTTGGCAAACCTGTCATACTGATAAAAATTCAAACAAATACAATAAATTAGAAACAAGCAAGCAACGTGATAGCGCTTTAATCACGTTCACAGGAGTTTCTCATGACGTTGACAAGCCAAGACATTGCACCAAAAAAGTGCATGCAAGAGGCGTTTGATGCCGACGAACATGCTCAAAACCTGACCCGCTGGCAGCAGCAATACGACCAACTGAGTCCAGGGCGATTTTACGGGCGACTAGATGAAATTGAGTTACCCGCCATGCAGGTGTTTAAAGAACATACAGGGCAAGCGCTGCGCCAAGACTGCCGAGTGTGGGCTGACTCCCTATGGCTGGGAATCCCCACCCAGGCACCAGGGTCACGAATCAATGGACAGGCGTTGGAAGAGCATGAGGTGATGTGCCACCCCGGCGGTCGCGATTTTGAGCTGGTAACACCAGAGGCATTTGATATTTATGGACTGGTGATACGTATGCCGTTATTACAGGCTGCCGCCCAGCGACAAGGTGTAATACTTGATAATGAGTGGCACGCGTCACCCCGACGCCGGGTTGCGCCTGAAACACTGCATGCTGTGTCGTTTTTGCTTGAACGCTTACTCTCAAATCAGCAGGGCGCCATCGCCGAAAACGTGCATCAAGATATTTTGCTAACGGGCTTACTGGAGCTACTAAAAGCCAACCAAACAAGCCATGAATTGCCACCCAGCTATACCCATCGAAAAGCAGTGGTTGACCGGGTGAAGCGCTATGTTGATGAACACCTGGAAGGTCCGGTGACGATGGAGACACTATGCGAACTGACTCATGTCAGCAGGCGTACGCTGCAATACAGTTTTACGACTATCCTAGGTATTAGCCCGCTGCAGTTTTTACGTTTAACGCGGCTTAACCGAGTGCGCCGCGCCCTGCGCAGTGCCGAGCCCCACCAGACGGTAACTGAAATTGCCACCTACTGGGGCTTTTGGCATTTGGGGCAATTTGCTCATGATTATAAGCAGCAGTTTGGCGAAAGCCCTTCGCAGACGTTAAACACGACTTATTAAGCGCGCAAGACCGCCTATTCGAGGTAGACCCTATGGTAAATACCACCGCCTGGAACCGATTGCGCTACAGCATTTACGCGCCAATGTATGATCTGGTGGCGACTAAAGCGTTTCGTAAACCCCGCAGGAGTGCACTTAGCCAAGTCGACTGGGAACCCCGCATGCGCGTGCTGCTGGTAGGTGCTGGCACTGGCTTAGACCTGCCTTATTTACCCCGCGAATTAGAAATTCATTTGACCGATCTTACTCCCGCCATGGTGACGCGCGCCCGTGAGCGAGCGGAACATGCGCAACGTGACGTGGTATGTCGTGTGATGGATGCTGCTGCACTGGACTACCCAGATGAGCATTTTGACGTCGTTGTGATGCATCTTATTTTGGCGGTGATGCCCAATCCGGAACAGGGACTAGCCGAAGCGCACCGGGTACTGAAAAATGACGGGCAGCTCTGTGTTATGGATAAATTTCAACCCGACACCCACATTGCTGGTCCAAGTCGGCGAGCACTGAACGTCATTACTTCATTGATCGCGACCGACATCACCCGCCAGGCGACACCACTGCTTCAACAAGCAGGCTTCAACATCCGCCGCGACGAACCCGTATTGATGAATGGCCTTTTTCGCGCGCTGTTAGCAATAAAGTAGCTTACCCAACACATCTACACATCTACACATCTACACATCTACACATCTACACATCTACACATCTACACATCTACACATCTACACATCTCTCCAGAATATCAGTACAGTGAGCAACGCTCCGTCTAACACTGGTATAGTTAATGTCACCTTGTTATTTGCTCACCTCATCAACTCATAAGGTGTCTGATGCCTAAAGCTGCCGTGAAACGCTTTCGTCGCTTATCCGAAGAAGAACAATCCCGCGTCATTGAAATGGCCTGGGAAGATCGCACCCCGTTTGAAGCGATCGACACTCTGTTTGACTTGAGCGAGCCAGAAGTCATCGAAGTAATGCGCCACCAGCTTAAGCCTGCCTCGTTTCGGTTATGGCGTAAACGCGTTACAGGTCGGGCGACTAAACATACGGCTTTGCGATCGCCGGATGTTTTACGGGGCTACTGCCCAACGCAATATAAGCGCTAATCCTCATTCGCACCGAAAATTCATAGGTTGCCATTTTCTAACCGGGTCTTTTTAACTGCCGACAAAGTGTTATATTATCACATAACATAAAGCCGTTTATAAAAACCCGCTTAGAGGTGCTAGCAATGACCGCGTTCTCTCCCCTGCCCGTGACCGTGCTCTCGGGTTTTCTGGGTGCCGGTAAAACTACCGTACTCAATCATATTTTGGCTAACCGCGAAGGTCGCCGTGTTGCGGTAATCGTCAACGATATGAGCGAGGTCAATATCGATGGTGCATTAGTGCGCGGCGGCCCTGGCGAATCAACGTTAGATGGCGAGGTGGCGCTAAACCGCTCTGAAGAGCGTTTGGTAGAAATGAGCAACGGCTGCATTTGCTGCACGCTGCGTGAAGACTTACTAGAAGAAGTGAGCCAACTGGCCAGGGAAGGCAAGTTCGATTATCTGGTAATTGAGTCCACCGGCATTTCCGAACCGCTACCGGTGGCAGAAACCTTCACCTTTGAAGATGAAAGCGGCCAAAGCCTTTCCCACGTTGCACGATTGGATACGCTGGTAACCGTGGTCGATGGTGCCAATTTTCTTGCCCAGTACCGCGAAGCGCAGAGTCTCGCTGAAGCCGGCGAAAGCTTGGGTGAAGACGACGAGCGTAATGTCGCTGACCTGCTGGTCGACCAGATCGAGTTTTGTGATGTGCTGCTGATCAGTAAAACGGATCTCATCAATAAAAAAGAGCTCGAGGCGTTGAAGGCGATTCTGCATTCACTGAACCCTGATGCTGAGCTGGTGCCCATTACCCAAGGCAGCGTGCCGCTAGAGAAAGTGCTTAATACAGGCAAGTTCAATTTCGAGCGCGCCCAGCAAGCCCCCGGCTGGCTAAAAGAGATGCGCGGCGAGCATGTGCCGGAAACGGAGGAGTACGGTATCGGCAGCTTTGCCTACCACGCTCGCCGCCCCTTCCACCCGCAAAAATTCCACGACCTATTGAATCAGGAGTGGTTTGGTGAGGGGCTGCTGCGCTCGAAAGGCTTTTTTTGGCTTGCTACTCGGCCACGCTTCGCAGGCCAATGGAGCCAAGCAGGTGGTATTGCTCATCACGGCCCAGCGGGCGTGTTCTGGAAAGCTATCCCAGAAGCTAACTGGCCGGAAGATCCTGAAACTCGCCAGTTCATTATGGAAAAGTGGCAGGAGCCGTTTGGCGACATGCGCCAGGAGCTGGTGTTTATCGGCCAGAACTTAGACCAAGACAACATGCGCGAAGCGCTGGACGCCTGCTTGCTAAGCGAAGCGGAGCTGCTGGAAGGCATGGAAGCCTGGAAGCAGCTACCCGATCCTTTCCCCGCTTGGGAGTAAGGTGTCGCCGCCTAAACTGGCCAAATAGCGCTCTGCCCACTGTCGCACCTCAGGATAGGCACGCTGCTCAAAGACCGCAAAGCCGTTAAGGCCGCGGGCTTTGAGTGGCGTAAAGACCGGCATGGTTAAGCCACACAGAAAATGCGCCAGCCGCTGAGCATTAGGTGGCTGGCCGAGCTTTTCGGTGTGGCGTTCAATCAGCGGTGTGGCATAGCGGATAAAATCATTATCAGACAGTGTGGTTAACGGCGGCGCATCCGGCAACCGAACTGGGTTGCCGTAGCATACCGAGCAGTGGCCACAGCGCCCCTGCTCGGTATCAAATGGCCCATCGAAGGTGGTATCCCCAAAATGCTCAGCCAATCGCCGAGTCAGGCAGCTTTCCGACTCAAACAGTGCCAGCATGGAGTGCAACCGTTCAATTTCGATTTGCTCTCGATGTAAGCACTCATTAAACAACTGGCTCGCCAGCGCCTCGACCGAAAATCCCGGCTGACAAATTTCATACACGTCGGTCATGCGTTTGCCTTCCAGGGTCAGCCAGCCTTTATCCTGAAAGTACTCAAGTGCGGTTATCACGCGAGCCCGGGAAGCATCAATCTGCTGCGCTTGCCCAGCCTGATGCAACCGCTCAAAATCTACCGTTCCCCAGGTCCGGGCAATAGCAATATTGTCAATCAATAGGCGAACAAAGGCCGCCCGCTCTCCTTCAAAACGCCCTACTAAGGCAGTAGGCTCAATGTGGTAGCGCAGCCGATACTCGGCTAAGAACGCAAAGCGCGGCGCAATAATGCCGTGCATTTCCAGCCGCACCAGCAACGTTTTTAGCGGCAGCAAACGGATATTAGTATCTCGGGAAAGTGTGTTGAGCAGCACTTCCCACTGACGATCTTGCGCTTGGCCGGCTGATGAAATTTCTTCCAGTAAGCGCAGAATACCCACGTATTCAGGCGTGTCGCCGTAAACGAAGTTCTCCAGCACCCTCAGTCCATCGCGCCCAGCGATCGTCAAGCAAGTCGAAGGCAACCCGTCGCGACCCGCTCGGCCAATTTCCTGGCTGTAATTCTCAATCGATTTGGGGAGATCAAAGTGCACGACGTTGCGGATATTGCCTTTATCAATCCCCATACCAAAGGCAATGGTAGCCACAATGCAGGGCGACTCGCCGCTCATAAACTGGCGCTGGATCTCGTCACGGCGGACTGAATCCAACCCCGCATGGTAGGCCTGGGCGGCAATCCCATGGGCCGCTAGCGCGTTTGCCACCTGCTCGGCGGTTTGCTGCAAGGTGACGTAAATAATCGTGGGCGCTTCGTTGCCAGGCGGCATTTGCGGTTTAAGCCAATCAATCAGCTGCTGCTGACGATTTTCCATCGCGGGCGCCACCAGAAGCTCTAAGTTAGCGCGGTAAAAGCCGGTGGTAATGACATTTTTCGGAACGATGGAAAACTTCTCACGCATATCCGCGATAACCGCTGGCGTGGCCGTGGCAGTCAGTAGCAGTACCTGGGGAATGGCGAAATCGCGCTGATAATCCGGCAGTTTGAGGTAATCCGGGCGGAAGTTATGTCCCCACTCAGAGAGGCAGTGTGCTTCATCAACCACTAGCAGCGATATCTGTACTTGGCGTAGAAAGTGCCGAAAACGCTCGTTCTTAAGCCGCTCCACCGACACCATGAGGATTTTCAGCTCACCGTTTTTGGCGCGCTCCATCACATCACGGGTCGTAGCGCGATCTTGGGTGGAATCAATGCTGGCCGCTGCAACACCATGGCGTGCCAGAAAAGCGAGTTGATCCTGCATCAGCGCCAGCAGCGGCGATACCACCAGCGTCAGGTGCGGAAGATGAAGTGCAGGCAGCTGATAGCAGAGCGACTTCCCTGCCCCCGTGGCAAAAATCGCTGCGGTAGAGTGCCCATCCAACACTCTAGACACCACCGCCTGCTGGCCGCCGCGGAAATCATCAAATCCGAATACTGTCTTCAGCGTCTGCTGCGGTGATAGTGAGGTCATGGCCGGTCCCTGGAGAGTCAAAAAAACGAGAGTCAACATACGTTAGCGGCTAAGCTAACGTGTTCACGTCGTTTTCTCCAATTAGTCGTCTTACCCAATTAACGGTAGCCGTTAAGAACAAGGCTGTGGCGTCTCCTTCTGCGTGGACAGAGCCAGCGCCTGCCAAGCCTCAAAGGTGGTAAAAAACACCCGCCCCGTTAGCTCACGGTAAAGCGCCGTATTCGTTAAGCGATCCATCACAGGGCCTTTCACCTCTGCCAAATGAAGCATCGCGCCAGCATCTTTTAACCGTCCGTTAATGGCTTCTAGGCTTTCAAGCGCGGACGCATCAATCACATTCACCGCTTGGCAGGTCAGTACAATATGCTTTAACGAGGGCGAACGAGCAGCCAGCGCCATCACGGTATCTTCTAAGTAGCGAGCGTTAGCAAAGTAAAGGCTTTCATCAATGCGCAACATGGCCACGTGTTCATCGGTTTCAACGTCATGGCGCTTCACGTTGCGGAAGTGCTCGGTGCCCGGCACCCGGCCCACCACGGCACTGTGGGGCTGGCTGGTGCGGTAAAGATGTAGCCCTAACGAAAGCACAACGCCGCTGATAATACCGACCTCGACACTGTGCAGCAGGGTCAGTAGTAAGGTCGCCACCATTGCCACGCCGTCGCTGCGGGAGTATTGCCAAGTGCGCTTTACTGCAGGCAGATCAATCAATGTGCCCACGGCGACGATAATGGTAGCGGCCAATGTCGCCGTCGGCAGGAATGCCAGCAGACCAGTGAGCAACAACGTTGCAAGCACGATACCCAAGGCGGTAAATGCCCCGGCTAACGGTGTTGCCGCGCCCGCTTCAAAGTTCACTACCGAGCGTGAAAACCCACCTGACACCGGCGACCCGCCGCTGATGCCAGCACCAAAATTGGCCATTCCCAGGGCAATAAGCTCTTGATTAGGATCGATACGCTGGCGGCGCTTAGCGGCCAGCGTTTGCGCCACGGATACCGACTCCACAAAGCCTACCAAGCTGATCAGTAAGGCCGCAGGCAATAGGCCAAGCCACAACGACTGATCTAGGCTAGGCAGCGCAATGGCGGGCAAGCCGCTAGGCACAAAGCCGACCAGCCCCACACCGCGCTGATCTAGATTAAGCTGCCAAGCTAGTAGTGTGGTGACGATCACTGCCGAAATCGGCGCGGCTTTAACCATCAACCCTGAAGCGCTGGCTGAGACGCCTATAGCCATCAGCCATGTGTGTAACCGCTTGCGGCAAATCAGCAGATAGCCCCACACCCCTAAACCAATCAGCAGCGTGATGAGATTGACCTGCTGCCACTGACTGAACAGTGCGCCCAGCAGCTCAATAACATTATGTCCCGTGGCCTCCACGCCTAGAATATGCTTGAACTGACTAATGGCGATCAAGATACCCGACGCAGTGATAAACCCAGAAATAACCGGATGGCTTAAGAAGTTGACTAAAAAGCCCAGCCGCAGAACGCCCATGGCGATCAACATCAATCCTGAAAGCGCAGCCAACACCAATGCAGCGCCAATATATTCAGGGCTGCCTGGAATGGCAAAGCTGCTTAAAGCCGACGCCGTCATTAACGCTGCCACGGCTACCGGCCCTACCGCCAAGCTGGCACTGGTACCAAAGATGGCGTAAAGCACCAGCGGTAGCATACTGGCATACAGGCCCATCTCTGGCGGCAACCCAGCCAGCAAGGCATAGGCCAGCGCCTGGGGCACCAACATTAGCGTGACGATAACGGCTGCCAGCGCATCTTTAAATAACAAAGCCTGGTTATAGCGCTGCAGCCAGCCAATCAAAGGCACCCAACGCTCTATGATCATGGGGCATACTCGTTCTGGTAATAACACTGACCACGACGAATCACATCGCCCGCTTACGCTGTCTGATTTTCGAGCCCATGACGGTGTTCTTCCAAATCAAAACCGGCTGCTTTTGCAGCGGAAAACAGTTCCGCCAGATCGCACTTCTCAGTGTGGCGCTTGGCGTAAGCCCAAAGATGGGTAGCGCGCTTACCTGACCGGCAGAACGCCAAAATGGGCCGGGGTAGCTGCTGCAACGCCTCAGCGAAAGCGGCTACATCCGCTTGGCTATACTCGCCGGGGGTCACAGGGATGTGCACCCAGTGAAGTCCGATTTCCGCTGCTTTGCGGCGATAAGCATCTTCACCTGGAAACTCAGCGCTTTCACCCGGCTTGCAGTTACAGATCACCGTTTTAAAGCCCTGTTCTTTTACTTGCTCGAGCCCTTCTACCGTGAGCTGCGAAGTAATATCGACGCCCTTCTCTAACGGTTGTGTTTGCATGCATCTCTCCTAGCGTTTCTCACTGCCGTTTTAAGCAGCAGTGCAGGCATAACATGCCATTGAAATAATGTTATAAACATAGCTTATTTTGGAATATAAGCAATAGCGCACTACAAAAACACCCGGGGCTTTGTTGAGAAAAGCCCCGGGTGGCGCATAAATACCGAAGGGAGAAACGTAACGCTATTGAGTGTTGTCGCTATTGGGGAACGCCGGATTAATTAAACACTTTTTCTAACGCAAAGCGCGGCTGTGGTTGGCTGTCTTTGTTAACGCTTTCAGTGAACATTGTAAGCGGGCGCACCCACAGGCCGTAGTCGCCATAAAGCGCACGGTAAACTACCAGCACCTCTTCAGTTTCACTGTGCTGAGCGGTGCCCAGCACTTCGTAAAGGCTGCCTTTATAGTGGCGATATATACCAGGAACAGGCGCAGTCATTCACTTTCCTCTTGATGGGTCGTTGATGGCATGGGCTTAGCGGCTTTTTTAGCCAACCGTTCAAGCACTTTTGAGGCAGCGACAAAACCAAACGTACCAGTGACAAAGGTGGCGGCGCCAAAGCCTGAGGCGCAGTCTAAACGGGTCGCGTCACCGTTGCCGGGCTTTTGCAGGCAAACTTCACCATCAGCGCTGGGATACACTAACTGCTCATCAGAATAGACACACTCAACGGAAAAGCGCCGCTTTGGATTACGGGAAAAACCGTAATCCCTGCGCAGCCGCGAGCGCACCTTGGAAAGTAGCGGGTCGTGTTCAGTGCGCGTTAAATCTGCCACCTGAATGCGGGTAGGATCTGTCTGACCGCCGGCAGCTCCCGTCACGGTAATCGGTAGTTTACGTCGTTTGCACCAGGCGATTAGCGCTGCCTTAGCGATGACGCTGTCAATGGCATCGACCACATGATCGGCATCATCGGGAATACGCTCGGCCAAGTTGGAGGGTGTGACAAAAGCGGTGTCAGCCACAATCTCAATCTCCGGGGCAATCAAACGACAGCGCTCAGCCAACACCGCCACCTTGGGCTGACCAATAGTACCGTCTAGCGCGTGGAGCTGGCGATTCACATTGGACACGCACACATCATCCAGATCAATCAGCGTCAGCTTGCCAATACCAGAGCGCGCCAGGGCTTCCACTGTCCAACTGCCCACACCGCCCACACCCACTACCACAACATGGGCATGGCGAAACGCCTCAGCGGCACGCTGGCCATACAGGCGACGAATGCCACCAAAGCGAAAGTCGTAATCCGAAGACATGGCAGGTTCTCTCTAATAAAAACATGGCTCGATTCGTACCAGCTACCGCTGAAGCACTGTGGGCGTGGCAATGGGTGGGGTTCGCACGCTGTCTAGCGGCAGATGCCCAACCCAGCCGAACTGCTCGAACAGGCTTCTCATGGTCTCGTCGAGTGCGCAGCTTAGCTGGATACGCTTATCGATCAACGGGTGATCAAACGCCAAATAGGTGGCAGCCAGCAGCAGACGGGGAGCATTAAGCTGATCCGCAAAAAAGCGGTTGTGGACACTTTTTCCGTGTTTGGCATCGCCAATAACCGGATAACCACGCCGAGAAAGGTGGCGACGTATCTGATGTCGCCTCCCGGTCATGGGCCGCGCTTCCACTAGCGAATAGCGCGCCACCGGATAGCGGTCTACCTGTACAGGCAGTTCAACACTATCCAGGCGGCGAATATCGGTCATCGCGGGCATAGCAGGCATCTCGGCCTTGGGCCGCGTACCATCTTCTTCCCGTAACGGGTAATCAAGGCGCTCTTGCTCCGGCGCCTTGCCCCTTACTACCGCCAGATAGCGTTTTTCTACCTGCCGCTCGCTGAAGGCTTCACTTAACAAGGCTGCCGCCTCGGATGATAAGCCAAACACCATCACTCCAGAGGTAGGTCTATCTAACCGATGCACTGGATACACCCGTTTGCCAATTTGGTCGCGCAGACGTTGAAGCAAAAACTCTGTTTCTCCACGCGCCAGCGCCGAGCGGTGCACCAGTAACCCAGACGGCTTATGCACTGCAACAAGGTGCTCATCCTGATAAAGGATGTTCAATGGCAACATGGCACTCCCCGATAGCGGCAATTGAGATAACAAATCGCAGTGATTTGAAGCAGCGCGCTATTGTCGCGGCTTAACGGTTCAATGTCATCCGCTACTAGCGGCATCAAGAAAGCGAATAGCCCCAATACCCAATCCATTGGCAGAGTTGCTTCCAGGAAGCTACCTTAAAGTGGCAACTCGTCTTACGAGCTTCCATGGATAAGGAAAGGAGAATGCACTATGCGTTATTCACTACCGCTAACAGGTATTGCCGCGGGGCTATTGCTGGCAACCACCGCTCAGGCCAATGAGACGCTCGACGTTGAAATGCACAAGGTCAGCGCTGAAGGAATTGAACAGTCTATTGGGACTGTCGCTATTGAGCATACTGAGCACGGCGTGTTGCTTACGCCGTCGTTAACTGACCTAGAGCCCGGTGTATACGGCTTTCATGTCCACCAAAATGCCAGTTGCGAGCCTGCTGAAAACGATAGCGGCGAAATGACAGCAGCGCTGTCTGCTGGTGGTCACTACGACCCAGAAGAGTCCGACACCCACCAAGGTCCTTACGGCGACGGTCATCTGGGTGACCTACCGGTTCTCACAGTGAATGAAGATGGTGAAGCTAACCTTCCCGTGTTGGCACCGCGCTTGAGCATGGAAGATATGCCAGGACGAAGCCTGATGATTCACGCTGGCGGCGATACTTATTCAGATGATCCCCACTTAGGCGGCGGCGGTGCGCGCATGGCCTGCGGCGTCGTTGAATCGTAACGTTTAAAACTCATCATTGTGACGACTTATCGGGCAGCGTAGCGCTGCCCTTTTTTGTGTTGATGATTTCTTGTGTTGATGAAGCCTTATGTTGTTGGTTGCTCTCGCTAGCACCATAGGCAACTAAAGTCTTAAAGCGATTCTCCTGATGAGTCGGTACATTCAGCCCGGCCAAATAAGCGTGCTAACAAGTAACTCACTAGCATGCACAACCATCTTAATTCCCTTGATACTGAGTGCCCTAAATGATCACCTTCATTGTATCGATACTGCTTCTAGTCGTGGGCTACTTCACCTACGGCAAGTTTGTTGAGCGCGTGTTTGTTACTGACCGCAAGCGTCAAACACCGGCGTTTAGTATGCGTGACAATATTGACTATGTGCCGATGAACACCACGCGCAACTCACTTATTCAATTGCTTAACATTGCCGGTGTCGGCCCAATTTTTGGCCCCATTTTAGGGGCGCTTTATGGCCCGGTGGCCTTCATATGGATTGTGATTGGTTGCATCTTCGCGGGTGCCGTACATGATTACCTCACCGGTATGATCTCGATTCGCAATCACGGGGCTCATTTGCCTCAATTGGCGGGTAAGTTTCTCGGTAAAACCATGAAGCATGTGGTCAACGGCTTTGCAATTTTGCTGTTGTTACTAGTGGGCACGGTCTTTGTAACCTCGCCTGCAGCGCTACTTTCTAATATGACGTCGCTCTCTCTAACGCTGATTATTGTAGCGATTTTTGCCTACTATCTGGTTGCTACGCTGCTGCCGATTGATAAAGTCATTGGGCGTATCTACCCTTACTTTGGTGCTTTGCTGCTTTTCAGCGCAGCAGGCATTGGCATCGGTTTGGTTGTTACCGGCGCACCGATTCCAGAACTCTCTTTCCAGAACATGCATCCGGAAGGCGCGCCCATTTTTCCGCTGCTGTTCTTAACGATCTCCTGCGGTGCTCTATCAGGCTTCCATGCCACGCAAACCCCTATCATTTCGCGCACTACGCAAAACGAAACCAATGGCCGTCGAATCTTTTACGGGATGATGATTGCAGAGGGCGTGATTGCGATGATCTGGGCCGCCGCCGCCATGAGCCTATTCCAGGGTGAACAATCGCTGTCTGCTGTGTTAGCGGCTGGCGGCCCTGCCGCGGTAGTGAGCGAAGTGTCTATTTCCATGCTTGGTGCAGTAGGCGGAACGTTGGCTGTGCTAGGCGTTATTGTGCTGCCTATTACCTCAGGCGATACCGCCTTTCGCAGTGCACGGATGATTATTGCTGACTATCTAAAGGTTGAGCAGAAACCAATTATTAAGCGCATTTTGATCGCCCTGCCACTGTTTGTTGCTTCTTACGCGCTTACCCACATGGACTTCACACTGCTATGGCGCTACTTCTCCTGGGCCAACCAAACCACGGCGGTGATTGCGCTGTGGGTTGGCACCATGTACCTCGTGTTGTCGCGTAAACCTTATCTGATCACGTCGATCCCAGCCGTCTTTATGACCATGGCGACTTTTACCTATTTAGCCTACGCACCGATTGGCTTTGGCTTGCCACTGCAAACGAGCTATATCGTGGCAGCTCTGGGTACGCTGGTATGCATTGCACTCTTCATGAAGCGTGTACACCGATTAAGCCGCGCTACCTTTGCTGTTGATGAGCATGCTGATGACTTCGGTGAAGGCAAAGAGGGACAAACACAAACACTATCTACTGCTACCAAGTAAGTTATTGTTTTACTAACCTGAAGAAACAAAAGCGCTGAGCTAATCAGCGCTTTTTTTATGGGTACACCCTTCCCTTCATTTTAGCCCTGTATTTTGAAAATCTGTTTTTAAAAACTGTTTTAACAAACTGTTTTGACGACCTTTGTTAACCACATAAATACGCTTTTTAGACGCAGACTTAACGCATAGATTGATGCCCATCCAGCCAATGTTATATCATAACTAAAATATCTTATTGAGCGGTATAGCAAACGATGGTGTCAATGTGCAGCGACCCAGTGTTATCCGTGCGTGATCTGCGCATCAAAATCGGCCAGCTACAGGTTGTTGATGGACTCTCGTTTGATGTCATGCCCGGCGAGCGTGTTTGCCTCTTGGGCGCCTCTGGCTCAGGCAAATCGTTCACAGCTAAAGCAGTGCTCGGCTTGCTGCCACCCAATGCTAGAACTCAGGGAAGCATACGTATTCAAGGCCAAGAGGCGATTGCAACACCTGCCACACAGCGGCCGAAAAACTCACGGGTGTCGATGGTGTTTCAGGATTCGCTCTCGGCACTTAATCCCTTAGTTTCTATCGGCTCCCAGCTGCGAGAACCCTTTTTGCGCCACCATGGCCTATCGCGCTCTGCCGCGAATGACGCCACAGTGGCACTACTCGCGTCACTGGACCTTCCAGACCCTCAACGGTTAATCAAGCGTACCCCAGCAGAGCTTTCTGGTGGACAGCGTCAGCGGGTATGCATTGCGTTAGCAATGGCTTGTAAAACGTCGCTAATGGTTGCCGATGAACCTACGACTGCGTTGGACGTCGTCACTCAAGCCCAGGTGCTGCGCGCCTTACATCAACATACCGACAGCTCAGCATCTGCGCTGCTATTCATTACTCATGATCTACACGCGGCAGCACAGCTATGCCAGCGGGCAGTCATTATTGAACGGGGCACGATGATCGAAAGCGGTGAGCTAGATACCCTAATCACCTCCCCGCAGCACCCCTTCACTCAAGCGCTAGTAGCGGCGGCGCATAATGTGCAACCGCCTGAAGTAGTCCCAACTGACTATTTGAAGAGTGCCTAAATGCAGAGCCATCCACTTTTCAAGTGCCAGGAAGCTTTCCTCTCAGCAAACGGGCTCTATAAAAGCGTCTCGTTACCCCGCGCTGTTTTCTGGCGGGCGGGTGAACGCAAACAAGTCATGAATAACATCAACCTGAGGCTTTATCCGGGTGAACGTGTCGGACTAGTCGGCTTGTCAGGGTCGGGGAAAACGACATTACTGCGCTCGCTGTTAGCGATTGAAGCGCCCGATACTGGTTCGATTACTTGTCTGCATAAAACGGTACGTCCCGCCTCCACGGCCAAGCTTAGATGGTACCGTCGGGCTGTTCAGTATATTCCCCAAGACCCCGGTGCCTCCCTTGACCCTCGTATGAATGTTCGTGCACTAGTGGCCGAGCCATTGATACGCCTAAACGTTGATTGCGACCCTGGAGAACGCGCCCGAGAAGCATTGGAGCAAGTCGGCTTGGATACCCAGTTTTTGGAGCGCCTGCCTCATGAACTCTCCGGCGGCCAAGCCCAACGGGTCGCCATTGCTCGCGCGATAGCCACACGCCCGCACTTTTTATTGGCCGATGAGCCACTTAGCGGCCTGGATCTACCGGTTCGCGCGCAGGTGATTAGCGTGCTCAAGCAGCTTTGTGATGAAAGTGGCACCGGACTGCTGATGGTGTCCCATGATTTATCGGTGGTCACCAAACTGTGCCAACGCACGCTGGTCATGGATGACGGCAAGATAGTTGAAGACCGCCCAACGGAAGCGCTATGGCGCACACCCCGTCACCCGACAACGCGCTCGCTAATCAATGCGGTTGCGCAACTACCCACTTGTGCGCACCCAAACTGCAATGCGGCTGAGGTAGAAGCGCTTTTATAACGCATCCGTGACGTTTTTTATTCATCTTTTCTACACGTTTTTGCTACCCGTTACTTCGACTGGAGTCGTTACGATGCTACGCCGCCCGCTGCGCCTTTCTCTGCCTATTGCCCTTGCTGCCCCCCTACTGCTTGCTGGCTGTTTCGATGAACAGCGCGACACCGCCTCATCAGAAGCTGGTGAGCGGATCAGCCTGGCCATGCTGCAACCACCTCGCTCGGGATTAACCCCCCTTTCCGACGATGCTTTCAAACTGTCGCGCTGGAGCGCAGCAGAAACCCTGATTCGACTGGATGACAGCAGCGACCCACAGCCATTTCTGGCCACCGAGTGGGAGCAGCTCGATGCCAACACATGGCGGTTTGTGATTCGCGATGGAGTCACCTTTCATGATGGCACAACCCTGACAGCTAACGACGTAGTGAACGCTCTTACTGCGGCCACCAAAGCCGCCCCCAAGCCACGCATTTTAGACGGCGTGAACATGACCATCGAAGACGATGGTGATAACGCGGTGGTTGTGCGCACAGAAACCGATGACCCGCTGATTCCCAACCGCCTTTCAAGCCCGCAACTAGCGATTCTGGCCGCCAGCGCCTATGGCGAAGATGGCCGGGTTAACCCCATCAAAGCGGGTACCGGCCCGTTCGTATTAACAGAGATCAACGGCACTACCAGCGCACATCTAGACCGCTTTGATGACTACTGGGGCGAGCCCGCCAAAGTGGCCGGTATTGATGCTGATTATGTCCCCGACGGCACCGCTCGAGCGGCAGCCTTGAGAACCGGCGCGGCAGATGTGGTTGAAGCAATTCCAGTCTCCCAGGTGGCGCTGCTTGACCCTGAGTTAGTCCACGAAGTGCCCATGCCACGCACCAATACGCTTTACCTGAATACCGAATCAGGCCCAATGACCGACCCCGGCCTTCGCGCAGCCGTCCGCGAAGCGGTAGACCGCTCCGCTATTGTGAATACCGTTTACGAAGGGCGCGCGGATATCGCCGAAGGGTTGCTCGGCCCGGCGCTAGCGTGGGCAAGCAACTACCGCACCCCGCTTGAAGATCGCACCTTACCCACTGAGCCAAACGGCACTGAAATCACCCTAGCAACCTTCACCGACCGCGCCGAGCTGCCCGAAGTGGCCGTACTGCTTGAACAGCAGTTGACCCGTGCAGGCTTTAACGTGAACCAAGAAGTGCGCGAATACGCGCATATAGAGGCAGACGCCTTAGCCGGTGAATTTGACGCCTTTATTCTTTCGCGTGCCACCGTCCTCGACTCCGGCGACCCGGTGGCCTATATGTTTAGCGATTTCGCTTGTGCGGGCTCTTTCAACATCGCTCAGCTGTGTGACCCCGCCGTCGATGAAGCGCTGGCCAATGCCGCCATACTGCCCACCGGAGATGAGCGCCGTCAGGCAATTAGCGAGGCGGAAGCAGCTATTTTACGCACCGATGCGGCTATTCCGATGCTCCACGAACGCGTTATTCAGGGCGAGTCGGCGCGGGTCTCTAACGCCGAGCGCGACCCCCGCGAGCGCATGCTAATTACTGAAGAGACCACCATTGTCGCCGACAGTGACTCCTAAGGGTGCGCCCCGTATGACAACCGCAATACCGCTGCGCCTATGGCGCAGCTTGCGCATCACGGCCTTTATTCCGCTGCTCTCACGTTTGCTAACGTTAGCCGGTGTGGTGGTGCTGGTAGGGCTACTGCCATGGTTATCCGGCAGAGATCCAGCGCTGAGCATTTTGCGAGCGCGCTCTGCTGAGCAGGAAGCCACGCCCGAAGCCTTAGCAGCCATTCGTGCTCAGTTAGGCCTTGATCTTGGCCCCTTCGAAAAGCTACAGAGCTGGCTGATGGGCCTGCTGCATGGCGATGCAGGCAATTCCTGGATCTCCGGCGCACCCGTGCTACCAGGTATGTTAAAAAGCGCCCAGGTATCACTTACACTAATGACCTTTGGCATGCTGGTAGCGATAATTACCGCTACGCTTATCTGCCTACCCGTAGTACGGCGTGGTTTGAGAGGTCAGGTCAGCCGCTCTTCCGGCGCGATTGGCGCAGCATTGACGGCCCTGCCTGAGTTCCTACTCGCCTCAATACTGCTAGTCGTGTTTGCGGCATGGCTTAATTGGCTGCCGCCTTACGGCTGGCGAGGTTTTAGCTATGCCATATTGCCCGCCTTTGCGCTGGGCCTTCCGGCGGGCGGATTATTGGGGCGCTTGTTTAGCGATGGCCTTGCGGCCACCTTCAGCGAGCGCTGGGTCGCTACCTGGAACGTAGCGGGCTTCTCAAGCAGCCGCATTATCATAGCCGCACTGCGACGCACCTTACCGAGCCTTATGCCTCAGGTCGGCATGGTGATGGTGGGCCTGACGGGAGGAGCCATTGCCGTCGAACAGGTGTTCTCCATTCCAGGTCTGGGCCGAGCAACGCTTGGTGCAGCATCTGCCCAGGACCTACCGGCCCTGCAAACTGGCATTCTGATTCTGCTGATTATCGCCATTATATTAGGCAGCCTGGCCAATATTGGTCGCGTACTGTTACTAGGCCGTGCCTTTCAGCTCGGGGCTCTACCCGTAGCGCATAGCGAACAGCGTATTCAACGCAGGGCATGGATCGTACCCGTCATCGCGATGTTGCTGCTATTTGTGCTAATCGCTGCAGGGATTGGTCGCGACCCGTTTAGCTCTGCGTTTATGCGTCTAGAGTCACCAAGCCTTGCGCTACCACTAGGTGCCGACGGCACTGGGCGCGATATTTTGGCACGGGTGGCTCACGGTGCGCTGTCCACCATGGGCATGGCAACAGTCGTCGTATTCTTTTCGCTAGTCATAGGGCTACTGATTGGACTAGCTCCCAAGCTAGCCACTGGCCCTATTGAAATCACCAAGGCAACGCCACCCACCATTGCGGGGTTGATTGTCGCGGGGCTAATAGGGCCAAGTGCTAGCGGCGCGATCATTGCGGTAACAGCCGTAGCTTGGGCTCCGCTTGCAGCGCACACAGCGGCACTGGTGGCGGAAGTGAAAGCCCAGCCCCACGTTCGCATTACGCCGATGCTAGGCGTGGGGCATTTCCGCTTAATGAGCCGCTACATCTTGCCGGCGGTGCTTGGCCCCGTGTTTCGCCACGCCATGCTGCGCCTACCCGGCGTGGCGCTGGCCTTGGCGGCACTTGGCTTTCTCGGCCTGGGCCCCCGCCCGCCTTCGCCGGAGTGGGGGCTGATCCTTGCCGAAGGCATGCCCTATATTGAGCGAGCCCCCTGGGCAGTGCTGATTCCTGCGCTAGCACTGATTTTGCTATCGGTACTGGCGGTGTCACTTTCAAGTATTGTGGGCTTGCGCAAGCTACCTCGCTAAGATCATCAAGCGCAAAAATAGAAGACGTAAACAGCCCCAAACAAAACGGGCAGCCATTTGGCTGCCCGTTTTGCTTTAATCCAGTTAAGCGGTGTTACTCTTCGTCAGTCGCCAACTGCATATGTTTTTGCAGGTAGTTCTGGATACCCACTTTATCGATCAGACCAAGCTGCGTTTCGATATGGTCGATATGGCTTTCTTCATCGGCAAGCAGGTCGCGCAGTAGATCACGAGTCACGTAATCTTTAACGCTTTCACAATAGGTAATCGCTTCGATGTAGTCGTTGCGGCCGTCGTGCTCAATTTTTAGATCGCTTTCGAGCATTTCTTTGACGTTTTCGCCAATATGTAGCTTGCCTAGATCCTGAAGGTTAGGAATGCCTTCAAGGAATAGAATACGTTCGATGAGTTTATCGGCGTGCTGCATCTCCTCAATAGACTCATCGTATTCCCACTTGGCAAGCTCTTTAAAGCCCCAGTCTTTGTACATTTTGGCATGCAAGAAATACTGGTTGATCGCTACCAGTTCGTTACCGAGGGCGATATTGAGATGCTGAATGACCTTGGGATCACCTTTCATGACGTCACCTTTCTTAGTGTGCAATTACTACGCTAACTAGAGAGTATAGGCCATAAAAAGGCTTACTCCCAACGATGTTGGGAGTATATAGCAAGTGACTAAAAACTCAAAAAAATCATATATTTGCTAACGATAACCCTAACAATAGTGATTCGCGTCACACAGCGTAGGCAAGCCCCATATTCGCTTCGCAACGAGCCTCCTGAACCGCTTCACGGGTAAGCGATTTAGCAAAACAGGCGCATTTGCCACACTGGGTTGCACAACCTGTGGCTTCGCGTACTTCTCGCCAGCTGCGCGCTCCGTCGCTAACGTGCTGGCGAATCTGATGGTCGGTTACTCCCTTGCACACGCAAACGTACATGGCGACACCTCATAAAGATCATGAGATGAATGTAAATGATTCGCATACATCTTTTCAAGTAGAAATGGATGCTTTTTGGTAGCCATTCGTCTTAATAAAAATGAGCCATATGTTAACGTCTTGTCATAACAATATTTTTAGCAAAAAAGGCGATGAAATTATTTTTTCGGTAGCACCACCGTTTGCGTATTAGAAGCGATATCCGGCCAGCTTCTCCGCTGCCGATCAAATAAGACCCACCAGTAACCAATGCCAAATGCGGCGAGGGAAAGCCAGGCTGTCACGCAGCGAATTAGGCTTTGCTTAAGCGTAATCGCATGACCATCGACAGTTTGCACCCTCAGCCGCCACGCCTGCATGCCTAGCGTCATGCCGCCGCGCCGCCAAGAGTAGACAAAGAACAGCGTGACAAAAAACAACAGCATCAATCTAAGGCTCCAGATATCGAACGAGGTTGTGCCTATCTCATCTGCCTGTTGCCCCAGCAAAAACCGAAAAAATGCCAGATGAGCCACCGTTACCGTGATCCAAATGGCCGTCACCAGAAAACCGTCATACAGCATCGCGCCCAAACGGCGGCTTAAACCAGCAGGCCAGACACTATCTAATTGGGTAAAGCGTCGGGTGTTCGTCACCTTGCTCATTCTCTTTCACCTATCGCAGCCCCAACTAACCGTTGCGGCGTAAGAAATAAATACCCACCGCCGCGCAGGCAAGGGTTGGTACCAACACTGCCCACACAGGCGAAAAACCAAAAATGGTTGACGCAGGCGCCAGCAGGTCTTGTACATACTTAAAAACAAGACCTGTTACCACGCCATAAAACACTCGCGTACCCGCCGCTACCGTGCGCAATGGGCCAAACACAAAGGAAGCGGCGATTAATACCAGCGATCCCATCGTTAGCGGCATCAGTACTTTTTGCCAGAAGTAGAGCAACGGTTGATCAGCTTGGAGGTTTTGGCTTTGCAAAAAGTTGGCGTACGCCCACAGCTCACTGGGTGCCTGACTCTCAATATCGCGCAGCAGGCGCTCCAATTGGGTAGGCGTCAACGCTGTCTCCCAACCTGCACGCTCCTGATATGCCGATTCAGTATGATCATCAAAAATACGCGTAGTGGTAACGCCTTCAAGCTGCCATGCGCCCTCTTCCCAATGGGCACGATTAGCATGGGTGGCCTCAATCAATCGACGCTCATCAAAACGATAGCGCGTTAAATCCAGCACCACGTTATCCGCACGAATAGCGCCAAAGCGATAGACACTTTCTCCTTCGAACTGCCAGCCACTGCGGCTGGTTAGTAGCGCTCCTTCACCCTGGCGCTGCTCTAAACGCCATGCCTCGGCAAATTGCTCAGTGCGGGGAGATACAAATTCGGCGACCAGCAGTACCACTACTACCACTAACAACACCGGCTTCATGACGCCCCAGAGAATCCGCGCAAGCGAACGACCAGCGGCACGCATTACGGTTAATTCGTTGCTGGAAGCCATACTCCCCAAGCCAATCAGCGCGCCAATTAACACCGCCACCGGGGCATATTGATAAAAACGCCAGGGCAGGCGCATCCCCAAATAAAGCAGCACATCTAACGCGGTATAGTTACCTTGGGTGTCACCTAAATCACCGATATAGGCAATGGTGATATCCAAGCCAAGTAAGACGAACTGAACAACAATGATGGCCGCTAATACGTTGCGGGCAATATAACGATCAAGACGATCAGCAAGCATGTGTGAGCCCCTTCATTAGCGCATTCCTTTACGTTGCGAGTGCCATAGCAGTAAGCAGCCCAGCGCCAGGAACAGCCCGTGTACTGGCCAAACACCAATAGCAACCGCTAGCGAGCCGCTACCAATGGCATCTACCGCCGCCAGCAGCAGGCTTAAATAGGCCACATAAAGAAAGACGGCAGGCAGCAGTTTGGCAAACCGCCCTTGACGAGGGTTTACTCTGGAAAGCGGCTGGGCCAGTAATGCCAAAACAAACACCATTAGCGGCAACCCCGCTCGCCACTGAAACTGAGCTTGGGCACGAGGACTGGGGTCGTTCCATAGTTCAGTGGTGGTCGCGTACTCTAATGAATCCAGCTCTTGTCGATTCCGGCTCAAACCCAGGCGCAGCGTGTAACGCTCAAACGTTAGCCGCTCGGCCACTTGCCTGCCTGGCGTCACGCCATACCGCTCGCCATCCTCCAGCACTAGAAAACGGCTGCCGGTTTCCATGCTGGTTTCTTGATAACCAGAACCTGCCCGGGTCACGTAGCTATGGGTCTTTTCCGCCCCAGAAACGGGCTGCTCATGAACCAGCACTTCCTGCATTTCGGTGCCATCACTACTGAAATCGCTGATGTAAGCGGTACGCCCTCCACCGAAATCTTGGAATCGCCCTGGCGCCAGTACTGACACATCTAGTCGGCTGCGTTGCTCTTCAAGCGCGGCCTCAGTTTGTAGCGCACCCGCAGGCGTTAGCCACAAACTACAAAGCCCCACCAGCACCGCCACGACCGAAGCAGGTAACAGCGTTACTCGCAACAGACGCATAGGGCTCATACCACAAGCCACCATCACGGTAATTTCACTGTTCATATAAAGCTGACCATAGGCCAGCAATATCCCCAGGAAAAAAGATAGCGGTAGGATCAGCTCCATAAATCCAGGCAGGTGAAAAACCATGAGGCTGCCTAAAATGGTGACAGGAATGTCGCCCTCTGCCGCATCAGAGAAATAGCGAATAAAACGGCTGCCCATGATGACCAGCAGCAAAATTCCAGCCACCGCTGACATCGTCAGTAATACTTCGCGAGTTAAGTACCGAAATAAAATCAACGCACTCTCCGGCTAGTAGCGCAGGTTGCAATGCAATGCGCCCATGGCTTGGGTACACTAATCAAACTGTTATCAAAAACCTGTTATCAAAAAACCTAAGTAACGGGGCATTATCCCGAATCACTCGATGCTTGTCTTGTTGGAGACGTCATGGAATTTTCCGTTCAGACCGCAAACCCAGCCAAAGCCGAAACGGCTTGCCTCGTTTTGCCTGTCTTTAAAGGTAGCGACTTACTGCCCGCCGTTGCCAAATTAGATGACGCGAGCGAGCGGCTAATTGGCCAGTTGCTAGACCGTGGCGACTTTGATGCCACGCTGGGCAATGTGCAGCTTGTCCCCTTTGCGCCGGGCCTGGGCGCTGAACGTTTATTGCTCGTTGGCCTGGGCGAACGCGAAAAATGTCAGGAAGCAGCGTTTATTAAAGCCTTAGACGCCGCCATGGCAGCGTTGACCAAGCTGCCAATTGACGAAGCTAGCGCTACGTTTACCGATGTTCCCCTTGAAGATCGTGACACTGCCTGGAAAGCCCGTAAAACGCTGGAGGCAGCAGAGCGCGCCATTTATCGCTTTGATCAGTTCAAATCATCGCCCGCAAAAGCCCCCAGCCTGGCCAAGCTGAACCTTATTGTCAGCGATGCCGACGAAGCTCCCATGGCCAAACAAGGAGCAGCGCTGGGTACCGCCATTGGCCAGGGTATCAACGTCACTCGAACCCTAGGTAACTTGCCAGGCAATGTCTGTACACCTCGCTATTTAGCCGAACAAGCCGAACAGCTGGGCCGCGAATCCCAAGGCGCCCTTGAGGTTGAAATTTTAGATGAAGAGGCGCTAGAAGCGCTGGGTGCTGGTTCACTGCTTTCTGTTGGACGCGGTAGTCAAGAACCGACACGCCTGATCGTGATGAAATACCAGGGAGCGGAAAATCCTGAAGAAGCGCCCCATGTGCTAGTGGGCAAAGGCATCACCTTCGATACCGGTGGTATTTCGCTGAAGCCCGGCGAAGGCATGGATGAAATGAAGTTCGACATGGGCGGTGCGGCTAGCGTATTCGGCACCGTAAAAGCAGTACTCGCCATTAAGCCCAAGCTAAACGTGGTGTTTATTGTTGCCGCCGCTGAAAACATGCCTGACGGTGCAGCCACCAAACCCGGCGATATTATCAAAACCCTGAAGGGGTTGACGGTTGAAGTACTCAACACCGATGCCGAAGGCCGCTTGGTGCTGTGCGATGCGCTTACCTACGCCGAGCGTTTCACCCCGGCCAGCGTGGTTGATATTGCCACCCTCACTGGTGCTGTCATTATTGGCCTTGGCCACCATGCAACGGGCCTGCTTTCCAACGATGATGACTTGGCACTTGACCTGCTGGACGCTGGCGAAGCAGCTTGGGATCGTGCTTGGCATCTGCCGCTATGGGATGAGTATCAGGAACAGCTAGATTCTAATTTCGCCGACTTGGCCAATATTGGTGGCCGCCCGGCAGGCACCATTACGGCAGCCTGTTTCCTATCACGCTTTGCCGACCACTTCCCCTGGGCGCATCTGGATATCGCGGGCACCGCCTGGCACTCCGGCAAACAAAAAGGCGCTACCGGCCGACCAGTAGGACTGCTCACCCAGTACTTGCTTGATCGTGAGGCCGATGCACAAGTAGAAAATAGCGACGGCTAACATCACAATCAGGCGATCAACGGTTGCCATTGGTTGACGTAAACGTTACATCTAAGGGCATTAGCGTGCGTACTGTTTTCAGGGCGCACGCTACGCCAAATAAACACTAACACTTGCCCTTCGGGGCCAGGCTATAGCGGAGAGAATACGCCGTGCCCACAGCTTCAGATACCCAGCTTGAATCACACTTTGAAATACTGCCGTCCAATCAACCGATGGCTGATGAGATTCGTGACAACATTCTGCAAAACCCAGGTTTTGGCAAGCACTTCACTGACCACATGGCCCACGTCCGCTGGACAGTCGACGCCGACTGGCACGGCCATCAAGTGCGCCCCTATGGCCCGCTCACCCTCGACCCAGCGGCCTCTGTGCTGCACTACGGTCAGGAAATTTTTGAAGGCATTAAAGCGTATCGCCATGCCGATGGCTCTATCTGGACGTTCCGCCCAGAGAAAAACGCCGAACGTTTTCGCCGCAGTGCCCGCCGTTTAGCGCTACCGGAGCTTCCCGATGAAGACTTCATCGGTTCACTGAAAGCGCTGCTGGCCCAAGACCACACCTGGGTGCCCACGCCCTCTAGCGATGCCGACGAGTGCAGCCTCTACCTACGTCCGTTCATGATCGCTTCCGAAGCCTTCCTAGGCGTACGTCCGGCCCATGAAGTGGACTACTACGTGATTGCCTCACCGGCGGCGGCTTACTTCAAGGGCGGCATTGAGCCGGTGTCTATCTGGCTCTCTTCCCACTACAAGCGTGCAGCCCCTGGCGGCACCGGCTTTGCCAAGTGCGGCGGTAACTACGCAGCCTCCCTGGCAGCTCAGAAAGAAGCCGCCGCGAATGGCTGCAGCCAGGTAGCGTTCTTAGACGCCGCTGAAAACAAGTGGATTGAAGAGCTGGGCGGTATGAACCTGTTCTTCGTTTATAAAGATGGTCGCTTAGTGACACCCCGTCTCACCGACACCATCCTTGAAGGCGTTACCCGCAACTCAGTGCTTACCCTGGCAAAAGATGCGGGCCTAACACCGGAAGAGCGCGCCATCAGCATCGATGAATGGCGCGAAGGCGCTGCGTCTGGTGAGATTACCGAAGTGTTCGCCTGCGGCACAGCAGCGGTCATTACCCCGGTCGGCGAACTGGTCACTGAAAACGAGCGTATTCGTTTACAAGGCGATGGCAACAACGAAATTGCCAAGCGCATCCGTAAAACGCTGCTCGACCTACAATATGGCCGCAGTGAAGATAAATACGGCTGGCTCACCCGGTTGGTATAGATCAGTTGGTATAAAGCAACTGGTATAACCTAGCTCCCTACCACCGCTAGCCGCGGTGGTAGGGACGGGTTTTGAAAAAAGCGGGAACCGCTGGAGCCTTTGATGGCACGTATCGATTTTTATATTCTTCCTGACACTACCCTGGAAGCGCGTCTGCAGTTTGCTTGCAAGCTAGCCGAAACTATTCACCGCAAAGGCTATCGATTACACCTGCACTGCGAAGATAAAGCCCTGGCAGAACAGGCCGACGAGGCCCTTTGGCAGTTCCGTGAAGATGCCTACCTACCCCACGCGCTGGAAGACAGCGACATGGCCGCCAGCGTGCCGATAACGCTAGGCTGGCAACAACTCCCCGTGCCAACGCAAGAGACCGCACTACTGAACTTGCACCCTGACATTCCCGACGGCGTGGAACGCTACTCCCGCATTGCCGAAATTATCAATCAGCACCAACAAGTACTGGTCGCCAAACGCGCCTGCTGGCAGCGCTATAAAGAAATGGGTCATGAAGTGGTGCCACATAAGTTGGGTAATGGCTGAGATAGTTGGTAAAAAAGTACGATCAAAATCAAAATCAGGTTGAGCAAGTAACCCATATGGCCATCAAGAAATCCGAACTTTACTCCTCCCTCTGGGCCTCCTGCGATGAGCTGCGCGGGGGAATGGACGCGTCCCAGTACAAGGACTACGTCCTGTTTATGCTGTTTATCAAGTACATTTCGGATAAGTACGCCGATTCGGACGACTTTGCCCCGCCGGTAGTCATCCCCAAGGGCGCCAGCTTCAAGGATATGATTCAGCTCAAGGGCAAAAGCGACATTGGCGACAAGATCAACACCCAGATCATTCAGCCTTTGATCGATAACAACTCCCGGCTGGCGCGCAGCGACTTCCCGGATTTCAACGACCCCAACAAGCTGGGCGAAGGCAAGGCGATGGTTGATCGCCTGACCAACCTGATTGGCATTTTCCAGAAGCCGGAGCTGGACTTTGCCAAGAATCGCGCCGAACACGACGATATTCTCGGCGATGCCTACGAATACCTGATGCGCCACTTTGCCAGTGAAAGCGGCAAGAGCAAGGGCCAGTTCTACACCCCCTCGGAAGTGAGCCGAGTCATCTCCCAGGTCATTGGCATTTCCCCGAAGACCGCCGTGGCTGCCACCACCGCTTATGACCCAACATGCGGGTCGGGCTCCCTATTGCTCAAAGTCGCTGCTGAAGCGGGCAAATACATCACGTTGGAAGGCCAAGAAAAGGACGTGACCACTGCCGGTCTCGCCCGCATGAACATGATCCTGCATAATTTTCCCAGCGCCAACATTCTGCAGGGTGATACGTTAGCCAACCCGAAATTCAAGAGTGACAACGGACAAGACCTGCGCACCTACGATTATGTCGTGGCCAATCCGCCCTTTTCCGATAAGGCTTGGAGTACCGGCTTAACGCCGGAGGACGACGAGTTTCAGCGCTTCAACTGGGGCGTTCCGCCCGCCAAGCAGGGCGACTATGCTTACTTGCTGCACATCGTTCGTTCCATGAAGAGCACCGGCAAGGGCGCGGTCATTTTGCCCCATGGTGTACTCTTCCGAGGCAACGCCGAAGCAGTTATCCGCAAGCAACTGGTGCGCTCCGGCATGCTCAAAGGCATCATCGGCTTGCCTGCCAACCTCTTCTACGGCACCGGCATCCCCGCCTGTATCCTGGTGTTGGACAAGGAGAACGCCCAGGCTCGCAAAGGCATCTTTATGATCGATGCCTCAAAAGGCTTTATCAAAGACGGCAATAAAAACCGCCTGCGTGAGCAGGACATCCACCGCATGGTGGACTCCTTCAAAAAGCAAGTGTCCGTGCCGCGTTATGCCCGCATGGTGCCCTTTGATGAAATCGCCGACCCAAAAAACGATTTCAACCTCAACCTGCCGCGCTACATCGATACCAGCGAGCCGGAAGACCAGCACGACATCCACGCCCACCTCAACGGCGGCATTCCTTTACGGGATATCGACGGCGACGAGCATGCCATTCCACCGGTGCAAGGTTTGGCTGCCTACTGGCAGGTATTTCCGCAGTTGCGCCAAACCCTATTTCGGCCCAACCGCCGTCCAGGCTACGCCGACCCGGCAATAAAAGCAGCGGCCATCAAACCCGCCATCCTGGAGCACCAGGAGTTCGCCGCCTTTCGCCAAGAGGTAATCGGCCTATTCAACGACTGGCGCGAGCGTAACACGCCACGCCTGAGAGCCTTCGGTGAAGACAGCCAACCCAAGGCACTGATCACAGAAGTGGGCGAAGACCTGCTCGACAGTTTCCGTAACGCGCCATTGCTGGATCCTTACGATATTTACCAGCATCTGATGGACTATTGGTACGAGACACTGCAAGACGATGCCTACGAAATCGCCGCCGACGGCTGGGTGGCCAAGACCCGCCGAATCAAGGAAGAGATCACCAGCGGCAAGAAAAAAGGCCAGCTGAAAGACAAAGGCTGGACGTGCGACCTGCTGCCCAAGCCTTACATGGTTGCGCACTACTTTGCCGAGCAGCAGGCAGAGCTGGATGCCCTGCAAACCGAGCTGGACACCCTCGCCAGCCAGATCACCGAGCTGGAAGAAGAGCACGGCGGCGAAGACGGCGCTTTTGCCGAGCTGGATAAAATTAATAAGGGCGAAGTCACCAAGCGCTTGAAAGAGATCAAGAAAGACCCCGACTACGCTGATGAGGTCACTGTCCTCAAACAGTGGAGTGACCTGGAAAAGCGCCAAAGCGAACTGAAAAAACAAATCAAGGAACAAGACGCCGAACTAGACCAGCTCGCCCATGACAAATACCCAGAACTCACCGAAGTCGAAATCAAAACCCTAGTCGTCGACCACAAATGGCTCACCGCCCTGGAAGCCGCCGTGCAGGGTGAACTGGAGCGTGTTTCCCAAACCCTGACTTCTCGCGTGCGCCAACTAACTGAGCGCTACGCCACCCCCCTACCGCAACTCACCCAGCGGGTGGAAGTGTTGTCAGCCAAGGTGGATGAGCATCTGAAAAAGATGGGGGTCGAGTGGGCATGAGCAGCGAAGCAACGGACGTTCAAGAAGCATCGCCAAAGTATGGCTTCACAGCGGCTAAGCCTGCAGTACCTGCCGGGTATAAGCAGACCGAGGTTGGGATGATTCCTGAGGATTGGGAATTAAAACAGCTGTGTGAAATCACACAGATTCGTTCTGGTATCGCGAAGAACTCTTCAGCCCAAGTCCAAGATCCTATTCACGTTCACTATCTACGAGTTGCGAATGTTCAAGATGGATACCTTGATCTCTCAGATATGAGCCAGATCACCATTTCGCGGTCAGATTTGGCACGGTTCTCTGTGCAGTCCGGTGACGTCCTCATGAATGAGGGGGGTGATCGGGATAAACTGGGCCGAGGTGCAATCTGGCGTGGCCAATATCAGCCTTGCATACATCAAAATCACGTATTTGTGGTTAGGCCAAAGAAAGTAGTGGATCCAGAGTACCTTGCGTTCTGGTCTGCTGGTGATGAGGCTAGAAAGTATTTTCTGATTGCTGGAAGGCAAACAACCAACCTTGCATCAATTAACAAAACATCTCTCGGACAACTCCCAGTTGTGTTGCCTAGAGTATCTGAACAACGCGCCATCTCCACCGCTCTAAGCGACGTGGACGCCCTGCTGGAAGAACTGGATGGTCTGATCACCAAAAAACGTGACATTAAACAAGCCACCATGCAACAACTCCTCACCGGTCAAACCCGCCTGTCGGGCTTTAAGGAGGAGTGGCAGACGAAACCACTCGCACATTTGGCTGAAATACGCAGTGGAGGCACGCCAAGCACATCAACCCCCGGATTCTGGAATGGGGGGATACCTTGGTGCACACCGACCGATATTACGGCTCTACGCGGCCAAAAACACCTTACCAACACTGAGAGAACAATTTCGCCGTCGGGGCTTCAAGCCAGCTCGGCTGAAACAATTCCTCCGAACTCTGTCATCATGACAACTAGAGCGACCATTGGTGAGTGCGCAATCAATACCGTTCCAATGACCACCAACCAAGGGTTTAAAAATCTAGTTCCTATAGCAGCAGACTGTGAGTTTCTTTATTACTTGATGACAATTCAAAAAAGCCGACTGGTACAGCTTTGTGCTGGCAGTACGTTTCTTGAAATCGGCAAAAAACAGTTGGATAAGTTTGATTTATACCTACCGGAAAGCCTGGATGAGCAAAAAGCTATAGCTGCCATACTTTCCGATATGGATACCGAAATAGACGCTTTGAAACAGCGCCGAGCTAAAACTGCCGCTCTCAAACAAGCCATGATGCAGGAGCTTTTGACTGGTCGCACACGATTGGTAAAGCCCAATGGTTAAGTCACTTTACAGGGCGTGGGGAAAGGAATATCCCCCCAAGCTGGAAGTAAAATAATGGATCAAACCGAACTGCTGAGCACTCTCTCCCGCGGCGAAGACAGCCGCCACCAGTTCAAACGCGATGCCACCAACGCGGATGGCCTTGCTGCTGAACTGGCTGCCTTTGCCAACAGTGGCGGTGGCTGGCTGTTTCTGGGCGTTAATGATGACGGCTCGATTGCGGGGCTGGATAGTGCGGCGGTTCGGCGATTGAACCAGTTGCTGGGCAACGCCGCTTCCCAGCATGTGCGCCCACCCGTGCATCCACTTACCGAGAATGTGCAGACGGATCAGGGCATCGTGATAGCGATGGAGGTGCCTGATGGCTTAGCCAAACCGTATCTCGATAATCAAGGCCGCATCTGGGTGAAACAAGGCTCTGATAAGCGGCATGTGACCTCCCGAGAAGAGCTGCAACGCATGTTCCAGCGTTCCGGGCTGGTTTACGCTGATGTGGTGCCAGTGGCGGGCACTTCCACCGATGATATCGACGACAAAGCTTTTACCATCTACTTTAATCGTCGCTATGGCGAGAACAGCGAGTTTTCAGGCCTCACACGGGAGCAGTTGCTACAGAACCTGGGGCTGGGCGATGGACAGGAGCTGAATCTGGCGGGGCTGATGCTGTTTGGTCGAAATCCGCAGCGTTGGCGTCCCGCCTTTGAGGTAAAGGCGGTGGCCTTCCCCAGCACCGCGCTTCACGATACCCGCTACCTGGATAGTGAAGATATCAAGGGCACCCTACTGGAGCAGTTCCGAGGTGCTTTCGCCTTTATCAAACGCAACCTGCACCATGTACAGCACGGACGGAGCTTCAACACCCTAGGCGAGCTGGAAATTCCCGAAACGGCTCTGGAAGAGCTGCTGGTCAATGCCTTGATCCACCGGGACTACTTCACCAGTGCCTCCGTCCGCTTGATGGTCTTTACCGACCGCGTGGAGATCGTCAGCCCTGGCCACCTACCGGACAGCCTGAGCCCCGACGACATTAGCCGGGGAAAGACCATCCGCCGCAACCCCACGCTCACTGAACATGCTTCTCACATCCTGCCTTATCGCGGCATGGGCAGCGGTATCCCTCGCGCGCTGGAAGCCTGGCCACAAATTGACCTAGTGGACGACCCAGCGGGAAATCAGTTCAGAACGGTGATCTGGCGGCCAGAAGCAGAGTGGCCCGGGAAAGTGACCAACCAAGTCACTCCACCAGTCACTCCACCAGTCACTCCACCAGTCACTCCACCAGTGGAGAGGTTGCTGGGACTGTTGGCAGAAGAAGGTGAACTCTCGAATGCTAGCCTCAGGGAACACCTAAAACTCAAGGATCGTACTCATGTGCGCAAGCACTATATCGATCCGGCTCTGGAGCAGGGGTTAATTGAGTATACGATCCCAGACAAACCTAATAGCCGCCTACAAAAATACCGCCTAACGGCCGCTGGCAAAGCATGGCTTCAACAACAAAACAACAAGGGATAATTCATGGCTGTAAACCCTCGCCCAGAAAGTGAAACCCAGCACCGCGTAGTAACGCTGTTTACTCAGTCTGAGAAAGACGGTGGGCTAGGCTATCAATACCTGGGCGACTGGAACAAACGGGGGAATAACCGCGCTATAGAGCCCGCGCTGCTGCGCACCAGCCTGCAGGCGCGAGGTTACTCGGACGCCCATATCGCACAGGCCCTACAAAAGCTGGAAGCCGCCGCCGATGTTACTGGGGTGGGGCTCTACCAGGCCAATATGCGCACCTACAGCCTGCTGCGCTACCCGGTAAAAGTGCTACTTTCACCGGGTAAGCCCCATGAAGATGTGCACTTGATCGACTGGGAACACCCCGAAAATAACGATTTCGCGTTGGCCGAGGAAGTCACCCTCAAGGGCGGGCATGAGCGGCGGCCTGATATTGTGCTTTACCTTAACGGTTTGGCGGTGGCAGTCATTGAACTCAAGCGCAGCTCGGTAGAGGCCGCTGACGGCGTTCGTCAGTTGATAACTAACCAAGAGCCGCTGTTCAACGAGGCGTTTTTCAGCACCTCGCAGTTGCTGTTGGCGGGCAGCGATTCCCAGGGCCTGCGTTATGGCACTACCGGCACCCCGGAGCAGTTCTTTGTTCAATGGAAGGACGAAGACCACCCAGAGGAGATCAGCCCAGGCACACTGCTGGATCGGCCACTGGCGCAGCTCTGCTGCAAGGAGCGGTTGCTGGATGTAATGCGCAACTTCGTGATCTTCGATGCCGGGCAGAAAAAGGTACCGCGCCCGCACCAGTACTTCGGGATCAAGGCAGCGCAGGCCCGGGTAGCCAAGCGCGAAGGCGGCGTGATCTGGCACACCCAGGGCAGCGGTAAGAGCATACTAATGGTGCTGCTGGCCAAGTGGCTACTGGAGCATGATCCAGAGGGGCGCATTCTGGTGGTGACCGACCGGGACGAGTTGGATCAGCAGATTGTCGGCGTCATGCGCAACGCTGGCGTGGTGGGCGAAGACGCGCCCTCCCCACGCATTAACTCCCGCGCCCAGTTTGTAGAGAAATTGAGCGCCAGCACGCCCCGCCTACTGTGCGCCCTGGTGCATAAGTTTGACCCATCTGACTTTAAAGGCGAGCCACCGCAGGTTCAGGGGCGCTTTTATGTGTTCGTGGACGAGTGCCACCGCACCCAAGGTGGCCACCTGAACAAACAGATGAAGCGCTGGCTGGCGGATGCCATTTTTATCGGCTTTACCGGTACGCCCCTGCTGCGCAAAGACAAACAGACTACCCGCGAGGTGTTCGGCACTTACATTCACACCTATAAGTTTCCCGAGGCGGTAGCCGATAAAGTCGTTTTGGATTTGAAGTATGAAGCT
Organism: Halomonas sp. TD01; assembly: GCF_923868895.1. Lineage (GTDB taxonomy): Bacteria > Pseudomonadota > Gammaproteobacteria > Pseudomonadales > Halomonadaceae > Vreelandella. The sequence continues at coordinate 601,993 of NZ_OV350343.1, forward strand.
CGGGATGTGCCCCAGCGACTAACTTCACAAGAAGCAGTGGATGCTTGGTTTGAGCACGCCACCAAGAACCTGAATAACTATCAAAAGGCGATCTTGCGCAACAAGTGGGCGACGTTGGAACATCTGATGAGTGCCAAGGAGCGTAAGGAACGCATCATTGCCAATATCATTGAGGATTTCAGCCGCAAGCCGCGCCTAAACAACCACCGAGGCACTGCCATGCTGGTGGCAGCCTCGATCTACGATGCCTGCCATTATTTTCGACTATTTCACAACACGTATTTTGGTAAATACTGCGGCATCATCACGTCCTTCGATCCCAACCACAACGCCATCTCTCGCGAATCGGAACACAGTGGTGAGCGCTATAAGTTTGATACCTACAAGCAGTATGTCTTGAAAGATGGCCAGTCCACCCAGCAATACGAAAATGAATTGAAACGCCGCTTCAAGGAAGAACCAGCCAATTGCAAACTGTTGATCGTGGTAAGCAAACTACTCACCGGCTTTGACGCACCCTCCTGCACCTATATTTACCTGGATAACGAACTGCGCGATCACAACCTGTTCCAAGCTATCTGCCGCACGAACCGCCTGGATGGCGACGACAAGGACTATGGCCATATTGTCGATTTCAAGCAGCTGTTCGGTGATGTGCAGAACGCCATCGCGGTCTATAGCTCGGACGAGCTGGACCTTGATGACGGCGGTGCGGCTGAGAACAATATCGAACTGAAAGATTGGCTGAAAGAAGGCCGTGAGACACTGGACACTGCCCGCGAGGCACTCCACTACCTCTGCGACCCGGTATCGCCCCCCAAGGATATCGAACAGCATATCCACTATTTCTGTGGAGAGGCCTACAACCCCGAGGCGCTAGACAACACGGAGACGCTGCGGATTTCATTTTACAAGTCAGTCACCAGCTTTGTGCGCGCTTTTGCCAACATCAGCCAGCACATGAACGAAGCGGGCTATTCCGAGAGCGACATACAGCGGCTGAACGACGAAGTGGCGTTCTACAGCGAAGTGCGCGACGCCATTAAACGCCATTCCGGTGAAGAGCTGGATATCAAGCCCTTTGAAGCTGACATGCGCCATCTCATCAACACCTATATTCAGGCTGATCCTGCAAGCAATATGGGCGCGGTGGATTCCTACTCGCTGGTGGAGCTGATTGTAAACACTGGTATTCATGATGCGATTGCCCAGAAGCTCAATGCCAAAGGTAAGCTTTCGAACAATGCGGTGGCAGAAGGCATCATCAACAATGTGCGCAAAACCATTATCCGCGAACAGTTGACCGACCCACGCTTCTACGAAGAAATGTCGACGCTGCTCAATGACTTGATTGAGGAGTGGCGCTCTGAAACGGCCTCCTACAAGGAGTTTCTGACGCGGGCCGAAGAGTTGGTCAAGAAAATGAGTGCAGGTCAGGCGTCAAACGAGTTACCCAGCGTATTGAAAGACAAGCCTGAAGCAGTGGTACTGTTCAGAAACTTGCCCCATCTGGCACCTGAATCGGTCGATGATAAGGAACTGGCCGAAAAGCCACCGCAGTATATGGATCCTTGGGCGCAGCTGGCACTTCGGCTTGATGCCGCCATGCGTGAGCAAGTGCTCGCACACTGGAAGGGCGATGAGGTTAAGGAGCGACAAGTGCTCAACGTGCTCTATCCGCTCCTTAACCGCAACAGTGACGCCACCGAAGCGGTGTTTGACCTGATCAAAAATATGCACGGCTACGCATGACCGAAACGATCGAACTGGGCGACATCCATATCGCCGTTACCCGCAAGGCGGTGCGCAATGTACACCTATCCGTTCATCCACCAGAAGGCCGGGTGACGTTAGTAGCGCCTGACAACACACGTCTTGAGGTGGCCCGTGCCTATGCGATTTCAAAACTAGGTTGGATTCGCAGTCAGCAGTCCAAGCTCCAGCAGCAGGATAGGGAAACGCCCCGAAAATTTATTAAGCGAGAGAGTCACTATCTCTGGGGCCGCCGTTATTTGTTGAACGTCGAAGAGAAAGAAGCCCGCCCCAACATCAAGCTCGACCACAAACGCATCACGCTAAGGGTTCGGCCCGATAGCAGCCCTGAAAAACGCGCTCAAGTCATGCATGAGTGGCACAAACGTCTGCTCCACGAGGCAGTACCGCCACTGATCCAGCGATGGGAATCGAAGTTGGGAGTCACCGTCAACCGCTACTATCTTCAGCGCATGAAAACCAAATGGGGTAGCTGTAACCACCGAGCGGGCAACATCCGAATAAATACCGAGCTGGTAAAAAAGCCCAGAGACCTACTGGAATATATCATCGTCCACGAAATGACCCACCTGATTGAGCCGACTCACAATGAGCGCTTTATCTCTCTACTGGATCAACATTACCCCGTTTGGCGCGAGGCTCGAGATGAACTGAATGCCCTACCTTTGGCAGCAGAGGTCTGGTGAGATGCGCCAAATGAAGCCAGACACCGCATTGTTGCTAGCGATACTCGGCACCGCCGCCCTGCTGACATTGTTTACCCTGAATAAAGAAGATCCTCAGGGGGTTAACGAACTAAGCAAGCAGGATCAGTATGCGCTGGAAATCGGGCGTAAGGTGATCAGCATTCAAGCAGCACTGGAACAGCCGGAGCAGCCAGCCTCGGTCGAGGCAGTCAAAGCGCTGGCGCTGGATTCAAGACACTATGTCATGGTCAGGGGCTGGCTTTTACAGGAGTTGCTGTCCGCTGAAAGTTGGAAAGACACCTCCACTTACCACACATCAGAAGACTACAAGAACAAGGTAGACAGCCGCATCCGCGCGCTACAAAAAATGGTGGCCGCCATTGATTTGGAATAATGGTACTCATCGAAAACCATGTGCCCAGCTCACTTTGATCAGCAACACTATACCGCGCTACCCACTCCCATGGAGACGTGAACGTGCTTAGCCGTCACCCGCTCGCCACGATTGTCATCGCCCAGCTGTTTGGCACTTCACTGTGGTTCAGCGTTAACGGCGTTGGGCTTGCGCTTCAACAGGCCGTTGGCTTGAGTGAAAGCGACCTGGGGCTGCTCACCATTGCAGTGCAAGCAGGTTTTATTACCGGCACGCTGTTAATTGCCACCACCGGCCTTGCCGACCGCGTACGTGCCAGCCACTTGTTCGCTATCTCTGCGGTAGCAGGCGCGCTGATTAATGCCGCGTTTATTAGTGTGGCCGAGAGCGTCAGCTTAGCGGTAGCAGCACGCTTTTTGGTCGGACTGTGTCTTGCCGGTATTTATCCGCTCGGTATGAAATTGGTGGTGAGCTGGACACCCAACAACGCAGGCGCGGCGCTGGGCTGGTTGGTCGGCATGCTGACACTGGGCATTGCCTCGCCCCACTTACTACGCGGGCTAACGCTGCACTTGCCATGGCAGTGGCCGCTGTTGCTGGCCTCTGGCCTGGCACTGCTCGCCGCACTGATGATTTTTAAACTAGGCGTGGGGCCACACCTGCCCGCCAAAGCTAGCGGCGGACGCCCATGGGCAGGACTGGCTGCCTTCAGGCAAAAGAACTTTCGCGCCGCGGCGCTGGGCTACTTTGGTCACTGCTGGGAGCTATACGCCCTGTGGGCGCTGGTGCCTTTTTTAGTTGCTAGAGAGCTGGAACGCCTAAGCGCAGCGCCGGGCCTTCAGCCATGGCTCAGCTTTGCGGTGATTGCGTTGGGCTTACCTGGCTGCGTTTGGGCTGGCCGCTGGAGCCGCCGAGTGGGCAGCGCGCGAGTGGCCTTTGTGGCGCTAGCGACCTCCGGCACGCTTTGTTTGCTCTATCCACTGCTAGGCGGCACATCACCCTGGCTACTGCTAACCCTACTAGGGATTTGGGGGATTAGCGTGATTGCCGACTCGGCGCAGTTTTCCGCGCTGGCGTCAGCCGCCGCCCCACCTGAGCGTCTCGGCGCGGCGCTAGCCATGATGAATGCCATTGGCTTTGGCCTAACGATTCCGTCTATTGCCCTAGTCACTGCCCTATGGGTAAGCCAAGGCCCCTGGGTGATATGGTGGCTACTACCTGGCCCAGTGCTTGGATTAATCGCCATGCGTGGGCTCTCTTCAAGTAAATGATTAGCGCGTGTTCTTGGTATGGTGGCCGCCTTGTTATCACCACCACAAAGGTTTTCCTATGGCCCACGCTGCCTACTGGGTGCCGCTTGACGTTAAGCGCCACGGCGGTTTGATGTGGCAACGTTTTACTGCCTACCATTTTGCTCAGCACATTACCCAGGCAAGCCTAGCAGAAGCCGAATTACGCCATGCGGCCGCTAGTTTTCCAATTGGGTTCACCCAAACAGCATCAGGCTGGCAGGCCGTCGCACTACTGGGGCTGCGCGATGAACAAAATCTCATCGTCGATAGCCAAGGGGGCTGGCGCGCGGCGTATGTGCCCGCCGCCCTGCGAAGCCACCCCTTCGGGCTGCATGCTGAATATCCTGAAAAGCTATGCATCGACCAACATTCACCTTTTGTGGTGGCGCGCCTGGATGCCGAGCCTTTCTTTAACCAACACGGCGAGCTAGCCAGCTTCCCCCAACAAGTACTGGCTTTTCTCCAGCAGCGGGAAGCAGGTTGCCAGCGAGTTGCACAGCAGCTTGATGCATTGGCCAATGCCAAGCTGCTCGCGCTTTGGCAGCCAGAAGGCTATCAAGGCAGCGCGCCGCTATATCAAATTGATGAGCCCGCTTGGAAGGCGCTATCCGCTGAACAAATGGGGCTTTTCTGGCAATTGGGTGCCGTTCCTTTAGTGTACGCTCAGCTCATATCCCAACGGCAGCTTGGCGTACTTCGCAGCCTCCTTCAGCGGCCGACAACATCGCCGCCAGAAGCAAACGCTTCCCGCCCCCTTTCCGAGTGGCAAGAAGCGTTTAGCAGCGAAGAACGCTATCAATGGCCGGATCCCTCTTAATTGGGTGCCAAGCACCGACGTTATTCAGGAACGTGAATGTCTTTTAATGTTGATACGCGGCCACGCAAACGGCTATTACTAAGCAGCGTGGCCGCTGCGTTTTTGCTGGCAAGTCCATTACTGGCCGCTCAAACGGCGCTTGATGAACCGCTTCCCGAGGCTGCGCCACTGCCCGCCTCATCGCTGGAAGGGCCGGCATTTTCGCCGGAACTAACGCAACTATTAACGCGCTTTCGCTGGCAAACGGGTCAGCCAATGGAAGCCACCCCTGCGCTAGGTGCGCTACGCCAAAAAATCCAACAGGCGCTAGAGCAACAGCCTCGCATTCTGGCCCAGCGCTCTCGTGAGCGTGAGTCGGTGCTGCAAATTGACGAAGTGCGCGCCGTGCGTCTCCCTCAGGTGAACGCTGGGCTTGAGTACCGTAACGACTTGCAGCGCACTGAATCACTACCCGACCGCGGCTCACGCGTCGACGCGGTCGTTACGCTCAGCCAGCTGTTGGTGGATTTTGGCGCCAGCGGTGAGCGCATACGCGCGGCCGATCTTAGCGCTGAAGCAGCTTATTGGCAGTCCCACGCCAGTGTCGAAGAAGAAGTCCTCTACGCCTTGAATGCCTACTTGGATGTTGCCCGTGTTACCGCTCAGCGCCAGCTAGCTGAGCACAATCTGCAGCAGCATCAGCGCATTTTTGAAGACGTTCAACTTCGCCGCGAGGCAGGCGCCGGTTCGCGAGCCGATGTACTGCGTGCCCAGAGCCGCTTAAGCGACGCCAACTCGCGGCTAATCTCCTTAGAAGGTGAGTTAGCCAGGGCGATTAACGTCTACCAAGAAGCGTTCTTTACCCAGCCCGACGAGCTGGCCTTGCCCCAAGGCGGGGCGCTACTAAGCGAGACCAGCGCCGACCAACTGCTGGATAACGCCCTTGCCCGTAACGCCTCGCTGCGTAGCCAAACCCTGGCCAGCGAGGCCAGCGAAGCCGACGCTCAAGCTACCCGTAACGCCCGCTTGCCTAGCCTGAGCGTAGCCGTGGAAGGTCGTCAATTCGATGTGAATGAGTTCAACGAATCGGATAATGACGTGGCGCTGTTATTTAATCTTGATTACACGCCCTATAGCGGCGGCGCGACCTCATCGCGCATTGCCCAAGCGGTTGAACGTCAGCAGCAGAGCCAATTTGAACGCCAAGCCTTGCATCGCGAGCTGGAGCGGGAAGTGCGCTCTGCCTATACCGACACGCGCACCCGCCTAGCGGAGCTTGAAGCGCAAACCGCCACGCTTGCTGCTGAAGAAGAAGCGTTACTGGCCTATCGCGATCAGTTCGCCGTAGGAAGAAGCAGCATTAACGATTTGTTGGACGCCCAGCGGGACCTGTTCCAAACCGCGCTAGAGCTGATTAATCGCCGTGTGCGCTGGGAGCAAGCTAGCTTTCAACAGCTCGCGGTAACCGGGCAGCTACTCGATGTGATGGAGATTTACCTTGAGCGCCGCTAATCCCCACACGGATGCCCTTGAGCAATGCCTGACCTTTGTGGCGGCTCGGCTTGAGCTGCCGGTCTCAGAAGCGGCTGTACGCGCCCAACGGGTAGGCGCAAACACCCCGCTCACCCCCGACGGCTTTATTGATGCTGCCGAGCGTCACGGCATGGTCGCGGCGCTGGGTGAACACGCGTTGACAACGCTGGGTAACTCGCTGCTGCCAGCGGTCGCGCTGCTAAAAAACGGGCGCGCCGTGGTCATCATTGAGCGCATTGATGATGAGCGTTTTGCGCTGTTCGATCCGGCATTAGGCAAACAGCCGGTCGACACCGCGTTAAGTGCCCTTCAAGCAGAGTACATCGGCCACCTGATTGCGGTGCGCGCCCGCTACCGGCCGGTAACACTGAATAGCGAGCCAGCCATACAAGGCGGCCACTGGTTTTGGAGCGCACTCTCGTCTAATCGTTGGGTGTACACCCAAGTGGTGATTGCCGCTGCGCTAACCAACTTCCTTGGGCTAGCCACCTCACTGTTTATTATGGTGGTTTACGACCGCGTATTGCCCAACGAGGCCATTGAATCGCTCGTCGCGCTAACCGTGGGTGTGAGCATCGCATTGCTGTTTGATTTTGCGGTAAAAACGTTGCGCCAACTGTTTATTGAACGGGCGGGACAAGAAGCTGACCTGCGCATGGGCAGGCGCATTTTTGACCATGTACTCAATCTACAAATGAGTGCCAAGCGAGGTTCTACTGGCGGGTTTGCCAACACCCTTCGGGAATTTGAGTCGCTGCGCGATTTCTTCGCCTCAGCATCGCTGGTAGCCCTCGTCGATTTGCCGTTTATTTTCCTGTTTATCGGCGTGATTTATCTGATTGGGGGCCCGCTCTTTATGGTGCCGCTGATTGCCGTGCCGTTGGTACTGCTGATTGGCCTGGCGGTGCAGCCCTTTCTTAAACGCCTTTCCGGCCAAGCCTTCGAAGAGAGCCGTTCCAAGCAGGGCGTGCTGATTGAAGCGGTAGCAGGGCTGGAAACCATTAAAGCCAGTGGCGCTGCGCCAATGATTCGTCAGCGCTGGGAAGAGAGCGTTCAGCAGCAATCTAACGTGGGCCGTAAAGGCCGCGCAATTCAACAGTTTGCTCTTAATGCCACCGCGTTCGCCCAGCAAGCCGCTCAGGTGAGCATTGTGGTGTATGGGGTGTTTTTAGTCGGTGACGGGGTGATTTCCATGGGTGCAATGATTGCCTGTGTGATTCTCACCGGCCGTGCACTCGCGCCGCTGGCGCAGCTGGCTCAAACCATGACCCGCATTAACCAAGCCCGCACCTCTTACCGTGCGCTCGACCAACTAATGAATATGCCTTCCGAACGCCCCGCTGGCCGTCACTACTTAAGCCGCTCTTCTCTGGAAGGCAAAATCAGCTTGCAAGATGTGAGCTTCCGCTACCCAGAGCAAACCACTGAGGCACTGGCCAATATCAACCTGACAATCGAGCCTGGAGAAAAAGTTGCGCTACTGGGCCGTGTGGGCTCTGGGAAAAGCACCCTAGCGCGGCTACTGCTTGGCATTTACCCGCCCGAAAAGGGCGCGGTACTAGTAGACGACACCGATATTCGCCAAATTGACCCTGCGGATTTACGTCACAACATTGGTAGCGTGTTGCAGGAAGCGTGGCTGTTTTCTGGCACCGTTCGCCAGAATATTGCGATTGGTGCCCACCACCCTACCGATGAACAAATTCTCCAGGCCGCCAAACTGGCCGGTGCCCACGACTTTATCGCCCGCCACCCCCAGGGCTACGACATGCCCATTGGTGAGCGCGGCGAAGGGCTTTCCGGTGGCCAGCGGCAGCTCATCTGCCTTGCCCGCGCGCTGCTGGGTGCCCCGCCGATGTTGCTGATGGATGAGCCAACCAGTGCGATGGATATTCAAACCGAAAAAGAAGTGATCTCACGGCTAAAAGCCGCTAGCCAATCGCAAACCCTGGTCGTCGTGACGCACCGTACCAGCCTGCTAGCACTGGTGGATCGGGTAATTATTGTTGATCAAGGCCAGATTATTGCCGATGGCCCTAAGGCCCAGGTGATGCGCCCCGTTGAAGCAGCGCCCCACCGCACGCGTGAAGGAACAGCATTGTGAGCCGCCCGACGTCCCAGCTTGATTTTGAACACTTTGTACGCCATGGCCGCGCCAAACGCCCAATTGCCAGCAGCCTGCTGCTACTCACCATTATTGGCTTTTTACTGATTGGCTTCTTATGGGCTTATCTCACGGAGGTGGACGAAGTGACTCGGGGGCAAGGCAAAGTCGTGCCCTCGCGCAGCCTGCAAGTAGTAGAAAGCCTGGAAGGCGGCGTGGTGACCGAGATTAACGTACGCCGTGGGGATACGGTCGAACAAGGCGACACGCTGATGGTGCTTAGTGGCGGCACGCTGGAAGGCGACTACGAAGAGAGCTTACAGCGCCTGCGTTCGTTACAACTGCGCTTGCAACGCCTGGAAGCCGAAATCAACCAAACGCCGCTGGCACTCGATGATGCACTCAGCCAAGGCGCACCTAGTGTGGCTGCGAGCGAAACCCGTCTGTTTCATGGGCGGCAATTGGAGCTAAGCGCCGAACTTCAAGTATTAGAACAGCAGGGCTATCAGCGCAGTCAGGAGAAAGCTGAGCTCGAAGCCGCGTTAAGCACCGCCCGTTCCGGCGTGCAGCTGGCCGAACGAGAGCTGGCCATCATTCAGCCACTGGCTCAACGCGGTATTGAACCAGAAACCTCGCTGCTGCGAGTGCGTCAATCACTCAACGAGCTGCGCGGCGAGGTAGCCCGCCAACAAAGTGCCGTTGCCCGGGCTGAATCTTCCATCGCTGAAATTGAAGACCGCAAAGCAGCCGCTCGCAATGCCTTTGAAGCCGATGCGCTCGCTCAACTGGCCGAAGCGACCTCACAGGTCGCAGAGCTACAAAAGACGCTTCCCGGCCGAGCAGACCAGGTGGCACGCACCACCATCCGCTCGCCAGTCGCAGGGGTTGTTAATCAAGTGCATATTAGCACCGTAGGTGGCGTAGCAGGCTCCGGTGAGCCGCTCGTAGAAGTCGTTCCTGCCGACGACGCCTTGGTCGTAGAAGCGCATATTCGCCCCTCGGATATCGCCTTCCTCTACCCCGGCCAGCCGGTGAAGGTAAAACTAACGGCCTACGACTTTGCCCGTTACGGCGGACTGGATGGCGAGCTGGTCACTATTGCCGCCGACGCTGTCCAAATGCCCGAAAGCGGTGAGCTGATGTACCCCGTTGAGGTGCGCACCGACGGCTATCTCTTCGACGCTGACAATGAACCGCTGACCATAATTCCCGGTATGGTGGCGGAAATCGATATTCTCAGCGGTAAGCGCAGCGTATTGGACTACCTCATGGAGCCCGTGGTGAAAGTACGCGACCGCGCCCTACGCGATTAACCGCTGTGCGGTTTCATCAACGCCCCTGACGCCAGGGGGTCGTTCGCGGTATACTTGGCACCATTTTTTTGCAAGCCGTGAGCCGACTCCCCATGGAAAAGACCTACCAACCCGAACAGATCGAAACCCGCTGGTACGAACGCTGGGAAGCCGACAACCGCTTCGCCCCAACAGGCCGCGGTAAGCCGTTTTCGATCATGATTCCACCGCCTAACGTGACCGGCAGCCTGCACATGGGCCACGCGTTCCAGGACACCATTATGGATACCCTGACGCGCTGGAAACGGATGCAGGGCAACAACACCCTGTGGCAGGTAGGCACCGACCACGCCGGTATCGCCACGCAAATGCTGGTTGAGCGTAAAATTGCCGCGGAAGAAGGCAAAACCCGCCACGACCTGGGACGCGATGCGTTTATCGACAAGGTGTGGGAGTGGAAAGAGGAGTCCGGCGGCCACATCACCCGCCAGTTGCGCCGCATGGGCGCCAGCGTTGATTGGTCCCGCGAGCGCTTCACCATGGATGACGGCTTCTATAAAGCCGTGCAAGAAGTGTTCGTGCGCTTGCACGAAGAAAAGTTGATCTACCGTGGCAAACGCCTAGTGAACTGGGACCCGACCCTGCACACCGCGATTTCCGACCTGGAAGTGGAAAACAAAGATCAGCAGGGCAGCTTCTGGCACTTCCGCTACCCACTGGCCGATGGCGTCAAAACCACCGATGGTAAAGATTATCTGGTCGTGGCAACCACTCGCCCCGAAACTTTACTAGGCGATACAGGTGTCGCGGTTAACCCCGACGACGCCCGCTATGCCTCGCTGGTCGGCAAATTTATCGAATTGCCGCTGGTCGGCCGCCGCATTCCTATCGTTGCCGACGAGCACGCCGATATGGAAAAAGGCTCCGGCTGCGTGAAGATCACCCCGGCCCACGACTTCAATGACTACGAAGTCGGCAAGCGCCAGAACCACCTGCTGATCAATGTATTCACCAAGGATGCCACCATCCTTGAGCGCGCTGAAATCTTTGACCTGAAAGGCACTCCCCAGCCCGACGAAGACGCCAGCCTGCCCGCCAAGTACGCAGGGCTGGACCGTTTTGAAGCGCGCAAGCAGATTGTGGCCGATATGGACGCCCTGGGCCTACTGGAACAGGTGGAAGCAGTTAACAACACCCTGCCCTATGGCGACCGCTCTGGCGATGTGATTGAGCCGCTGCTCACTGATCAATGGTTTGTTGCGGTAGAAACCCTGGCCAAGCCCGCCATTGAAGCGGTGGAAAACGGCGATATCCAGTTCGTACCGAAGAACTACGAAAATATGTACTTCGCTTGGATGCGCGACCTACAAGACTGGTGTATCTCCCGCCAGCTGTGGTGGGGCCACCGCATTCCCGCCTGGTACGACGCCGAAGGCAATGTGTACGTTGCCCGTAGCGAAGAGGAAGCCCGCGAGAAGCACGGCTTAGGTGCAGAGGTGACACTGACCCAAGACGAAGACGTCCTCGACACGTGGTTCAGCTCGGGCCTATGGACGTTTGGCACGCTAGGTTGGCCGGAAAAAACCCCAGAACTGGAAACCTTCCACCCCTCCAGCGTGTTGGTGACCGGTTTTGACATCATCTTCTTCTGGGTCGCTCGGATGATCATGATGACCCTCAAGTTCACTGGCGAAGTACCGTTCAAAACCGTCTATGTGCACGGCTTGGTACGCGATGGTCAGGGTCAGAAAATGTCCAAATCCAAGGGCAATGTGCTGGACCCCATCGACCTGATTGACGGCATCAGCCTGGATGCGCTGCTTGAAAAGCGCACCGGTAATATGATGCAGCCGAAACAGGCCAAAGCCATTGCCAAAGCGACCAAGGACGAATTTAAAGACGGCATTGAAGCCCACGGCACCGATGCCCTGCGCTTTACGTTCCTTTCCCAGGCAACCACCGGGCGCGATATCAAGTTTGATATGAACCGCCTGGATGGCTACCGCAACTTCTGCAACAAGCTGTGGAACGCTTCACGCTACGTGCTTATGAATGCCGAAGGTGAAGATTGCGGCGTTTCTATTGAAGGACAAGGCGTTGGTGAGGTTGAGCTTTCGCTGGCCGACCGCTGGATTATTTCCCAACTACAGAAAACCGAAGCCCAGGTCACCAAAGCGATGGACGAGTACCGCTTCGACCACGCCTCCCAAGCGCTGTATGAGTTTGTCTGGAACGAGTACTGCGACTGGTACCTGGAGCTTTCCAAGCCGGTATTGTGGGACGAAAACGCCAGTGCAGAAGCCAAACGTGGCACCCGCCGTACGCTAGTGCGCGTACTGGAAACCATTCTGCGCCTCGCTCATCCGATGATGCCCTATATCTCAGAAGAGATCTGGCAGCGCGTTGCCCCGCTGGCAGGCACCTTCGTCGGTGATGGCGCGTCGATCATGCTCCAAGCCTGGCCGGAAGCCGACGAAAGCAAAATCGACGAACAGGCCACTCGGGATATCGAATGGCTGAAAGGCGTGATTATCGCAGTGCGTAACATCCGCGCTGAGATGAATATTGCCCCCGGTAAGCCGCTGGACGTACTGCTCACCAAAGGTAAACCGGAAGACGCCGAACGCCTGGAAAGCAACCGCCACTTCCTAGCCAAGCTGGCTAAGTTGGAAAGCGCCACCTGGCTATCCAACCCAGACGACGCACCGCTTTCAGCCACCCAGTTAGTGGGTGACATGGAAGTGCTGGTGCCCATGGCGGATCTGATCGACAAAGACGCCGAACTAAAACGCCTAGCTAAAGAAATTGAAAAGCAGGACAAGTTGATCGGCGGTATCGAGAAGAAGCTCGGCAACGAAGGCTTTATCGCCAAAGCCCCGGAAGCCGTGGTGGAAAAAGAGCGTGGCAAACTCGCTGAATTCCAAGCTGCCAAAAAGCTTCTGGAAGAGCAACAAGCGAAGATCGCGGCGCTGTAAAACGGGTTAGCTAACACAGCCGAAACCAAAACGGCACCGCGAGGTGCCGTTCTGGATGTTAACTCACTTCTTAATCAACGCTAGCCACTAGTCAAAGAGCACGATATTGAGTGCATAGCAGCATTTGATAGCACAAACGTCGGCTGAGTCGGCTCACCACTAAACGCCACGTCAATCATTGCCGCTGCAACCCGCCGTGTTGCAATAGGGCGTACCGCTTTACCCGCCGCCTGCTCTTCCAGCTTTTCAAAATCAATCACACGAAGGCTAATTTTGGAGGAAATAGCCGCCGGAAAAAACTGCGACACCGTCAACTCACGACGCATCAGTACGATGACATGGGCGAGTTCTTCTCGTTGGGTTAATTGGGTGACTAACTGTTTGCCAATAGCCCCGGTTGAACCCAATACAATTGCCGTGTCATGCATTCACAACCCTTACGGTTTCAAGTAGCCAGCAATTTTACTGCCGATATTCTTTAGGTCAGTAAGCCTTCTATTCTGAGCTATCATCAAATCGACACCTAAGCCACTACGCTTGAACCCCACCATCACGTACAGCACGATAAAAGGGCACAGCAACCTGGGAAAACAGCGCCACTCCCCAGACAAGGTTAGCCACAATGGATGGTACGTTGGGGAAGATAACGAATAGTAGCAAGGCAGTGGCGATGCCAAAGACTCTGACGCCAGCAGAGTGATAACGCCGGGTTATATCACGCCCTTCTACCGTATGCTGCAAGATCCAAAGAGCGCACAAAAAGACCACCAAACCAATATTACCGACCATGCCATAACCCAATGGATAAGGTTCCATAAACCCAACATAAACCTCGCCAGCCAACGCTACTCCAATCAGCACCGCGCTCCACATGATGACAATATGGGTAAGCCAATACGTTACTGTAAAGGATGTTTTCTGGCTTTTAGGCTGAGCATTTCCCACACAATCGAAGTAGATCCAGGCCAACGCAAACAGGGAAAAACCACCCATAATAAAGTTAACCAGCGTATCCAGCCCCACCGTACTAATACTTTTATCGCTAAGGGTAACGACCAATTTAAAGAAGCCTTCGCCTAACAAAATCAGCATCAGCAACCCGAACCGCTCCGAGATGTGGTGCAGTCGCGGACGAAAACGCTCAAAGCGCAGCGTACCTACACGCGGCATCATGTACTGCAACTGTATCAGTACAATGCCAGCGCCAAAGACCCAGTAGCCAACTGGTCGAGGTAACACAGCGGACAGGGCAAACAGCCCGGCAAGTATAAAGAAATTACGCCCCTGTTCGGCAGCTAGTGACGTTGTTTCTGCTCCCACACGCCTAGCCCGCCAGTATAGATAAGCCGTCAACGCCCGATTGAAAGCATAGCCAAGAGCGAAATAGACCCACCCACCCTCTAGAATTTCCGGAATCGCTGCCGCGATGACCATCATGGTCACTATCTGAAACGCCATAATCGTTCGGTGGGGAATGTCTGTCGAGATATATAGCGAGTTGTAGACAGAACTGTCAGCCCAGGCGAAGAAGACCGCCAAAAACATGGCTGAAAAAACCAAAAACCCATGAATATCAAGGTGGCTAGACAGGAAATTACCCAACATAAAGATGGTAACGACGTGCACTAAATCAAAAAACAGCTCTACCCAATGGACATGGTCGTTGGAATCCTCAGCATCCATGTGGTGGCGCGGTTGACGCCAGACAGGAAAATTTCTTAACGTCATTGATCATGGCTCCTGATTTGACGACCTCAACACTTGGCTCTGTAATATCGGCACTACCCAGTCTATAAATGCTTCAAGACGCCGCGTCATATGCTCACGATGTGGATACAACAAAGAGATGGGCATAGGCTCGGGTACCGTCATAGGCAGAACGTTAACCAAGCTTCCCGCATCCAGGTGATGACGCACATCGTAATGTGGGACCTGAATCAGCCCCAAACCAGCCAGTGCACCAGCAATGAGCGCTTCTGCCGTGTTCACGGTGACGCGAGCAGGAAGCAATACACTCTCTACTTGACCTCCTTGCTGATACTCCCAGCTCTCAACACTGCCTGAGATGGACGAAACGAACGCAACAATGCGGTGAGCGGATAGATCCGCAATCGTCTTAGGCATGCCAAAGCGGGCTAGATAAGCAGGGCTCGCACAATTGCACAGCGGCAAACTACCAAGCGGTCGGGCAATAAGATTACTGTCTGCCAGCTCGCCCACTCGAATCACACAATCTACTCCCTCGCCTACCAAATCAACCGCTCGATCAGTCACTCCCATTTGAATATCGATATCTGGGTATCGGTCAAGGAAGTCTGGCAGCGCAGGTACTAGCACTCGGCGGCCTAGGCGCCCTGGAACATTAATGCGCAGTTTGCCGCTGGGGCGCCCCGCTTCCGCGGGAAACGCACCTGTTAACCGCTCGTAATCCTCCAACAGTAACAGCGCCTGCTTGTACAGCAGTTGCCCCTCTTCGGTGATATCAAGCGCCCGCGTCGTCCGATTAATCAGGCGAGTTCCCAGCTTGCTCTCTAAATTTTTCACCGCTGTCGATACCGTAGAGCGAGGAATACTCAGGCTCTCCGCAGCACGGGTGAAGCTCATGCAATCCACCACACGGATAAAAACATGCAGCCTTTCCAGCCGATCCATTTCCCTCACCTTACTGTTCGTGATTCTCGACAAATGCTGTCAGTTTACGCCGGTTTATACCAATGCCCAGCCTAGCGAGAATGAATCTGCAAGCCGATGTCAATGCTCGGCGTAACAGCAAATACATTTGATCTCAAAATACCAAGAAGGTAATCAACATGGCGACATACGATTTTAAAAACAAAGTAGTGCTTATCGCTGGCGGTGCGAAAAACCTCGGCGGCCTCCTAAGCCGTGAAGTGGCTAAAGAGGGTGCGAAGGTTGTGGTGCATTACAACAGCGATGCCACCCGTGCTGACGCGGAAGAAACGGTTAATGCGGTAAAAGGCTTGGGTGGCGACGCCTACATGACCCAAGGTGACTTAACCCGGCCAGCCAGTGTAGAGGCTCTGTTTCTAGAAGCTAAAGACAAGTTCGGCGGTATCGACGTTGCCGTCAACACAGCAGGTATGGTGCTACGCAAGCCTATCATCGAGACGAGTGAAGACGAATATGACACCATGTTCGACATCAATGCCAAGGCGGCGTATTTCTTTATTAAGGAAGCAGGCAAACATCTGAATGACAATGGAAAAATTATCACTGTTGTCACTTCCCTGCTTGCAGCCTTTACTGATGGCTATTCCACTTATGCTGGTGGCAAGTCGCCCGTAGAGCATTTCACCCGTGCGGCGGCCAAAGAGTTCGCAGGGCGTGGCATTTCGGTAACCGCCGTTGGCCCCGGCCCCATGGACACTCCTTTCTTCTACGGGCAGGAAACTCCAGAACGGGTGGGATACCATAAATCCCAATCACTGAATGGGGACCTTACCAAAATCGAAGACATTTCCCCGATTATTCGTTTCCTGGCGACCGACGGCTGGTGGATTACCGGCCAAACCATCTTTGCCAATGGCGGCTATACAACGCGCTGATCAGTCAAATCGGCTGGCCGAACGCCAGCCGATTCTGCATAATTAAAACGTTATCTTGCACTGGAGGTGCATATGCATACAGTAATGATTATCTGCGCTGGCTTAGTACTCGTTGCTATTCTGGCATTTGCGGCCAGGCTGGCACCTGCTTTCCGCCCCCACTATTTCATTGTCTTTGCGGTTCTCTGGTTACTCGCTGCTTGTATCAATCTATGGGTCGGCGTAGTTCACGCAGGATACTCATTAATGTATGAGTTGCCGTTCTTTTTGATCGTTTTCTTAGTCCCCATCATCACTGCCTACCTGATTAAGAAAAAGTACCTCTGATCGCTCTCAATGAATTCAGGCTAACGGGCTTTTTCAAGCTGCTGGCGAAGCTGAAACTTCTGAATTTTGCCAGTTGCTGTGGTGGGTAGCTGCCCAAAGATGATTTTTTTAGGCGCCTTGTAATGACTGATTTGCTCGCGACAGAAGCGGATCAGGGCGTCTTCGCTAAGCTCACTGCCAGAACGCAGCTGAACGAAGGCAGCAGGAACCTCTCCCCACTTGTCATCTGTCATGGCAACAACAGCGACAAACTCTACGTCTGGATGACGCTGCACGATGTCTTCCACTTCCAGTGAAGAGATGTTTTCTCCCCCCGAGATAATGACATCCTTTAATCGATCACGGATCTTTACATAACCGTCTGGCTCTATAACAGCCAGGTCACCGGAGTGAAACCAGCCACCAGCAAACGCCTCGCGAGTGGCCGCTTCATTGCGTAGATACCCTTTCATGACGATATTACCGCGGAACATGATTTCGCCGATCGTTTTGCCATCGGCAGGGACAGGCGCCATTGTTTCCGAGTCGAGCACCGCCATCTCCTCCTGCAGTGGGTAAGCGACGCCCTGACGGCCATTAAGCCGAACCCGCTCTTCTAAGGAGCATTGCGCCCACTCAGTTTGCTTGGTGCAAACTGAGGCCGGGCCGTAAGTCTCTGTCAGGCCGTAAACATGGGTAAGCTCGATACCGATTTTTTCCATCCGCTCAAGCACGGATGCAGGCGGTGCGGCGCCAGCAATCAGCCCGTAGACTTTATGTTCAATCAGCTCACTGCGTGCCGTCGCGGCATCGGCAATCATAGAGTGAACAATCGGCGCACCACAGTAATGAGTGACGCCTTGTTCTTTGATTAACGTCAGGATGTGCTCAGGATCCACTTTACGCAAACAGACATTGGTGCCGCCAATGGCGGCCAGCGTCCATGGGAAACACCAGCCATTGCAATGAAACATCGGCAGTGTCCACAGATAGATCACGTTAGCGGGCAGCGTCCAGGAAAGCGCATTGCTGACCGCATTTAGATAAGCACCGCGATGGTGGCTAACAACACCTTTAGGGTTGCCAGTAGTCCCCGAGGTATACCCCAGCGCAATGGCATCCCATTCGTCATCGGGTAGCTGCCAGTCGTACCGAGCGGGTTGATTCGTCAGCAGTACTTCATACTCCAGGCCTCCAATCCAGCGCTCTTCGCCCTGACTCGGATCCGACACATTGATCACCTGTGGCGCTGGCCCTTCCAACTGATCAAGCGCTTTCTCAACCACATCCACGTACTCTGGGTCCACCAGCAGCAGGCGTGAGCGGCTATGTTGAAGAATGAAAGCGACGGCTTCTGGATCAAGACGGATATTGATCGCATTCAGCACCGCTCCCACCATGGGAATGCCGAAATGCGCTTCATACATGGCAGGAACATTGGGTAGCATGACAGCCACCGTATCGCCTTTATGGATACCCAGATGGGTCAACAGTGACGCCAACTGACAGCAGCGAGCATAGGTTTGCTGCCAACTATAACGCGATTCGTTATAAACCAATGCCGTCCGGTCAGGGTAGACCGCCGCCGTGCGGCGAATAAAGCTCAAGGGAGAAAGTGGCACATGGTTCGCCGCTGTTTTCTCCAGCGCTTCATTGAAATGACAAATATTACTCATGGTCTTTTCCCTTTTATTGTTAGCAATGGCTCATAACTTGGCCTTCAACTGACACGAGACGCCCTGCACCAATCGTTCATTGGCCAGGTTGTTCCCAAATGGGTTTACGCTTGTCTAAGAAGGCGTCTACTCCGTTTTGGGCATCTGGGTTAAGCATGTTTTCGGCCATTACATTACCGGCAAAGTCATAGGCATCAGCCAGACTCATCTGACGCTGAGCATGGAACATAGACTTGCCATAACGCACCGCCGCCGGACTCTTGCTCAGAATCTGCGCCACCTTATCGGCCACCGCCACGTCCAGGTCAGCGTCTTCACTGACATCACTCACCAGCCCCCACGCCATCGCCGTCTCTGCATCAATAAACTCGCCTGATATCAGCATATCGAATGCCTGTTTGGGGGCAACACAGCGCGATAACGCCACTGCAGGGGTTGAGCAGAACAGTCCAACATTGATACCTGACACCGCAAAACTTGCGGAACGGCCAGCAATGGCCAGATCGCAGCTGGCCACTAACTGACACCCCGCCGCCGTGGCCATACCTTGCACTCTGGCGATCACTGGCACCGGCAGTTTGACGATGCTCTGCATCAAGCGGCTACAGTTACGAAATAACGTTTGGTAGTAGGCTTGTTCAGGATTCGAGCGCATTTCCTTCAGATCATGACCAGCACAAAACCCACGCCCATTACTGCCAATCACTACGCAGCGCGCAGCAGGGTCGACAGCGATAGCGTCTAACTCGTGCTGCAACGCAGACAACATGACCTCCGAAAGAGTGTTGAACCTCTCCGGCCGATTCAAAGTGAGGTAGACAGCGCCTTGCTTGTCCTCCCTTAGCAGAATGTCCTGTGATGCGTTCGTGTGGTTCATTATCAACTCCCACTGGAAATGGCTGATTAAGGCAAGCAGGCTACACCGCGTTGATGGTTACCTCAGCGGTGACTGAGTTGCGTATAAAACAGCTGCTATGGGCTTTGCTGTGAATTTTATTGATGGTCTCCTGTTCCGGCACTTTATCGCCTCCAAACGTGATGCGTGGCGACAATTCAATGCGCGTAATTGCCATACCTTTCTTGTCGTTGCGCTCCAGATAGCCTTTCGGATCATCCTGATAAGACGTCACCTTAAGGCCCTGCATTTCGGCAATCGCCAGAAAAAAAAGCATGTGGCAACTGGAGACGGCGCTTATCAGCATCTGCTCCGGGTCGGCACAATTGGCATCGCCTTTAAACTCAACTGACGCAGAAACATTCACTTCCTGGCGGCCATTCAGTGCAACGATATGGTTACGCGAGTAGGTATTAGCTTCAGACTCATGAGGGGCGTGCTGCCACGTAATAGCTGCTTCATGAATGGACATAGCGATCACTCCTTGTTGTTTTATTTAATTACTGCTTAAAAAAACGAAGCTTTTATAGAAAAAGATGTATAGAAAAGGCTGTATAGAAGAACCAAGCTCGACACCTGTATCACCCCGGTTGGCGTCCGCTAGCTATTTTCAACCTCGACACCAAACTGCATCACGGTAGAACGGGGCAACTGACGTTTAACGGCACGCGTTGTATTGAGCAGTAAGCAAGCAATCGTCATCGGCCCCACCCCTCCAGGCACTGGCGTGATAGCCCCAGCAACGCCGGCAACCGCCTCAAACGCCACATCACCGATAAGTTTGCGCTTACCATCAATTTCGATAGCGTTAATACCAACATCAATCACCGTTGCGCCTGGCTTTATCCAGTCAGCATCAACGAGCTCTCTGCGACCAACCGCCGCAATGACGATATCGGCATTGCGGCACAGGGATTCAATATCCTGAGTGTGGGAGTGGACGATAGTGACGGTACAGTTGGCCTGCAAAAGCAGCATTGCCATCGGCTTGCCTACAATATTGGAGCGCCCAATCACCACAGCATGCTTACCACTCAGGTCTGGGTGGATCTGGTTGAGCATGATCATGCAGCCCTGTGGCGTGCATGGCACAAGGGTGTCTCGCCCAGCAGCAAGCGCTCCAACATTAAGAGGATGAAAACCATCAACATCCTTATCCGGGTGGATCGATGCAATCACTGCATCTTCGTTAAAATGCGCGGGTAGCGGTAGCTGAACCAGAATGCCGTGTACGTCAGCATCATTGTTCAAAGCATCGATCAATAGCTCCAACTCATTCTGGGTTATATCGGCATCCAGACGGTGTTCTCTGGAACCAATGCCCACTTCCCTCGCCCGCTTCATCTTATTTCTGACGTATACCTGGCTCGCTGGGTCTTCCCCTACGAGTACCACGGCTAGCGTAGGTACTATGCCGCTCTCAACCTTGAGCAACTCAACGTCTGAGGCTACCTGCTGCAACACCTGAATTGAGAGCGCTTTGCCATCTATTAACTGGGCCATAAGGGGTCTCACTGTTGCTATTTAAAAATCACGGTTTTATCACCCGAGAGAAAAATACGACGTTCAGCGTGAAGCTTTACGGCACGTGTCAGCGCCATAGTTTCGGTATCACGGCCTAGCGCAACCAGCTCTTCTGGATAGTAGGCGTGATCTACCGGCTGCACAGATTGTTCGATTATCGGGCCTTCATCTAGGTCAGCAGTCACATAATGTGCCGTCGCGCCGATCAGTTTGACCCCACGGTCGAACGCCTGATGATAAGGCTTGGCACCTTTGAAGCCGGGTAGAAAAGAGTGATGAATATTAATGGCGCGGCCATACAGCTGCTGACACAGCTGGTCAGATAGAATTTGCATATAACGCGCCAGGATAACCAACTCGGTATCTGTTTCATTCACCAGCTTCATCAGCTCAGCTTCTTGCGCCGATTTGTTCTCTTTGGTGACCGGCAGATAAATAAAACGGATACCCTCGCGCTCGGCGATGGGCCGCAGGTCCAAATGGTTAGATACCACTGCGGTAATTTCGATATTCAACTCACCTTTACGGTGCCGATAAAGAAGATCGAGTAAACAGTGATCAAAGCGGGATACCATTATCAAAACCCGCGCGGGCTGATCGGCCTGATACATCTTCCAGTCCAAACCAATCCGGTCGGCCAACTCAACAAACCCTGCTTGTATTTGAGCAAAAGAGACGCTGGAATTTGGCAAAATGTTGAACACGGCGCGCATGAAAAACTGTCCGGTAATTTTATCGTCGAACTGAGATAATTCGCCGATATTGCAACCGTGATCTGCCAGATATGAGGTAACACCAGAGACGATACCCGGTCCTGTTTCGCACCTAACGGTCAGAACAAAGTGATTTGTTTGATCTAAATTTTTTGTCACAACAGAAAGCCTATACAAGTAAATAATGAGATATCGTGTTGCTTAGACTCTCACTAAGGCTGCTTCTGCCTCGAAGAGAATTTAGCAACAAGCGTTCCGCGTTTATGCGCGTCTCACCCGGAATTGAGCCCCACTGGCGATTCATGTGGCGCCTCAAGTAGCGGGTCGCTCCCCGGAAACCATGGCCGCCGCTCGCGCAATACGCCGGATTTCTCAATGATGTCGGCGACCGCAGATTCCTGGCGATGAGCCATTACGTGGACGCCACTCACGCCTTGTATCTCTCGCAATTTCTGAATTAACTCGATACATATCTGACGTCCTTCCTGCTTCTGATCTTGAGCGCCTTCCAGACGTTTAATCACGGTGTCAGGAATATGCACGCCCGGCACGTGATCCCGCATCCAGTTTGCTGCGCGTGCTGATGCCAGCGGCCCAACACCTGGCAAAATAAAGCACTTTTCGAGTAGCCCAAGATCTCGTGAGCGAGCCATGAAGACTTCAAATCGAGGTAGGTCGAAGCAGTACTGCGTTTGAATGAATTGCGCACCTGCCGCAATTTTTTTAGCCAATCGATAAGGCCGAAAATCCTGCGGCGGAACAAATGGGTTTTCAGCTGCCCCCAAAAACACCTGCGGCGGATCACTTATTTTTCGGCCGCTAACGAACGCCTTTTTGTCACGCAACCCGGCGATAACCTCTAGTAAAGACATAGAGTCGAGGTCAAACACGGGCTTTGCTTCTGGATGGTCTCCTACCTGAACGCCATCCCCCGTTAGGCATAGGATATTGTTGATACCCAATGCAGCGGCACCCAACACATCGCCTTGAATGGCAATTCGATTTCTATCTCGACAGGAAACCTGCATTACCGTGTCGTAACCAACGCGTGACAACAGTGCACACATTGCCACGCTGGACATATGGCAGTTGGCACCGGAGCCATCTGTAGCATTCATGCTGTCCACGTAACCGTCAAAGACGCTCGCCCGCTCATATACATCTTCAGGGTTCGCAGAATCGGGAGGTGCCAGCTCACTGGTTACTGCAAAATAACCAGCCTTTAATACCCGCTCCAGTCGGCCGGCAGAGCTATATGACATTGGCCCTGGGACTTGACGGTCATCGCCTTTCTCGTGGTTAATCATCATGCTCACCCCGCTTATGTTGTGGCGCTTCTTCCGCCGCCTTTCGCGCCACCCGCAGCCAGGACGAGCTCCCCTGCAGACGATGATCAACCGGCAACTGAACAGCGTGTATCTCGCCGCCACCCTGCATCTTCTTACTGCCCTCCCAGGCGTCTACCCAGACACAGCGCTTATCGGGAAGCACTTCACAATTTCCGTTCTGCAAGACGCCGCCACAAGGGCCATTTCGCATGCTTTTCGGGCAGTTCATAGGGCACGACATGCCCGTAGAACTGAGCGCGCACTGGCCACACATCTTGCAATCGAACAGCAGCTCCTTAGAGAACTTTTCCAGCGTATTAACGGTTTTTTCTGCTCGCTGGTAGCCCATCCACTTCCATAGTGGCGCTAACTTGACCACCACTGGCTCGAACAGGCGATAAGTAACCTCGAAAAACCTTGCGTGGCGCACGACCCAACGACGAATGGAATACATAAAGCGCTCCTGTGACTACTATGCGAACGAGAGCAATCGCCCTCGGCCACGCGCTTGCTCTTATGCGGATACGGCGAGCTTCTTTTTGGGGTCAAAGAAAGGTTTCTCGACAACAATGGCCCGAGCTGATCCGCTGGCGGTACGCACTTCCAGCTCTGTTCCAAGCTCGGCATATTCAACCGCCACCATCGCCAGCGCAATATTCTGCTCCAGGCGCGGGGAGTAAACAGCGGAGGTTACTTTACCGATGGTTTCGCCATTGTGCTCAAGCGGCCAGAAAGAAGTGTTTGGCCCTTTCAGTGGCGCGGCGTCAATCCATAGCCCAACCTGTTTACGGCTCACACCTTGGGCCTGGATGCGCTGCAAAGCAGCTTTGCCAATAAAGTCGGCCTTCATGTCCAGGGCTACTAGACGATCCATGCCCAATTCGTAAGGGTTGGTATGCATGTCCGCATCCGCATGATAGGAAAGCATGCCACCTTCGATGCGACGGATTGACGACGTATGCCCAGGCTGCAAACCAAAGGGCCGCCCTGCTGCCATGATGGTCTCCCAGAGTTCATCTCCCCGCGAACCATCACGCAAATAGAGCTCGTAACCCAGTTCACTCGACCAGCCGGTTCGCGACACAACCAGCGGAATTCCGTTCAGCTCAACCTCGCGCAACCAGAAGTAGCGAAGATCCATGATGCTGTCACCAAACAGTACCTTCATCACGTCACCGGAGCGTGGCCCCTGTAACTGCAAAGGAGAGACATCCGGTTCGTTGATCGCCACATCCAGCTCAGAGTAAACAGCAAGCCCCTGCGCCCACAGCAACATGTCGCTGTCGGCTAACGATATCCAAAAGTGGTTCTCTGCCAGTCGAAGTAGAATCGGATCATTCAGAATACCGCCCTCGGCATTGGTCATCAGGATGTATTTACACTGACCAACGGCCATGGAGGACAAGTCGCGCGGCGTCATCATCTGCACAAATTCAGCGGCATCCGGGCCGGTAATTTCCACCTGACGCTCGGCAGCGACATCACACAAAATCGCGTCATTCACTAAATTCCAGAAGTTTTGCTCGGGATCTCCGAATGCGCGAGGGATATACATATGGTTGTAGACCGAAAACGCCGTTGCGCCCCAGCGAACGGTTGCATCAAAGTAAGGCGACTTACGAATCTGTGTACCGAAACCAAAATCGTCTTCCTTATTGATGCTAACCACTTTATTTAATGTTGCGTCTGGCATGCTAACCACCTTGTTTTTGTAGTGTTTTATATACTGGCGAACGACTAAGCGTTCGGTATATGCACTATAGGGGTACATGACGTGCCGACGCGGCCTAAAAAGCCGGTTTGAAAAGTCTGAACAGACCAAGTTTTGATGGCTTGGTAACAAGTGATAATGCAGCCTGTTTCACTCGCCATATCTAGCAGGGTGAATTGAAGAGGGTCTGGGGTTAGAAGACTAAAAGCAGTCGTGAAACTGCCGCTGGCGTTGCCTAGCGGCTTTTATCCGTCATCAGACAAGCGAGATTCAACTGGGTCGACTTTACTTCTCGGGTAGTGATATACGTCATATAACGTTCTACTCCCAACTCTGGGGCGAGAAGGCCGTCTATCACCTGCTGAAACGCGTCTAAACTTGGGGTCACAACTTTCAAGACATAATCCATGCCTCCGCCCGTCGCAATACACTCGATAATTTCATCCACTTGACTGATGTAACGCTCAAAACGCTCGAACGCCGATTTCTGATGCTCCTTAAGAGAAACAGTCACCACCACCTTAGAGGCGTTCGCGATTTGATTGAGTGCGATGTCGGCATGGTATCCGCGTATGAGCCCCGCCTGTTTCAAACGGTTAAAACGCACCCAACAGGGTGTGGGAGACAGATTGACCAACTCTGATAACTTCATTTTGCTGAGCGGGCCATGTTGTTGTAATGCGCAAAGAATGCGGATATCCGCCGCATCAATAGCAGTTTTTTTCATTAATTCTCAGCTCTAAATAAGCAGTAGCAATCGTCCGATGAATGCCAGCAAAGAATAAAGATCGCATCCTAAGTTATCATCAGCAAACTCACCGCTAGGCAACCATTTTTTAGCACATAGGTAGGCTATCAATACGTATATTTTAACGCCTCTTAGCTGCGCCTTGATCACTCTTTACGACAGAACATGTAAGGTTGGCGACAATACTGCCACTAAGTGGCATTGCTAAACATATACCGACACGGACGAAGCTATGCCAACACCATTAGCGGCGCGTTTGCAGACACTGGAAAACACCCTGCAACAGGCAAAGATCGCTTACCAGTCGCTTTCACCGATGGCGGACACCGGGCTTGCCCACGACCATGTTTGGATGCAACGCGATGGCGATGACTGGGTCGCGCGACTGCCCAAGCAGAGCCAGATGAACCTAGCACCGGCCGATAACCTGGCCTATGAAGCCGCCTGCTACGAACGCGCCAGCGAGAGTGGCCACGTGCCCCGTTTGCATGACATCTTACCCGTGAGCGACGCCCTGCCCCGTGGCGGGCTGCTGGTCGATGCCATTGAGGGACGTTTGGCGCAGCTGCCGGAAGATTTGCCGCGCATTGCCGAAACCCTGGCCAGCCTGCATCAGTTGCCCCCGCCAAGCCAACCTGCTCCTCTGCTCGCCCCCAATGACCCTTGGCAGGCCATGCTTGAGGAAGTCAGCCGCCAAGCCGAGTGGCTGGAAAAAGCCAACTTGAGTAGCGATGTTATTGCACGTGTTCGTGACGAGCTGGAAGCGCTGCCCGTCACGCTACCCGATGCCGAGCGCTGCTTGATCAGCTTTGATACACACCCTGGCAACTTTTTGATCACTGAAGAGGGACGCGCGGTGCTGGTGGACTTAGAGAAGTGCCGCTATGGCCTACCGGGTATTGATCTTGCCCACACCTCGCTTTACACCTCGACCACCTGGGACATTAACAGCCAGGCAGTGCTTACTCTGGAAGACGTCGTCGCTTTTTATCAGCGTTGGCAAGCTCATGTGGGTAAATCACCCAGCGCGGAAACACTGGTTGCCTGCCGACGTGCCACTTGGCTGTGGTCATTAACATGGTGCGCCAAATGGCGTGCCCAGCATTTGCAAAGTAAAGATGCCGAGCACCGTGGCCAGGACTGGTCAGCAGAACTCACCGATGCTGACGTCATTGCCCATGTTCGCGACCGGGTCGAGCACTATTTATCACTGCCGATTATTGAGCATGTTCATAATGAACTTCTCCACCTAAAAGCATCTCTATAACCAACTGATTTTAAAGGTGTACGATGAAACCACGCACCACTCTAATGACCGCTGTCGCCACTGCCATGTTGTCACTGGCGCTGCCCGCCATGGCGGCTCCAGATCCCAATGATTGGGATGCCGTACTGCAAGCCGCCGAAGGCCAAACCGTTTACTGGAATGCTTGGGGCGGTGATGCACGCACCAATCGCTATATTGCTTGGGTGGCTGAGCAAATGCAGGCCGAATATGGCATCGAGGTGGAGCACGTTAAACTAGAAGACACCAGTAACGCCGTAGCGCGGGTTCTAGGCGAAAAGCAGGCCAGCAACCATGATAATGGCAGCATCGACCTAATCTGGATTAACGGCGAAAACTTTGCCGCCATGCGTGAACAAGACCTCCTATTTGGCCCCTTTGCCGAATCCCTGCCTAATTTTTCTTTGACTCACTCCGATGAAAATCCAGAAGTGGTTACCGACTTTACGTTGCCTACTGAAGGCTATGAGTCTCCTTGGGGAAAAGCACAAATCACTTTCTACTACGACAGCGCTCAAACTGAAACGCCACCGCAAAGTATTGCGGATTTACTGGAGTGGGCCAAAGATAATCCTGGGCAGTTCAGCTACCCGCGTATTCCCGATTTCACCGGCAGCACCTTTTTAAAACAGGCGTTAATTGAATTATCGAATCAAGATGACGCCCTTTATGCGCCAGTGGTTGAAACAGAGTTTGCAGAGATCACCACACCTCTGTGGGATTATCTGGATGAGTTACACCCATACCTGTGGCGTAGCGGGCGCAGCTTCCCTGAATCGGGCCCTAACCTGCGCGCATTGATGAGCGATGGAGAGCTCAGCTTAGCCTTCTCCTTTTACCCGACAGATGCCGCTGTCGCGGTGATGGAGTATGAGCTTCCAGAGAGTGTGCGCAGCTATGTGCTGGAAGGCGGCACCCTAGGAAACGTTCACTTTGTCGCGATTCCCTATAATTCTCCTCATAAAGCAGGCGCGATGGCGCTAGCCAACTTCCTGCTTTCACCAGAAGCACAGGCACAGAAGCAGTCGCTTAGTATGTGGGGCGACCGTACCGTATTGGCAGTCGGTCAATTAGATGAAAACGACAAGGCACTGTTCGAACAAGGGGAAATCCACCCATCAGCACTGCCCGCTGATGCGCTTTCCAACACCCTGGCCGAACCTCATCCCAGCTGGATGACAGCTCTACAGGATGCGTGGCTTAAGCGTTATGGCGTTAATTAATTGATCCTTCGGCTAGCCTCTATACTGCTTATTGCGCTTTTGGTTATTCCAGTAAGCGCGGGCCTTGGCATGGTGTTGCTACCTGCCTTTGGCTATTTACCGGTGCTCGGGGGAGACACGGTTCATCTAGAAGCATGGCATGCTCTATGGGGGCGTGCGGGTCTCCACCGTTCCGTACTGCTGAGCTATTTTAGCGGTCTGGTCACCACCTTGGTGGCACTATTTATCGTGGTGCTGTTCCTGGCAGCTAGCCAAGGAACCTGGATTGACCGCGCCATTCGGCGAATGGTCTCACCGCTGCTGGCCATTCCCCACGCAGCCGTGGCATTCGGGCTCGCCTTTTTAATTGCGCCTTCAGGCTTGCTGGTGCGCTGGGCCTCTCCTGGACTCACTGGGTGGGAACGCCCACCTGACCTGCTGATCGTCAACGACCCGTTAGGGCTTGCGCTAATGGCGGGCCTGATACTCAAAGAAGTGCCCTTTTTGCTATTGATGAGTTTAGCTGCGCTCCCTCAGTTGCGCCCTGAACAACGTGTCACCTTGGCGCGATCGCTGGGCTACGCGCCTGGCATTGCCTGGCTTAAGTGCGTTTTCCCTGCGCTTTACCCATTGATTCGCTTGCCGGTTTACGCCGTCATTGCCTACGCCACTTCGGTGGTGGATATGGCGTTGATTCTTGGCCCTACCCTGCCACCCACGTTGAGTGTTTCGGTGCTCACCTGGTTTAATGATCCCGATTTAAGCCGCCGATTTATGGCGTCTGCCGGTGCCGTGCTGCAGCTCGGCGTTACCCTGGCGGCACTGCTTACCTGGTGGCTTGGCGAACAAGGGGTCAAGTGCCTCTGTCAGCGCTGGTTGGCCAACGGCTCGCGGACATCAGGGTCAACGGCAATTGCGTTTGGCGGCCGCGCGTTGCTGTTAACCGTCACTCTGCTGGCGATAAGTGCCTTAGCCGGGCTGGCGCTGTTTTCGGTGGCGGGCTTTTGGCGCTTTCCGGATGCGCTGCCGGGCACGTTCACACTGGATCATTGGCAGCGCATTCTGCCCGGCGTGGCAACACCGCTGATGAATACGCTGAGTGTGGGGCTGGCCGCGACGCTTATCGCCGCGGTACTGGTCGTGGCAACATTGGAACATGCAGCGCGCCACCACTTGCCTGCACTGCGTGCTCAATGGCTGCTTTACCTACCGCTCATTGTGCCTCAAGTAGCCTTTCTGTTTGGCTTAGTGGTCGCCGCTGAAAGCATTGCCATCCGCCCTCAGCACGCCTTGGTGGTGGCCGTTCATTTGTTGTTTGTGGTGCCGTATCTCTATTTATCGCTGTCAGAGTCCTACCGGCGGCTGGACCCACGCTGGGTACAGGTGGCACTGTCGCTGGGTGTTCCACCCTGGCGAGCTTTCTGGCAAGTGCGTCTGCCACTGTTATTGGCCCCGCTACTCACCGCCTGCGCAGTGAGCTTAGCCGTCAGTATTGGCCAGTATTTGCCAACACTGCTGCTGGGGGGTGGTCGCGTACCCACCATCACTACCGAAGCGGTTGCCATGGCGTCTGGTGGCAATCGAAGACTAGTGGCGGTATTAGCGCTGTTGCAGGCGCTGCTGCCCTTTATTGGCTTTAGCCTAGCACTCATGATTCCCCGCCTTGTATGGGCAAAACGCCACCAGATGCGAGGAGCTGCATGACCCCCAACCTTCAAACGCTGCATATCAAACAGATGTCTATCACGCTGACAGGCGAAACATTGCTGGCAATGCACCGTGACATTGCGCCTGGCGAAGTATTAACCGTGATGGGCCCTTCCGGCTCAGGCAAGTCTACGTTGCTGGCCTATCTGGCAGGCTTTTTGTCCCCCGCCTTTCAGGCTCAAGGTGAACTCTATCTGGGTGATAAACGTCTAGATACCCTGCCCGCCGAACAGCGTGGCATTGGCCTGCTGTTTCAGGACCCGATGCTATTTCCCCATTTAAGTGTGGCGGGGAATTGTCGCTTTGGCCTGCCACACCGTGCCAACGACAAACGCCAGCAGGTTGCCCAAGCGTTGAATCAAGTGGGGCTGGCGGGCTTTGAAAACCGCGATCCGGCGACTCTTTCCGGCGGCCAGCAAGCCAGGGTGGCGCTGATGCGCCTGCTGCTTTCACAGCCCCGTGCCGTGCTGCTGGATGAGCCGTTTTCCAAACTGGACACCGCACTGCGCCAGGAGATGCGTACGCTAGTGTTCGGCCAGCTTCGGGAAGCAGGCCTGCCCACCCTGCTGGTCACCCATGATGAAGCCGATGCCAATGCCGCCGGAGGACCAATCATTGCCCTTGGCTAACCCAGGTGCGAAATCACCTATGCTTAGCATTGTGATCCCCATGCTGAATGAGGCTGCAGGGATTGAAACGGCACTAGCCGCGCTGCAGCCACTGCGAGAGACCGTTGCGGAAATCATTGTGGTCGACGGGGGGAGTACCGATGACAGCGTGGCGCTGGCCACCCCGCTAGCGGATACACTACTGACGAGCGCCCCTTGCCGAGCACGGCAGATGAACCTAGGCGCAAAAAGCGCGCGCTCAGCGGCGCTGCTATTTTTACATGCTGACACTCGGCTTCCTGAAGGGGCCTGCAAGCTGATCTTCCAATCGCTAAGCACAAATTGCTGGGGACGGTTTGATATTCACCTTGAGGGAAAAAGCCGCTGGCTGCCTCTCGTTAGCATTCTGATGAACCTACGCTCACGGCTAAGCGGTATCGCCACTGGCGATCAGGGCATGTTCCTACGCCGAGCGTCTTTTGAAGCGGTCGGCGGCTTTCCCGAACAACCGCTAATGGAAGATATCGAGTTAAGCAAGCGCCTAAAGGCACTTTCTCCCCCCGCCTGCCTACGCACCAAAGTGATAAGCTCAGGCAGACGCTGGGATCAGTTCGGCGCCAGGAAAACTATTTGCCTGATGTGGCGGCTGCGTTATTGCTACTGGCGCGGTGTCAGCGCCACCCAACTGGCCAAGGAGTATCGCAATGCCCGTTAAGTCTCCAGTGCAGCCCCATCTACATCTGCTGGCCAAAGCGCCGCTGCCTGGGCAGGCGAAAACGCGCTTAATTCCTTGCCTTGGGCCAGAAGGTGCGGCGCAAGCCCATGCCACCATGGTTCGCCACTGCGTTGCCACCGCCTGCCAAGCACTGGGATCGCAACACGTCACATTATGGACTTCCTTAGAGCATCAGCACCCTTTGTTTGTGGAGCTACAGGCTCACTACGGCATATCGCTCGCCGCTCAACTTCACGGCGATGTGGGAATGCGCGTACGTCATGCACTGAATAGCACTCAAGGTCCATCGATGGTGATGGGCACTGATTGCCCTAGTATCACCGTTGCGATGCTTAGGCAGTGCAGTGCAGCGCTTAAAGACGTGCCAGTGGTGATTTTACCTGCCGAAGACGGCGGCTATGGGTTGATCGGCACTCATGACGATCATCCTAGCCTCTTTAAGAACATACCTTGGGGAACCGAGCAAGTGCTCCAAGTCACTCGACAGCGGCTTGAAGCGCTGTCCTTAGAAGCCATCTTTCCCGACACCATGTGGGATATTGACCGCCCAGAAGACTGGCAGCGCTGGCAACAAACACTGAAGCACGCAAACAGCCTGTAAGGATTTCGCTCTTTACGTCACTGTTACTGAACGAATGTTCGGTTTCTACCACCACTTTGCCCTAACGGAGCCTGCCATGAACCGTCAGCGCCTGCTGATTATCACCCTGCTGCTACTGGCCGTGCTTGGCTTTTACGTGAGCGGTGCCCATACGTTCTTCACCTTGGAAACCCTGCAAACCTATCGCAGCGATTTCCAGGCTGCATTCCAGCAATCCCCTTGGCAGGTTGCGGGCATTTTCTTTGCGGTGTATGTGGTCATGACGACACTATCGCTACCCGGCGCGACACTCCTCACATTGCTAGGTGGCGCACTGTTTGGCCTCGGTTGGGGGCTGTTAATTATCTCCTTTGCCAGCACCATCGGCGCAACGCTAGCCTTTTTACTTTCTCGATTCCTGTTTCGACAACCGATTGAAAAGCGTTTTCCTCGCCAGTTCGATACGGTCAATCGTGGCGTTGATAAAGACGGAGCTTTTTATCTTTTCACCCTTCGCTTAGTACCGATATTCCCTTTCTTTATGATCAATCTGGTGATGGGCCTAACGCGGCTTAAAACAGTCACCTTCTATTGGGTAAGCCAGCTAGGCATGCTGCCCGGCACCGTGGTTTACGTGAATGCGGGCGGTCAATTGGGTGAACTTGAAAGCCTGGGCGGTATTATTTCTCCTGGGCTTTTGGCCTCGTTTGCGCTGCTGGCAGTGTTTCCTTGGATAGCTCGCCGTATTGCGCTACTAGTACAAAAGCGCAATGCCTATCGTGGTTTTAAGCGCCCATCCCGCTTTGATTACGACATTGTGGTCATCGGCGGGGGCTCGGCGGGTCTCGTCACTAGCTATATCGGCAGCGCGGTAAAAGCAAAAGTGGCGTTGGTAGAAAAGCACAAAATGGGCGGCGACTGCCTGAATACCGGCTGTGTCCCTTCAAAGGCGCTAATTCGTGCCGCCCACGCTGCCCACGAAGTACGTACAGCACATCGCTTTGGCGTTAACGCTAGCGAGCCAGATATTGATTTTGCCAAGGTGATGGGGCACGTACACCAAGCCATTACTGATATTGAACCCCACGATAGTGTCGAGCGTTACACCAAACTGGGCGTTGAGGTGTATCAGGAACATGCCACCCTGATATCTCCTTGGGAAATCAACATCGGTGATAAAACCCTGACCGCGCGCCATATTGTGCTAGCCACTGGCGCGCGCCCCCGAATACCACCGCTTCCCGGCATCGAGCATGCACCACTGCTCACCTCAGAAAACCTGTGGTCACTCACGGAGTTGCCTAAACGCTTGGTCGTACTGGGCGGCGGAGCAATTGGCTGCGAGCTCAGCCAGAGTTTTGCCCGCCTGGGCAGTCAGGTCACGTTGGTGGAGGGTATTCCGCAGTTGCTAGGCCGAGAAGACCAAGACGTAGGCGAACACGTGGAGCGCACGCTCACCCAGGAAGGCGTTAACGTAATGACCGGCGCCAACGCCTTGGAAGTAAGCCAAGATGGCCCCGGACATCAACTGGTGGTAGAGCACAATGGCCAGCGTACCACCATCGAATTTGATTATTTGCTCGTCAGCGTTGGCCGCCAAGCCAATGTTGAAGGGCTGGGTTTGGAAGCCCTGGGAATCACCACCACCAACACTGGCACGCTGGAACTCAACGAGCGTCTGCAAACTCGACTGCCCAACATTTGGGCCTGCGGCGACCTAGCAGGCCCCTATCAACTCACGCATGCCGCTGCCCATCAAGCGTGGCATGCAGCCGTCAATGCACTGTTTGGTGAGTTGAAAAGCTTCGCAGTAGATTATCGCTTTATGCCTGCCGTCACCTATATCCAGCCGGAAGTAGCGCGGGTCGGGCTCAACGAAAAAGAGGCCATCGCTAAAGGCGTGGCGTTTGAAGTCACCCGCTATGCCATGAGTGAAAGCGACCGCGCTATTGCCGAGGGCGCGACAGACGGGTTTATCAAGGTGCTTACTGTGCCCGGTAAGGACAAAATCCTTGGTGCGACCATCGTGGCTGAAAACGCCGGAGAATGGCTAGGAGAATTCACCATCGCCATGAAGCATGGCCTGGGACTTAACAAGCTACTGGGCACTATCCACCCCTATCCCACCCTTGGTGAAGCTGCCAAAGCCACCGCTGGCGTGTGGAAAAATGCCCACAAACCCGAGCGTATTCTCACCTTGTTGGAGCGGTATTTCCGCTGGCGGCGTGGTGCGGCAAAATGATGCCCTCCATGAAAGATCTCGTGCTGATTGGCGCGGGCCATGCCCATGCCTTCGTGCTGGAAGCCTTTGCTCAGCATCCAGATCCGTCAATCGCTATCACCGTGGTTAGCGACAGTGCCCTGTCAGCCTATTCTGGCAGCGTGCCAGCGTGGCTGGCAGGGGAATGCTCGCTACGCGAAACACAAATTGATGTAGCGGCGCTATCGAAAAGGGCAGGCTCTCGTTTAATCACCTCGCCCGCAGTGGCTATCGATCCCACCAAGCGCCGGGTAACACTAGCTAACGGCGAGGTGATCCATTTTGATGTGGCTTCTTTTAACGTGGGCTCTACGCTGCAGTTGCCAGAAAAGCATGGCGAACAGCCCCCCTACTTGTTGGCGATGCGACCGCTTAGTTCACTGCACTACCGCTGGCAAGTGCTAAGAGAGAAAGTCGACCAGTTCCCGCCTGGTTCTACACAGCAGGTGGTGAGCGTAGGCGGCGGCGCAGCAGGCTGCGAAACCTTAATGAGTGTGATGGCGCAGCTTCGTCAACAGCGGCCCGACATTACTTGGCAAGGCACGCTAGTCAGCGCATCAACAACACTGCTACCCGACGCGGGTCATCTGCCCCGCTGGTTAACCCAACGTGCACTGCGCCGGGCAGGCATTACGGTGCTTCACGGCGTGCGTGGTCAGGCGCTGATAACGGGTGGCGTACACACCTCTGAGGGCGAACTCATTGACGCAGATATCGTGTTGTGGGCGACCGGTGCCGTTGGCCAGTCTTGGTTGCAAGACACCGCTCTGCCGCTGAATCAGCGGGGATTTATCCAGGTGAATAAGACACTTGAGGTAACAGAAAAGCCGGGGCTTTTTGCTGCTGGAGACTGTGCAGCTTTCAACCCGCCGCTGCACTCTTCCCCACTGCCCAAGGCTGGCGTTTATGCGGTGCGCATGGGGCCACTGCTCGCCGACAACCTTCGCGCCGCCTGCCACAGTGAACCACTAGCCAACTGGAAGCCACCAAAACGCGTACTGGCACTGATTGGCACTGGCGACGGCCATGCGATTGCCAGCAGAGGTGCCATCGGCTTTTCAGGCCGCTGGGTGTGGGAATGGAAAAAGCGGATTGATGCGCGCTTTATTGCACGCTTCAATCCGCCTTTTAAACACTAAATTATTGCGATCAGATGCTAACTGAAGGCTTAGTTGGCTTCGCGCCAGCCGCCCAGCACCCGACTATCCGGGCCGAAGAACACCAGCCGGTCGTGGTCGATTAGGTAGCGGTAGGCCGTGTCGAGCATATCGGTTACCCGCTTGGAATCTTCCATATTCGGGCAGGCCATGCGAGTTGAGGCGAGCTGACTAAACTCGATACGTTGGTTTTCCCCCAGGTTCACGCTGCCGGTAAAGCGGTTACAACCATCCGAGCCGCTCACACTGCCGTCGCGTCCAATTTGAAAGAACGGCGTATTAGGTAATGACACCCGTTCATCGGTACCTACTAGCAGTAAATTCCAACGTTGATCGACTATCGGCCCTGACAGCGAAACGCTTTCCGGCACTGCCGTGCTCTCTTGCTCTGGCGCACTGCTACATGCACTGATTAGCAGCGCAGTAGCCACACCGACTAGCATTGCTCCAAATTTGACCGTCACTGTCTCATGCTCCTTATTGAAAAATCACCAGCTTCCACTGTTTTCCATTGACGCCCATGGCTCCTGAGAGGGTAGCGCATCGCCTTTTTGTAGTAGCTCGACAGAAATACCATCGGGCGACTTCACAAACGCCATATGCCCATCCCGCGGCGGACGGTTAATGGTGACGCCGTTATCTTGAAGCTTTTTGCATAGCGCGTAAATATCGTCGACGCGATAGGCCAAATGGCCGAAGTTGCGTCCACCAGTGACCTCTTCTGGATCCCAGTTATAGGTCAGCTCAAGTTCTGGAGCCGTTAAGCGTTCGGAGCGCGCTTCATCTTCCGGTGCAGCAAGAAAGACCAGGGTAAAACGGCCTTTTTCGTTTTCTTTGCGGCGCACTTCTTTCAACCCCAACAGGTCGCAGTAAAAATTCAACGACGCGTCCAAGTTGCTTACCCGTACCATGGTGTGCAAAAACTGCATGTCATCCTCCCTTCATCATTTACTGGGTATATTCGCTAAAGATAGCAGAGGTGCTGTCGTTGCGGGTCCAGCTGAGAACGGCGTAATCATCAACTCGGCCTGTTTCCATGCCCGGAGAACCATGCGGCATGCCCGGCACCGTTAGCCCAACCACTTCTGGCTGCTCTTCCAACAGTTGCTGGATATCTGACGCGGGCACATGGCCTTCAATGACGTAGCCCTCAACGATAGCCGTGTGACATGAAGCGAGTTCGGGCGGAACGCCATTGGCCATTTTGATAGACCTTAGGTCGCCATCGCGGTGATGGTTAACATCAAACCCAGCCTCTTCGAGATGGCTCACCCACGAGCTGCAACAACCACAGTTAGGGTCACTGTGCACATCAATAGTAGGCGCTGCCAAAGCGTTGAGCGAATATGCGGCAAGAAGACTGACTGCCAGACGCTTAATTAGACGATTTTGTGACATTTAAAAACCCTCCTCACAGATCTGTATAATAATACATTAATTGCTTGGAATTCGGGGGCCACCCCAAGGAGACATTCGTGGATTCAATCACACAAGCTGCACTTGGGGCCGCCATAGGTGGTGCGGTGTTGGGCAAACGACTGGGGCGAAAAGCCGTACTTATTGGTGCGCTGCTCGGCACGTTACCCGACCTTGACGTAGTGCTCGACTATGGCGATGCCGTGGCCAATGTGACAGAGCATCGCGGCTTTAGCCACTCGCTATTTGTGCTGACCGGCTTAGCCACGGTATTGGCGCTGCTGTGTAACCGTTTCGCGCCTACTCGTGCTATATCCTTGGGAAGATGGTGGTGCTTTTTTGCGCTCATATTGATCACTCACCCGCTGCTGGATTCATTGACCACCTATGGCACTCAGTTGTTCTGGCCGCTAGATAAGCCGCCTGCAGCGTGGCCTATCGTGTTTATTATCGACCCTTTCTACACCTTGCCACTACTGGTTGCGCTGATCATCGCTGTTGCCGCTAAAAAAGTGCGCAAGGCTTGTACGATCGGCTTAGCAGTATCCAGCATGTATTTGCTGCTGGCGGCAGGCGCGAAATGGAGCATTGAGCAACGCTTAGCGCCAGCGCTAGCCAACGCTGGCTTGCAGACAGCCCCCGTATTGGTTCAACCGACACCATTTAATATTGCACTGTGGCGCGCCACCGTTATTGACGGAGATCGCTATTTTGAAAGTTTGATCAGCGTATTTGATGGCCAGCGCGAGCCAACACTTGAACCTATAAAGCGCAACGGCGCACTTGAAGAAAGTGCGTTGGCAGGGCCGCTAGGGCAACGACTAGCCTGGTTTACTGGCCCATTTTTACGCTATGACACACAGTGGCTCGATGGCCAGGAAACGTTGATCGCTACGGATATTCGCCTCGGCTTTCCAGGGTTTCATCCGTTCAGTTTTACCCTGGCAACCCGGGATGGTGACCTTTGGCGCCCAGTAGAGATCAGCGAAGAATTAGACACTTCCCCCAGGCTCCGCTTTACAACACTGTCCAGGCTCGCTGCTAGAGCAACAGGAAATGTTACCGCACTATGCGCTAGCGATTTTATTGAACATCACTGGCGTGCCGAGCCTTTCCTTTACCGTTGCTGACACACCAATGGATTCAAAAGACCGTGCCGACTAGGGGGCAATGCCCTGGCCACAGCCCTTGTACTGTTCGCCGCCTATCGTTAGCGTGACACGGGCAGGATACGGCTGGCCTTTCATGTCATCAAAACAGGCGCCTGACTCAATGCGTACGCGGAAAAATTGCTCAGCGTTGGCATTCTCAATCACCACTCTACCTGCCTCATTGTCCATGACACTGACCATATAGGGCATGGTTTGCGTTTCGCTGCCGTAGGCCGTTGTCCAGGTCATCACTGGCGCGTCATTGGCAAGTTCAATCGACCAGCCTGGCTCATTACCACGCCCCAGGAACATTACGCCGGGATGATCCGCACGTGTTGCTGCTGCTCGACGCAGCCCCTGCTGACATTGAAGCTGACCACGCGGCGTTTCCACCTGCGCCTGATCACCACGGTTCCAGAAGCTGACCTCACCATCTTGATAACGCGCACCGCTTGCCACAATTGCTTCCGGCAAACGCCAGGCACCGTGTAGCGACCAAAGACGTAGGTTATCGTCGTTCACCGCAGTGACCAGGTTCTGATTTGCTGGCAGACACTCCCAAGCGTCAAAGTGTGACGCGCTGCCAGGAAACAGGGCAGCAGGCAGTAAGGGGGCACTGCTGTGAACTGTTGTTTTAGACGCTCCATCAGCAGAATCAGCAGGCGTTGTCCCCGTATTTGCACAGCCTGCCAACGCAACCGTGGCAGTCAGCGCAATTAAACCGGTTAACCGATTAGGTAAGTAAGTCATGCATCCTGCTCCCTGTTGTCATCACTGTTGTTAACGCTATTACTATCGTTACCGTTATCTTTACTATGCCTTTTACCATCATAGATACCTTCAATGGAGTCTACTCAGCGTTCGGCATCCATCTATTGATACCCTAGCGACGCTTAAATGCTTTTAAGTCCTGCGGATCAAAACTGTCAACGTGATCTGGCAGCCCCAACTCTTCGCGTTTTAACTTTATCTGCATTTTTTCAGCTAGGCGTTCAGAATCATCATCGGTAGTACGGCCGTTAAGTTCAGCGAGCTGCGTCATGCCTTGATGGTAAAACGTCACTATATCCAGCGCCACACGATTATCTTCTTCCACGCCTCGGCGCAGTGGTTGTAGGTAGCCACTAATATGGGAAAGATGGTGTTTGAGCTGCCATACGTAGCGCATTTCAGTCATCCATGGGCGATCCTTGAGCACCGCAAACAGCGCGCTGGTGGCCAACAAACCAAGGAAGACCCCCAACCCGTTGAGCCATAAACTGCTGCCAAAAGCGGAAGTTAACAGCATCGAAAAAAGTAACCCGAAGACAATTAATTGCCCTGCCATAGCAATACTGATCATTCGCGCCTTGCGCTGGTAGCTACTGGGGTTATGCTGCTCAAGGGTGAAGACCATGGCCAACCTCATCATCAAAAGTAGTCCCTTATGATACGGGGCTGGCCAGGGCAAACAAGAGATTATCAAACTGCTGGCAGATAACAGTGTTAACTCATTCGCTCAGCAGCGGTTTTTAACAACCGTTCGGTGGTTTCCCAGCTCACGCAGGCATCGGTCACCGATACGCCGTAGCGCATCGCATTGGGCGACAGCGCTTGCTTACCTTCAAATAGGTGGCTTTCGAGCATTAACGCTACTAAGTTGGCATCGCCCGCCTGGCGCTGCGCCAACACATCGAGCATCACTTCGCTTTGGCGTCGGTGATCTTTTCGCGCATTGGCGTGGCTGCAGTCCACCATTAAGCGTGGGTTCTGCCCCGCTTCACGCAAGGTATTCACCGCTGCTCGCACATGGTGCGCCTGGTAGTTTGGCTCACCGTGCCCACCCCGCAACACCACGTGAGTATTGGGGTTGCCAGCGGTTTCCTGCATGATCGGACGCCCTTCTTTATCCATTGCGAAGCGCTGGTGAGAATGAGCCGCTGCTTGCATAGCATCAATGGCAACCTGAACGTCGCCGCTGGTGGCATTTTTGAACCCCACCGCTGCCGCGAGATCACTCGCCAGCTCGCGATGCAACTGCGACTCAGTGGTACGAGCACCAATGGCGACCCAGCTCAGCAGATCATCTAAGTAGGGCGCTAGCATGGGCTGTAAAAGCTCTGTGGCCACCGGTAAGCCGCGCGAGGCAACAGCGTGCATAAGCTCACGAGAGAGGGTAATGCCCTTTGGCATATCGCCACTACCATCTAGCCCAGGATCGTATGCCAACCCCTTCCATCCCACCGTGGTGCGCGGTTTTTCCACGTAAACACGCATTACCGGTAATAGTTGCTCGCTGACCTCATCGCTGAGCGCAGCCAGTCGGTCGGCATACTCTAACGCTGCATCTGGATCGTGAACTGAGCAGGGGCCAACAACCACTAACAAGCGGTTATCCTGACCATTCAGGATACGCTGAACCGCTTGGCGCTGTTGGGCAATTTGCTCACCCAGTTGGCTATTGATAGCGACACTGCGGCGTAACTCTGCTGGCAAAGGCAACGGCTGCGATGAGTTCGAGGGGCTGTTTGTTAATGACGCTCGATTTGACAAGGTTGTGCAAGCAGGACTGACATGGGCATTCATAACTCAACTCTCCAGAAGCATGTGACATCGTGATAACAACAACTTGCCACCCTGGCTTGCACGGTCGGAGGTGGCAGCTTGCACCGACCGCGCGTCGCTAAATCGCCAGCCATAGCCATAACCGATATAGTTGGCAACGTTGGCGAGCAGATTAGCGAGAGAGTTTGCGCGGTACATCATGGTGCAGCTCCTGGATGAAAGTCCTGTGAAACCCAAATAGTTAAACTAAATAAACAATTGAAACGAAAGAAGCCCCGGTTGGGCTACCAACCGAGGCTTCTTTGCATGCGGCAGGCAACCTAGTCGGTGTGCCTGATGACGCGACGCTACTGGTCGGCCAAGGGCACACCGTGGCTAAACCAATAGGCAGCATAAAAGAACGCAGCAACGCACGCCCACGCACTAGCCGCCAATACCGGCTTTGCTTGTGTGTGCTGAATGCATTGTGCTGTGTGCATGGCTGCGTCCTAATTCACGATTCTAGTTCACGTTGATCGTCGTAAGCGATCATCTTTAATAGCTTAATCCTGCCTGCATATAAACAAAATGGCAACCATCATCCGCCAAATGCTTGTATCCAACCAATTGTTGCGGGCAGTGCGCTCATGCTCACCAGCACTACAAGACCAAGTACAATAGCGAGCAAACCTGATTCGTCTTTAAAGTTGTCGTCATGGTCGGCCATGGAAGCCTCCTTTTTATCGATATCGGCACATGCCGTACGGCAGTCATTGGCCGATCATTTTAGTGAGGGCGCGGCGCGTAGGCAAATACATCCGAGAACATTCGCTCATTGCTAATATCTTTTCGCTCTAGCACATCAACACAGGCGTAAACCATCCCCGGCGAGCCCGATAGATAAATATCACAGTCGCTGGGCGCCAAGGCAGCCCCTGCAAGTTCGCTCTCAAGTGCACTTTCCAGCACTAGGTCAATGCGTCCTTGATGGTGTGAAATACGTTCACCAACCGCTAGCGGCTCGGTAAGCGGAAACTCAGTCACCGCTTGAAAAGCAACATTTGCATACTGCTGTGCCCACTCGCAGGCGAGGTCTTCAGCATAAAGATCGCGATGCTCCCGGTTTGCCCACCATAACGAAATAGGTCGAGCAGGTTGCTGCCGCAGCGCCGCTTCTACAATGGCTTTCATCTGTGCAAAACCGGTGCCTGCCGCTACCAGCAGTAGCGGACGCTCACTTTCGGCGTCCAGTACGCACTCACCGCTGGGCAATCGTACGGTCAACTGGTTGGCTACCTGCAATAGTTCTCGCAGGCGAGCAGAGTTGTCCCGCTCAGGCCAGTGCTGAATATGCAATTCGATAATGCCATCACCACGTTCAGCGCTGGCAATGGAAAACGGTACCCAGGTGCTATCGTCTAGTTTCAGCTCTAAATACTGCCCAGGCGCATGCTGCATGGCTTCGGGCCGCCCTTCCAGGGTCACCCCAAAGACGTCGGGATTTAAATCCTCAACGGCAGTTACCTGGCAGGTTAACGTCTTGCAAGTTGACGTGCTTGCGCTCATGAAAGCCTCTTTATGAAGAATCGTCCGACCTGCGCCACTGGGTTAGCCGTGGCGAGGTGTGGGTAACGGGATATCAATGCCCAGCTCGTCCCAACGCTCGTCAACGCGGGTCTTTATTGAATCGTCCATCACGATGGGGGTCCCCCACTCTCGATCCGTTTCACCTGGCCATTTATTGGTGGCGTCGAGCCCCATTTTAGAACCCAACCCGGACACCGGAGACGCAAAGTCGAGGTAATCAATGGGGGTATTTTCCACCATCACGGTATCCCGTGCTGGGTCCATACGCGTGGTAATTGCCCACATCACGTCTTCCCAGTTACGCGCGTCGACGTCGTCATCCAGTACAATGACAAACTTGGTGTACATAAACTGACGCAGAAAACTCCAAACGCCCATCATGACGCGCTTGGCGTGACCTGGGTACTGCTTCTTCATGGTCACGACAGCCATCCGATAGGAGCACCCTTCTGGCGGTAGGTAGAAGTCGACAATCTCGGGGAACTGCTTACACAGGATCGGGACAAACACCTCGTTAAGCGCGACGCCGAGAATAGCTGGCTCGTCGGGTGGGCGGCCGGTGTACGTGGAGTGATATATCGCGTCACGCCGCATGGTCATCCGCGTGACGGTAAATACAGGGAAGTTATCAACTTCGTTGTAATAACCGGTGTGATCGCCAAACGGCCCTTCCGGCGCCATATCGTCGGGGTAAATAAACCCTTCAAGAATAATCTCGGCAGACGCAGGCACTTCCAAATCAGCGTGCCCACACTTGACAAGCTCAGTACGCGAACCGCGAAGAAGCCCAGCAAACGCGTACTCGGAGAGAGAATCGGGTACCGGTGTAACAGCGCCTAATATTGTTGCAGGATCAGCCCCCAACGCCACCGCCACAGGGAATGGCTCACCAGGATGCGCTTTTTGAAACTCAAGAAAATCCAGCGCGCCGCCGCGGTGGGAGAGCCAACGCATGATCAGGCGGTTTTTACCGATTTTCTGCTGACGATAAATGCCGAGATTTTGCCGCTTCTTATGTGGACCTTTGGTAATCACCAATGGCCAAGTCACTAGCGGAGCAGCATCGCCAGGCCAGCAGTGCTGGATTGGCAAACAACCTAAGTCAACCTCATCACCTTCAAACGATAGCTCTTGCACTGGAGC
Organism: Halomonas sp. TD01; assembly: GCF_923868895.1. Classification (GTDB taxonomy): domain Bacteria; phylum Pseudomonadota; class Gammaproteobacteria; order Pseudomonadales; family Halomonadaceae; genus Vreelandella. Next base: position 644,639 of record NZ_OV350343.1, read on the forward strand.
ACGCTTGACAATTTTCGGCCCCATGCTGAGCACCTGCTTAAAAATCGGCAGCTTGTCCCAGGCGTCTTTTAGCCCTTTGGGTGGATCGGGCTCTTTTAAAAACGCCAGAAGCTTACCTACTTCGCGCAGCGCCTCTACCGAATCCTGTCCCATGCCCAGCGCAACCCGTTTAGGCGTACCAAACAAATTGCCCAACAGCGGCATGTTGTGCCCCTTCACATTCTCAAACAATAATGCAGGGCCACCGGCACGCAACGTGCGATCACAAATTTCGGTGATCTCCAGATAAGGGTCAACTTCTGCTTTAATTCGCTTAAGCTCACCCTGCGCTTCTAACGCCTTAATAAAATCGCGCAAGTCGTGGTACTTCAAGGCACTCTCCTCAAGGCACTTCCCCCGGCTGTCAGACGTTTATCGCTAGTGCTTGGCCATCATGCTGCGCCTATCGGCGCTTCATCGCTTCAAAGAACTCCAGGTTCGTCTTGGTATCTTTCAGACGATCAATCAGGAACTCAGTAGCAGCCGTGTCTTCCATCGGATTGAGCAGCTTGCGAAGAATCCACATGCGCTGCATTTCGTCTTCAGACGCCAGTAGATCTTCACGACGTGTACCACTGCGACGGATATTGATCGCGGGGAACACGCGTTTCTCAGCCAGCTTGCGGTCAAGGTGCGCTTCCATGTTGCCGGTACCCTTGAACTCTTCGAAGATGACTTCGTCCATTTTCGAGCCGGTATCAACCAGCGCGGTGGCGATAATCGTCAGGCTACCGCCCTCTTCGATATTACGCGCAGCACCGAAGAAACGCTTTGGCTTTTCAAGGGCATGAGCGTCCACACCACCGGTTAGCACTTTGCCGGAGCTGGGTACCACGGTGTTATAGGCACGTGCCAGACGAGTGATAGAGTCGAGCAGAATCACCACATCTTTCTTGTGCTCTACCAGGCGCTTGGCTTTTTCGATAACCATTTCTGCAACCTGCACGTGGCGGGCAGGTGGTTCATCGAAAGTAGAGGCCACCACTTCACCGCGCACGGTGCGTGACATTTCGGTCACTTCCTCAGGACGCTCATCGATCAGCAATACGATCAGATGGCACTCAGGATTATTGCGCGTAATGGACGTCGCGATGTTCTGTAGCATTAGTGTCTTACCCGCTTTGGGCGGTGACACCAACAGACCACGCTGACCTTTACCAATGGGCGCAGTCAGGTCAATGATGCGCGCAGTAAGATCTTCGGTGGAACCATTACCGATCTCCATGCGCATCCGGTCGTCTGGAAACAGCGGCGTTAAGTTCTCAAAGAGAATCTTATGCTTGGCATTTTCCGGACGATCAAAGTTGATCTGACTAACTTTGAGCAGGGCAAAGTAGCGCTCACCTTCTTTAGGCGGACGGATTTTGCCAGAAATGGAGTCGCCTTTACGCAGATTGAAACGACGGATCTGGGACGGCGATACGTAGATATCATCCGGTCCAGCGAGGTACGAGCTGTCGGCGCTACGCAGGAAGCCGAAGCCATCCTGAAGGATTTCCAGCACACCGTCGCCATAGATATCCTCTCCGCTTTTAGCATGCTTCTTGAGGATGGCGAAAATGATGTCCTGCTTGCGCGAACGGGCTAAGTTGTCGATACCCATCTCGCGGGCGATATCGAGCAGCTCGGGAACGGTTTTTTGCTTGAGTTCAGTGAGATTCATCGGTGTGTTAGAAAGTTGCTCATGAAAGCTGGGCGACAAGCGCCGGGAATAAGACAGGAGGCGTGGCCTAAGTAGGGCTAAGCGCCGAGTGATGCGTTCAGAACCCCATCTAGGCACACGCTCAGATACTAAAAGCTGGGCAGTCTTGAAACAAATGCCAATAAAGGAGTAACGGCATAGGTGACTGCTTAGCGTGAGGGTGCTAATAAACTAGTTAATCTGATCGGCACAGAAAAATGCTGTTTCAGCGGGTTATCTGACGACTTGGACATCTGGCTGATGCCATTTGGATACGTACTGCTCGGAGTACCCGAGTAATACGCCTGTTTAATAGGCAAACAAGCCAACTCGGATCAAGCCAGTAGTTCGATGGTAGTCAAGGCCCGCGATAAACGCAAGCCTTTGACAATTGACAATACTAATGGGGCACCGCAACCTTGGCATAGCCACTAGGAAGGAAAGCCCATGCCCAAGGAAATTTCGCTCTCTCTCACCGCGCCGTCGGCTGAACTGGATAACACCGAACCGCAGCGCTTAGCCGCCATCGACCTGGGTTCGAATAGCTTCCACCTGCTGGTTGCTAATTATCAACACGAGCGCCTTCAAGTCGTTGCCAGGATGGGTGAAAAAGTTCAGTTAGCCGCTGGGCTAGACGAGAACGGCTATTTAAGCGAAGCAGCGATGCAGCGCGCGTTGGATTGCCTAGGACGCTTTGCGCCGTTTCTCACTGGCATTGAGGATGCCAACCTGCGCATTGTCGGTACGAATGCGTTACGCGATGCCTATAACAGTCAAACGTTTATCGAGCGCGCCGAAGCGCAGCTTGGTCACGCCATCGAAATTATTGCTGGCCGAGAAGAGGCGCGTCTTATTTATTTAGGGGCTGCCCATGCGCTAGCCGAAAATGGCCGCCGTTTGATTGTTGATATCGGTGGCGGATCGACGGAATTTATCATTGGCGAAGCTTTTGAGCCTAGAGCGCTTGAGAGCTTACGCATGGGCTGCGTCACCTTCAGCGGCCGCTTCTTTCCTGATGGTGAACTTAGCGAAAAGCGTATGCGTCGTGCTGAGCTGGCCGCTTTGTCAGAACTGGCCAATATTCAGCGTCCCTATCAACGCCTTGGCTGGGATGACCCGGTGGGCTCCAGCGGAACGATAAAAGCTGCCGCTAGTGTGCTGTTCGCTTACGGCGATTCGCCCCAGGAGGGCGTCATTACGCGTAGTGGATTGAAGAAGCTGCGTGAACGCCTGTTAAAATGCAAACAGCTGGATAAAGTTGAGCTAGACGGCCTAAAACCTGATCGAGCAAAAGTCTTTCCGGCAGGTATCGCCATTTTAACCGCTATTTTTGAAGCCTTTAATCTTTCCCAAATGCGCTTTGCGGATGGTGCCCTGCGCGAAGGTGTGCTTTATGACATGGCGGGGCGAAATAGCGCGGAAGATACCCGCTCTAAAAGTTTGGATGCGTTGAAGCGGATTTATGATGTTGATTCTCGGCAGGCAGAAAATGTTGCCGACACTGCCCTTCGCTTATTTAATGAAGTTAAAAAGGCCTGGGGACTAACCCTAGAGCAAGGCCACTACCTTGTCTGGGCAAGTCATGTACATGAAATTGGCTTGGCTATTTCTCATAGTCAATTCCATCGCCACGGTGCCTATTTGTTAGAGCATTCCGACTTGGCTGGTTTTTCACGCCCAGAGCAGCGTTTACTAGCGTTTTTAGTGCGCGCCCATCGACGCAAGTTTCCAACGAAAGAGTGGCAGGCACTGCCCGCCTCACACCAGGAAGGTTGTGCCAAGCTTGCTCGCCTGCTGCGCCTTGCCGTGCTAATTAATCACTCCCGGTCTGAAAACGCCCCGCCGCTACCAGAGATTAGCGCGGAGGGTGAAGCGCTGACGATGACGCTTCCCCCCAGCGATGAACCGACGCTGTTAAGTACCGATATGGAGCAGGAGCAGGCGTATATGACAGCGGCTGGTTTTACGTTTTCGGTAGCATAGGAGTCAGCTCCCCCCTTTCAGCCTGCCACAACACATCAGCAGGTGGGCGGATAACACCCAAACATAAATCACCATCCATCACTACAATCAAACGCTCACGCTCCCAGGGCGGCACCCCCCGCTCTTGGAGTAAGCGTTTAATATCGCGTCGGCCGCGCTCTTTTAACGCAATCACCTCACCACCACGCCGCCAGCGCAGCGTGACGCGGCGAGGCGGCATCAGTGATACTTCCAGCTTGCCTAAAGGGGTTGCCTGCCCTGGCGCCCCCTCCCATTCGACTTCCCAATTAGGCAGTGGCTGAAGCGGCGTCATAAGATAGAGGCGGCGTCGCCAAATCCGCGCGTCTGCCCCTGGCCATACAATGTTCACCTGAGCGTCGTTCGCCGCATCTAGCTGCGCAAGCAGGCTTTCGAGGCGTTTTTGAGGAGGCACCGGGAGACCTAGCTGTTCACAAAGCGCACGCACGAGCAGTCGCTGGCGAGGCAAGGAGCGCTGACTAAGCAACGTCGCATCCATGCAGTGCTCTCCTCGCATTAACGTTGTCAGCTCTTCCGCGGCATAGGCCATCAACAGTTGGTCTGCTTCACCAGCATGTTGAGCACTGTTGGCCAGGGCACGAGCAGCCCCAGGCCAGCGTAGCTGCAGTACAGGCATCACTTGATGGCGTAAACGGTTGCGGTCAAACGCGATGTCGCGGTTTGTCGGGTCTTCGCACCAGCTTATTGATAACCCATGCGCGGCATCAGCCAGCGTCTGCCTGCTGACACTCAGCCAGGGGCGCAGTAGGGTGAGTCCCTGCCACTCGCGGCGAAAAGGCATACCCGCCAAACCACGCACACCACTGCCGCGCAGCGCTGCCAACAGCAACGTCTCCGCTTGGTCATCTTGGTGCTGGGCTAGCCATAGCGTATCGCCAGCAGGAATATTCGCCATGAACGCCTGATAGCGCGCTCGCCGCGCCGCCCCCTCAACACCCTCGCCCTGAGTGTCTACAGCGACGTTTGCCGTCACTAGCGATATACCAAGTGCATCACACAGCGCCAGACAATGCGCTTCAAACGCGCTGGCTGCGGCCTGTAAGCCATGGTTAATATGAATAGCCCGCATAGGGCGATCCGCGTCTCGACAAACCTGAGCGGCCAACGTCAGCAGCAGCGAAGAATCTAGCCCACCGGAAAGCGCCACCCAAACAGTACGCCCCGGCGGGGTCTCCGCCAGGGCGTCATTCAGTAAACGTAACAGCGGCTTAGGCGGCTGGGGCGCCATAGCTCATCAATCGTTTATAGCGGCGCTCCAGTAGCGCATCGCTATCAAAGCTTTGCAGGCGTTCCAGACTATTTGCCAAAGCCTCTTTAACGCGTTCAGCCGTGGTCAGCGGGTGACGATGAGCACCACCCAACGGCTCTTTAATCAGCTCATCAACAAAGCCAAGCTCTTTGAGGCGCTCAGCAGTGATACCCATGGCTTGGGCGGCATCAGATGCTTTTTCAGCGCTCTTCCAAAGAATAGACGCACAGCCTTCCGGAGAAATAACCGAATAGGTGGAGTACTGAAGCATATGTAGCTCGTCGCACACACCGATGGCCAGAGCACCGCCAGAACCACCTTCGCCCACCACGGTGGAGATAATCGGCGTTTTCAGACGTGACATCACCGCCAAATTATACGCAATGGCTTCCGACTGGCCGCGCTCTTCCGCATCAATTCCCGGATAAGCACCAGGTGTATCGATAAACGTTAAGATGGGCATTTTAAAACGCTCGGCCATTTCCATTAAGCGACAGGCTTTGCGATAGCCTTCTGGACGCGGCATACCAAAGTTGCGACGCACTTTCTCTTTAACATCGCGACCTTTTTGATGGCCAATGACCATCACCGGCTGGTCGTTCAGGCGAGCAATGCCTCCTACGAGGGCCGCATCATCGGCAAAGTTGCGGTCGCCGTGAAGCTCATCAAAGTCGCTGAAAATATGCTCAAGGTAATCCAACGTATAAGGACGCTGCGGATGGCGGGATATCTGGGAAACCTGCCAGGGCGTTAAGTCCTTGAAGATCGATTCGGTTAACTTACGGCTCTTCTCTTCTAACCGCGAGATCTCATCAGAGAGGTTCAACTGGCTATCGGAGTTGACTAAACGCAGCTCCTCAATTTTTGCCTGAAGCTCAGCAATGGGCTGTTCAAAATCGAGATAATTAGGATTCATCGGCTCTGCCTGTAAGCTGCCTATAAAAAAAAGAAGCCTTGTCGAAACGGGCATGTATGAAGGGCATTATCGCACCCTGAACCTGCCACGCAAGGCAGTACCCTTTCAATTAGCGTGGCGCACCATCGTTTAGTGTTCAATCTGGCGGTGGTACACGCACATTTATTGGTTTATTAACGGTAGCGTAACTGAACGCCGACCTGCCCTTGCACATCGCGAAGAGCCAACAGTAAATCGTCGCTGGGAGCGACTTTCCATTCATCAGCCAACGCCATCCAGCCAACCGCTTCTGAGTGGCGATACTGCAGCCGTACTGGCAACCCGCCGGTATCGCGGTAAGGACTAAGACTCTCGCGCAGGCTATCGACTAAACGCCCGTTGATCTGTTCAGCATCTAGTGCCAACTCCACCGCCTCACCATAGCGAATTCGCGCAGTCACCATCGGAGTAACGTCTTTACCCCGCAAGCGCAAGCCACCAGAAAAGTCATCGTTTGATACTTCACCTTCAACGATAATCACTTGGTCAGATTCGATTTGGCCCCGCAGTTGGTCAAATAGTTCGCCAAACAAGGAAGCTTCGATGCGCCCGGTACGGTCATCCAGTGTAATAAACGCCATCGTATCACCGCGCTTGGACTTCATTGTGCGCATCGCCACCACTAGGCCAGCCACACGCTGGGGCTCACGCGAGGCTTTCAAATCACTAATACGGGTAGAGACAAAGCGCTTTAGTTCTCGCTCATACTCATCAATGGGATGGCCGGTCAGATAGAGGCCCAGCGTATCTTTTTCCCCAGAAAGGCGCTCACGATCTGTCCATTCACGGGCACCTTGGTACTCAGCATAAGGATCCGTTTCTTCCTCTTCCGCAGTAAACGCATCGCCAAACATATCCAGCATACCCAGATTTTGGTTGGCATGGTTTTGAGCAGCCGCTTTCAAGGCGTCTTCCATCGCGGCGGCGAGTACCGCCCGGTTAGGGCCAAGATTATCCAGTGCGCCAGAGCGAATCAGCGCTTCTAGCGTCCGCTTGTTCATCCGTTTAGGATCAATGCGGCGACAAAAATCGAAAAGATCTTTAAATGGACCATCAGTGCTACGAGCTTCAACAATCGCACCAATCGGGCCTTCACCCACACCGCGAATGGCACCCAGGCCATAAACCACGCGCCCTTCCGTATCAACGGTAAACTTGTAGCCACCGACATTAACATCCGGCGGTGTGACAGTAAGCTTGAGGTGGCGGCACTCCTCAATTAGCGGCACCACCTTGTCCAGGTTATCCATTTCCGTTGACATAACGGCGGCCATAAACGGGCCAGGATAGTGCGCTTTCAACCAGGCGGTTTGATAAGACACCAAGGCGTAGGCGGCAGAGTGGGACTTGTTAAAACCGTAACCGGCGAATTTCTCGACAAGGTCAAAGATATTTCCGGCAAGATCTTTATCAATACCGTTGGCGGCACAGCCTTCCATAAAGCCTGAACGCTGCTTAGCCATCTCTTCGGGCTTTTTCTTACCCATGGCGCGGCGCAGCATGTCGGCCTGACCCAATGAATAACCAGCCATTACCTGAGCAATCTGCATGACCTGCTCTTGGTACAAAATAATGCCGTATGTCGGGCTGAGTACCGGCTTTAGCAGGTCGTGCTGATAATCTGGGTGTGGGTAAGAGACTTCGGCACGGCCGTGCTTACGATTGATAAAGTCATCAACCATGCCAGACTGCAGCGGGCCTGGGCGGAATAGCGCCACCAGGGCGATCATATCGTCGAGGGAGTCTGGCAGCAGGCGCTTAATCAGCTCCTTCATACCACGAGATTCCAACTGGAAAACGGCGGTGGTTTCCGCTCGCTTAAGCATCTCAAACGTTTTGCTGTCATCCAGTGGAATAGCGTCGATATTAAGTGGCGCTTGACCGTTTACCCCCCGCACTTTATCGACCATTTCCAGTGCCCAGTCGATAATCGTCAGCGTTCGCAAGCCCAAGAAGTCGAACTTCACTAGCCCGGCGTCTTCGATGTCGTTTTTATCGAACTGCACCACCAGGCCAGAGCCATCTTCATCGCACAGTAGCGGCGAGAAATCGGTCAATTTGGTGGGGGCAATCACGACGCCCCCCGCGTGCTTACCGGTACCCCGGGTGGTGCCCTCTAGCTTGAGGGCCATTTCCCAGATCTCTTCGGCTTCTTCGTCATTGCCGATGAATTCTTTCAGGGCCGGTTCTTGCTCTATCGCTTTAGCAAGCGTCATACCCACTTCAAAGGGAATCAGCTTGGAGAGCTTATCGCCCAAGGAGTAAGGCCGCCCCTGGGCACGCGCCACATCGCGCACCACCGCCTTAGCGGCCATGGTGCCAAAGGTAACAATCTGAGAGACCGCGTTGCGGCCATAGCGATTAGCCACATATTCAATCACCTTGTCGCGCTTTTCCATGCAAAAGTCGACGTCAAAATCGGGCATGGAGACACGTTCAGGGTTAAGAAAGCGCTCGAACAGCAGGTCATAGCCAATCGGGTCAAGGTCAGTAATTTTTTGCGCGTAAGCCACTAATGAGCCTGCACCAGAACCACGCCCTGGGCCCACTGGCACGTTGTTATCCTTGGCCCACTGGATGAAGTCCATCACGATCAGGAAGTAACCAGGAAACCCCATCTGGATAATAACGTTCAGCTCGAATTCAAGCCGGTCACGGTAGCGCTGATCAATCTCGCGATATACGTCGCTATCGCGGGGATACTGTTCAACAGGGAACAGAAAATCTAACCGTTCAGTGAGGCCGTCATGGGAGACTTTGCGGAAAAACTCATCCTGGGTCATCCCTTCAGGAATTTCGAACTCAGGTAGAAATATCTCGCCCAACCGCACGTCGACGCTACATCGCTCAGCAATCATGACGCTGTTTTCAAGCGCCTCAGGAATATCGGCAAACAGTGCGGCCATTTCCTCAGGGCTTTTTAGGTACTGCTCTTCGGTGTAACGTCGTTCGCGGCGCGGGTCATCCAAAGCCTTGCCTTCACCAATGGCAACGCGGGTTTCGTGTGCCCAGAAGTCTTCCCGCTCTAAAAAGCGCACGTCATTGGTCGCCACTACCGGGGTGTTCGACTCAATCGCTAGCTTCACACTCGCGTGAACACAATCTTCTTCAAGCGGCCGTCCGGTGCGGATGAGTTCCAGATAAAAACGGTCTGGAAAGGCGCGTTGCCACTCTTCTAACAGCTCCCGTGCTTCGCGCTCATGATCAGACAGCAAGTGGCGACCTATCTCGCCTTCACGTCCACCTGATAGTGCAATTAACCCTTCGCTTTGCGCTAGCACCCACTGTTTGTCCAGAATGGCTCGCCCTTGGCGCTGGCCATCGGTCCACCCTTTAGAAATCAATTCAGTGAGGTTGCGGTAACCAACATCGTTCATCGCCAGCAGCGTAATGCGGTACGGATGGCTCTCATCATGGGGGTTGTACAGCCATAAGTCGCTACCGATGATGGGCTTAAGACCAGCACCCTGGGCCGCTTTGTAGAACTTAACCAAACCAAACAGGTTGGCTTCATCGGTTAAGGCCAGCGCCGGCATCCCGCGCTCAGCGGTGGTACCGACCAGTGACTTGAGTTTTACCAAGCCATCAACCAGGGAGTATTCACTGTGCAAACGTAGATGAACGAACGGAACCGTCATGGGACTCTCAGCAACAAGGCTAGATAAATAGAAAAAGCTTACAGCAGCGCTAACTGACGCTGGACCGGCGCAAAACTTCGGCGGTGCTCAGCAAGCGGTCCGTGGGCAGACAATGCCGCCAAATGTTCTTTCGTTGGATACCCTTTGTGGCGGGCAAAGCCATAATCAGGATAGCGCAGATCCAGTTCAGTCATCTGTGCATCACGGGCCACCTTGGCCAAAATTGACGCAGCGGCGATAGCAGGATGGCGGGCATCGCCTTTTACCACCGCTTGCCCAGGAAGTTCGTGTCCGGGCAAACGATTCCCATCCACCAACAAATATTCTGCTGCTGGCACCAAGGCATCAATGGCACGCCGCATAGCAAGATGGGTGGCATGGTAGATATTTAGTTGATCAACCTCCGCAGCACTGGCTTCGGCCACGGCAAACGCTAGCGCTCGTTCGCGAATTTGCACATCCAACGCTTCGCGTTTTTTAGCGGTGAGTTTTTTTGAATCCGTCAGTCCTTCAATAGGCCGACTAGGATCAAGGATCACCGCCGATGCGACAACACTGCCGACCAGTGGCCCACGCCCAACTTCATCAACGCCCGCTAAGAACTCACCACGATAGTCGATTACTAAGGGAGGATAGTCGGTCGGCTTAACGGCCATGTTTACTCCCTTTTTGTGCAGCTATTTCGTTGCTATCCAATGGTTGGCCCGCCACCAGCGAGGTAATTGCCTGTGCGGCCCGCTGGCTGGCATGGCGCTGTAACGCACGGTGCATATCGGCAAAGCGAGCTTCCAGAGCATTGCGTTTTTGCGCATTATTAAGCATTTCGTCAAGTCGATCAGCGATCGTTTCTGGTGAAGCGGCGTCCTGAATCAGCTCTGGCACGACGCCCTCTTGAGCAATCAAATTGGGCAGTGAAATCCACTCGGTTTTCACCAACCGCTTTGCCAGCCAGTGGGTCATCGGTGCCATTTTATAAGCCACTAGCATTGACCGATGACATAACATAGCTTCTAGCGCAGCGGTGCCCGAGGCCAACAGCACAGCATCACTGGCTACCATCGCCTCGCGCGCTTGACCTTCTAGGAGCATGACCCGCTCGCTTAGCGTGGGGTAGCTTGCCAGTAGCTGGCTGATTTCTTGATAACGCTGGTGGGTCGCTGCGGGAATGACCACATGCAGCGCTTCATTACGCTGACAGAGCAGCTCAGCAGCACGCAAAAACGTATCACCAAGAAAGCGTATTTCATTGCCCCGAGAACCTGGCAACATTGCCAGAATCGGCGCTTGAGCAGGCAGTGCAAGTGCTTGGCGAGTCGCTTGACGATCATTCTCGAGAGGTAACTCATCCGCTAATGGATGGCCAACAAAGGCGACCGGCACATGATGGCGATGGTAAAAGTCAGCCTCAAAGGGCAGTAACGTCAACATGCCATCGACCGCCTTGGCAATCTTTTTCACACGCCCCTGCCGCCATGCCCATACCGAAGGGCTGACATAGTGGGCAGTTTTTAATCCGGCAGCACGTAGCTGTTTCTCAAGGCCGATATTAAAGTCAGGCGCGTCGATGCCAATCATAATATCTGGCTGCCAAGCGAGCGCTTCTTCGCGCAGAGTGCGGCGCACGCGAATGAGCTCAGGCAGATGTTTTATGACCTCAACTAGGCCCATCACCGATAACGTTTCAAGGGGAAAACGGCTCGTCAACCCATGAGCTTCCATACGAGGGCCGCCCAGCCCACGAAACTCAATATCTGGATGGCGCAGTTTCAGCTCGTGCATCAATCCTGCTCCGAGGATATCGCCGGAGAGTTCGCCTGCAACAATATAGACGCGCTGAAGTGTCATGATGAGCGGGGAAGTAGTGGCATTTGAATCCATCGTTGATGTCGGCTAGACATCAATGTCATTAGCGGACGATACCCCGCGTTGACCGCTCAATAGAGTCGGCAAACGTGGTGACTTCTGGCAGATCGAACCGGCTGCGCATTTCGCTAACCGCTTGCTCGACAGTTAAACCTTGGCGGTATACCAGCTTGTAGGCGCTGCTTAACGCATTGATCGCGTCACGGCTAAAACCACGGCGTTTCAAGCCAACAAGGTTAAGGCCTCGCGCTTCAGCAGGGTTGCCATTGATCATCACAAAGGCAGGCGTGTCTTTAGTAATAATCGACCCGCCTCCTGCCATCGCATGTTCACCAAAGTGGCAAAACTGGTGAACGGCCGCAAGGCCGCCCAGAATAGCGTGATCGCCCAGAACAACATGGCCTGCCAGAGTGACTTGGTTGGCTAAAATACAGTCGTTGCCAATCACACAGTCATGACCTACATGAACGTATGCCATAAACAGGTTACGCGAACCAATGGTAGTTTCGCCGCGATCCTGCACGGTACCACGATGGAGGGTAACGCCTTCACGAACAACGTTATCATCCCCCATTACCAACCGCGTTGGCTCGCCCGCGTATTTTTTGTCTTGGCAGTCTTCTCCTACCGAAGCAAACTGAAAAATTCGCGTACGCTCACCTAGCACAGTAGGCCCTTTAATAACCACGTGCGGGCCTATCACAGAACCAGCGCCAATCGTGACATCTGGCCCAATAACACTAAACGGGCCAACCTCAACGCTGTCAGCAAGCTGCGCTTTGGGATCAACCAGTGCAGTAGGATGTATCAAGCTACCTTCCTCTCAGCACAAATAATTTCCGCCTCACAGGCTAATTCATCGTTAACGGTGGCACGGCAGGCGAACTTCCAAATGCCACGTTTTCCACGGATAACATTGGCTTCCAACACTAATTGGTCACCCGGCATCACAGGGCGCTTGAAGCGCACATTGTCGCTTCCTACCAAATAGTAAACATAGCCGTCAGCAGGCAGTTTATTGACCGTTTTAAAGCCTAAAATACCGCACACCTGCGCCAGCGCCTCTAATACTAAAACACCAGGCATAATGGGGTGGTGCGGGAAATGGCCATTAAAGAACGGCTCGTTAATACTGACATTTTTGTACGCAACGATGGATTCGCCCACGGTTAATTGCGTCACTCGATCCACCAGTAAAAACGGGTAGCGGTGAGGCAAGTATTCGCGAATTTCGTTAATATCCATAACCATCGTAACGACCTCTAAAATGACAAAAGGCCTGAGTCAAATCAGGCACGCGCCAGCAAGTTTGCTGGTTAAAAAGCAGTAAATTATAACCTGCTGCTATCCAGCCTCAAGCTACCTGCCTCTAAATTGCTGGCATAACTACTCACTGCGATGGCTTTTCTCTAAACGAGATAAGCGCTTGGCTATTTCATCTAGCTGTTTAAATCGCACCGCATTCTTACGCCACTGGGTATTGTTCATGGCTCCGGTACCCGATGAATAGACACCTGGTTCATGAATCGAATTAGTCACTAGACTCATACCCGTTACCTGCACGCCGTCACAAATAGTAAGGTGTCCGGAAAGTCCAACGCCTCCTCCAAGCATGCAGTGCTTACCCACCTTGGTGGAACCCGCAATACCAACACAGCCCGCTAATGCGCTGTGATCACCAATGATCACGTTATGCGCAATCTGTACCTGGCTGTCGATTTTTACATCGTTGCCAATTATGGTGTCTCCCAACGCGCCACGGTCAATGCTTGAACAACTGCCGACCTCAACGTCATCGCCGAGCACAACCCCGCCCAATTGAGCAATTTTATGCCAACCGGCACCGTCATGGGCAAAGCCGAAACCATCACCACCGACCACACAACCACTTTGCAAAATCACTCGTTTGCCCACCACAACACCGTGGCAAACAGTAACGTTAGCGTGTAGCCGTGTATCATCGCCAATCACACTATCAGCACCAATCACACTGCCGGCACCAACCACCACACGCTCACCTAACACCACTCCGGCTTCAATCACCGCATGCGCTTGAACGGAAACGCCTTCGCCCAACATAGCGCCATCCGCCACAACGGCTGTGGGATGAATACCTGTGATATCCCGGGCAGGTAGCGGATCAAATAGCTGGGAAAGCTTCGCGTAGCCTAAATAAGGATTGGCCATCTCTAAGCGTGGAACAGGGCAGTTCTTGCCATGCTCAGGATGAAGCAATACTGCCGCTGCTTTAGTGGTTGATAGATCCTTTAAATACGCACGGTTAGCGAGGAAGGCGACTTGGTCAGGCGCGGCTTCTTTAAGCGTTGCAAGACCCCGAATCGGCTGTCCGGCGTCGCCTTCAAAATCGACGTCCAAGTGACGTGCAATATCCGCAAGGGTGAGATGATGAGAAGCGTGCGTCATGGGAGCCCAGAGAAACATGGGTGCGGGCTAGCCGCACCGACAGTCATAAAATTAGTTTAGCGAATCAAAAATCTGTGTGACCTCATTAGTCACATTAGGCAGGTCAGTCGATGAGTGCAACACCCCTTGAGGCTCGACCAAAACATCAATATTGTGACGCTCCAGCACCTGTTCTACCGCTCGCTCCAGCTTGGACTCAGCACCCTCAAGGAACCGCTGCTCAGATGATTGCTGCGCTTGGAGCACTTCGCGGCGCAGTTGCTCAAAGCGGCTGCCCTTTTGCTGAAGCTCAGCAATGAGCGGGTCTCGCTGAGATTGAGACATCGTCTCGCCTTCGCGCTGCAGTCGTTCTTGCAGCCGTTGAAGCTCTTCTCCCAACGCTTGAGCCTCGCGCTGCTGGTTACCGATTTGGCCTTCCAGTTGGCTCAACGATGACTGAGCCGACTGTGTATTCATCAACGCGGCGCGCCAGTCAAGCACTGCCACTTCTGCGGCAACGGCGTAGGCGGGTAGCGTCATTGCACCAAGTAGGCACACAGCTGCTGTCAGTTTACGCATCGTGTTAACTCCTTTTTATTAGATGGGTACCGAAGGTATCCCACCATGTTAGAACGTTTGGCCCAGCGAGAACTGGAAGAACTGAGTATCGTCACCGCTTTTATCGCTTAACGGCTCTGCCACGCTGAAGGTCAATGGGCCTACCGGCGTTAGCCACGAAAGACCGATACCAACGCTGTAGCGCAAGTCACTCAGGTCGACTCCAGAGCTGCATTGCTGGCGCCCAACATCTGCTTCCTGCACATCATAGCAAGAACTCAAGAAGGTATTACCCGCGTCAAGGAAGAGCGACGGTTGAATCGCACGCTGATCTTCAACAAAGGGCATTGGGAAGAGCACTTCTGCTGAACCTTCCACCAGCACGTTACCACCCAATGTACGGTCACGACCGCCATCTCGAGTCGGCGTTGTACGTTGGCCTAGGGTGTTTGATGTAAAGCCACGCACTGAACCTAAACCACCCGCATAGAAGTTCTCGTAGAACGGATAAGGGTCATTACTACCCAGCGTGTCGGCATAACCTAAATTACCCGTAAACTTCAGCGCCCAGGTCTGGTCATCGTTAATCGGGAACAACTGCTGAGCACGAGCACGTAGCTTGTAGTACTCCGCATCGCTACCGGGGACACCCGTCTCTAGCGATAGGCGTTGATAGTTGCCCGCTGTTGGCATAATGCCACGGTTCAAGTTATTACGTGTCCAGCTCGCCGTTAGCTTCAGGCTCTGCGCGTTATCGCCCTGATCTTCGACATAACGAATAATTTCTGAAGCAGAGTCGTCATAGGTTTTAACCTTGATTTCTTCAATGCTGGCGCCAAAGTTCAGACGAGAAAGTTCACTAATGGGATAACCGAAGTTAATACCAGCACCGTAAGCATCGGTGGAGAACGTCGAAATATCGGAGTCGCCATAATCAGTTTCCCGATAAAACAGGTTATAGCCACGCGAAATACCATCCAGTGTCCAATAGGGATCCGTGAATGCAAAGTTAACACTGGTAAACGTATCACTACGTTGTGCGCCTACGTTGACGCGATTACCGGTGCCCAAGAAGTTGTTTTGCGCCAGACCAACGCCATAAATCACCCCGGCGCTTTGCGAGAAGCCGACGCTGGCAGATATCGAACCAGACGGCTGCTCTTCGACGTTATAGGTTACGTCTAGTAAGTCGGGCTGCCCAGGAACCGGCTGCGTATCAACCTCCACTTGGCTGAAGAAGCCAAGGCGTTCAAGGCGTTGACGCGACTGAGTAATCGACTCGGTCGAGGCAGGAGCACCTTCTAATTGGATCATTTCTCGACGCAATACTTCATCTTGTGTCGTGGTATTGCCATAAAATTCAATACGACGCACATAGGTGCGTTGACCGGGGTTGACCGCAATCACTAAATCAACCGTTTCACCATCACCCGCCATTTCAGGGATACCCTGAACCTCGGCAAACGCAAAGCCTTCCGCTCCCAATCGCTGGCGAATCGCTTCTGTAGATGCGTTGAGGTCTCCACGAGAGAACGTATCACCACGGCTAACGGTCAATAACTCGTTCGCTTCGTTTTCGCTAATTTGCAGGTCACCTGCAAAACGAATGTCGCCTACTTGGAACTGATTGCCTTCATCAATATTTAACGTGATGAATATTTCTGACTTCTCAGGACCAATCGATACCTGCGTTGAGGTGACATCAAAATTAACGTAACCACGGTCCAGGTAGAAGGAACGTAACCTCTCTATGTCCCCTGCTAGCGCTTCGCGGGAGTAATCATCCTTAGAGAACCAACCAAAAACACGTCCTGGTCGATCATTTAGCTCAAATACATCGCGCAGCGTGTCGTCGTCGAATGCCTCATTACCAACAATATTAATCTGTCGGATTTTAGCGACTTCGCCTTCATTGACATTGATATTAACCTGGACGCGGCCTTCATCAATTTCATCAACTTCGACGTCGATGCCTGCGCTGTAGCGCCCCTGAGCTTGATAAACCCCTTCAAGCTCACGTTGAATTTCTTCCAACGTGGAAAGTTGTAGCACCTGCCCTTCGGAAAGGCCTGATTCGCGTAAGCCGTTGCGCAAATCCTCATCAGAAATCTGCTGATTCCCCTCGATGTTCAAGCGCGCGATAGTCGGCCGCTCAACCACTTGGATAACCAGCACATCACCCTCTCGTGCTAGGGAGACATCTTCAAACAAGCCTGTGGCAAACAAATCACGCGCAGCGGCAGCGAGCTGCTGTTCGCTAACGCGATCATTGGCATTGACGGGAAACGCATTAAAGACCGAGGCGGCAGATACCCGCTGCAGTCCTTCCACACGAATGTCGGAAACATCAAAGGATTGTGCTTGGGCACTGCTGGTACCTACCAGCAACAGTGCCGCCATTCCAAGGGTCTTGATTTTCATGCAGTCAGTTCGCTCGCGTTGGTCTGCCCATCATTCCAGATAGGCACCATATACATTTGTGCAGGCAGATGACAAGGCATCCAGCGCCCTACACGCGTCATTACCACAGGCGCATCAGATCAAAATAGAGAGCCATCAACATTAGGGTGCCTACCATGGCAAGCCCAATACGCAACCCTACTGCTTGCGTTTGCTCAGAGACCGGCCGCCCACGCACGACCTCTATAAAATAATAAAGTAAATGCCCACCATCGAGCACGGGTATTGGCAATAGATTAAGCACGCCAAGACTGATGGAAAGATACGCTAGAAAGCCTACAAACGCTTCCATTCCCGCACGAGCAGAGTCACCTGAGATCTGCGCAATGGTAATCGGCCCCGAAAGGTTCGACGGCGAGATAAGCCCCACCAGCATCTTGCGGATAGCATCTACTGTCAGCAGCGTCATCTCACCTGTGCGTGATAGCGCTTGACCGACGGCTTCTACAGGCCCGTAACGAATTTCACGCTGAAGCTCTTCGGGCCATGTTACCTGCTGTGCCCCGGCACCAATGTACCCAACCTCGCCGCCACTCTCCAGCGTATTACGGCCAGGCGTTAAAGAGAGGCTACTCTGTTCATCGCCACGCTGGTAACCAACCTCTAGGGTTTGGCCTGCACTTTCTCGAATAACCGAGACAAATTGCATCCAGTCATCAATTGGCTCGCCATTCAGCGACAAAATATGATCCCCCGCCCGAAGACCAGCTTGGGAAGCCGCTTGGCCATCAATCACTTGGCCTAGTACCGCAGGTACGTTGGGGCGCCAAGGCGTAATACCCAAACTCTGCAGTGGCTGAGGCGGATCCTGGCGAACCATGTAGTTTGCAACAGGAAGCTGATAAACCCGAGAGGCATTAGACCCTTCAGGCTGCGCCTCAAGCATCAAGTCGCCATTAAACCCGATCATAGAGACAAGCTTTAAATTAATCTCTTCCCAGGAGCGCATAGCATCCCCCTGGATCGAGGTAATTTCAGCACCGTGAGCAAGCCTTGCCTCCGCCGCGGGAGAGTTAGGAGTAACATCGCCAACGATGGGAGCAACGGTTGTAGTACCAGCAACAAACAGTGCCCAGTAGGCAACAATCGCAAGTAAAAAATTTGCAATCGGGCCAGCGGCAACAATGGCAATACGCTGCCACACGGTTTTGCGGTTAAACGCCTGATCCAACTGCTCTTCGGGCACAGGCGCTTCGCGCTCGTCCAGCATCTTTACATAGCCGCCTAGCGGTATGGCCGCTACCGCGAACTCAGTGCCGTGACGATCAACGGTCGACCACAGCGGCTTGCCAAAGCCGACTGAGAAACGTAGCACCTTCACACCGCAGCGCCGCGCCACCCAGAAATGGCCAAACTCGTGGAAGGTTACCAACAACCCAAGTACCACGATTACCGCTAATATGTTCTGTATCAGGCCCACTCTTCGCTCCTTTACACGACTCGCTGATCAACGATGGCTGATGCTAAGCGAACTACTGGCATACTATTAGTGCCGTTTGCTCCCGTGCCCACTGATCTGCGGATAGTATCTGCTCAAGCGTGTCGGCACGTTCTTCAAACGGTAGAGCCATCACTTTTGCCACTACATCAGCAATCGCGCTGAAGCCAAGCTGGCCTTCCAGAAAAGCACCTACAGCAACCTCATTCGCTGCGTTCAAAATCGCAGGAGCGGCACCTCCCTTATGCATTGCCTCACGGGCGAGCTTCAAGCAGGGAAAGAGCGCTTCATCGGGAGCTTCGAAGTCCAGACGCGCCACCTGAAAAAGATCCAGCGTTTCAACACCCGCATCAATCCGTTCCGGCCACGCCAAACCATAAGCGATCGGTGTGCGCATATCAGGATTACCCAGCTGCGCAATCACCGAACCATCATCATAGGCAACCATAGAGTGAATAACGCTTTGCGGATGAACCACGACCTGTATCTGATCAGGCGTTGCATCAAATAGCCAGCACGCTTCGATAAGTTCCAATCCTTTATTCATCAACGTCGCGCTGTCGACGGAGATTTTGCGCCCCATTGACCAGTTAGGATGATGGCAAGCCTGCTCGGGCGTCACCTTGGCAATATCTTCTGCCAGCCAGCCACGAAAAGGCCCTCCAGAGGCGGTAAGCAGCAGTTGGCGAACACCGTGCTGACGCAATCCTCCCCTGTGCTCGGTAGGTAGACACTGGTAAATAGCATTATGTTCGGAATCAATCGGCAATAAAGTAGCACCTGAGCGTGCAATAGCGTCCATAAACAGCGCACCACTCATCACCAGCGCTTCTTTATTGGCTAACAGCACGCGCTTACCTGACTCAGCAGCCGCTAATGCGGGAAGCAGACCCGCTGCGCCAACAATAGCGGCCATCACCGTATCTACATGCGTTTCTCGCGCAACCTGGCAAAGCGCCTCTGGCCCCGCTAGAACGTTAGTAGAGAGTCCTGACGCTGAAAGTGCTTGCTGCAACCAGGCCGCATCACCCGGATTATCTAACACGGCAACCGCTGGCTGATGAACGCGACATTGCGCTAAGAGCGCTTCTTTTGACGTATGAGCCGTTAAGGCATAAACGCGATAGCGGTCAGGGTATTGAGCAATGACATCAAGGGTGCTT
Source organism: Halomonas sp. TD01 (assembly GCF_923868895.1). GTDB lineage: Bacteria > Pseudomonadota > Gammaproteobacteria > Pseudomonadales > Halomonadaceae > Vreelandella. Next base: position 664,108 of record NZ_OV350343.1, read on the forward strand.
TTACCAATTGAGCCTGTTGAACCAAGCACTGTAATGCGCTGAACAGCTGGTTGGCTCATAGGACGCTCACCTGTGGGTGGAGCACCTGCAAATAGAACAGTGCAAAAATAGGCACTGCTGCCGTCAGGCTATCAATGCGGTCCAGTACACCGCCATGGCCTGGCAAGAGCTGGCTTGAATCCTTGATGTCTCGATAGCGCTTAAGCATACTTTCCAGCAGATCACCAAGCACTGAAATCAGCGTAACTAAACCGGTAATCACTACCAGTGCGACTCCCCCCATAAGGCTAATGGGCTGCCACACCGCGAACATAATCGCTAGCAATAATGTGGCCGCAAGACCACCGTAAACACCCTCCCAGGACTTACCTGGACTTACTTTTGGAGCAAGCTTGTTTTTCCCCCAACGCCTGCCAGCAAAGTAGGCGCCGATATCCGCAGTCCAGACCAGCAATAGCACAAATAGCAACCATACAGCGCCACTATCGCGAAGCACGTTGAACCCTACCCAGCACGGCAGCAGCACCCAGATCCCCATTAGCAACCGTCGAGAGGTGGCTTGCCATTGACCGGCGGTATTAGGATAGTGCGTCACCCAATAAAGATTAATCACCCACCCCACAGCTGCCAGCCAAAGCGGCCAAGCGGCAAACGCTGCCCCACCTAGCCACATAGCCAGCATTAATACCGCCATAACGGCTACCAGGGAAAAGCGCGTTCCCTGGCGAGCTACACCGGCTAAGTTGGTCCACTCCCAAGCACCTAACAGCACAATAAACGCTGTAAAAAGTGCAAAGGCCCCGCCTTGTAGTCCGAACAAGCCGATCAGCGTTAGGGGCGCCAACCAGGCTGCAGTAATCATCCGCTGTTTAAGCACCTTGCGCCTCAATTTGTGCGTCGGTCATACCAAAACGACGGCGACGCAGGCAAAAATCGTCTAGTGCCTCATCAAGTGCCGCCCCGTTGAAATCTGGCCAGAGCAGTGGCGAAAAATGCAACTCTGCGTAAGCCAACTGCCATAACATAAAGTTAGATAGCCGTTGCTCTCCGCTGGTGCGGATACACAAATCTACCGGCGGTACATTGTGCGTATTCATCGCCGCATCAAGGCGAGTCTCATCAATGTCAGAGGCCACTAACTCACCTGCGGCTACTTGCTCCGCCAACTGCCTAGCTGCTCGTGCAAGATCCCATTGGCCGCCGTAGTTGGCAGCGATAACCAAATGCATGCCAGTATTCTCTGCGGTCAACGCCTCGGCGCGCTGAATATGCTTTTGAATAGCATGGGAGAAGCCTCGCTGTTCGCCAATAATTGACAGGCGAATATTACGCTCGTTGAGCTTTTTGACTTCGCGTTTAAGCGCCATCAAAAACAGCTCCATCAAGGCATTCACCTCGGCCGCTGGACGCTTCCAATTTTCACTCGAAAAAGCAAAAAGACTCAATGTTTGAACGCCTCGCTGCGCAGCGCGTTCAATAACCGCTCGCACGGCTTCGACACCGGCTCGGTGACCGCGCACCCCGGAAAGTCCACGTGCCCGTGCCCAACGGTTATTACCATCCATAATAATAGCAACATGGGATGGCGGCGCCTCCTCGGATCGAGAAGGCGTCGCGCCGTCCTGCTGCGCTTGGGGAAGCTGCGGAGACGTCATGGGTTCTCGCACCAAAGATCAGTCATAATAAAGCCAAGCGATGGCCCACGGGCAGCCAAGCTCCCCGTGGTTGATTGAAAGCAGGTAGCTATTTTTACAGTAATAACTATACCTGCATGAGATCCTGTTCTTTTGCGGCAAGCGCTTTATCGATCTCAGCAATATACTTATCCGTCAGCTTCTGGATTTCGTCTTCACCCTGGCGCTGATCGTCTTCGGTAATCTCTTTATCTTTCAGCAAAGATTTAAAATCACCGTTGGCATCACGACGCACGTTACGCACCGCCACGCGCGCATGCTCGGCTTCGCTACGCGCTTGTTTGATGTAACCTTTGCGCGTTTCTTCCGTCAACATCGGCATCGGCACACGAATGACATTACCTGCGCTGGCAGGATTAAGACCCAAGTCAGACGTCATAATCGCCTTCTCAATCTTGGGCACCATGCCCTGCTCCCAAGGCGTCACTGTCAGCGTACGAGCGTCTTCCACGTTAACGGAAGCCACTTGATTTAGCGGCACTTGGCCACCGTAATAATCAACGGTAACAGCGTCGAGAATACTGGGATGAGCACGCCCCGTACGGATCTTGTTGAAGTTACTGTGCAGCGCTTCAACGCTTTTCTTCATGCGAGATTCTGCATCTTTCTTGATGTCATTGATCACGATATTACCCTCTGTCTATCAGCGTGCCTTCCTTGCCCCCTACTACCAAATTCAGCAGGGCACCAGGCTTATTCATATCAAATACCCGCACCGGCATATTATGGTCACGTACCAGGCAGATTGCGGTCAAATCCATAACACCCAATTTTTGGTCTAGGGCATCGTCGTAAGAGAGCTGGTCGTACTTCACGGCATCGGGATGTTTAACCGGATCTTTATTGTACACGCCGTCCACCTTGGTGGCCTTTATCACCACGTCAACATCTACTTCAATGCCTCGTAAGCAGGCTGCAGAGTCGGTCGTGAAGAAAGGGTTACCCGTACCAGCAGAAAACAGCACCACATCTCCCGACGTTAAATAACGGATGGCGGTGCGGCGATCATAATGCTCCACCACACCACTCATGGGAATCGCTGACATTACCCGCGAGCGAATATTAGAGCGCTCAAGTGCATCCCGCATTGCTAGCGCATTCATCACTGTTGCCAGCATTCCCATGTGGTCACCCGTGACCCGATCCATGCCGGCTTCATTAAGTGCCGCGCCACGGAACAGGTTTCCACCACCAATCACAATACCCACCTGAACGCCAATGCCAACCAACTGGCCGATCTCTAGCGCCATACGATCCAGCACTTTCGGATCAATACCAAAATCGTGCTCACCCATTAGCGCTTCGCCAGACAACTTCAGCAAAATACGCTTGTATTTTGATTTCGACTTTTCAGTCTTGCTGACAGTAACCGCGGGGGTGGACTCTTGAACTTCACGTGACATGGCATCTCTCCTGAGGCAGACCTGAACACAGGCGGGCGAGACGACCCCAATTTTTCACAGGGGCCGGATACACAAAGGCGTGCGCTCGCGCGCACGCCATCTTCTTTCTGAAACCTCTGACCTTAGCGACGGCCAGCCTGTTCCATAACTTCTTTAGCAAAGTCGACTTCTTCTTTCTCGATGCCTTCGCCCACTTCAAAGCGAGTAAAGCTAACCACTTCGCCACCTACCGCTTTCACGAACTCGGCAACGGACTGGTTCGGGTCTTTAACGAACGGCTGTTCGGTCAGGCTGTTCTCGGCCAGGTACTTTTTCAGACGGCCTTGAACCATTTTCTCAGCGATCTGCTCAGGCTTACCGGCCATGTCCGGCTGGGCCAGAATAATCGCTTTTTCTTTATCCAGCTCTTCCTGCGGCATGTCTTCTGGATGTGCAACCGACGGATTGATCGCTGCAACGTGCATAGCAACGTCTTTAGCAGCTTCCGAGTTACCACCTTTCAGAACAGTCAGAACGCCAATACGGCCGCCGTGAACGTATTCACCGACCAAACCGCCTTCAACAGCGTTCACAACAACGGCACGACGCACACCGATATTCTCGCCGATTTTCTGTACTAACTGCTCACGAGTCGACTCGAGATCGCCAGCCATTACCGCTGCAACGTCTTCGTTTTTCGCCGCAAAGAACGCATCAACGATCTTGTTGGTGAAAGCGATGAAGTTGTCGTCACGGGCAACGAAGTCAGTTTCGGAGTTGATCTCGACCATCACACCGTAGCTGCCGTCTTCTGCTACACGAGTAACAACGGCGCCTTCTGCAGCGGTACGACCCGCTTTCTTCGCGGCTTTAAGGCCAGAGCTTTTACGCAGGTTCTCGATTGCAACTTCGATATCACCGTCGGCTTCAGTAAGTGCTTTTTTACACTCCATCATGCCAAGACCGGTACGTTCGCGCAGTTCCTTAACCTGAGAGGCGCTGATAGCTGCCATGAGTTTTCACCTCGGAAATGGTTCTAGCTGAAAGTTAAATGCGCTACAGAGTATAGGCTCGGTAGATGACCGTTGCGTATCACTTTGCAGAGCATTCGCCGGCATTGAGTGTCCGGCATGTTCGGCCCGCTTGAGCGAACTCAAAGCGGGAAAAAGGGGGCGTAAGGCCCCCTCTTAAACACATGATGCGGCTTACCTGGCCGCCGCACCACTGCAACCGTTACTCGGCAGCAGCGTCAGTGTCGGCAGAAGCGGCTTCTTCAGTCACTTCGACAAACTCATCCGGACGACCTTCTTTCGCACGACCACACGCGTCAGCAATTGCTTTCACGTAGATCTGAATAGCGCGGATGGAGTCATCGTTACCCGGGATCACGTAATCAACGCCATCTGGGTTTGAGTTGGTATCTACCACACCAATAACCGGGATACCCAGCTTGTTGGCTTCGTTGATCGCGATGCGCTCGTGGTCAACGTCGATAACGAACAGTGCGTCAGGAAGGCCGCCCATGTTCTTGATACCGCCGATAGAACGTTCAAGCTTGTCCTGCTCACGCGTCGCCATCAAGACTTCTTTCTTGGTCAGCTTCTCGAACGTACCGTCTTCGCGCATTGTTTCTAAGTCGCGCAGACGCTTGATGGACTGACGAATAGTCTTGAAGTTAGTCAGCATGCCACCCAACCAGCGATGGTTGACGAACGGCTGGTTAACGCGGTTTGCTTCTTCTTTGATGATCTTGCTAGCGCTGCGCTTGGTGCCAACAAACAAAATTTTGTTGTTGGATGCCGCCATCTTCTCAACCACGTCGATCGCTTCGTTCAGCGCCGGCAAAGTGTGCTCGAGGTTGATGATATGAATCTTATTGCGCGCGCCGAAGATGAACTTACCCATCTTCGGATTCCAGTACTTGGTTTGGTGACCGAAGTGAGCGCCTGCTTTCAGCAGGTCACGCATATTAACGTGAGACATGATAAAACTCCTGAAACTCGGGTTAGGCCTCCACGCACCCCATGGATCCGACCAGTGGCGTCGTTAAACGTCGCCAACGGCACCCGGGACCATGTGCCGGTGCATGTGTGTTTTCAAGGCTTGCTGTTTAGCAACACAGAATTCCCGCATTGCGTTTAAATAGCCTTTCTGCAGATGACCAACCGACAAAGAAGCATTGGATGGCGATTGCAGGAAAGCGCGCGGCTTTATACCATAGATCATTACCAAGATGAAGTCACAGCGCATGTAACGGTCTTAATTTACCGCTCACTATTGCCGTTCACCACTTACTTTAGAGTCTACATCGAGAATTCATGAACGTTCCTATCAAGACGCCTTCTGAAATCGAGAAAATGCGCGAAGCCGGGCGCCAAGCCGCCAGCGTCATTGAAATGATCACTCCCCAGATCAAAGCGGGGATATCGACGGGTGAAATTGATCGCCTGTGCCACGATTTCATTGTTAATAATTTAGGCTCTACGCCTGCGCCGTTGAACTACCACGGTTTTCCGAAAGCAACCTGCACATCGATCAATCACGTGGTCTGTCATGGTATTCCTGATGATGCCAAAAAGCTGAAGAACGGCGACATAATGAATCTGGATATTACCGTCAGAACGACTGATGGTTACCACGGTGATTCCAGCGTGATGTTCGTGATTGGCGACACAATCCAGGGCGAGCGCTTATGCCGCATCACTCAAGAGTGTCTATACAAAAGCATTGAGCTGGTAAAGCCAGGCGTACGCCTGTCGGAACTTGCCCGCGCTATTCAGCAACATGCTGAAGCCCACGGCTATTCCGTGGTACGCGATTTCTGCGGCCACGGCATCGGTGCCGATTTCCACGAAGATCCGCAGTTTCTTCACTATGATGGTTATGCGTCAGATGCCGACATCCGACTGGAAGCTGGCATGTGCTTTACCATCGAGCCGATGATTAATGTAGGTGGCTATAAAACCAAGGTGCTGCGCGATGGCTGGACAGCGGTCACTAAAGACCGAAGCTTGTCAGCTCAGTGGGAGCACACGCTGCTGGTCACGGAAACCGGTGTTGACGTGCTGACCGCACGCAGCGACGAAGACTTCAGTTTTCTGAATCGCTGATGCTTCTTCACCACTACCGGTTCGAGCCGGACACCACGCTTTATGATCTCGCTATGTTTCGTACCGAACTAGCTGGATCACGCTCCCCTATTGCGCCGTTTAAAGCGGCGCTTCGAGAGCTACAAGCCAGGTTGGATGAACAGTTTCGTTCCGGGGCAGATATACGCGACTTAGTCCGCGGACGGGCGTGGTATCTGGATCAGTTGCTAGCCATCGCCTGGGAACAGCACGATTGGCCTGACGAGGGTGTTGCTTTGGTGGCTGTGGGTGGCTATGGGCGTGGCGAGCTGCATCCGCACTCAGATATCGACCTCCTGCTGCTACTAGAGCACGATGACGACACCCTCTACCGCGAGCCACTAAGCGCTTTCATTACTTTCTTATGGGATATCGGTCTTGAGATCGGCCATAGCGTGCGCTCGCTTAATGACTGTGAGCGGGAAGCTGAAGCCGATGTCACCGTGATTACCAACCTACTGGAATCACGGCTTATCGCTGGCCCTGAACACCTTCGCCAAAAGATGCGTGAACGGCTTAGCGCCGAGCATATTTGGCCTGCTGACCGCTTTTTCGAAGCGAAGTGGCAAGAACAAATTGCTCGCCACTACCGTTACAACAACTCTGAATACCATCTAGAGCCAAACCTCAAAAGCTCCCCAGGTGGCCTGCGTGATATTCAAATGATTGGCTGGGTGGCCAAACGCCACTTTGGCACTGAGCACTACGCCGACATTGTCGCGAATGGCTTTATGAATGATGCCGAGCTTCGCATCTTAAGCCAGGGCCAAGCCTTTTTGTGGCAGGTGCGTTATGCCCTGCACATGCTGACAGACCGTGCCGAAGACCGATTGCTGTTTGATCACCAGCGCACCATTGCCGAAATGTTTGGCTTTCGGGATACCCCAGAGCGCTTAGCGGTTGAACAGTTTATGAAACGCTACTATCGGCATGTGACCGCCCTGGCCGGGCTTAACGATATGCTGTTACAGCACTTCGATGAGGTTATCCTGCGCGGTAAAGAGGCGTTGGAAACCGTCAAACTGAACGAGCGCTTCGAAATCAAGGGCGGTTATATCCAGGTGCGTTCACGTAACCTGTTCCGTGAACGCCCTGCGGCCATGCTGGAATTGTTCCTGCTAATGGCCAAGCACCCGGAAATAGAAGGCGTACGCGCTGACACCATTCGCTTGATCCGCGACCACCGCCATCAAATCGATGATCACTACCGCGAAGACCCGCGCCATCAGCGGCTGTTCATGTCCATTTTACGGGCTCCCGGCAATGTCCCTCGTCAGTTAAGGCGCATGAATCGTTATGGCATCTTAGGCAAGTATCTTCCAGAATTTGGTCGCGCTGTCGGGTTGATGCAACATGACTTGTTTCACATTTACACAGTAGACGCCCACACCCTCCGCTTGCTGAAGTTTTTACACGGCTTTCGCAAATCGGATGCTAAAGATGACTTCCCCGTCGCAGCCACACTGATTCATCAACTGCCGAAAATGGATCTGCTGTGGATTGCCGGACTGTTTCACGATGTTGGTAAAGGCCGCGGCGGCGATCATTCTGAGATTGGCGCACGTGATGTTGAACAATTCTGTCACCGTCACCACGTTTCCCAACACGATACCAATTTACTGCGCTGGCTGGTGGAGCATCACCTACTGATGTCCATGACCGCTCAGAAGCGTGACATTAGCGATCCAGACGTGATCCGCGACTTTGCCCTAACCGTACGCGACGAGACCCGCTTAGATTACCTCTACGTGCTCACAGTGGCCGACATAAACGCCACCAACCCCACTCTGTGGAACGGTTGGCGCGCGTCACTGTTGCGCCAGCTTCATGCCGAAACCAAGCGTGCACTGCGACGGGGGCTAAAAAATCCGCCTGACCGAGATGACTGGGTGCGCGAAACCCGTACTGAAGCCCGCTCATTACTGCAAACAGTCGGCGTAGACAGCGCTCAGATTGATCAACTGTGGGAATCCCTCGGCGAAGACTATTTTCTTCAATACGCGCCCAGCGAAATTGTTTGGCAGACCCAAGGTATTCTTGCCCATCAGCCGTCTATTTTGCCGTTGGTCTTAATTAGTGCGCCCACCGCCGATATGGCCGAAGGTGGCACTAAGGTCTTTATCCACACCCGTTCGGTAGACGATTTATTTGCGGCGACCGCCGCCGCCATGGAGCAACTAGGCCTATCTATCCATGATGCCCGCATCGCCACCTCGCACAACGACTGGACGCTCAACACGTTTATTGTGCTAGATCATTATGGCCAGCCTATCCGTGATCCTGAGCATATTGAGGAGATGCGTCGGCACCTCGTCGAAGAGCTGGATGACCCGGATGACTATCCAGAGATCGTTACGCGCCACACACCGCGCCAACTTAAGCACTTTAAAGTGCCCACCGAGGTAGTGATTGAGCAGGACCCAGCCAACGAACGTACGCTGCTAGAGCTGACGGCCCCAGACCGCCCCGGCCTGCTGGCTCGCGTCGGGCGTATTTTTATGGAACAGGATATTGCCTTATCGGCGGCGAAAATTGCCACGCTGGGTGAACGGGTTGAAGACGTTTTCTTTATCACCACGAAAGCGGGTGAACCGCTAACCGATCCAGAACGGCAACAGCAGCTTCGCGAACGGCTTATCGAAGTGTTAGGCGTGTAAGCGTTCAAATGTGAGCGACACCTTGGTGGTTAAGTTTGAGGTGGCACCAGGGGTTGCCTATAATCGGCGGTTTAGTTGGTCGTTTTACAGACATCCAACACCGCCTTTAGGCTATCAACGGACATGCCATGAATCCCGATCTAAACGTTCTGCACCCCTATCCGTTTGAAAAGCTAGCGGCCCTAAAGGCAGCGCTTGTGCCACCAGCGGGGCTTGAACATATTCCCCTTACCATTGGGGAGCCTCAACACGCCCCTTACGCGGGGGCATTAGAAGCGCTGGTCACCCATCAATTAGAGATGGCCCGCTACCCGGCTACCAACGGCCTATCCGCCCTACGCGAAACAATCGCCCGCTGGGCAACGCAACGTTTCTCGCTTGCCGGGCTAGATGCCGAACGCCAAGTACTCCCCGTTAACGGCACCCGAGAAGCGATTTTTGCTTTTGTGCAAGCAGCGTTGGATCGTCATCGCCCCGCCAAGGTGGCTGTACCTAACCCCTTCTATCAGATTTATGAAGGGGCCACTCTACTGGCAGGGGGCGAGCCGCTCTATTTAGATTGCACGGCTGACAACGGCTTCCGCCCCGATTTTTCGGCGGTCAGCGCAGCGACTTGGCGTGATGTGCAAATCGTATTTATTTGCTCTCCGGGCAACCCCACAGGGGCCGTCACGCCACTTTCAGAATTCAAGCAACTGATCGCGCTGGCCGACGAGCACGACTTTATCATCGCCTCTGATGAGTGCTACTCAGAATTATATCTGGATGAAAACACGCCCCCCCCAGGCCTGCTACAAGCCTGTGCGGAGCTTGGCCGCGACAACTACCAACGTTGCGTAGTGTTTCATTCGCTATCTAAGCGCTCCAACTTGCCAGGGCTACGCTCCGGCTTTGTAGCCGGTGACGCGGATCTTCTCACGCCGTTTAAGCGCTACCGCACTTACCACGGTTGCGCAATGTCGCTGCCGCTTCAGCACGCCTCTATCGCCGCCTGGCAGGATGAAACCCACGTACGTGCCAACCGGGATGCTTACCGCGAAAAATTTAGCGCAGTGACCGACGTTCTGGCTCCGGTAATGAACTTCCCTACGCCGGAAGCTAGCTTTTACCTGTGGCCAGCGGTGCCAGACGGTGATGATATTGCCTTTACCCAGCGGCTATTTAGCGAGCAACACGTCAGCGTCTTACCTGGCAGCCTCATGGGTCGTTCTGGGCAAAATGGCCATAACCCCGGCTCGGGACGACTACGTTTAGCGTTAGTGGCGGAACTTGCACCCACACTTGAAGCAGCTGAGCGACTTCGTCAACTGGTTGAGCGCGGCTAAGACGCCGTAGGTTTATTTAAGGAGGCTGTATGCTGACACTCTATATCATCAACACGTGCGATACCTGCCGCAAAGCACGCAAAGCGCTTGAAGAGAAAGGCATCCCTTTCAAGACTCACGACCTACGTAAGGATGGTCTTTCAGCTGGCCTACTTGAGCACATTCTTGAGCGCGTACCGCTATTAGAGGCGCTTAATAAGCGCAGCAAAACATGGCGTGACTTACCCCAGGAAGAAAAAGACAGCTTGGATGCTACCTCTGCCCGCAGGCTATTGCTTGAGCAGCCTACGCTGCTCAAAAGACCCCTATTAGAAGTTGACGACGACACTATTTTAGTGGGCTACCGCGACGGCGATTACGACTCTCTCAGCGGCTAACACGCCGCTGAATCCTAACAACTGATTGTGAATCAAAACTTTAAAGGAAGACGCGTTATGCTGAGCTTCGCGCTTGGAATCGGCACCCAAAATACTCAGGGCGACTGGCTAGAAATCTACTACCCAGCACCGCTGTTTAATCCTGCAGACAGCTTGGTAGCCGCAGCCAAAGAGGCGCTAGACGCCCCCGCTGGAAATACGGCGATCAGCTTCCTGCCCGAAGATTGCACGCGCCTAGCGAAAGCATTGGAAGCTGCCGGCCACTCTGAGCAGGCAGCACTCGCCGAATCATTCGCCGCCAGCCATCGTCCGCTGGTCGCGATGTTTTTAGAAAGCGATCAGGCACCGCAAACTGCTCCTGAAGTTTACTTAAAGCTGCACCTGCTCTCTCACCGCTTAGTGAAGCCTCATGGCTTGGATCTGACGGGTATGTTTGGCCTGCTGCGCAATATTGCCTGGACCAACGAAGGCGCGATTGATATCGAAGAGCTGCCCGCCCGCCGCTTGAAAGCGCGCTTAGCGGGTCGAGCGCTGTCAGTCGACTGCGTTGATAAATTCCCCAAAATGACCGATTACGTGGTGCCCACGGGCATCCGCATTGGCGACACTGCTCGCGTGCGTCTAGGGGCTTACCTAGGTGAAGGCACCACGGTAATGCATGAAGGCTTCGTCAACTTCAACGCAGGCACTGAAGGCCCCGGCATGATCGAAGGGCGCATTTCTGCAGGCGTTATGGTCGGTAAAGGCTCTGACCTGGGTGGCGGCTGCTCTACCATGGGAACGCTTTCTGGCGGCGGCAATATCATCATCAAGGTAGGCGAAGGCTGCTTGATCGGCGCCAATGCTGGCATCGGTATTCCACTAGGTGACCGCTGCACCGTAGAAGCGGGCTTGTATATTACCGCAGGCTCGAAAGTTACCCTGCTCGACGACCAGAATCAGGAAGTTAACACCGTGGCAGCACGCGAGTTAGCTGGCCAGGATGACTTATTACTGCGCCGCAATTCGCAAAACGGCCGTATTGAGTGCCTGACCAATAAAAGCGCCATTGCGCTGAACGAGGCACTGCATGCCCATAACTGAGCCTGAAACGCTGTCGCCCACGCTGCAACTCGCGTTTGAGCTACTAAGCCGGGCGTCGGTAACGCCGGATGACGAAGGCTGCCAGGACCTTATGATCGAGCGCTTAACGGCGCTCGGTTTTCATATCGAGCAACTGCCGTTTGGCGATGTCAAAAATTTCTGGGCAATAAGAGGCCATCATGGCCCCGTATTAGCCTTTGCTGGCCACACCGACGTCGTGCCCAGTGGGCCCCATACGAACTGGGAGTTCCCACCGTTTGAGCCATGTATTGATGAGCACGGCATGCTCTGTGGGCGAGGCGCAGCAGACATGAAGGGCAGCCTAGCGGCGATGCTCACCGCCGTTGAGCGCTTTGTGACGGCCCACCCAGAGCACGATGGCCGCATTGCGTTTTTAATCACGTCCGACGAGGAAGGCCCTGCCGTTGATGGCACCCGTGCAGTGGTTGAGCATTTACGCGAACGCAACGAGCGCCTGGACTATTGCATTGTTGGGGAGCCTTCCTCGACCTCTCGACTAGGCGATATGATTAAAAACGGTCGTCGCGGGTCGTTGGGTGGCGTTCTACATATTAAAGGAGTGCAGGGCCATGTGGCCTATCCGCATCTTGCGCGCAACCCTATTCACCAAGCGATGCCCGCACTAGATACGCTGGTTAACGAGCACTGGGACGCGGGCAATGACTTCTTCCCTGCCACCAGCTTCCAGGTATCTAACTTTCGTGCGGGCACTGGGGCCACTAACGTCATTCCAGGTGAAGTAGAAGTTGTGTTTAACTTCCGTTATTCCACGGAAGTTACCCATGAGATGCTAAGAAGCCGCACCGAGTCGATTTTGGATAAGCATGGCCTTGAGTACCACATCGATTGGACACTCAACGGCGAACCATTTCTGACCGCAGAAGGCGAATTAGTCGATGCTGCCATTCGCGGGGTAGAAGCCGTTACCGGCGAACGCCCTGCGCTTTCAACCAGTGGCGGCACCTCAGATGGTCGTTTCATTGCGACTCTTGGCGCCCAAGTGGTCGAGCTTGGCCCACTTAACGACACCATTCACAAAGTGAATGAGCGCGTGCGTGCCAGTGACCTGGATGAGCTAAGCCGCATTTATGAGGCAACGCTTCAAGCCTTGTTAACGGACGATGAGGTGAGCGTATGATGGAGCGGTTTCCTGATATCGAGGTATATCTTGCCCGCGTAACGATAGATAAGGTCAATGCGTGGCTAAGCGAAGCTCTTGATGCACCGCCACTTAGCCCAGCAGGCAAAGGCAAATGGAAAACCCGCGGGCACTACCAAGGCGAGGAGGTGCCAGTATTGCTAGTAGACAATGCTGCTGATGGTTTTGCCAGCTTGTGGTTTGATAGCCACCATACTCCGTGGCACACCGACCAAGAGTGCGCTCAGCACGCCGCAGAGGCCTTGCAAACAGAAGTACGCTGCTCGCTAGGTGGCTGGCACCCAGGCGATGACCCTGATCGCTTCTGGCAGGTATTGCCAGGTGGCCAGGAAAAAGCCATCGAGTGGCCTGACTCAGGCCGTTAAACGCACAAGACCCCGCCAAAGCGGGGTCTTGTTTTTCAGCAGTTGGCGATGCTAGCGCTATTCAATAAAAGTGATTTAACAAAAGCTACTCAATAATGCTGACATCATCCGCCTGAAGACCACGATCATTCTTAATCACGTGATAGCGAACAATCTGCCCTTCAGCAAGCATACGCGGGCCACGTCCACGAATAGCACGAAAGTGAACAAACACATCCTCACCATTATCTCGGGTAATAAAGCCGTAACCTTTATTGGTATTAAACCACTTTACTTCGCCCTCTTCGCGACCATCATTGGGGTCGATGATATCTTCCTCTTCATAATCTTCCACTTCAGGTACCGCTTGAGGCTGACGCGGCGCAGATTTAGTTCGAGAAACATCAGCTTTCACTACCATAGGCGGCGCCAGAGCAGCAGCGGCTAAAGTGCCTATGAATAACGCAATAAAACATCCCAGAGCAGCGGCAATATACACACCACTCACCCCGCTGATGGCAAGCTCAGCCAGCCACTGCTCAGCAAGCGGTGCATTCGTTAAATGAACAATCCCCGCCAGAAGAAGTGGCGTGGGGGCGGCAAGTAAAACACTGATGAAGAAACAGCGAAAAACAACTTTTGGATTCATAGATGATAAAAGCTCTCTTGTTGTATGGGTAACAGACGAAGGACAATACTCGGCCAACTAGGCCCATTCCTAACAGTACCGAGCATACTACACAAGGTGACGATGTTATCATGACAAACGAATTATCGCCTGCTGAGCTAACTCAACTTCTTGAATCTTTAGAGAGTAGACTGGCTTACCAGGAGCACTGGCTAGACACCCTTGATCAGGCGGTTGCCCAGCAAGAGCGTCGGCTAGAAAAGCTGGAGCAGCTGAGCACGCTGATGCGTGACCGCTTGCGCGAGCAGTATCAGGCGCTCCAAGCGGGTGATGACTCACAGGGTGATACCCGCCCAGAAGACGAAGTGCCCCCTCACTATTAGCAACACCACCCTGCTATCGGCAGTATCAACTACTACTAATTGACGTACCGATTATCACGCCACTGCATTTGCTGGATCGATGCTCTTGAGTCCAAAAGCATCGGCAACGGCCTGATAAGTCACTTGCCCATTATGGACGTTAAGCCCTGGCAGGAAGTGCGGGTCGTCTTTAAGCGCCTGTTGCCAGCCTTTATCAGCTAGCGCCAGCACAAATGGCAACGTGGCATTGGTAAGCCCCAGAGTAGATGTACGCGCTACCGCTCCAGGCATATTAGCTACGCAGTAATGCACGATGCCGTCCACGATATAGGTCGGCTCGGCATGCGTAGTGGGTTTGCTGGTTTCAAAACAGCCGCCCTGATCGATAGCTACATCTACCAACACACTGCCCGGCTTCATATCAGCCAGCATTGCACGGGTAATCAACTTAGGCGCAGCGGCGCCGGGGATGAGTACGGCGCCAATGATCATATCAGACTCTTTGGCTGCCTGATCGAGGGCGTCCGCCGTTGAGTACACGGTTTTGATGCGCCCCTGATAACGGTCGTCCAGCACCTCCAAGCGAGCAATCGACTTATCCAGAATGGTCACCTCGGCCCCCAACCCTAACGCCATACGGGCGGCGTTTTCACCGACCACACCACCGCCAATCACAGTAACTTTACCCGGCGCAACGCCCGGCACACCTGGCAATAGCACGCCGGAGCCGCCCTGGGCTTTTTCCAGGCTATGCGCGCCTGCCTGAACAGCCATGCGCCCAGCTACCGTACTCATCGGCGCGAGCAGCGGTAACCCACCTTTTGCATCGGTGATGGTTTCGTAGGCAATACAGGTAGCACCGCTGGCCATCAGCCCTTGAGTTAATGTTTCCTCAGCGGCCAAGTGCAAGTAGGTGAATAGCGTCTGACTGGCTGTTAGACGTGCTACTTCTTCGGCTTGAGGTTCTTTTACTTTGAGAATCAGCTCGGCGCTTTGCCACAGCGCGTCTACATTAGCTTCTACTTTAGCACCAGCGGCCTCGTAGTCGCTGTCGCTAAACCCAGCACCTTCTCCCGCTGCTGCCTGGACACTTACCGAGTGACCACGCCCCACTAGCTCCCGCGCACCTGTCGGAGTGAGCGCCACCCGATATTCGTGATTTTTAATTTCTTTGGGGACGGCGATTTTCATTAGCGTTTTCCTTCTCTATTGATTGTTAGTGCTAAATCATCAGTGCTAAATCATCAGTGCTAAATCGTCAGTGCCTAGTTAGCCTTCAATACCTCCTAGCCGTAAGTCCTAGGCCATCAATAAGCGCTATTCAGCAAATTACAGCACAGCTGGCACTAATCACCACCCCAAGCAAGAAAAACAAAAAAAACGCCGGCTAAGGCGTTTTTTTGGAGAATAATCTAGTGTTTAACGAAAATCAGCGAAATAATCGACGGCATTTCACCATTATCTACTCAGCTACCACCGCGTCACCGTAAATGCGCTGATACTCAACAGGCAAGCGCTTAGGGCGCCCACTGGTGAGCGCCACGCAAGCAAACCGGGTACGGGCGTTGAGCAACGCTTTGCCATCGCTCACGCGCTTAAGCTGAAATCGACGGGTCAAACTAAAACGACCATCGCAGGCAACAATCCAAGTCGCCAGTTGCAGCTTATCATCGACATAGGCGGGCGCCAGATAGTCCAACTCATGACGGTGAACGACCATGGCACGATCAAGAGATTGATAGCGCTCTAGGGATAACCCCAAGGCTTCAGAGTGGGCCCAACTGATCTGTTCAACCCAGCGTAAATACTCGCTATTATTGACATGCTGGTAGACGTCAATGGCCTCTGACGCCACCTGAAGATCGATCACAAAAGGATTTGGCAGTGCCCACTCCATAGTGCTGCTCCTTGCGGTTACTCCTTGAAGCTAGTGTCTGTCTTGCAAGTTTTCGCCAAGAAACGTCTTTGGCTTAATCGCGGAATACCCTCACGCCAAGCGCCTTCAGGTACGAAGTTTCCGGGATAGCCGGATGGACGGGGTGATCTGGCCCCTGATGGCCCTGGAAAATCACCTGACCATGACGGTCTTGGTGACGAACAGCGCCACGAACCACATCTACTAAACGCTCAGGGGCGAGGTGCATAGAGCATGAGGCCGACAACAGCAAGCCATCGCGGCCCAGCAGGCGCATTGCTTCTCGATTCAGTCGTGCGTAAGCGCGTTCACCATTAGGGATGTCCTTGCGCTTTTTGATAAACGCAGGCGGATCAAGAATGATAACGTCAAACTGTTCGCCATCGGCTTTCAGTGCCGCTAACGCTTCAAAGGCATCGCCCTCTGCTACCGCGACTTGCTCTTGCACACCATTTAGCTCAGCGTTGCGAGCCACCTGATCCAACGCCGGGGCAGAAGCATCGACACACAGCACTTCAGAAGCACCGCTGGCAGCTGCCTGAACACCCCAGCCGCCCACGTAACTGAACACATCCAGCACGCGCTTGCCTGCCACTTGGCTATTCAGCCATGCGCGGTTGACACGGTGGTCGTAGAACCACCCTGTCTTTTGGCCATTCAACACCGGCACTGCAAAGGTAACCCCGTTCTCTTCCAGCAGAACTTCATCGGGAAGTGTGCCCTTTACCACTTCGACGTGAGCTTCAAGGCCTTCCTGACGGCGACCGCCCGTATCATTGCGGAACACAATGGCATTAGGCTTAACGACTTTTTCCAGCGCATCGACAATATCTTCCGCCAGCGCTTGCATACCCGCGGTATTCAGCTGCACCACCAGCACGTCACCGAAACGGTCGATCACCAAGCCCGGCAACAGGTCACCTTCACCGTGAATCAAGCGATAAAATGGCTTATCGAACAGCCGTTCACGCAGCGCCAGCGCCTGGTTGAAGCGGTGTACGAATAACGAGCGATCTAGACGCATTTCTGGGTCGCGAGACATTACTCGACCACAAATCAGCGAATGCGGATTAATGTAAGCGACGCCAAGAGTTTTGCCGTTGGAAGCCTCAACCAGAGCGGGCTCACCTGCAGCAAAGTTTTTTAGCGGCGTCTCTTTGATATCTACCTCATTGGAGTAGATCCACAGATGGCCCGCTTTCAGGCGGCGATCGGCATTTTTATTCAGGCGCAGGCGTTGAGTCACAACAATCTCCAAAAGAGCAATCTTACAAAGCACATAGACTCTGAAAGCATAGGCAAAACAATTAATATCAAAGAGCCGCCGCTATCGCTGGCAACCCGGGCAAAACACGCTGGCCCGCTGACCCAGGGTGATACGACGCAGCTCAACGCCACAGCGCAGGCAAGGCTGCCCATGGCGCCCGTACACATTCAGTTGCTGGGCGAAGTAACCGGGTTCACCCTGACCACTGACAAAATCTCGCAGTGTGGTGCCACCCTGGGTAATCGCTGCCGCCAGAACCTCTTTAACCGCGGCAGCTAGCTGCTGGTAACGGGCCAGGGAAATTTTCCCAGCGGCGCGACGGGGGTCGATACACGCCATAAACAGCGCTTCGGCAGCGTAAATATTACCCGCACCGACCACCACACGGTTATCCATTAAAAAAGGCTTTACCGCAACGCGCTTTTTACGCGATGCGTTATAGAGCCAGCGGCCGTTAAACGCGTCGTCCAACGGCTCAGGACCAAGGTGCGCAAGGCGTGAGTCTAAGCGGCCATCGCCCTGCTGCCAGTCAACAAAACCAAAACGCCGCGGGTCGTGGTACCTCAGCACATAGCCACTGGCCATCACCACGTCAACATGATCATGCTTTTTAGGCAAATCCCCCACCTTGGCAATGCGCAGGCTGCCCGACATGCCCAAATGCCATAGCAGCGTGGCCTCACCTTCAGGCGTCGACACGGGAATTTGCAGATACTTAGCGCGGCGATTTAACACGCCTACATGAGCACCTACCAGCCGTTCGGCTAGGTTTCCAGGTACTGGCACGCGTAACCGGGACTGACGCACCAGCACCTCGGTGATCTCCTGCCCTTCTAAATAGGGGGCAATGCCACGCCGTGTCGTTTCAACTTCAGGCAATTCGGGCATGATGAAAGCCTATGATGACAGCACCGTGACAACTACCCTGTCGCCTATGCGGTGCTGAAGCATAGGGACGTGTACCGCCATTCATACAAAATAAGTGGCTAAATACCGGACATGCAAAAACCCGGCTTGGGGCCGGGTTTTTCAACAGGCACTCGCCTGCGGTGAAAGCCGATCATTGTAATCGCGATTACTTGATCTTGGCTTCCTTGTAGATAACGTGCTTACGGACGACCGGGTCGTATTTCTTGAATTCGAACTTATCCGGTGTATTCCGCTTGTTCTTATCAGTGGTGTAGAAGTGGCCTGTACCGGCACTAGACACCAGCTTGATCTTATCGCGCATGGTTTAACTCTCCCAAAATGCTAGCTTAGATGGCGTCGCCGCGCTTGCGGATATCAGCCAGAACCGTTTCGATACCTTTCTTGTCAATAATACGCATTCCTTTAGAGGAAACGCGCAGCTTGACGAAGCGGTTTTCAGCTTCAACCCAAAAACGATGGGTGTGCAGGTTCGGCAAGAAACGACGACGTGTCTTACGCTGGGAGTGAGAAACGTTATTACCAGTTACCGGACGCTTGCCGGTAACCTGACATACTTTGGACATGAGAGCCTCCAACCGCTTGGCGAGTTGTTCAAAACTGTCGGGCAAACCGGAGCAGGGAGGGAGTCGACGCAGTTAACCGCCTAGCTGTACCCAAATCCGTTATTCAACCCAAGTTTAAAGGTGGCACTTTATACCAGAGCACCCGGCTACCAGCAAGCAAAAACGCCCAAAAATGCCAAAAAAGGCATTTTTCGGACAATTTACTTAGGTAAACGACGTGAATTTGACGTCACACCGTTTTCATTAATTGCTATAGCCAACCGCGCTCGGCAAACGAAACCACGTCACCGTCCCCCACCACGAAATGATCAAGCACCCGCACATCGAAGAGTGCAAGGGCATCTTTTAGACGTTCAGTAATACGTCGATCAGCATCGCTTGGCTCAGCAACACCCGAGGGGTGATTGTGTGCCAGGATGACAGCACCAGCGTGTAATTCAAGCGCACGCTTGGCTACTTCGCGGGGATAAACGGATGCGCTGTCTAGGGTACCGCGAAACAGGGATTCATAGCGAATAATTCGATGCTGTGTATCCAAAAAAAGCACGGCAAACTCTTCATGCCCCAAATGGCGAAGCTGGGAACTGAGGTAATGGCGCACAAGGGCCGGCGATGTGAGCGCATTGCCCCGGGCAAGCTGACTCGCCAAATGACGCCTGGAAAGCTCGAGGGTCGCCTGAAGCTGAGCAAATTTTGCACTCCCAAGCCCCCGAGCCGCACAAAACTGATCCTGATCCGCCTCCAAGAGCTGCCTCAAACCACCAAAGCTGGCCAGCAGGTCCCGCGCTAAATCCACGGCTGAGCTCCCCTGAACGCCTACCCGCAGAAAAATGGCAAGGAGCTCAGCGTCAGAGAGCGCCTGAACCCCCATGTTCAATAACTTCTCTCGTGGCCGCTCACCTTCTGGCCAGTGATTAATCCCCATTGCCGCCTCCTTGCTACCGCTGATAGCACCGTCCGCGTTTGCTATTACGCACCCTAATTGGCTTTTCCAACTGCTGCCTGAGCATGCCAAAATAACCAGTCAAATGGTATGGTACTCACCTTTAACAAACGCTACATGGGAC
Source organism: Halomonas sp. TD01 (assembly GCF_923868895.1). Classification (GTDB taxonomy): domain Bacteria; phylum Pseudomonadota; class Gammaproteobacteria; order Pseudomonadales; family Halomonadaceae; genus Vreelandella. The sequence goes on from NZ_OV350343.1 coordinate 684,010, forward strand.
TGCCCATCATGGCCTTATTATCGCCATCTCCGTTAACGTCACTTGCTGGCAAGCGCCTGCTACTTGGTATTAGCGCTGGCATTGCAGCTTATAAAAGCGCGCTGATTGTTCGGCTACTCAAGCAAGCTGGCTGCGAGGTTCGCGTGGTAATGACCGAGGGTGCCCAAGCATTTATCACGCCGTTAACACTTCAAGCGCTCTCAGGGGAGCCGGTACGCACCTCACTGCTTGACCCTGAAGCAGAAGCTGGCATGGGACATATTGAGCTAGCCCGCTGGGCGGATGCCGTACTGATTGCCCCAGCGACTGCCGACTTGATCGCACGATTGGTACATGGCATGGCTGACGATCTGTTGACCACCCTGTGCTTAGCCTGTGAAGCGCCCAAGCTGATCGCACCGGCCATGAATCAGGCCATGTGGCGACACCCCGCAACCCAACGTAACGTGATTCAGTTAGCCAGCGATGGCTGGCAGTTGATCGGGCCAGCGGCAGGTGACCAAGCTTGTGGCGACGTAGGCCCCGGCAGAATGAGCGAGCCAGAAGGTATTGTTGATTTCTTAGCACAGCATTTTACTACTGATGCAAAGACGCCAGCGCCAACCTCCGCGCCGCATGTGGTTATTACTGCTGGCCCCACTCGAGAGTCGCTGGATCCCGTGCGCTACCTATCCAATCACAGCTCAGGGAAGATGGGGTACGCACTAGCTGCTGAAGCAGCTACCCAGGGCGCACGGGTAACGCTGATAAGCGGCCCGGTTAATCTACCCACCCCTTACGGTGTTGAACGGATTGATGTGGAAACCGCCGCACAAATGCATCACGAAGCGTTAACACTAGCGCCTCATGCAGCCCTATTTATTGGCTGTGCTGCGGTCGCTGACTACCGTGCCGCCAGTGCTGCCGAGCATAAAATCAAAAAAACCGACGACAGCGATACGCTAACGCTTACGCTGGTCAAAAACCCTGACATTATTGCCGATGTTTCCGCGCTGCCTGGCAACCAACGCCCTTTCGTGGTGGGCTTCGCCGCCGAAACCCAAAATGTCGCTCGCTATGCGGAAGATAAACTGACCCGCAAAGGCCTAGATATGATCGTTGCCAACGACGTCTCTCAGCAGGGACTTGGCTTTGGAAGCGATAACAATGCTGCCTTGCTGCTTTGGCGCTCAATGGCGGGAACCGATCAACTGGAAGCCCCTCCCCAGGCTAAAACGCAGCTTGCTGCCCTTATTATTCGTCACGCACTATCACTACTACCTTCTCAATTACCCTCTCAGTCACCTTCTCAATCACTTTCTCAACCCCCCGGAGCATTATCATGAGCGGTTCTCGCCCACGCCTGCAGTGCAAAATATTGGATGAGCGTTTGCACGACTACCTTCCCTCTTATGCAACAACAGGCTCAGCGGGTATGGATTTGCGAGCACTGCTAGATGAACCGCTGACGCTTGCTCCTGGTGACTGCCAGCTGGTGCGAACAGGCCTTGCCATTTACATAGAAGATCCTGGTTTAGCAGGTATGATCTTGCCTCGCTCCGGGCTAGGTCATAAGCACGGTATCGTGCTGGGCAATCTCGTCGGACTAATCGACTCTGATTACCAGGGCGAACTGATGGTATCCGTGTGGAACCGTGGTCAAAGCAGCTTTACGTTATCGCCCTTTGAGCGTCTCGCTCAGTATGTCGTTGTCCCCGTCGTGCAAGCGGAACTTACGATTGTCGATGCCTTTGAAGACTCCACTCGCGGCAGCGGTGGTTTTGGCAGCACAGGCAGCCAATAAGCCAAGCGCTGTTTTACCGTTAATTTAGGAGCGACAATGAACGTACCTGCATCGATATTTCGTGCTTACGACATTCGCGGCATTGTGGACCATACGCTGAGTGAAACCACCACCGAGCTTATTGGCCGTGCCGTTGGCTCTGAAGCCGCCGCTCGGGGCGAGCAAACGGTCATTGTTGCACGTGATGGCCGACTTTCCGGACCGCGCCTGCAAGCAGCGCTGATTCGTGGCCTAACAGCCTCAGGGCGGGACGTTATTGATATCGGCATGGTGCCAACACCCGTGCTTTACTTCGCCACACACATACTGCCTGAAAGCTGCTCTGGGGTAATGCTAACCGGCAGCCACAATCCACCCGACTATAACGGCTTCAAAATCGTCTTAGCTGGTGAAACGCTCTCCGGTGATGCTATCACCGCCCTCTATGAGCGCATTCAAGCAAACGACCTCACCAGCGGCGAAGGCAGCGTTCGCCAGCACGACTTGCGCACGGCGTATCTTGAAAGAATTATTAGCGACATCCATATTGAGCGACCACTGAGCGCGGTTGTGGATTGTGGCAACGGGGTCGCTGGAGAGCTTGGCCCGCAGCTTATCGAGCGCCTGGGGGTAAAAACCACTCCATTATTCGCCGAGATTGACGGCAACTTCCCGAACCACCACCCCGACCCAGGCAAACCCGAAAACCTACGCGACTTGATCCATAGCGTTAATAAAACCGGCGCCGATATTGGCTTAGCTTTTGACGGCGACGGCGACCGCTTAGGGGTTGTCACGCCAAGTGGCAGAATGATCTACCCGGACCATCTGCTGATGGTATTCGCGGCTGATATGCTGTCACGCAACCCAGGCGCCAAGGTAATCTTCGACATCAAATGTACCGGTAACCTGGCACGAGTTATTAGCGACGCTGGCGGCGAGCCGGAAATGTGGCGGACCGGGCATTCACTAATCAAAGCACGCATGCGGGAAACAGGTGCTGAGCTGGGCGGTGAGATGAGCGGGCATATTTTCTTCAAGGAGCGTTGGTACGGATTTGACGACGGTCTGTATGCTGCGGCCCGTTTGCTTGAAATTCTAGCCCGCCACCCCGGCAGTGCCGATGAAGTGTTTGATCTATTTCCACAAGATATCAGCACGCCTGAAATTAATATCGCGGTCGCCGATGAAGAAAAATTCGCGCTTATCAAGAAGCTTGCTAGAGAGGGCGACTTCGGCGAAGGTATCAAAACCACGATTGATGGCATTCGCGTGGACTATGCCGATGGCTGGGGACTTTGCCGAGCTTCCAACACCACACCTGCGCTAGTACTCCGCTTTGAGGGTAGCGATGCTGCGGCACTTAGCCGAATAAAACAGCGTTTTGCCAACGCGCTGGCGGAGATTTCACCAGCACTGACGATCCCTGAACCTCAATAACGTGAACTAACGCGGCAGGGTGAACAGAAGAGAAGTGATCACGCCAATCGAACGCGCGACATAATAAGAAGGCTAGACAACACGCCGCATGGAAAAGCCAATGCTCGCGCTGTAATAACGGTCGCGATAAAAAGTAGCGACGGAAAAAATCAAAAGGGACAACGTCATGAGTTCAACTAGCCGCGACCCCCAGGTCGTTGTGGAGGTATTGTCAGAAGCCCTCCCCTACATCCAGCAGTTTTCGGGCAAAACGGTCGTCGTTAAATATGGTGGCAACGCCATGACAGAAGACACCTTGATCGATTCGTTCGCGCGCAACATCGTGCTGATGAAAGAGGTCGGCATTAACCCGGTCGTCGTCCATGGGGGCGGGCCACAAATTGGCAGCCTGCTGGAAAAACTGAATATCGAATCGCGCTTTGTGAACGGCATGCGAGTCACTGACTCCCAAACCATGGATGTTGTGGAGATGGTCTTGGGAGGGTTGGTCAACAAAAGCATTGTTAACCTGATCAACCAAAGCGGTGGCAAAGCCATTGGCTTGACCGGTAAAGATGGCGCTCAAATTCGTGCTCGCCAGCTGAAAGTAGAGCACCAAAGTCCTGAGATGACCGCACCGGAAATTATCGACATTGGGCACGTAGGTGAAGTGGAGTCTATCTCCACCGACCTCATTGAGATGCTGGCCGCCAGAGACTTCATTCCGGTGATTGCCCCTATCGGGGTTGACGGTGAGGGACACAGCTATAACATCAATGCCGACCTAGTAGCAGGCAAACTGGCCGAGGCACTCAACGCTGAAAAACTGATGCTATTGACCAACGTCGCGGGCCTGATGAACAGTGAAGGAGAGGTGTTAACTGGACTAAGCACTGCTCAAGTTGACGCCTTAATCGCCGACGGCACGATTTATGGAGGCATGCTGCCAAAAATACGCTGTGCACTAGACGCGGTAAAAGGCGGCGTTAACAGCGCCCATATTATCGATGGCCGCGTCCCCCATGCCGTACTGCTGGAAATCTTTACCAATGCTGGGGTCGGCACCCTGATTACTGACGCAGGTTAACCGCGACGGAGGGCTAACGTCATGAGTGACGAACAAAAACCTCGCCGCCGCGAGCAAATCCTGCAAGCCTTAGCCGTTATGCTGGAAGAGGATAGCGGCAAACGCATTACAACCGCTGCGCTTGCCCGCCAGGTTGGCGTTTCGGAAGCAGCGCTGTATCGGCATTTCCCCAGCAAAGCGCGCATGTTTGAAGGTTTGATCGACTTTATTGAAGAAAGCATCTTTGCACGTATCACGCGTATTCTAGAAGACATCCCCGATGCGGCGTCTCGATGCGGCACTATTCTGGCTTTGCTTCTCGGCTTTGCCGAAAAGAACCCTGGGCTTGCCAGGGTACTGGGAGGCGACGTACTTACTGGCGAAACGGCCCGGCTGCGCCAGCGCGTTCACCAATTGTTTGAGCGCCTGGAAACCCAGTTAAAACAGATACTGCGGGAAGCTGAGCTGCGCGAAGGGCTACGCACCAGCATATCCGCTTCAGCAGCAGCCAACCTGCTGATCGCTCAGGCTGAAGGGCGTATTTCTCAGTATGTGCGCAGTGATTTCAAGCGCTTGCCGACCGAGTACTGGGAAGACCAGTGGGCACTTCTGTCTAGCCAACTGTTACAAGAAACCGTGCAACCGGCTTAGCAAGCGTCAACATATCAAGCGATCAGTTGTCCAATAAAAACGCCCCAAAGGCATTGCCTTTGGGGCGTGTATCTAACGTGCTTGTCAGCTATGAGTACTTACTTAAGCGGCGATAGCGTCGCCCATCTTCTGGCGCAGTTTTTTCATTGCGTTCTTTTCGAGCTGGCGGATGCGTTCAGCGCTGACGCCATAAACATCGGCCAAGTCGTGCAGTGTCGCTTTATTATCAGTGAGCCAGCGACGCTGCAGAATATCCCGCGAGCGCTCATCAAGCCCTTTCAAAGCTAGCTGTAAGCGACGCGTTGAATCTTCCTCAAAGTTGCTGTCTTCCAGCAGCGTTGCCGGATCAGCGGAAGCGTCATCTAAAAAATACGCCGGTGCTTGATAGGTGCTCTCTTCGTCGTCGCTAGGAGAGGCATCGAAGCCCGCATCGTAAGCCGACAGGCGGCCTTCCATATCGCGCACTACTTCTGGCTTTACGTTGAGGTCTTCCGCAATCGCGTTAACTTCATCGTTGTTCAGCCAGGCTAAGCGTTTTTTGGCGCTACGCAGGTTAAAAAACAACTTGCGCTGAGCTTTCGTGGTGGCAATTTTGACAATACGCCAGTTGCGCAGCACAAACTCATGAATTTCCGCTTTGATCCAATGCACGGCAAATGACACCAAGCGAACGCCCTGATTGGGGTCGAAGCGTTTAACGGCCTTCATTAGACCGACGTTACCTTCTTGAATCAGGTCAGCCTGTGGCAGACCATAACCTGAGTAACTGCGAGCAATATGCACAACAAAACGCAGGTGCGACAGCACCAAGCGGCGTGCTGCTTCTAAATCACCTTCGTCGTGGAGGCGGAATGCAAGCTCACGCTCTTCATCAACGCTTAATACGGGTATGCCGTTAACCGCTTGAATATAGCCGCCCAGATCGTGACCTGGAGAAAGCTGTCCCACCGGTAGAAGACTAGTGCTCATGTGCAGGTGGTCTCCCTTAAAACCTATCATGGTTGATGTGTTGAAGTGAGTGCCTCAACCATCATCTGTTAACTCTAAGACCTTAGCCTAAGCATAAGGTTCACATGACCGATGCATTCACTGCATAAGACACAAAATGGGGTGGAAATCCCCGTTACTGACCGCATAACACACATAATCAACGCGGCCGTATACTAGAGAGATGGCGTGTAACAGCCAACCAAGCTCCTAGCCAGCCCAGTAGTGTACTGCAAGATAGCAGAATTGTAGAGCCTGTCACGTCCAACTGCGGCAATACAAAGCTCGCCCCATAGCTTGCAGCCAGAGCTGCAACGGGCATCGACAACCAATGGTTGCCAAGCCCCAACAACCCCAGCGCCAGCAGGCCGCCCCCAACACCGTACCAAGCCCCGCTATATAGAAAGGGCCTCCGAACAAAGGCATGGGTCGCGCCAATAAGCATCACCACTTCGATTTCTCTCCGTCGGCTTTCAACCGAAAGACGAATAGTGTTGCCCACCACCAGCAGCACACCACAGCCAAATAGCACA